>JABXKC010000100.1 GCA_013375495.1 Promethearchaeota archaeon
GAACACCTAACGCGGTGATTCAATTCATCCCTGTTGACGATGTCTTATCTATACTCGTTATTGTATTTCTCGTACTCATCCCAATTTCTGGTATTATAGGGGCTTTACTGGGGGGATATGTTTTATCCCCTATAATTATGATTTTGCATAAGTTCTTTTATGGATCAAAAAAATTTTATGGTATCCAATACGAGTTAAAAGAGCAGAAAGTTAGTCTATTAAAATCGGGATTTTACCCTGTACTCTTGGCTGTGAATCTGTCTTTTATATTTTTAACTCCTGAAATCATTTCATCTATTTTGGAAGCAGACGTGATAATTGAAATAGCTATTTCATTAAGAATTCCCGTTTTTATTCGAATTCTGAGTCAAACAATACTTCTGATATTTACTTTTGGGGCATCTACTGTGTTATTTTCGCCCGTTTGGCTATTGAAGGATTCTGGAATCGTATTTACGACTAAAGAAAAAGTTGAAAACTCTAACGAAACACTTCTAATAAAGTCGATAGGCGAGTGGTTTCAAACTCTCCTGAAAGGGTACGCGGGAATTGGTGTAATTTTTACATACTTCTTCGTTATTTATGATTTCATAATTCTCTTTATTGAAAATGTTGGGTATCCTGGAAATATGTTAAACATCCCAAGTCTCTTCTTATGGCTTGGTTTACCTTTCTATTTGGTCTTCTCAATGATTCCCGCTGTAATCGTGCACGATGTCCTTAAAAAACGGCGATTAACTTATGTGAGAAAAATAGCACATAGAATTGGAATCCGAGACGCCGCATTTGTATCTTTTGAATTGAAAAAGCAAGACGAAATATCTTAAAATTTGGTCAAACATAAACTTAATTTTGGTTTTTTTATTTCTAAAGTCTATTGCAGTATTAATTTGTGATCAAAAATAAATTAGAGTCGGAAATACACAATGGAAGAAATAGCGAATCAGAAAACTTTTAGGAATTATTTGATTTTATGGTCTGGTCAATTGTTTTCTTTACTAGGTTCAATGGTTGTTCATTTTATTATAACCTGGTGGATTCAAGAAAAAACGAATAATCCAATTTTTCTCGCTATAGCATCCCTAATGTACTTCTTGCCTATGCTAATAGCAACACCTATTGCTGGCGTACTTTCTGACAGAATTAATAGAAAAAAGATAATTCTTGCAGTCGATTCACTCCAAGCTGTCGCGACGTTTATCCTTATTATGTTATTTCTTATGAATTTCACAGAGATATGGATAATCTTCATATTTCTAGCAATTCGCAGCATTTTCCAAGGGTTTCATTATCCTACAGTTAGTTCTGTTATTCCTTTGATGGTACCAAAAGATAAACTGAGCCGGATAAATGGAGTTAACTTTTTGTTCTCAGGACTTGTTCAGCTAATTGGTCCCGCATTAGCTGCTGCACTTTCACTATTTCTAACTTTCCATCAAATTTTATGGATTGACATAATTACATTTTTTATAGCACTTATCCCGCTGCTATTAATCCAGATACCTTCAGTAGAGCGAAAAGAAAGCTCGAAATCAGCAGATAAACCCTCTTTTTTCACAGACTTTAAAGAGGGTTTTGTGTTATTAAGATCTATTCCAGTGTTGTTAACTATAATCATTCTAGCTATGTTTCTCAATTTCTTAATACAACCTTTGGGAGTCTTACTACCATATTATGTAAATTCTCTCCATGGGGGAACTCTTAATGAATACGCATTTGTATCTGTTTCTATGAATGCGGGAATGATTTTAGGAGCAATGGTTACTATAAAAAAGAAAAAATGGAACCATAAAATTCTCACAACCTTTATAGGTATAATATTCTTGTTTTTGGGTTATGCTTATTTAGCTCTTATTCCCACTGGCTTTTTTATTATGATGGTAATTGGATTACTTATGATGGGTATTACTTTACCAATTATTAACACTATCTTTCAGACTATAGAACAAACGATTGTACCTCCCGATAAAATAGGAAGAGTCATGTCAATAGATAGCACACTTTCTATGATTATCTCGCCACTAGGAATTATTTTAACCGGAATACTGAGCGTTCCTTTAGGCGTAACTACTCTTTTTCTATTTTGCGGTATTATTGGGGTCGTTATTTCGATCGCAACTTATTTATTTACAAACATCCGACACTTTGAAAAAGAGAAAAAAACAGATTCAGAAACTCTTAGCGCTTCTGATGAAAATTAGAAAATTTCTTAGGTTCATTTGGTTGATTTTTAATGACTATTAAAACCTTTTTCACCAAACTCTTATTTTAAATAAATTAAATATGCCGTACTTATAATTACTAAGGCTAAGTAATTTTAAGCATCTAGTAATATTATATTTGGATTTTGTATTCTTTCTTTTATAACTTTGGATTGAAACATTAATTAAACCTTTTAATTGAATAATATGAGCAGAACAGAGCAACATGCAGCATTTGGGTTCTTAATATATTATTCCATCTATATTTTATTTACCGGTTCTTTTATAATGCCAAGCTATTATATATCTTCAATAATTTTATTTTCAATTTGCCCTGATTTTGATGCAATTGTATTTTATATTAAGAAGAGAGGAAAATTTAAGCTCGATACGGAATTTCAACACCATTTTAGTTCTGTAGCTCATTATCCCCTTTTATATATTCCTTTTATTATCTTGTTTATTGTAAACATTTTCACGGGTTCAGATCCTCTAATATCTGTAATACCTGTTATAGGTATTTATTTTGGTCACTTTCTGTTTGATACTATTGCTTGTGGTGACGGAATTATGTGGGGAAAAAACCCCTTTAGCAGAAAAAAGTACGCTCGTTTCATTAATATATATTGTAATAAAACTGATGGATATCACGGAAAATACTGGGGTGCAAGATATAGAAAAACAAGAGTTAGTAAAATTGGTAATATAGCTGTAATATTTTGTGTTATACTTTTTTTGATTTTCCAATATAGCAATATACCCATGATAAATCCCGTTTTTACATCTTATTCTCCTCGGTATTCATATCATAATTCAATAATGCTTCTTTTACTGATGCTGTTTTTGGGATTAAAAT
>JABXKC010000101.1 GCA_013375495.1 Promethearchaeota archaeon
CTGGAATGTTAATAATGAAAGAAATTCCATACTAATAAACTAAATGGAGTCCAGAAGGAATTTTGAATAATTATTTTAAAAAAATTAAAAAAAAAATTAAATTATAGCTCTTTTAGATATTTGAATAGGACATCTAATTCCTTCAAATTGTCTATGGGCTTAAATATAATTTCATTGGCTCCTGTGCTTGCTAACACTTTTTGTTTTTCTTTTTCGGAAAAAGCTGCAGATATTAAAACTACCGGAATTGAATTATACTCAGCCTTTGACTTTAACATTTGACAGAATTTGTCACCATTAACAGTGCTTGTCTTTAAATTGATGTCAAGTAATATTGCTCGAGGAGTAAGACTCTTTAAATTATGCATAGCTTCGTCAGAAGTCTCCACTGATTTAATATCTACTCCCTTTGATTGAAAAAAATGATCAACTGTCTTTCGCTCTAATTCATTGTCCTCAACATATAAGATGTCAATTTTTTTTACAAATCGTCGTATATTTGGCTCTTCGAAATGGCGCTTTACAGTGATTTCTAGCTCTTCCAGAGCACTGATTGCATTCCGAATACCCTCAGACAGCTTTTCTTTATCTTCGCAATAATTATTTAACATTAGGAGTGATACTTTAAGAGGCGAGAGTCTTTGCTTCAACTCTTCGTGAAAGTGATTTCCAATTTCGTATTCTTCTATTGCCTTCCTAATTAAAGCATCAATTTCGGTTTCATCGAAACTTTGAGCCTCGTCACATGATTTCTTTTCAAATATTGCATTTATATAATCTATACTGTAATTTACAAAGTTTCGTATGATTTTCGCCTGGTTCTTAATCTCGTACTCATCCATGAATTGCTGTAATTTGGAGTCGAGATGCGAATCTACATAAGTGTACCATTTAATATCCTTCTTCAATTTACCATTTTTTATACTTTCATAACTATTTGTCATTTAATACCACCTATCTTTTTTTTGCAAACGGAATTAAGATTATGAAATTGCTACCCTTTGTCGTATCTCCCCCTATACGGTTCTCGACCCAAATTTCTCCTCTATATAATTCTATTAGTTTAGCAACTAATGAAAGCCCGATTCCCATACCGTTAGGATTTCTACGCTTTAAGTGAACCTCTTGGAATATTTTATTCTTCCTATCATCATCAATACCTATACCATTGTCTTTGAATTTGATTTTTACATATTTCTCAGAATTAATCTCAACTTTAGAGACGATTATTTCTATCTTAGCAATCTTGTTTCTGTTGTACTTAATTGCATTCATGATTATATTTTCAAACACTTCGCTCAATAGCTCGTTTGCCATGACGTTAAGGTTTTCGTGAAGTGAAGTAATCTTAACTTTAATCTTCCTCTTAGGAAAACTAATTAGAGAAAAATTGATGGCATTTCTTAGCTCAGAAAATACTTCCACAGGTTCTAGAATCATTTCATATTCTTCCAAATCTGCGAGTGTTCTGACATTTCTGATCAATTTTTTACCTCGAGTTAATTGTTGTGCAATTAATTGGAAATATTCCAGGATATCTTCCGTTATTACTCCATCCTTTAACAATGATCCGCACAGTTCTATAGAATTACTTATTATCTGAAATAAATTCGAAATATCGTGGATGAATAATCCTTCAAGGCACTTCGTCCTGTTATAAGCATTTTGATAGAGATTTTCTACATCTTGCATGATCTTTCTACTTCATAAACTAATTTGTTTGTTAATTTTAAGTAGAATAATAATTAATTTATAGTTTTTAGTGCGAAACTTAGCGGAAAGTTCGAATGAAAAAAAAAGTAGAGAATAGTTTAAAAAGTAAAACATCTATATATATCCTATACAACTCAAATTGTTAAAAAGTAATTCTACGAAATATGACTGAGATTAACTTTCCTCCTGAAGGAATTTATAAGAAACCTACAGTTGGAAAGAGAGATTCAGAACATATTATCCTTTGGATGCTCGCTAATAACAATCAATGCCAATGGGCACACTTTAAACAAGACCCTCTTAATTTTACTGATTCTACCCTTTCTAAATATTTAAATCTGTTGCTAGGGAACAAATTCATTGATCGATTTGATCGCGGAAAATACAAAATAACAAACGAAGGGCTTACGAGATTTCACGAGATATCAAGTACTCATGGTGAGATAAAAAGATTAAATCATCCACCGAAAGTTATTACTCGAAGAAGGAACTATGAGGATTGGATCCTCTGGATGGTGTATAACAATAGTATATGCAAATGGTCAAATTTCCTTGAACCTCCACTTGCGATTAATCAATCTTCACTATCGAAGAAAATCAACCTATTATTAGATAAAGAATTAGTTATAAGGGAAAACAAAGAATATAGTATAACTAATGCGGGTAAAATCGAATACTCTAAAATGTTAAAAAACTACGACTTGGATAGGCAATCTATTTTAAACGAAGAGAGTAAAAGGATCGATGAGATTACAAGAAAGACAATTAAATTTTTTACGGATTATAAAGTGGATGACGAGAACGTACAATTCAGATATCTCGAAACCATTTTGGAACTCGATTACGATAGAGTTAAAACCATGTTAACAAACGAAACAGATTTTGAGAAAATTATCCTATATCTTATGCTTAACCATCCAGATCAGTTCCCAAATAATATCTCACTTAAAGAATTTGCGAATAAATATGGTATCAAGCAATCTAAATTGGAATATTTTGTTGATGAAATTGTTGACAATCATATTTATCCTATCAAATTTTTTACATTGAACCCGTCCGCAGAGATTATTTACTATTTTCAAGAATATGGGAAAGTGGAGTCTATGTTGCGGACTAT
>JABXKC010000102.1 GCA_013375495.1 Promethearchaeota archaeon
CTGTTATATACTGCGGCGTCTCCATGAGGATGATATTTTCCCATGGTTTCACCTACAATCCTCGCAGATTTCACATGTGGATGAGTGTAGAAGTAATTATTATCGGCCATTGCGTAAATTATTCTACGATGAACTGGTTTGAGTCCATCTCTCACATCAGGAATCGCACGACCAATAACAACGGACATAGCATAATCTATATAACTACTTTTCATTTCGTCTTTTAATTCAATATCACGAATATCTTCTGAAGTCATTTTTACACCCAAATTTTGTTAATGAAAAATTTAAAGATCAAATATCTAACACATTAACTTCATCGAAATTAGAAAAAATGTATTTTTTCCGAGATAATACTTCTTTACCCATCAATTTAGTAAAAATTAAATCATTTTCAATATAATCCTCGTATGTGATCTTCTTTAAAACTCTGGTTTCTCGATTCATTGTTGTTTGGAAAAGCTCTTCGGGGTTCATCTCACCCAAACCCTTATACCTTTGGATCTTTATTGAACTAGTGTCTTTCAATTTGTGTTTTGACTTAATTTCTTCCATAAATGTATCTCTTTCATTATCTGAATATACATAATCCTTCGATGCTTTATATGAAACTTTATAGAGTGGTGGCACAGCTAAATAAAGAAACCCTCCATCTATTAAAGGTCGTAAGTGTCTGAAGAAAAATGTAAGTAAAAGTGTTTCGATATGCTTTCCATCGATATCTGCATCACACATGATGATAGTCTTATGATATCTTAACTTACTTAAATCAAAATCCTTCTCAGATTCCTCAGATTCTTCAGATTCCTCAGATCCCTCATTTCCACGATTTTCGCCATTTTCTTTCTCACTACCATTTACTTCACTAGTTTCTTGAATTCCTACCCCAAGTGCTTTAATTATAGAGATGATTTCATTGTTTTGTAATATTTTATCCATTCGTGCTTTTTCTACGTTTAATACTTTACCCCTTAAAGGCAATATCGCTTGATAAGCTCTATCTCTTCCTTGTTTTGCTGATCCTCCTGCTGAATTTCCTTCGACTATAAAAATTTCGCACTCTTTTGGATCATTGGAAGAACAATCGGCTAATTTTCCGGGCATTCTGGCGCTATCTAAGACAGATTTTCTGCGGATTAATAACCGCGCTTTTTGAGCAGCTTCTCTTGCTAATTTAGCGTTAATTGTTTTTAAAACTATTTTTTTAGCCCTTTCAGGGTGTTCTTCTAAGTATTGAGTCAATTTATCAGTTACTATTTGACTTATAATTTGTCTGACTTCCGGGTTACCTAGTTTAATCTTAGTTTGACTTTCAAATTGCGGATCGGGTAATTTAACCGAAATAACAGCAGACAAACCCTCTCTAGTATCCGCACCACTTAAAACGTGTTCTTTATACTTCTTTTCCATATATTTTTCAATATACGAATTAAAGGTTCTTGTAAGAGCAGACTTAAATCCTGTGAGATGAACGCCTCCTTCTATGGTATTAATTGTGTTAGCATAAGAAAGAATGTTAGATTGATAAGTGGTATTATATTGCATTGCTAGATCACAGTAGATAACAGCGCCATTTTCGTCTTCGGCTGAATCGCTTATATATATGACATCATTATGTAGAGGTTGTTTATCTTTATTTAAATACGATATAAATTCTTTAATTCCTCCCTCATAGAAAAACTCTTCTTTTTCGTCTTTAATTTTGTCATGAAGCTCAAACCGTGCTTGAGGTGTAAGAAAGGCTAGTTCTCGCATTCTGTTGGTAATTGACGAAGGATTATAGATTACTTCATT
>JABXKC010000103.1 GCA_013375495.1 Promethearchaeota archaeon
AACATTATAATCGGTTTTAAATTTTTATGTCAATAAGAGAAATTTATATTTTTGATATGAAATACTAGTAATTATGGATAATAAAAAGAGATTTCCTGATTACGAACCAAAAAATACTCCGGATACTATTGAAGATTACCTAAGAAAACCGAGTAAAGTTTATGAAATCCTAAGAGAAATAGAAGAAGCACCAATAAGTAAGTTGGATATTGTCTTATCCCTATTTAATAAATATAAAAAAAAAGCCATAAAAAGTGTAGGTAAGTTTGAAAAAGGTAATGTCGCAATCGGTGCGGATTCAGACCAATATTATCCTTCAGATGAGGAATTAATCGTTTCTGAATTAGGAAAAAGGATTACACAATTAGTTGAATCGTATTCCAGACAACAATTGAAGACTTTAAAATTAAGATACAAAATTATGTCTCAACAAATCCGTTTTTTTGAAATATCGTTTAGACACATAGATGTTATGGGATCAGGGCGCTTTTTTTATGCCGATAAAGCAGTAAAGGAAACAATAATCGAAATATAATATTTTACTTCACTTTTAATCGGATTTCTCCTTGATAGTTAATTCGAAGGTTTTCAAATACATTTTTTAGTGAGATTTATCCTAGAAATCTTGGGGATAATCATTTTGAGTAATAATGATAAGTTAAAAAACGAAGGTAGAATAAAAGAAATAATTTGGAAGATTAGAGATTACATTCAAGAACTCGAGAATGTTAAAGAAGGTATCATACATTTTTTACACTCCCGCAAGAAATTGGACGATGCAACTAAAGACTTATGGATTTCAGATGTAAAGGGCCTTTACTACAATACCGTGTCTGCCTGGGAAATGCTTAATAGGGCTTTACAAGGGAACTTAAAATTTCTTGATAAATCTAAAAACTTTTTACATAACGCTAGAAGCCTAAAAGCGAAAGTTGTTAGTGAAATAAAGTTTTATAAAGAAGAACTAGTATTAAATCTTATAACGGAAATCGAAAACAGTTTTGAAAAATGTTGGAGCGTTTTTTACAATGAATTTGATATATTGACACCAGAGATAAAAAGTGCTAAGCATATCGAAAGAGTTATTAGAGTATCTGATTCCGAATATCACTTACCCTGTTCAGTGTGTGGTAAAATTTCTGTTGAATGCAAAATAGGCTATGGTCGGTTCGATGAACACGAATCGCTTGTTTATAGTGGCATTACGCATAGCTGTTCGTTAAAAAAAAATCTTGCAAGTGAGTTATTTAAACTTTTAAAAAAAGAAGATCTTTCTGAAGTTCATTCATTCATGAAGGACTATCTCTGCCACGAGGGAATAGATGCATATTGTCCTGAGTGCGATAAGATCTATTGTTGGGAGCATTATAACGCAAGAGTAGAATATGATGACGGTTTCTATGATTGTACCTACGGTGAATGCCCAAATGGACATCTTAGGATGATAGATGATTAATTAAAGCTTAATTTCACGCTTTTTTTTATGTTATAAAATAAAGATTTAAATCTATAATCTAGAATTGGAAAGCTTCTACATTAGGTTTAAATTAAAAAAAAGAAAAATTAAATTTAAAATTGTATTAAGCTTTTAGGAAATCGCTTTAAATTAAGTTGATAGCGATTTTCATATCTGCTTGAGTTACTTTCTTACGACCAGAGTGTTTAGCGATATCTAAAGCACAGCCAGT
>JABXKC010000104.1 GCA_013375495.1 Promethearchaeota archaeon
CTAGAATTGTTTAAAAATGAAATTGCAGAGATGGAAGAGAAAGAAATCTAAATTTGATACAATTATTTTAATTTTATTTAAAATTTAATTAAAAAACTATTGACTTTTATTTTTATTTAATATAAACTTAATTTTATTAAAAATAAATTAATATTTTAAAAAATAGGAAAATATGGAAGAAAAAAAATTTAAAAAAAGGGGATTTACTCCCACTTTTTTTACAACAAATAAAACTTAAAAAAGTTGAAATAAAATTAAAAACAAATTGTCTTATCTATAATGGTCTTCATATTTTTAAATATTATCACAATAGTCACCAATTTATCATAACTGTCGAATCGAGTTATCAAAAAAATTATATGAAATCATAAAATTAAACACGGAGAATATTTTTAACACCAGAAAAGTATTTTTTTAATTCAATCATCATATAAATATTCGATTTTGTATACACTGTTAATAAAACTTGAATTCTCTTCTTTTTCCCGTTTTTCACGTGAAATAGTAAATCTTAAATATACAAAAATGGTTGTTATAAAATATTCCCAACAAAGTCAAATCTGACTTTTTGGAAATACTTGAAACATTCTAGAATGTTGAAAAACACTTAGTATATTGCGAAATAAATAAAACCTAACTTTATCTTAAAAAGTAAAAAAGTAAAAAAGTTGAAATAAAAAAACAAAAAACAAATTGGAGAAAAATAAAAATGAAAAATAAAACAGTAACGATTACTCTTATAGCTTTATTGACTCTAAGTTCTTTTGGGCTATTTTTCACTTCGCTATTAACTCCAGCAGCTAGTGCCTATAGTTTCCAACCTCTCGAAGAAATCGCATTAATGGATCTTACCCACGAAAATTTTGCTGAGAAGGAAGCACTAGCTTCTGAAGTGGAGCCAATTGAATCACCTAGTGGTCAACCTGCTGAAGTAGGGGATGATTACATATTTGAGGTTTCTGACGATTACTTGGGCGT
>JABXKC010000105.1:0-648 GCA_013375495.1 Promethearchaeota archaeon
AATAACAGTGGAGCATGATAACAAAACCTAAAAAACGCTGCACCCGACCGCTACCCTTGAAGAATTCTAAAACGCTGTATTTTAGGGTTTTTGCTGTCATAAACGTGATTCTGGTAGTTTATGAAGTCATTTTGCTATAAAATATATAATTCTATTGAATTTTAAATTAAATTGTAAGTTAAAATTAAATAAAATTTAATTCTAAAGTCTCATTAAATCATCCATTATTCAAAATTATGTTTTTAATTTAATAATCA
Organism: Promethearchaeota archaeon; assembly: GCA_013375495.1. The sequence continues at coordinate 258 of JABXKC010000105.1, forward strand.
GAACCTAATGGAGTGAAATTCTATGATTTTAGCAGAAAAGAAGTTTAAAATCCAAGAAGTCCAAAAGGGATATGCAAATAGAACCTTATATCTTAATCTTTCTAAAAATGAGATTAGTATAAAGCCCGTTTCTGATGAAATGAAAGAGAAATTCATAGGTGGAAAGGGTTTCGACCTTTGGCTCATGTGGAATTCTCTTCCAAAAGAGAAAACTATAAAGTGGAACGATCCTGAGAATGAAATTTGCATTTCTTCAGGTCCCTTAGGTGGAAGCATATTTTATCCTGGTTCTGGGAAATCAATTGTCACATCTATTTCACCTTTAACGGGGATTATTGTCGATTCCAATGTTGGAGGGTATTTTGGACCATATCTCAAATTTTCTGGATTT
>JABXKC010000105.1:658-956 GCA_013375495.1 Promethearchaeota archaeon
ACGCTATTGAAATTCAAGGGAAAGCTAAAAACGATGTGATTATTTATATTGATGGTATAGATGGATTAATTCAAATAAAAGAAGTTGAAGAATCAGATGGATTTTCAGAGTATTCCCATGAACTTACTCAACAATTAACAGAAAAATATGCTAAAGACGATGCTGAAAAACAACGTGTTTCAGTAGTAAGTTCTGGACCAGCAGCAAAAAATACTAAATGGGGAATGCTTAATTTCTCTTGGTTCGTTCGTGGTCGTAACTGGGCTTCATCCAAACAAGCAGGTCGAGGAGGAATTGG
>JABXKC010000106.1 GCA_013375495.1 Promethearchaeota archaeon
AATATGGCCCGCTGTTCCGAAAACAAACATAAAAACCTCTTTTTATTTCATTTTAGAATAAACTGATGTAATGATTTTTATTACTAAATTGTCAGAAGAAGGGTCAATGCAGCGAGGATCCAGGATAAAAAATTCTTTTTCTTTTCTTCCCAGAAGTGGAGGGCTAAATAAACGCAATTCTTTAGAAAAAATTTCTACCGGACAGGGAGGCTTTATAATTATTAATTTAGTTGGTAAAGTTTGTCCGGGCAAAGAACCCCCACCTATAGCAGTTTCTCCTTCTTTGGTAAATGCCGGGATATCTTCTTTTTTCAGTTTTTGGCAGATATTCTGACTGCGAGTAGCAATTTTTTCTAAAGGGCAGGAAATCATTTTCCAAATTGGAATTTTGGTTACAGCCTCACCCTTTAAATAAAATAACAAAATTTCCTGGAGTATAGTTAAGGTGATTTTATCTACCCTTAGTGTTCGAAATAAAGGGTGCTGCGAAATTTTCTTCAGATAAGCCTCTTTTCCGCAAATTACCCCTCCCTGGGGACCTCCCAAGAGTTTATCTGTACTAAAACAAACAATATCAGCGCCGGTTCTAATAATTTCTTGAACAGTCGGTTCGTGTTTTAATCCAAAATTCTCGGTAGCTAAAAATGTTCCACTGCCCAAGTCTACTATTACCGGTAAATTATATTTTTTTCCTAATTTTTTAAGTTCCTTAATTTCAACTTGATGAACAAAACCGTTCATATTAAAATTACTTTGATGGACTTTTAATATTAAAGAAAAAGATATAGCGGAAAAATTAATGAAAGCGTTATGGGAAGAATTTTCATTAAAGACGCAGCATAGAGAGTATCCAAATAAAAATACGTGTGAAGTTGATTGCTGTAAT
>JABXKC010000107.1 GCA_013375495.1 Promethearchaeota archaeon
CTCTTTACCCACCAGACGTCTTGTTCTTTTTGGAGTCCCTTCTGGCAATTCTTTGCTCTGTCTTATTATCTCATAACCCCTTATAACAAAATTTCTTTGCTGACCTTTACCTGCGATATTTTCCGGGAGACTCACACGAGCTATCCAAGGCTCGATAGCTATCCCGTTATATCTCCCAATAACTTTTCTTATCTCTGTATCTATTTTTGTGTTGATTAGCCTTCCCTGGCTCGGTACAATAACGATTATCTCATTATGATCCATAATATTGCCTGTTATACCTTTTTCTTTCAGCTGAGGGAGCAAATTCATAAAAGGAGTATATGTGAGGAAATAAACAAGTTTATCTTTTCTATCCCGATTTGCCTGGGAAGAGATTAATGATAGTATAAAGGGATATAAGCACTGCATCTCTAACCTCTTCAAAACGTAGGGCATATCTAAGCCTTTTTCCTCTTCCTCTTCCTCTTCCTCTTCCTCTTCCTCTTCCTCCCTTTCCAGGTGGCTCCCTAGATGCCGAGTTATTACAATATTTTCAACGTCCCTAAGGAAATCACCATATATTCCTTCAGGTATATAGCCATCTCTTTTTAACCCATCTATCACTGCTTTTATTATGGTCTCTACTTTATCTAAGCTCACTTTATCGGCCCACTCCTCATACCAAGGCTTTTTAGGAGGTACTTTTTTGGGTGGTTTTTCAAGAAATTGCATATTCATCAGCAGGGTTTGGCCTTCAATCTTCATCGGTATACCAAAGCTATGCGAAATATCCTCAAGACTAATTCCTTCAGCTTGGAATATTTCTTCAATACTCTTGATCGAATGTTTCTCAAACAAAGCAGATGC
>JABXKC010000108.1 GCA_013375495.1 Promethearchaeota archaeon
CATTAATGGTGTTTCCTTCGATGTAATTATTATCACTAAAGTATAAAGTTATCCCATATCCTCCATTATAATTAGCGTTGTTTCCCGAGATCGTGTTATTATTACTAGAGGATAAATATATCCCATACTCATAGTTGTAATTTGCGGTGTTTCCCGAGATCGTGTTTTTATTACTAGAGGATAAATATATCCCTCTCCAACTGTTGCTGTTTGCGGTGTTTCCCGAGATCGTGTTATTATTACTCCCATCTAATCTTATCCCTCTCCAACTGTTGCTGTTTGCGGTGTTTCCCGAGATCGTGTTTTTATTACTAGAGGATAAATATGTCCCACAATAATGATGGTCATTTACATTATTTCTCGAAACAATGTTGTAATTACTAACAAGCAAAGATATCCCAACATAATTGTTATTTACGGTGTTTCCCGAGATCGTGTTATAATTACTTCCATCCAATCTTATCCCTCTCCAACTGTTGCTGTTTGCGGTGTTTCCTGAGATCGTGTTATTATTACAATAACTTAATCTTATTCCTTCTTCATTATAATTTGCTTCGATTCCCGAAAGGGTGTTAAAATCGCTATTTGATAAGTATATCCCTCTATAGTTAATTGAACAATTGATATTTATTAATTTTCCATTATTAACATAAACTAATTTAATCCCTGCATCAGAAAACCCCATACTTGAATTATAAACCTTACAATTTCTAATTATAAAATAAGCATTTGAATTTCTTATTTCGATACAAGAATCAGAGTTTTGTCCATCTATCGTAACATTCTCTATAATATAAGGATCGTTCCAAGTGCCTGAACCAGAACACCAATCATAGTTGGAA
>JABXKC010000109.1:0-382 GCA_013375495.1 Promethearchaeota archaeon
AATAGCGAATCGTTTACTAATTCTTCCAAACATTTAATAAAAAAATCTTTTTTCTCAATTCCAAATTTCTGATAATCATCAATTTTTATTGGAATTTCTTTTGAAGCACAGCATAGGTGGTTCTTTAAAATATATTTATTATTTTGTGTTATAAGAACTTCTTCTTTAATAGGACCAAATAAAATCTCAGGGTTATGGACATAGAAAAAATCCAATGGGTTCGCCATCGGGATTAACGTTGAAATAGAAACTTCTTCTCCTCTTCCAGATCTTCCTATCTGTTGCTTGAAGCTAGAGATCGTTCCGGGGAATCCAGAGCAAATGGTTGCTTCTAGGGAACCTATATCAATACCGAGTTCGAGAGCATTTGTAGAACTAATAC
>JABXKC010000109.1:392-822 GCA_013375495.1 Promethearchaeota archaeon
TTTTAAAATCCTGTTCAATCTCTCTCCTTTTTCTTTTACTTATTCCGGCTCGATAGCTTACAATTTTCTCTTTTAATAGTGGAAGTGTTTGTCTTGTCCAAATTGCTTGTAATTCAGCCATTTTTCTAGATAATGTAAAAGTCAATGTTTGAATTCCTTTTTTTAAATGGCTTACATAAAGGTTTTTAGTTTCTTGATGAGCCGAACGATATTTATGAGATATTTCATCATATGGTAAATCCCATAAAATTACATTTTTAGCACCAGACGGGGCGTTATCTTTATCAATTATAACAAATTCTTCACCAATCAATTTTTCTGCGAAATCCTTTGCATTATTAATTGTAGCACTAGATAAGATCCAAATAGGATTTACATTATAAGTTTCAAGGATTCTTTTTAATCGCCTTAGTAATAATGAGAAGTTCGA
>JABXKC010000010.1 GCA_013375495.1 Promethearchaeota archaeon
GGGGTAAATAGGTTTTAATCCAGTCTTCGTCACGACCGTATAACATGTGGGTTACGTGTTTATATTCTCTTAATGCCTTAAGTAGCAAACTTTTTGAATGGAAAAGATTGAACGATAACCTTTGATAATAGTTAAATATTTTCTTAAAATTTCCATCAAATCCAATACATTCTCCCCATTGTTCCGAAGTTAATATTCTTATGTTTTCATAGTGTTTTGAACCATCATCCTTTTTAATAAGCTCTTTAAGTTTATCATTGATACTCCGAACATCCCTATCATTTTTCTGTCCTAATAAAGACTGTTCTAAAAGAGATTATCATAGGTTGTTAAAGTGGATCAAAAAGCTCGAAGTGAAAAATTTCGGGGAACTTATCTTGAAACAATTGTTTGATTCGGGAAAAGTAACAAAGATAGCGGATTTGTATCAGCTTCAAGTCTCCGATTTATCGAAGCTAGATAGAGTAGGAGAAAGGTCAGCTCAGAAAGCGTTAGATAACTTGTTTGCGGTAAAAGAAATCCCTCTTTCTAAGTTTGTTGGAGGATTTGACCTAGAAAACATCGGTGAAACATTAGTAGAGAAAGTGGTGAATGATGGGTACGACACATTGGAAAAGATTCGCAACGCAACCGTTCACGACTTAAAGAGGGTTGAATTGTTCGCAGATATAACCGCTAACCAATTCTACAACGAATTTCACTCTCTATATTTTGACATGCAACAAGCGTTAGAAACCAATAAAATAACAATAAGGAGGAGGAAAATGGGAAGCAAAAAATTAGAAGGACTTACCTTCTGTTTTACGGGAAAGTTAGAAACCATGACGCGGAACGAAGCCAACGGTCTGGTGTCAGAGAACGGCGGAATTCCAAAGAACGGAGTGGTTAAGGATTTGTCGTATTTAGTTACAAATTCAACTGAACAAACGAGCAAGTATCTAAAAGCTCAAGGTCAAGGCTCAAAGATCATTTCGGAAAAAGAATTTCTCGCCATGATTAACGATTAAAAATACCTTTTTTTTTTTTCTTAATTATTTTTTCGTATAAATTACTCACAGTAGAGCAATCCAGGACATATTTAAAAAGCCTTACCACAAATTACTAAATCGTCAATTTCCTTTCATTTAAATGCGTCTAACCACTGATATTCTCAACAAAATGAACGAAAATGGAGAGAAGCGTATGGAAAAAAAATCTAATTACGTAAAACAAGAGTATTTCAAAGATTTAGTAGCGCCTCACTTAAAGCCTAAGTCCACGTTATCGCTTAGGGATAGATGGTTCCTTTGCAAGTATCTTACGTGGGATAAAGAGTCCGAAGACGAACACTGGGATCATACTAATCTCGTAGAATTACTCTTAAGAATTATGGAAGAGGGACACACGAAGAAGGACGTAGTAGAAAGTTACGAGGAACATCACGGAGGATTAGACTCGATATTATCGTACTGGGTAGAAAAGTTACAAGTTGATTCAAAAGGAGGAGTGAACATAATATGACGAAAAAGAGATTTTATTTACGCAAGAGAGAGTGTCACGATTGCACTCAGAATAGCCACTTATTATTTATTACCGAGTGGTTTGGTTCCGTTTGCCGAAGTTGTTACAAGAAAGAACTTTCCTATCTCGTCGAATTGCTGTCCGATTTAATTACTAATTGCGGGATTCAAGTACTTTACACCGAAAAAGACCTTAACGAGTACATCAAAGACGTAGATTCAGCGTTGGAAGGAATTAAAATCGTGTGGGAACAAGTGTACGCCCATTATCGCGGGAAACATACTTCGGAATTTCAAGAAATCTACAACAACCTAACCAAAAATGAGGTCGCATATACAAACGACTTAAATTTTTTTTAAACCTTTTTTTATTTCATTAGGAGGTAAGAGATATTGTCCGAAATAAAGATTAAAAATTTGTCTGCTATGGACATTGATTTTTTGCCGTATCAACTGAAAAAAGAAGATATTAACGCTAATGCATATGTCATGTTTAAATTCAGCTCCAAAGGGTTCTGCTTTGCTCCTAAATATTACAACGGTGTTGCGATTCCTTCCGAAAACTACATCATGCTACTTGGCGGCAAAAACGACTTAGATGTAAGTAAGTGGGTTGCTACCGTCAATCACGAAGTGATGCACTTCGTTTTATATTACGTGGGAATAACAGAAAAATCCGTGAGCGAAGCTTTAGTTAGGAGATTAGAAGATAAAATCTAAATTTAAGACGAAAAAAGAGTTCCCTTCCTTCTACCTACCAAAGAATAGAAAGAGCTAGCGCGTTAAAAAATTGATATGTCCATTTTTTCTTTAAATACTATCGCCAGCAACAAATAGTGTTCTTTCACTCATCCATCACTAATGCAGAGAAATTGGATCAGGGAGAGTTTAGCTCTTTTACTCTCTTTTTTCCTAACAAACATTAGTCAAAGTCTTTTTGTTTATAGACCTACATTGACGCGATGTCTATGTTTGTTACATGGTTAAGCGTAATTAGAACCTTTTAAATCGAGAGTCAAGGAGATGGTAAATTTTCTAATACTTTTTATTGTAACATTTTCAAGAAAGAATACTATAAAATTTAATCGCTATTAATTTAAATGATTAGTATAAATCTATTAATGTAATTAATAATATTAAACATCGACTATTATTTTTGTTAAATTTAACCTAAAAAAAGAATAAAAAAAAAAAAACAATGAAGAAAAAAAAAGAAGTATGTCCTTTTTGTGGAAATAGTTTTGCATATCTCAGCCGCCATAAATGTAAAGTTAAAGAGAGAGTTGAGGGCCCAGAAGAAAGCGAAAAATCTGATGCTGAAAGAAGATTGGAAAGAATAGAAGAAAGAAAGCGAGAAGGTGTACGTGGTTTAAAAAAAGACGAACAAATGGTTTTCAAACAAATAATGCAATTAAAAGATATCTATTTTGATGATTTATTAGAGATTACAAATAAAGAACCAATAGAACTCGATAAAATTTTAGATACTTTAGCGTTACAGTCAAAAATTAAAGTAACCCGTGAGTTAGTAGTAGCGTCTTGGACAAAACATATTTCTATAATGGAAACTTTTGATATAAAAGTAAAAGATCGCAAAATTGATAAAAAGAAAAATGATTTCATATTAGATATGTTCTCTCACCAACCCTGTTTAATCTGTCCATTTGCTAGTAAATGTAATAATACAAATCTTGATCAATTTAACCCAAAACACTGTCCATGGTTATCCGATTGGATAAAATTATCATTGGAAGGAATTCCTTATGACATAAATTTCGAAGGAGCTAATGAATAATGGGAGACAACTATTTTTTCTTTAATCCAATTAAGTAGATTTCATTACTCTTTTTATTTGATGATTTTGGTTTTAAACTCTTTACAATCATAAAGTCGCGCTTCATTCTTGTATAGAAATTATCAAAATCAGCCCCTTGAAATATTTTAATAACGAAGTTTCCTTTGAATTTGAGGAATTTTGTAAGCTCAAGAATCTTGAAGCAGAGTTTAGTTTGTCTTGATTGATCACTAAATTTATTTCCTGACTTGTTAATACTTGCATCAGATAGAATGATGTCAAGTTTTTCTCCCTCGAAATATCTATTTACTTCAATAGGAAACTCAGGCGTGGTAAAATCCATTTTAAGGATTTTTACATCTTCAATGGGGGTTAATCTCTTGATATCTACGCCCATGATTTTATAATGATCTCGGTGATAATATTTATCGAAATATTTAGTTAAATTTAATTCCGCGTATTTTTTAGCTACTTGTAACCACGAACCCGGAGCACTACCTAAATCCAATATATAATACGCTCTTTTAAAAATATTGTACCTATTTTGAATATCTTGTAATTTAAAAGCTGATCGGGCCCTGTATCCTTCACGTTTAGCTTTTTTATAAGCGGCATCTTTTTTATGTTCTTCTGCATCTTTTGACATGGTCTTAGGACTAATTTAATTTTTCATTTTGTTTTAGGATTTCTTTTAATTCATCAATTTTCATGTCCGTTTTAATTGAGATAAAATCGAAGTGAGTCCTTGAGGCTTTATAACCTTTCTTCTCTATTATTTTAATTATATCTTCTAGTTTAGGGATAGATGAAAGTTTTAATTGTTGAGATATTTTATGAATGTTATAATATGAAATAGGCATATTTATTTCATTAAGTGCGAATTTAAGGATCTTTCTTATTCTATTTTTATTCTTAAAATTGAATTTCTCATTTAAAAGATTTAGTTCTTCTAAATATGATTTTTGATGCAACTCACCAACCCATAAAGGTCCAGAATATGATAAATGTTTTTCGCTTAAGCATATAGGGCATTTTTGAGGCACATTTAAAAGATTCTCAATAACAGATAAACGATTCCCACAAGATTTACAATGAATAATATATCCATAACTTTTTGGTAAATCCTTCGAAATCTTTGACTTTCCCCTGAAACTAATGGCAAAAATTCTTATGAAATGGTTAGAATAGAAAGTTAGAAGTGGTGTTATGCCTAAATTGTTTATATTGGCGATTCTTGATATAAAAGACAGTAATATTCGTGCCCCAATTTCCTTACAATAATCAGTGTGAAGCGGTTTAGCCATATATTTTCTACCACAAACCTTTGGTTTAACTCCAAATAATACTGCTGTGTCTGTCGCTGTTATACATAACAATCCTTTATCTTTCTTAATTGCTTTAAAGGCAGAATCAATATAGAGGTTGGGAGTGCCAAAAGGATCGATTGAAATAACATTTGGTAAGGCAGAACTTCGAGAGATTTGAGAAAACAATAGGTTGGCGTCTTTATTTAATACTTCCGCTTGGTTAGGTTCAATTTCATTTAATTCTAAATTGTTTTTAATTAGCTCAACTGCAACGGGATTTATATCGTTTAAATATATTTTTTCAACATTCTTTGCATTTTTTAACAATCTTATAGAACCAATACCCGAAGCCGCCATTGAATCTACTACTACTAAGGAATCTTGGCTAACGATTTTACCATATGCTATAATAGCTAAGATTGAAATATCTCTGTTTATCTCCATTCTTTTGTTATAAAAAACATTCATAGATTTAGAGGGGATAGTGTCGTTATCTATCTCGTGTAAGAAGAATTTCACAGAACCTTCTTGTTTTGTAATGTACTTGTTTTTACCAAAATCTTGATTTTCAGTTTTCATATTATCTTATACTTATTAACTAGTTAATTAGGTTGTTGAGAAAAAGAGGTTTACTGGCTTTTCGCTGCCTAACAAACCGCCAGAAGTTCTAGTATGAATCTCATTAACATTATCTACAGTTAAAGGTTCAATATGTTCCATTTTTTTAACCTCATCTGTGTTTTCGGGGCTGCCAATAATTAAAAAAACTCCTTTTAAAGTTTTAATGATAAATGCCAGTGGAAGCCATTCATAATATATGCGTATTTTAGCTTTTGGTGAAGGAAAATATGAATATATCCCACCATAAGTTATTATTGCATGTAAATCCCCAACAAAACTTCCGCTGTAGCGATCTTTAAAATTTTGATTAATTAATGTTTGTTCGTAAGCTTTACATCTCTCGGACCACTTTGTTGAATCTCCTCCAACGCATCTTATACCTCCTTCTACATTATTAGGTAATTTTTTTAATTCTTGATAAATATAATGATAAAAAGTCATACTATACGGGGATGTATCCAGAATGAATTCTGCAACTTTACCATTAAGAGCTAAAACTAAATTAGTGTAAATCCCATAGAGAACGTAGAAACTACAAATAATAGTTCCTTTCTTATTGTATATTCCCACTATCGTCCCTACGGTTCTATTAACTATAACATTAGAGGAACCGTCTACCGGATCTATTGTAATTCCAAACTTCCCATTACCTAGAACAGGTTCAGCTTCTTCAGAAGCAACAAATAGAAAACTGACTTCGCTATCTTTAAGTGCTTTTAGGATAATGCTATGAGTTAATACATCTTCATGAATTTGTGATTCCCCATAAAGATTGGTAGTCTGCTTTTCTACATTTTCAATTTCCAATCTTTGTTCGATTTCGCGCGAAGTTATTCCCCTTTCTAATAAACCCCTTATGGGAATCGTTGCTTCAGCAATTGTTTCAATGATCTCAATTAACTCGTCTCTATCTGAAAACGAATGTGGAATATCATTATCCAACCATTTTGATAATTTTATATTTTCTTTTCTCTCGCTCATTAAAACGACTCATTTTGTGTTTCTAAATTTTAGTTCTCGAATTAAAATAATGAGCTATAACTGATAATCTTTTATATTTTTTTATTCAAAACCAAGCTTCGTTAACTTGGAATTTAGCAGAAATGAGATATTATCATTTCCTCTATGCAAAATAAACTTTCGGTTGTTTGCTACATCTGTTCGTTCGATTTTGATAGAATTTGTCACCCAATATTGCATTACATTACCCCCACTTTCCACCTCGAAAGTCTGTCCCTCTTGAGTTCTTCTACTAATTTCATTTACAATCAAGACACTAATCTCATATTTTTGTTTTAAATTAACCAAATTAGCTAACAATTGATTTAGTCTATAATTCAGAATAAAATTTTTTCCTTTTTTCTCACGATTTAATTCTAATCGATATAAATCCGTCAAAGAATCAATAATTATTAAATTAAATGACCCATTCTTAGTTTTTAAATCATCTAGAACGGTAAATTCCAAATTAAAAATAAAATTGAATATATCATCAAAATTCGTGGTATGAATAAATAAAATATGTTCTAAAACATCCTCTAAATGGCTTTCAAGAATAGTACTAATTTTATTGAATGGAAGATTTGGTTTTGTGTATATGTAAAGCACTTTTTTTTTATTTATCGCATAAATATTAGCTGTTTGAAGCGATAAAGTAGTTTTCCCAACACCAAAGTCGCCCCATACGGAAGTTATTCCCTCTGTGGCGTCACTAGATTTAAAGAACTCATTTACTTTAGTTAGGGGAAATTGCATAATTACAAATTTTTAATTGTTTATTTAATTTATAATATTAATTTGAGAAACCAACCTTTATATATCTTAACAGAGGATTTGAATTTCTTCTATATGCTAAAGAATGAACTAGACAAGCATAATATTGAATTTCAGATTTTAAATTTAGACGCAAAAATTCCTACTATATCTTCCATAATTCTTACAACCTCCGAAGATATAGATAAGCTAAAAGTAAGAAATCATAATAATTACTTTGTGTATTCGAAAAAGAATGATTTTGAGAAGTATTTAATCAAGATAATTGCTGCTTATAGAATTAGTTATAAAAAAAATTATTCTACATTGACTTTTTCTATAGATCCAGGTAAAAAATTAGGTTTGATGATTTTCTTAGATGATTACTATTTAGATTCTTATTACTGTTTTGGGAAAATCGATTTACTTAATATGATAAACATGTATGTAGAAACTTTTCAAGAAGATAATCCAAAATTAATGGATCTAAATTTTAAATTAGGTCGAGGTGTTCTTAATATTACGTTTGATTTGGTTAAACAAATTTATAGAATTTTCCAAAGTAGAAAAAATCTAAAAGTTTTTTTGATTGATGAATTCAGGTCCTCAAAAATTAGATTCTCAGGGGGGAAAACAGGTCGAAAATTTTCAAAAGATGAAATTTCTGCTTTAATTTTAGCATTTAGAAATGGAATAATAGTTAACCAAGATAATTATGGAAATATATTTGAGAAAATTAAAAATAAAAAGTTAAATATTGGTAATGTAAAAGCATTGAAAACTGAAAATCATGAGAAATCTTTATTGGGGCTAAAGGATATGGTAGAAAAGGTGTTACAAGGAGAGTTTACTCTCAGTAGCGCAATGAAAATGTTAAAAAATGATACATCATAATTTGATAAAATTTAACTTTTTTAGATATTTATAGTAATGAGAGTGATCGAAAGTTTCAAAATTGATCACAAAAATGTGAAAAATTTTTTGATGGGAATTATTCTTTAAATTCTCATTTTTTAGGGAATATTTGTAATTATGAAAAGGATTAAAAGTATTGATATACTTCGAGGTCTCTGTATATTCTACATGACTTTTGGACATCTGGTTAGCTGGTGGATTTCCCAAGCAGATTTCTGGTTATATGAATTAATATGGAATTATGGGGCTCCAATAGGTGGTGGGGGATTTTTACTTGTTTCGGGTATGAGCGCCTCAATGTCGTACAAAAGAAATAAGCTTAAAGCTCAAAATTCTGAAGTATTTAAAATGAGTAAAGCTAGGAATATTTATATGTTGAGAACTATGATTATATTTCTAATCTCTACTTTATGGAATATAATGGGTACGCTTTTTATGGGGCTCTCAGGGGTTTGGTTATGGTTTGTTTTACAAACAATTTCAATCTCATTATTTATGGCTTGGCCATTTTTAAAGACATCTAGAATATTTAGAATATTTATTTGTTTTGTATTCTGGATTAGTAACGAATTTATTTTATATTGGTTAACTCCTTATAGTAATGAACAAAACATACTTGGATATCTATTCTATTTTCTTTACAATAGCCCCGATCAAAATGTTATTTTGGGCTACTTTCCGTTCCTCCTCTTAGGAACTGTATTAGGTGATGTATTTTTTGAGTTAAATAATTTAGAAGATTTAAAAGAAAAACACGCTTTTGTTAAGAGGAAAGTCCTTATACCAAGTGGGATTTATGGAAGTCTTCTGATAACATTTGGTCTTCTGTATAAATTTCCGGATTTTTCAAATAAGACAACATTTTCTTCTCATATGTTTATTATCGGAATAGAACTTATTCTATTAGCTTTTTTAGTCTATTTTAAAGATTTTAGAGTATCTAATCCACAAAAGAGATTTAAATTCTTTGAGATTTATTCATTTTATTCATTTACTATATTTCTTTCTCATCATCTCCTCTACTTCCTATTTCAACCAATTTTTAATATAATTGAGATATGGTTTTTTATAATACCCACATTAATAATATGGACATTTTTCTTTCGATTTATTTATAATAAATGGGGAAAATACGCTTCGATAAAATTTTTAATCAATAAAGTTGCTGTTCATCTAGCAGAAAGAACAGATTCAGTCAAAATTGTGAAATCATAACATGACGATTTTTTTAATCTTAGCTTTCTAAATCTGGAACTTTCTAAATTTCTGAAATAAACCCTTACTGGGCAAATTTTAATTAAAATTTTATATTAAATGTTGAATTTATTAATTTTAATCCTAAACCTTAAGTATTAAATAAGGGGACATAATGCAGAGACTTAAAAGTATTGATATATTTCGCGGATTATGCATGAGTTGGATGTTTCTCGGTCATTTGATAGATTGGTGGATTAAACCAGAATTCTTTTGGTTAGAAAGTCTCACTTTTAGTATTTTTGATCCGATAGGAGCATCAGGCTTTTTATTCATTTCTGGTGTAAGCATGGCATTATCGTATCGAAACCGCATGTACAGAGTTGAAGTATTAAAAGAGATAAAATATTCAAGGGTAAGACTCTCGTATTATCTTCGAGCCTCTTTTCTATTAATTATAGCTTTAATTTATAACTTGGCTATTGCTTTGACAATAAATGATTTATCGTGGATTTGGACTTGGTTTGTCTTAATGACTGCTGCTTTTTCGTTACTAATAGTTTGGCCATTGTTTAAGATTTCAAAGAAATTTAGAATTATAATTGGCTTTTTTATCTGGCTTATTGGCCAATTTATGTATTATATCTTGGTTCCATTTCAATATCAAGAAAATCTTCAGGGTGTACTATACCACATCTTTTATAACGATTTTACTCAAGATCCTCTTGTATTATTTTTTCCTTTCTTTCTTTTCGGAACTGTTGTAGGAGATATTATAAATGATTTAAATAATAATGAAAACATAGAAATACGTAGGAAGAAGATTAAGGAGAGAGTGATTTTCCCCATCGGTGTTATTAGTTTAGTATTAATTTCGATTGGTGCATTATTTAATTTTCCAAATTTTCTTTTTAGGAGTAGTTTTTCTTGGTTATTATATGCACTAGGTCTTGACTTGATGATCCTATTAATTTTAATAACTTTAGAAGAATTTAAAGTATTTAAGACTAAGAAAAGTTATCGCGTCTTTTTTTACTTCTCGTACTATTCCTTTACAGTTTATTTAGGACATAATTTCTTATATCTTATTTTTTTCGAAAGTTTAGATTTTATTCACATTTGGATTGCCTCCTTATTAACTTTCGCTATATTTAGCGTGATCTTAAGGCAGATATATAAGAAGTGGGGCTGGAAAGCATCGTTAAAAGCAGTATTAGGCAAATTGAGTTATAAATTAGCAGGTAAAATTGAAGGAAAAATAAGTGATAAGAGAAAGAAAGGAGGAAGCACACCTTAATTTATACAGTGGTAAGACTACATCTTAATTCTAGTGGGTGACTTTCGATTTTATTAAAGGGATAATTCAAAGTTATATAATTCCTAAAAATATGATTCACAGCTTTTATATAGCTACCATCAATTCCAACAGCAACAGCTCTGTCTACATTAAATAAAAATAATACATCAATTATATCTCTAGTTGGGCTTTCAATCAGCACTACATTATGAATGTATGTATCCTCAAAAAAACTGAAAATTAATCTAATTAATGTTGGTTCTTCATGGATAATTAATATTTTTCTCCTTTTCATTAAATATCGTAATTTTCTAGAATACAATTTTGCTGCAAAGTGATCACCTGACTTAACAAAAAAGAAAATAAATTCATTTATACGAATTACACATACGGGAAAAATACTTGTGATCTCATAGAAGAATTTTATTAGTTTTAGTTCGGGATTAAAGAAATGTTTTTTAATATTTATGATTTGATTAAAAAACAGATGATTAATGTTAGAATTAGACATATTTAATTAATTTCTTACTTTAAGAATTTAAAAGTCACATTTTTAACAAATCAATAAAGATTTTTTATAATTCTCATCATTAAAAAGAATTGAACCTATGGTAATATAAAATTAAAGATATGAAAGAGCGATTGGATATTCTTCTTGTTGAGAGAAGATTAGTGGAAAGTAGAGGAAAAGCGCAGTGGTTGATAAAAAAAGGTTATGTAATCGTAAATGAGAGGAATATAATTAAACCCAGCAAACGGATCGAGAATAATTCTTCTATTAGATTAACTAGAAAATTCCCCTATGTTGGAAGAGGAGGTCTTAAATTGGAAGCTGCTCTGAATAATTTTTCGATTGCTGTTGGAGGGAAGATATGTGCTGACATTGGTGCTTCAGTTGGAGGTTTTACAGATTGTTTGTTACAAAATGGAGCAGCAAAAGTATATGTAGTAGACACTGCGAAAGATTTACTGCATCCTTCTTTAATATGTAAGAACGAAAAAATAGTTGAATTCTTAGGGGTTGATGCGAGAAAATTGAGTTTATTACCCACCAAAGTAGATATTGTTACTGTTGATATAACTTTCTCTTCGCTTAAATCAGTTCTTCCAAACATTAAGAATTACTTGAAAAAAGATGGAGATATAATTGTCTTAGTTAAACCCCTTTTTGAATCAAATTTTCAAAATGAAAAAAGCTTTAAAATAATAAGAAATATTAACGTTCTAAAGAGAATTTTATGGGATTTAATAGAATGGAATATCAATAATTCCTTCTTTCCTAAGGGTTTAATGGTTTCTCCACTTTTAGGAAAAGGGGGATCCATAGAGTTTTTAATCCATATTCGAATTGATAAAGAATATCTTACTAATTTTGAAGAGCTATTAAATGCAGCTTTTAAAGATGTCGAGAAATTAAAATTTTAGATACTTGGATAGTTTTTGAAAAGTTTTCCCCAACTAGTTTTTAAAAATCCATTTATTCTTTTTTTACCAATTGTTGGATACCATAACACATCGTGAAATACTAAAGAACTTAATATTGGTAATGTAAAGAAGATCTTGTTATGCATTAATGGATTTAAAAACCTTAAAGCTCCTTTTCTAACCATTTGGTCCCCCCAAATTACGAGACTTCGCTTTACTTTAAAATTCCAATTTATGTTCGATACATTCTCTCCAATTATCTCAATTTCTTTGAAGTCTCCACATCCTAATCCTTCATCATGAGCTAATTTAATAGCGGGTAAACTTAATGGTTCAAATCCTAATAATTTAGCAACGACAGTGTCGACTGCAACTTGATCGTATCCCGCGAGGAGATAATTTTTAATTCGAGGAATCATTGTTCTTGGTCCAGCTCCATCGCCACACACAGTTCCATCAACTATTGCCATAATGTTTGGGTGTATTTGTTTTTGAATTATTAATAAATCAACTAAAACTTCAGACATAAATTGATGGCTAAAATGTCTGCGTTTAGTTAAAAGCCCTCCGAATGCATTTTTCATAGCGCAAGTTATTCCTCCGTTCTTCATTTCTTCTTTAGTTTGGTCTAACGTGCCCCCAATAGCTCCGGTGTGACCATGAGTTTTCATAGTAGGAAGATGAATTATAGGTTTACCAACGTAAAATTCGGGAATTCTAAAACCTTTAGGAAATATTTTAGAGTCAAGGACGTGTAGTTCTTTATTTTTTAATGCAATAAATTTGTGTCTTAACGATTCGTACGGTACAAAAGGAATCCTGGTTAAAGGGACAAACCATACTCCGTATCGATTTATGATAGGTTTCCACTTATTTCCTTTTAAACCCTTTTCTATGTTTGTTACAACAGTCCGATTTTCAGCAGTGAAGATTTTTTTTGGATCGAAACCATCCTCTATCATAGTTTTAAGTACCCCTTCTACTTGCCATGGTGGACTAGAGCACGAAGGGAAGAATTTAGACCAGCTTAAATTTAATTTTAGGATATTTTTCGAATTTTTATCATATACTTTCTCAAATTGAGCTAAATGCATTAATTTACTATAATCCTCTAAAACAGTTTTAGGAGATGTTTTTACTACAAAAATCTGGGATGTATTAGACATGATTAGTTACTAAAAAGATGAACATTTTATTTTTTTTACGCAATTTCTGAATTTAGAAATTGATATGAAAATAGAAAAAGATATGTTGTTTTTTACTAACTGAAAGTGTCTAATTAGTCGGAAATATATTCCATTCCTTCATACGACTTTTTTTTTTCGCTTAACGGTGCACACATCATATAGTGTTCTCCCCCTAGATCGATCCTTTTGGGATTGTTTACATCGCATCCTGCATGATTTCCTTTCTCGTAACATCTTGGATGAAAAGCACATCCACTTGGAGGATTTACTGGGCTAGGAACATCGCCCTCTAAAATAATTCTATTTGTTTTTGAGCCAGGATCGAAGGTTGGTCTTGCTGAGAGTAACGCTTTAGTATAAGGATGAGTTGGATTGTAAAATACTTCATCTATGGTTCCTCCTTCGACGAACTTACCTAAATACATTACTTGAATTCGATCAGCGATATGTTGAATAACACTTAAATCGTGGGTTATGAATAGGTATGACAATCCAAATCTTTTTTGAAGTTCTTTTAATAAATTTAAAATCTGTGCTTGAACTGATACATCTAACGCGGATGTAGGTTCGTCTAGAATAATTACTTCAGGATTACAAGCTAAAGCTCTAGCAATAACTATCCTTTGTTTTTGTCCTCCTGAAAATTCGTGAGCGTATCGATCTAAATGTTCTGCTTTCATTGAAACGGTTTCTAGTAGTTCAAGGACTCTTCTTCGGATCTCCTTCTTTTTTTTTACACCAGATAATAATCTAAGAGGTTCACCAATAATATTGACTATCTTCCAACGAGGATTTAAAGAAGAATCGGGATCCTGAAATACCATTTGAATCTTTTTACGTAATTTACTAGTAAATTGAAGATCGCTGTCATTTTGAATGGATTCTGTTTTCTTAAATTTACCCCTAAACCCTTTATCCTTTATTAATTTTTGATTTTTATAATATATGTCTCCTGATTCAGCTTCAACCAAATTCAAAAGAGTGTTTCCAATTGTAGTTTTACCGCATCCGCTTTCTCCGACTAATCCAACTGTTTCATTCTTACGAATATCAAAACTGACTCCATCAACAGCTTTAACTACACCAATTTTTCTTTTAAACATACCTCCTAAAATGGGGAAGTAGGTCTTAAGATCTCTAACTGAAAGGAGGATATCTTCGTCCACCCGTTCTACATCCATTTTTTCTTCAATTAATGTCATTTTTTTTACCTTTATCTGATTTGTATTATTCTACTAATTAAACTTTATACGAGGCATCATCCTCTTTGTTAGACCACACATATTTAGGGGAATTTTTATATCTATCATCGAATAAATGGCATGCAACAAAATACTTATCCCCTATTTCGATAAGTCTTGTTTTTACCTTATCGCATATCTCCATTCTTTCATCGCATCTCGAGTGAAATCTACAACCAGACGGGGGAAAGATCAAATTAGGGACCATTCCTCTAATTACATGTAATTTTTGATCTCTCTTTTCGATACTTGGAATCGCACTTATTAGTCCAATAGTATAAGGGTGGCGTGGATTACTAAACAAATCTTTTGCTGTTGCATATTCAACAATGCTTCCGCTATACATGACCGCAACGCGATCACACATTTCAGCAATAATACCTAAATCATGAGTGATCATCAAAATTGATGTTTCGAATTTATTCTTTAAATTCTTCATTAAATCGAGTATTTGAGCTTGAATAGTAACATCTAAAGCAGTTGTAGGCTCATCAGCGATTAGTAAATCAGGATTACAAGAAAGTGCCATTGCAATCATGACTCTCTGCCTCATACCACCACTTAACTCGTGAGGATATCGTGTTAAAATCCCTCTAGCATCAGCAATCCCTACTTCTTGTATAATTTGCTCCGCATTATCTAGAATAACATCTTTTATCACAGGTAAGTGGCTTGTCTCTGCTTTTAGTTTCTTAATTTCTTTTTGAAATTCGATTATTTCTTCTCCAGTTGATTCTCTTTCTTTTAATTGAGTTTTTAATTCTTTTATTGTATTCTTTTTATTTTTTCGTTCTAATAATCGTTCATCCAATTCTTTTTTAAGAATATCATGTTGATGCAAGAGAAAAACTTCTGAAATTTGATCTCCGACTGAAATCACCGGATTTAAAGAATTAAGAGGATCTTGAAAAATCATTGTTATGTTTTTACCTCGGAAACTCCTCATTTCAGCTTCTGTCAAATCTAATAGATTCTGACCTTTATATTTAATAGAGCCTTCAATAATTTTTCCGGGTTCTCTTACAAGCCGTAAGATTGAAAGTGCTGTAACAGATTTTCCACATCCAGTTTCTCCGACTAAACCTATTACTTCATTTTTATAAATATCAAAAGAAACTTCATCAACTGCTTTAACTACTCCTTCTTCCGTATAAAAATATGTCCTAACTTTGTCTATTTCAAGCAATTTTTCCGCTTTTTCACCGGATGCTTCTGATTCGACCAGGGTTTCCTTTTCCGAAATATGTTTATTTTCAGTAATATTCATTTTTATCTTTTACCAGACAATTATTAAATTTGTATAATATAAAAAAAATCTTATAGGTTTCTCAATCTTGGGTCTAAAGCATCTCTTAATCCATCTCCAATTAACATAAAGCCCAAAACGGTAAATATTATCATTAATCCCGGCCAAAATGATGCCCATGGAGCATTAACTAAATGCCCGCGTCCGATATCTATATCTCTACCCCATTCAATCAGATGGGGATCGCTGTATCCCAAGAATGCCAGTCCTGCAAAACTCAAAATAACTCCTCCAATATCAAATGTAAAGGAAATTATTATTGGCTGAATACAATTTGGCATGATATGTCTAAACATAATTCTCCAATTTTTAGCTCCAGAAACTCTTGCTGCTTCTACATAAGGTAATTCTTTTGCTTGTAGGACACTAGCCCGAATTAGTCGCGAATAATATGGAATTCCTAAAATTCCATACGCTAAAATGATATACTCCATTCTACGACCTAATACTCCAATTAAAACAATAGCAAAAATTAATCCTGGAAATGCAAAGAAGATATCAGAAATTCTCATTATTACCGAATCGACCCAACCTCCAAAATAGGCAGCGATAATTCCAAAGATAACTCCTACTACAACGCTTAATGTTATAGCGGGTAATGCGATTGTTAACGAAGACCTTGCCCCCCATATCATACGCGCAAGAATATCCCTTCCAAAATTAGTTTGACCTAGTGGGTGTTCGGGAGATGGTGGATTCCATGATCCGCTAAAAACTCCATCTGCTACCCTAAAAGTGTATGGTGAAATCCAAGGAGCAAATACAGCAAAAGTAACTATAACAAAGACAATACTAATTCCTATTATAGTCAAAACCGATTTTAATCTCCTGATAAATTTTCGTTTGCTAATTGTTTTTTCATACTCTTGTTCACGAATAGTAAGTTCTTCTATTCTATAGCCTGGGACAAATAAAAATTTTAAATTTGAACCCATCCATTTAAAAATCTTTTTTACTATATTTTTTTCTTTTCTTTCCTCTAATTCAAATTCTTGTTCAACTAATTGTGTCATTTTTTAAGGATCAACTCTTTATTTTCTTATTTTCTTAAATGATCAATATTTTATGCGGGGATCAAGATGGGCATAGAGTAAATCGGTAAATAAGTTCACTGCAATAAAGATAATAGTAATCACAAATACAATAGCATTTATCACATAATAATCTCTGTCCACTATAGCACGTAGCAATAATTCTCCCACTCCATGCAAATTGAAAGTTGTTTCAGTCAAAACAGCACCTCCAAGCAAGCCTCCTATGTTTAAACCTATTACTGTGACTGTTGGGATTAAGGCATTTTTTTTTGCGTGTTTATTTATTACATCTTTTTCACGACAACCTTTTGCCCTGGCAGTTCTTACATAATCTTGTTGAAGAACTTCTAACATGCTGGAACGTGTCTGTCTAGTTATAGAAGCTAATGTGATAAATGATAAACAGAGAACGGGAAGAGCTAAATGATATAAATAATCTGTTACAATATACCATTCACCAGACACCAAAGAATCTATTATTCTGAATCCTGTTAGAAATTCCGGGTCACCATAGGTAAGAGTTTTATACCCTATCGCGGGAAATAAATTTAATCTATAGGCTAAGGTTAATTGTAATATTAATCCGAGCCAAAAAATAGGTATTGAAACCCCAATCAGAGCAGCACCTCTCAATATAGTATCTCTTGCCTTGTTTCTATGCGTTGCCGATATTACACCGGTTTTAATACCGATAAAGGAAGCTATAATCATGGAAAATAGTGCAATATCTATTGTTCTTGGAAATCTTTGCCAAATTAATTCCCAAACTGCTTGACCTTTATTTATCGATACAGAAATGCCCCAATTTCCGGTAAAAAGATTGCCTATATATATAAAAAATTGTTGCCATATAGGGAGATCAAAACCCAAACGGCGTAGAGCTGCATCATATTGTGCTTGTGTGTATATTTGTGGAAGATGGGCTAAAACAGGGTCACCGGGCATCATTCTTGATAATACAAACGTAATTAATAAAACTCCGAATAGCACAGGTATCATAACTAGAAGTCTTCTCAATATGTATTTTACCATACTCATTTTTTATCAGTCCCCATAGTAAGTTTAATTTAATTTAATAATTATAGAATTTTTATTCATGTCGACTTAAATAATTTCCGTTAGGCTTGATTTATATTCTTTATATTTTTGTTTAAGAATAGATGCTATTATTGCTGTTGCCAAATTAATACCTAAAATGGAAATTATCGTCAGATATCCGTCTAATGTTATAAAAAAAAGAGGGATTATTAGCAGATTAAAACCATTTATCCACCATGACCAAAACCATGACATAGCAATTATAATCGGTACGAGCATTATACTATTTCTCAACCCATATTCAAAAAAGTTTTCTCTAAAAGCGAGAAAAAACACAATCGCTATAAGAATAAGCGTTGACATATAGGCCCTAGGACTAAACAAAATTGTATTTAAGAATATAATATCTACTCCGATTGGAAATTCTTTTTCATATATATTGGCAATATACCCAAAAAAGATGAAATGTACTAATAAAATGGCTACAATAAAAGTTCCTTGTCGAGCTAATTCAATTTTTATGTTTTTCATAGCAATCGCTTGATATCAAATAGGCTTAAATTAATTTGATTAAAATATAACTCATCAATTTTAATTTTATCAATGGACGGATCTTTATTAATTATTCGATTCTCGAACCAGTGATCAATAGATAGATCATTTGTTGGATTTTCTAATAATTCTTTTTTATTGTACGAAAAACAATCAAATAAATCATCATAAATAAGATATGGAGTAAAACCCCTTTTTTCTTTTTTATTTAATGATAGATTTTCCACATCAACACTTACAATTTCAGGATAATATTTATTTTTTTTTTCTCTGTATAATTTTACTTCTTCTTCTTTATCGCCCTCATTTATTATAAATCTATTATTGTCTATTATTTCTTCGCAATGATTAGCCACTGCATCACAGTATTGGAGAATATGCTTAAGGGTATTACCATTTTCATCCTTATTCTTTTCAGCATTAATAAAATAAACTGTTTTTAAAAATTCAGAAATTAAAAATGTAAACGTTCCTCTTAAGCTATAAATCTCTGCGATGATGTTTTTTGACTTTTCAAACCATTGGATAATGATTTCATCTTTAAGGTTTCTTTTCGTTATTTCCTTATATTTATCTTTAGCATAAGAGATTAAATTAGTTAATCCAATTAAAAAAAATTGCTCAAAATCAATAAATAAATGATATTTTTGAAATTTATTTTTAAGAGAGTTAAAATCAGGTAAGATAAATAAAGTTGGTTGACGATTTGTAAGTTTATCAATTCTCATCGGAACGGGCATTATAGGTATCTTAAAATTTTTTGTTGGTATTAAATCAAAAAAAAATCCTACCGGGGCTAGATCATTTTTAAAAACTTTTAACTTTGTTGGAGGATTAAAGAAGAAGCGTTTTGAGTTCATTAAAAAATCATTTATTTACTATTTATTAAAAATCTTAGATTAAAAAAAAAAAAATTGAATTTTTATTAGTTCTTAATACTTCCTTTATGTGTCTTAATTTTCAAAATACATCGGATAGAAGTAATTATAACCCATACCGTTGCTTGGATAACCTTTCAAATCTGTAGCGTACGCATCAACGTTTTTGGGGACATAACCAAAAGCCCATGGTCTAAGTTCTTCGACAATATATTTTTGCATATCGTGGTATATTTGCCTTCTTATATCTTGATCAGTTTCCTCGAGTCCAGCTAACATAAACGCTTCTAATTCAGGCGTAGAGCATTGAGTAGAGGCAGAAGAAGATACGTTAGACATTAACGAATTAACGTAGTTGCTTGGATCATTATAATCTGGTATCCATCCAATCCACCAGATTTGTAATTTATCCCATCCGCCGTCAACATTATACAGTTTATCCAAATATATTTCCCATTCCGCACCAGCATCTATGACTTTAATTCCAATGTTTGCAAAATTACTTTCTAATAACACATAACAATCTTCTCTGAATTTATTTCCTAGGTTATAGGTATAGTTAACCGCTAAGAAAGGAGTTGGCGATTCGGCTACATCTATCCAGTCTTGATCTGTTACTAAGCCTGTTCCAAAACCCATACTATTCATAACGCTTCTAGCGATTGTAAGGTCTAAAGTAGGACAATCAAATGACCAATTGGCAAATTGTATACCTAAAGGAATTGGTGATTTTAATCGTACCGCATCACCTTCCCTAAGCTCATCGATTATGTAATCATAATCAAGAGCATACGACATCGCAGTTCTCCACGTAACGTTGATCTGTAAGTTATTGAATCCAAGATAACTGGTAATGGTACCGGGTCCAGCTTCATAAAGTTCTACAGCGTCACTATCTCTCATCTCTTGATAGTAAGATGGGTGAGGAGCATCTAAAAAGTTAACATCTCCTACTAATAAAGCAGTATTTCTTGCATCAGCGTCTTGTATAACTGCCATTACCCAGCTTTCTATTGCTCCAGCTCCGCCCCAATAATCATCAAATCTAACATATTTGGATTCTATACCTGCAATGTAATATTCAAATTTCCAAGGACCAGTTCCAGAAACTATTTCAGCATTATTTTCGCTCCCGTAGAATCCCGACATTCCTTCAGAAAGATAATCATCGCCGGGTGTAACTGACGGATCTAGTATATAAGAAGCTGGAAAGGTTAATAATGGTAATAAGATACCATATACGCGGTTTAATACGAATTTAACAGTATATTCATCAATAATCTCCGTTCTATTGATAATAGCAGAATAATCTGGCCACATATAAAGCACTGATATGATAGTTTCGCTCCCATATATTACGTCAGCTGGTAGATCCCCACTAAAGTTACATAACCAATTCAATCTGTCAAATGAGAATTTAACAGCAGAAGCATTAAAAGCATAGCCCGAATGAAAAGTGACGCCATGTCTAAGTGTTAAAGTTAATTCTAAGTCATCCGTACTCCACGTTCCAAAATCTAATGCTAGTCTTGGTATCAGAGGAGTATCAGGATCGCTTAGATTATAAGCAAATAGACCTTCATAGATGTTTAAAGCATGGTCAAATGAAGTGGAATCCCACATATACTGTGGATCTGCGTCTACGGGACCAGCGCTTGAACCATAAATAATGGTACTGGGAGGTGGTGGTGCAATAACCGTGATTCCGCCCATTAGAACCCCAAATATTATGTTTCCAACGCCAGATGCGACTAAAGCGACGGCTAGTATTATGATAGCTAAATTTTTTTTTTCCATTTCCATATTTTTATCACTTTAAGTTTAGATTTTTTATAGATTTTTTGTTATAAGTTGATTGCATTCGTAAACTTATAAGTTTTATCCTTTTTTTCTGGATGTATCAATGTTAACGAAATAACCAAATTCGATTGCAAATTAGGATCAAGATTTTTAATTTTATGATTAGAATATGAATTTCTTTGGAAATTTAATGCGTATGATTTATTTAGTATTAATTTTTTTTAAAATTCCTAATTTGTAGCGAATTTCTCTTACTTTAGAATATATTTAAAATTTTGCGATGTTAGAATTAATTTGGGATAATAAAATAGTAGAACCGCGAAAATTATTTTTGTTAAAAAATATATTAATAAGGCGGTTAAACACAAGTAATAAAAGTTTAAAAGAATTGAGAAAAAAATTCAAACAGATTAATGGGGGTTAGAAATTGAAATTAAAGATGATGAAAAATTTAGTTAAGTTAAGGGAATTTGGGAAAATCTCGATATTAGCCTTAAATATTATGATTGCTTTCTTTAGAATCAATATCGTCTAAAATTTCTTTAAAAGTTGTCTATAATTAATGATTACAATAGATTAGTTATATTTATAAGTTTACTATGCGTAATAATTTCAAAAGTATTAAAAATAAAGAAATTATTAAAAAACAAGAGAAAATGGTACTTATCACAAAAGAGGATTTAAGCACCGAAGCATCAACTATAAATCATGTAAAAGCATTAGCGTATGATCGATCGGCAGCAAGTATAGGAGAAACCAGGACAATCAATTATATACAAAATGAATTAAATGATAATAATATAAATTCTAGAGTAGAATATTTTTCTTGGAGTACACCAATTAGGTATTTAATGAAAACAATATATCTAATGATCTTCGTATATTTAATTGTCTATCGTTTGTTTTTAATAATTGTATTTTTTTATTTCGTGAAGTATTTGTTTCAAAAAACACGTAGAATTTCATTTGTAAGCCGGGAGCAGTCTAAAAATTTATTTACAAAAATACCATCAAAAAAAAAAGTGCCAAATCAGCCTATTATAATTTTTTCAGCTCATTATGATTCAATATCATCGAGAATCCCCTATAAAATGCAAAGAGTTATAATGATTGTCATGAAAATTATAATCATTCCATATATGGGGTTATGCATTTTTATCTCTCTTTGGTTAATATTAAATATTATTGCAATAACAAGTTTTAATGCATTTTTATTGTATTTAGTAAGTGTTTGTTCATTAACAACCATAAGTGTGATAATACCTATGTTTTTATTCCTATTTACTTCAAATAAATCAACGGGTTCGATAGATAACGCCAGTGGTGTTTCAATTTTAATTGAATTAGCAAAAAATGTTAAGGAAAATCCGCTCAATAATTACGATGTATTATTTTTATGGAGTGGAGCAGAAGAGTGGGGATTGAAAGGATCAAAAAAATTTGTGGATAAATATGCGAAAAATTACAATATAATTTATGACCTAAGTAAATCCATCAATATTAATATCGATATGGTAGGATCGTACATAGGACTATTAGATAAATCAGGATTATTATTTAAAAAAGCATTGAATGAAAACTTAAATCAATTAATAGAAGCTTCAGCAGAAGAATTGAATATATCAATAACATTGTATGATAAACTGATTAAGCCAAAAAGCGATTATATCTCATTTAAAAAATTAGCAAGAAAAAAGAATAAATCATTTCAAACTGCATTATTTCATTCAGATAAAGATTCTATTTATATTCATTCGAAAAAGGATACACCAGATAGATGTTCAAATATTCTGCTGGATGATTGTTTAAAGATTTGTTATAATACAATTAAAAATTTAGATGGACAACTAAGCTAAGTCTATTCAATTATATTAAAACTATTTTGTTATTAATCTTTAATTTTATATTCAAATTTAACCTAAATCTTCTTTTTAAGATATAATTTCTTAGGATTTCGATGTATCTTGGATATAGCTATTTGATTTTAAAAGAAAAATTGAGAAAAACGAATTTTCCCTAACCGATAAAAAAAGCTATTATTTTATCATAATAAAATGAGGTAAAAAGGATCAGGAAAAGCAATAATCCCGAGATAATTATGCCTTTATCGAAAAAAACTTTCTCGGTTCTCCTTGCTATTTCAGGTTTAGAGGAAGTTAAATACATAAACCGCATAATAATATAGAGAGAAATGGGAATCGTAAAAATCACTATATATTCTTGTAGAATTATTGTAGCTTCGAAAAGGTAAAAGGTTAATATAAGATAAAGAGAGTAAGTCATAAACAACGAACCCGCAATTAACACATGAAATTGATCTAGAAGTTTTAAAGAATATTGGTCGTAAACCTTTTTATGCTCAATTGCTTTTTCTTTTCCAAGATATAACAGATCACCCTTTCTTTTAGCTATGCTCAAAAACATAGCTATTTCAAAAATTGCTAAAAATAGCCAAGCAGAGACGGTATCACTGATTATAACAACTCCGGATAACGCTCTCCATAAATATCCGGTAGAAAGAACTAAAATATCGATAAATGCATAATTTTTAAAGAAATGATTGTAAAATTGCCCTGTTAGGATCACAAGAACTAACATTATTATAAAACTAATATTTGGAATTAAAAAGATGACAGAAAAAACCATAACTCCGACGACTATAATGAGTAATAATATAGCGAAATACATAGATAGGTCTCCGGACGCTAAGGGTTTTTTTTTCATTTTCTCTTGATGTTTTTTATCTTGTTCTAAATCTATGATGTCGTTGATAATATAGTTAAAAGAAGAAGCACAACATAACAAAATAAATCCTAGGAATAATGGAAAATAGAGGGAAGGTTCAAAAATTCTTCTACTAAAAAACACACTAACGAAAATTAAAACATTTTTATAATATTGTCTTACTCGCAGAAGTTGGGAAATACTTCTGATTTTGCTCGTCATTATAAGATTTTAAACAGAAGCATGACAATTAAACTTTGTTGAGATAAAAAATCTTTTCAGGTTTGAATTTTTTCAATAGAATATAACCTAATTTGCTAAAAATACTCGTTTCTGACTTTTTTTGAATGTTACCTGTAATGTATTCGAAGGATAAGGCTTCTAATGACTTGTATGGTATCTCTTGATCTTTACCAAATATATTTTTAATGGTTATATAATTAGATACCTCACTTTTTCCTTGCTCTGGTGTTTTTTTTAAATTTTCAACATCTATTTTTATAGCTTGAATATAACCAATTTCTAAGTTATTGACCGGTTTTTTCAGATAAATGTAAGTCCTAATCTGTTTTTCTATCAGCCATTCAAAAATTTTTGACTCTGAAATTCGACCAGTTTCTTTTCTATTTATCGTAATATAGATATTTCTTGGTTTTATTATCAAATTCTTAAGCTTAATTTGAAATTTTTCACCTTCATTATTATGAGGGAGGCTTTCAAAATATAATTCTGAGTCTTTAAAATTCCTTGAAATCTCTACTTTCGAACATCTAAGTATTCGTGTTTCTCCTTTTGTATTGAAAAAAATATCTTTTTCAGAAAACATTTTTATTGTTGAGATAGAATTAGGTAATTTTGTTTTCTTCAAACGCTTATAGATCTTATGACCATCTTCATCTAAAAAGACATATTTAGATTTCTTTTGATCTGAACTAATATCTATATCTATAAGATTAACAGTTCCATCTTTTTCTAAAAAATAATCCCCGTTTAGTGAAATTTGAGATTTTGAATATTCTGAAGAATTTAAATGGATTTTATTTTCAGTTTTAAATTCTTTCACAATATATTCGTCGATTTCGCAAACATCGTCATTAAATCTTACACTCTCTAATTTACCTAAAATTATTTCGTCTGTAACCTTATGTTTAAATAAAAAATCCCGTTCGATTTCTAGTTTATAGAGTTCAATTCTGTTTATATTTTGCATATAAGCAGAAATTTCTCTAATGTTGAAATATTCCTGAAACTTTTCGCTGGCGATGTCTTTAAATTTAACACGTGCCTTATCGAATAGTTTAGCATATTGTTTTTGGTTTGATTTTTTTAAACATAAAAAAGGGAGAAGCATTTCTTTAGTTGGTTTTAATGTATCATCTAGAATAGCAGCTATTCTATGATAAGTGAGTGGATGTGAGTTTATGATATTGCTAAGCAGAGAGCCCCTTTTTGGTTTAATTATTGATTTGTTAATATAATCTGCTGTTTCTAAGTAATTTAATATTTCGTTATCTTGTGTAATTTTTTCTTCACACAATAGCATCGTATTCAATCCAAATTCACGTCCAGTAGCATAGAAGCTTTCTAAATTATAAAGTGCTTTTACGAGTTCTTTTGCGTATCCAATTTTCTTCGTTTTTTGGTCGGCTTTCCCTTCTAATATTCTAACGAACATAAACAAAATTATATAAATTAGTAAGTTTAACAGAATGAAGAAAACAAACGGAAGCTGAGGATTTCCAAAAGTATAATCGTAGTATGTAGCAGGAATACCAAATAACATTCTAAAGATTAAATCTCCAGTTGTTATAAAGGTCAAGATTAAAGTGTGTTTTCCCTTCGTATGTGCTAATTCATGAGCGATAATACCTTTGACTTCATCTTCGGGTACTGATTTGTAATTTTCTGCTATAAGAGCAATTCGCTTATCTAAAAACGAACCATAAGCCATAGCATTCAATATTGGATAATTTCCTATTCCTACCTTCACTTTTCCTTTTATTCCAATGTCTAACTTTACTTGATCTATTAATCCTAATAATCTTTTATCTTTAAGTGGTTTAATACCAAGCATGAAATCTAAAATTGGTCCAGAAATGAAATAAATAATCCAATTTATTGCTATTAATATAGTATATACATTTAGAAGAAGTTCCCATATTGAGAAAGAGCTAAAAAGGAACGCTTTTTGTGAAATAAAACTAAGAGGAGTATATTCATTAATAAAAACAATAGCTAACCAAGCAATTATATACAAAAATAATGTCAAGTATTCAGGAGACATGAATCTCCATATAACAATATATTTACGACCGAATAAAATAAATCCTAACCCAAGAATAATCCAAAATGAAAACGAAAAAGCTGTGTTAATGACAATAGGATCACCTAAAACATTTGAAATTATTCCTGCTACGAAAATTATGTTATAAGTTGCTAATGAAATTATTAAAATCTTATTTAAAACGGGATAATCTTTTAGTTCAAATATTCCGAACCATAAATAAATTGAAAATGCGCCCATAATCGAAGTTAGTATATCTTTTGAAAAAAAGAAGATCAGAAAAAAAAAGAACAAAATCGCAACTAAGTCGCTCATTTCGCTCCTTTTACCATTTTTTGCCCACCTATATACTTCTTCAAGTGAAAACAAATAAAATATAAACATAACATAGGTAGTCCAGTCACTTAAAAGCTCCGGTAAATTAGTTACAAATAATAAGAAATATGAAACTATAGAAAATACGATGGAAATTACTAAATAGAGAAATAGAAGACTAAAACGGGTGAATTTTTTCAATTTTATATCAATCGTTCTTTAATTGTATATATTCAATTTAAATAACAACAATAATTTTTTATTAAATTATACTTAAGTAGTCATTTTCGAACCAATATTATTACTCTGAAGTGAAATCTTCATTTTTTTTATCTCAAACCAAAAATATTTAATCGTAATGTAATACCATACTAACAATCCAGGAATCACTATGATTAGAGAAATGAGGATATTAGTTGGTAGTATTAAACCTAAAATATTTATATTTATAAGGTTTAATGGCATTATGAATAATTCAATACATACGAGATAAACATAACCAATCACTACTAAAACTACCATAAGAATTACAATACCTCTTATTCTTGGAAATTTATACAATATAATAGTTGTAATAAATCCAAAAATAACAGTTACAATAATTAACACAGTATAGTCTTGATTTCCGGTTGTTATTACCATTAATATGGTGGTTAAAATGGAAAAAAACCCACAGATAAATGAAATACTATAAATATTCTTTACTAACTCTGGTTCTCTTAAAGGTCCTTTTGCTAATATTAATCTCGGTAGGGTTAAAGCAGCGCTTTTTAGATCGGATGCTTTTATAAGATCGGTTTCCAGCATTATGATGTCACTCTTATTATCTAATATTTCGCTGCTCTCAAAAAATCCCTTTACTGAATATAGAACATAAAAGCTGTTAAAAATATGAATTAATAGAGCACAAAATACTGCCGCTTCAAGAGATCCGAATAATGCAATACCAGCAAAGATAGCCCCGATACTTAGTGTTCCAACATCTCCTGGAAAAATTCTTGCTGGAAACTTATTATATAAGTAAAAAGGTATTAGAACCGCTATCGATATTACCGTAAATAACATTCCTTCTGCTGAATCCCATATAATTGAGCAAGCAAACAAAGAAATTAAAGCAATTATAGATGTACCTGATCCCTCACCATTATATCCTTCGAGCATATTCACAGTATTTGCAAATACTGCTACAATTATAGGAACTACAATTGGATAAATCAAGCTTAATCTCAATTTCCCTAAGAAAGGAATTGTGGGTGATTCGATGCTAATAAAACCAAATAAATTGGCAAGAAAAATTAATATCCCGGTAAAAATTGTTAATATTACCTTATATCTCGATTTCAACCTAATTCTATCGTCAATAAAACCTATTACGCCAGATAAAACTACTGTTAAAATAAATATTAAAATTTCATTAAAAAAATTTGGAAAAAATATTATTAGTAAAACAGAAGTGAATGAAATTCCAAAAATTAGGACGATTCCCCCAGATTCAGCGACTTCGGTTCTTGAATTTTTATGGATATCTATTCCGATGTATCCTTTCTTTTTCATAATTTTTATTATAGAAGGGATAATAAGCGTTGTAATAACAAATCCCACGATAAAAACAATTATTAAATAGATGAATTCCACCATACTCCAATTCAAATCAGATATCCGAATCATTATAGCTGTTATGTTTTTGAGTAATTTAACTGTATTAACAAAAAATTAATATTGATCTAATATAATTTTTTATTTTGTATTTTTTTTTCTGTTATGAGTAATACAAAAGTTGTAAATTAATTAATTTTCTTAATTTATTCAGAAAAAGATAAAACCCAAAATAATTTCGAAATGATTCTAATTAACTCATATATGTTATAAAATAGCCCGGCACGGAATATCGATTACCGAATTTTCTCGATAATTTTCGAACCGTGGTCACGGGGTTCAAGGCCCCAGATGCTTGGCCACTACACCACCGGGCTTTAATTTTTATTATTTATATATTAAAAGGTTTTAAATTTTGTTTAAAAAATGTAAAATCTAATAAATCTTTATTGGTTTTTAGGAATTCAACTTCTGTTTTTTCATCTCTATATTCATCAGGAAGCATTTGTGGTATTGTTTCGATTATTGGGTACCATCTCTTACATTCTTCGCAGAATAACAATCCTGATTTAATTTCAATTTCAGTTTTAATTTTATTTAAATGATATAATTCTGGAAATATATTTTCAATTTTTTCTAAATCTCTTTTTTCATTAAATTGTACTATTTTATTTTTTAGATCCTGTGTGATGATGCTAAAACATCGTTTACTTAACTTATTCGATGATTTATCGTGTAAATGTTCAACTTCGTTAATGCTTGAAATGATTGAATTTAAATAGAGATCAATCACACTTTTTTCTATTACAATATCATCTTTTAAGTATAAAGTCCCTTGTTCTTCTTGAATTTCAATAATTTTTTCGTCTAAAATTTGATTGATATCTCTATTCTCGTAAACGCTAAGAATCTCCTTAAATTGTTCTTCACTAGTTTCAAATGAAAAGATATATAACTCTAAAGGAAAATTCTTATCTATTGGGCAAGCTAAAATATCGCATAACCACGGTTTCATTAAGCCACCGGTTGATTTGTTATTTATAATAAATAACTTCTAAGTTGTTGGATGTATTTGTCTATTGTCCTATCTATTTTCTTTCTTCTGTTGAAGAAATCATCAGATAACTTTTGATAAGCAGCTTTGGATGGAAGTTTACCTCTTTTATATCTAGATTCCAAGAGGTTCAAGCTATCGTTAACACTGACTCTCTCAGCATCTAATACATCAAGTTTTTTTATTATGTTATTATATGTGTCGCTTGTTTCTATCAGTATCTTTTTGAATGGGAGGATTTCTTCTTTAATCTTATCTATCTTCGCATTGTTTTTAGCGAATAAGTTCTTATATGTTTTCTTTGCCATTTTTTTGCGTTTTGTTTCATTTTCTGCTTTCCTAATTTCTAAAACTAACGCATTTTTTTCTTCGTACAAAGAACAAAATTCTCTAATTTCGCTTGTAGGGATTATTTCTTTTTTGAAGACTGACATTTCTTCCTCCTTCGTTCGTGTTTTGATAATTATAACAAAAGCCGCGGACAGAAGTGCTATAATCATAATGAAAATGATGGGTCTAAGAATTAAGTCAAAGATATCTACCGTAAATGTAAACAGAATTGGTTTTTTTTCAAGAGGGCTTACATATTCAGAACTATAAACTAGAACTCTCGTACCAACAGTTTTGTATACTGCTTCTGGTGGAGAAGATGTGTAATCTATGGTACCACAACCTTCAATAACTACATTGGTTGTTTGCTCATGAATTAAATAATCATAATTCGTCGTCAGAAGATTGATTGAGATGGACTGTTGGAGCCAATTGTAAGAAACGTACTGTTCGTGTGGTAAATTATATTCAATGAAGAATTTAAATTTTGAAGTTGGTGATAAAGAAACTCGATTTTGATATAATTGAATGGTTAAGACTTTCTTAGAAGGATCTGCAGGAGATTCAGCTATACTCCCGAATAATTGACCTAAATCGTCGTAGATTTTTACATTCTTTGCATTCGCAGGTATGTTCAATGGGAATAAAGAAGCTTGTATAATTCCTACATTTTCTATCATAACTTCTTCTGTATTTTTAATAATACCCCATGGAGAGATATATATTTCTCTATTTATTTTTTCAATCTCTAAACCAGTTAATTGTAAGCTTTTTATTGATACTGTAGTTATGTTGTTTTCGTTTAAATTTTCCAAAAAGGGATCTAGATGGTTGATATTTAAACTTTGCTCTAAATCATATATTACAACATCACCTTCTACGACTTGCCCCATTCCTTCAAATTGTTTACGAGTATATAATTCTGCTTGTGGAGGTATTAAATAAAGTGATTTTAAATTTCCTTCGCACCTATATGGTAAGATTGGAAACAATAACCCATTGAAATGTATCAATTGCATTGGCCCCTCTTCAAGCTCAGTAATTTCATAGGATACTAGGTCTGTATAGCTTTGCTTAACACTTATTATCGTTTCCTGTGATGGCAAAAGAGGTGAATCGAAATAAATATTTATTAACTCAAAACTACCCATTACTCCAAACGATCTTTCAGTTAACAAGGTATTCATTGTCTCCCCTATAGCGTTGATATAAACTAACTTATTTGAGTCCTCTAAGGGAACTCCTATTAGGATTGAATTAATAGGGTTGTCATTTTCATTTAAGATTGTTAATCTATCAAGTATATTTATTAAACCAGAAATGCTTAAATTAGTACGTCGTACTAGTCCAGTTATCAAAATGTTTTCTGCTCCTTCTAAACTACCGGATAGTTTGGGCATTTCGAATTCATTTTGATCTTGATATTGATATATGGAATTATCATTAAAATTTTGAAATATGAAAATAAACGATAAGATTCCAATTAATATAATGATTTCAGTTCTTCTTCTCATGATAAATTTCCTTTTCTAACTCAAATTAACTAACAATAATTAATAGCATTAATAAAAATTTATTATATTTTTTTTTATAATTCAAGATAAAACTTATTATTTTTGATGTTTTAATTTTAATTAATTAATATATAGATTTGTGATAGTGGATTAATGTCATCTCAACGTAGTCAATCAAGACGTAAGAAAAGAAGAAGTGGTAGCGCTCCAATGCCTTTGGGAGGTGCTGGTTTAATGAGGTTTTTTGAAGATAGTTCAATTGGAATTAAGATTAGTCCTATAACTACTGTGATTTTTTCCGTAGCTTTAATTTTAATTGTGATCTTTGCTTGGTTGGGGATTTTCAGTTGGTTATTTACATCGTAATCTTTTTTTTTAACTAATTTGTTGTCTAGCCTATGAAAATATCAAATTTTCAGGATTTACTAAAAGATCTTTATCTTCAAAAAGATTTAGATAGAGGAGTAAAATCCACCTTCATTTGGTTAATAGAAGAAATGGGGGAACTAGCTACCTTATTAAATTCAACAGGTATAGATAAGAAAAAAGTATCTGAAGAGTTAGCAGATATTATTGCTTGGGCGATTTCTATTGCAAATATTTTAGATATCGACATAGAAGAAGCTTTATTTAACAAGTATCCTAACAAGTGTAAAAAATGCAGCTCTTCTCCATGCATATGCGAAAAATGATTAAGTTAATATTATTTTAAGAAATAAATCAACTAAAAACTAACATAAAGTGAAACTACTAAATGAATCTAGAAAGAAATAATAACTCTTTTCTACATCAAAAGGCAATTGTTCACGAAAATGCATATATTGATAGTTATACAGCAATAGGGAAGGGAGTTAAAATTGAGAGTGATGTTTATATTTCAAAAGGCGCCAAGATCTATGGAAATGCATTGATTCAAGCAGGTACTTATATAGGTGAAAATTGCATCATAGGCCATCCACAGAGAGGTGATTTATCAAAAATAACAAAAGAGAAGAAGGAGATCACAGATTATGAAAGTCCTTTAATTACAATCGGAAGGGATTGCACTATTAGAGCATGTACGATAATTTACTCCGAAGTGAATATTGGTGAAAAATGCCAAACAGGACATAATGTTATGATTAGAGAAAAAACTAGTATAGGTGGTAATACTTTAATAGGTACTAACACAGTTATTGACGGAAATGTTATTATAGGAGAAGACGTAAGTATTCAAACTGGAGTATATATTCCCTTACATAGCAGAATTGGAAATAATGTTTTTATGGGACCATTTAGTAAATTAACAAATGATAAATATATGATGCGTAAAGAATTTCCTCTAAAGGGCCCCGATATCGAAGATAATGTTTCATTAGGAGCTAACTCAGTAATCTTACCAGGAATTACAATAAAAAGGGGAACTATTGTTGGAGCGGGTAGTGTGGTAACAAAGAACACTGATGAGAACGATATCGTTGTAGGAAATCCCGCTAAATTATTAAAGAAAAAACCCGAAGATTGGACATAATTAATAATTACTCCAATTGTATTAATTTTTCGAAATAGATTTACAAAAAATGTGTGAAAAATGAGTTTGTCTAATAAAAAAATTTGGATTGATGTAGAGGAACCAAAAACGGCAATTATGTTTAATTCTCTACTTAAGAAATTTCAAACAGAAAACGCAGAACTTTTAGTTACTGCTAGAGATTATGATTCAACTTTTCAAATTTTAGACGATTTAGACATTAGCTATCAGAAAGTAGGGAAGCACGGTGGTGAAAAATTAGAAGATAAATTGGAAACTTATATATATCGCTTAAACGAATTATTTCCTTTTGTTTCTAATTTTAAACCCAATTATTTTATCACATTTTCTTCTGTAGAGGGCGCCAGAATCTCATACGGGTTAAAAATTCCTTCAATAGGTTATAACGATGAACCACGAAATGTTCCAGTGTGTAAATTAATATTTCCTTATTTAGATAAGATAATAATCCCCGCGTGTGTTCCTGAAGAATGGTATATCAATCTTCACGCCAGTCCGGATAAATTAATCAAATATAATGGTATAGACGAAATAGCTTGGCTTTCAAAGTACGAACCTAATCCTAAAATTCTTGACACTTATTCCTTAGATAAGGGAAAATTCGTAATTATTCGGAGTGAACCTAGCTTTGCTAGTTATTTTATTGATAAGCTTAAACCGGAAGAGTCGCTTATTAGTCAATTCTTTCCCCCCATATTTGCGAGATTTCCAGATTTAAAGTACTTTTTAATTGTTAGAACAGAAAAGCAGGAAGCGTTTCTTAAAAAGAAATTAAGAAATTTTATTAATAATTCCAATGTGGTTATTGCGAGATACATGCCAAATATGGTGGATTTATGTTATTACAGTGCTTTAGTAATCAGTGGAGGGGGAACAATTGTTCGTGAATCAAGCCTTTTAAATGTACCGAGTATAGAATATTTTCCAGGAGAAACAGCCCCCCAAGAACACTTTTTAATCGATAATGGTTTTCCCTTGATGCATATAAAAGAATGTGAAAAAATAGTAAAGAAATCTATTGAAATTATCTCATCAAAACTAAGTTCTAATAGGTTTGATACTTCATTTAAAAGGAAGATCATGAAATTTGAAAACCCAAACGATATTTGCTTTAAAATTGTAAAGGAGAATTTAATTAAGTAATCCTACTATTTTAAAAATTCTAAATACTCTTTTTCTAATCTTTTTCCAACTGAGTTCCAACTGTATTTTTTGATAAATATCTGGGCTTTTTTGACTAGATTATTCCTTAGTTCAATATCATTGAGAAGAATTTTAATTTTTTCAGCTAATTTTAAAGAATCTCCAGGAGGAACGAATAAGGCACTATCTCCTAATATTTCTCTATAAACCAAAATTGATGAGCATATAACGGGAGTACCACAGGAAATAGCCTCTAAAGGAGTTAAACCAAAACCTTCAGATGATGAAGAATAAGTAAGAAAAATATCCCCCATTGAGAAGTAATACGGTACCTCATCCTCAGGCAAATATCCCATAAAATGAACATCTTTATATGTTTCTCTCCATTTATTGAATTCTTTTTCCATTAAATAATCTGGTTTTCCCCCGATAACTAAATTAACATTAGGATTTTCAGTTTTTACAAGTCTGTAAGCTTCTATTATATTGGCTACTCCTTTATAGGGGGCAATTCTTCCAATATACAATAGTACAGGTCCTTGAATATGCAATTTTTCCTTTAATCTTTGAGCTTCTAAGGGATAAGGTTTATATTTCTCTTCGATACCATTATAAATAGTAGCAATCTTATTTCTATCGATTCTTGGAATATAATGTAGGAATTCCCTTTTAACGAAATTAGAGACAGTCATTATTTTCGATGCTCTCTTTGAAATAAATTTTATAAGTAATCTTTCTAAAGGAACAGTTGTTAGTTTTGTCTCAAAAGGGGTAAAATCGTGGATTGTACAAATGAATCTTTTTCGTCCTACTAATATAATTGGTAATGCGGCTTTAGCACTGTTAGCATGTATAATATCAAAATTGTTAGTTCTTAAGTATTTAATTACTTTATAGTAGAAGTGAGGGACCCAAAAAAACCTCTTCCTAATGAGATCAAATTGTATTATATCTGGGTTTCCTAAATCTTTATTCCATTTACCAGTGATTAATTTTACATTATGGCCTTGTTGCTTTAAATATTCAAAATGTGCTCTGATTACTTTGGCTTCTCCATCGGCACCATCAGGAGAAACTGTTAAAGAAATTAAACATATTTTCAACTTTTTCATATGAAATCTGACTATAT
This sequence comes from Promethearchaeota archaeon, assembly GCA_013375495.1. Next base: position 34,462 of record JABXKC010000010.1, read on the forward strand.
TTTAATTAATTCCCATAATGTTATGTGAGCTGTTTGAATCCATCTTCGGTTATCAGTATCGTTTCTTCGCTTTGTGCTACGAATTCTCCTTTCTGTTCTGCTAACACATAATGTGCTTGAACTTTTCCTTGCTGAACTAATTCTTGAAGCCCAAATGCGACTCCCATTCTAAAATCTTTTGCTAACCATCTTTCCGCAAAAGGAAGCGTTTTATAATTCTTATTTATATGTCCTAGTATTTGTTTAGAAGTTTTTCTCCGTAATGGGACTCTTCCCGCATAGGGATTTAATTCGTAGATATAGGAAGAATTGGTATTATGAACCGTCCCTTCTCCCGTTGATGCAAAAATTTCAATACCAAATACATCTCCCTCTTCCATTATATCACCACCTTGATTGCCTAATTCGGGTAATCTTTTTTTACCATGAACCGTCCACCTTTCAATTTGATGTCCACCTAGTTCTTTAATTGGATTAAATTTAAAACCTTTCACGATTTCTTCAATTTTTTTACCTAATTCTTTCGTGTTAATCTTGGGTTTAGTCATCATTTTTGCTGCTTCTAAAGCGACTTCTGTTGCTTGAATAATGTTTTCAAGTGCTTTATCATCGTTAAAACTTATAGTAAAAGCAGTATCTACAATATAACCATCAATGTGCACGCCTAAATCGATTTTTACAACATCACCATCTTTAATCGTCAGTTCATCGTCTTTTATAGGAGATGTATAGTGAGCAGCAATGTTGTTTATACTCACATTAATGGGAAACGCCCATTTCCCACCCAAGTCAATAATTTTCGCTTCAGCCATTTCTATTAAGTTGAATACATTTACTCCAACTTTTAACTGTGGTATAATAAATGTCTTTACTTCTTGAGCAATGTTTCCGGCTTTAGTTAGAGATTCAATTTTATTCTTCTTCTCTTCTTCATCTTTTTCTGCTTCTATTTGATTTTTATTTTTTGCAGATCCATTTTTTAAATTATTATTCTCAGTCATTATATTAAGTAAATGTAAAAGTTGATAAAAATATTTTTTAAATAAGGATATTAAACTTAATAAGATAGAAAAAATAAGGTAAACATTAATAATTAAATAAAGTTAATTTTAATAGATCATATAAGTAATAAATTAATCACTCATTAAGTCGGTTTATAATTGAGTGAATACATTTATATATTAATTAAACCTTCGTTAAAAATTAGGGAGGTAGTCATGGTTGTCTGAAAATATAAGCGAACTCACGGATCTACTAAGAAAATTATCTGCGGTGAATAGTGACATTGAAGGTTCTGCTATTGTAAGCGTTCAGGGGCTCCCAATTTGTTCCGTTTTAAGCAGAAATGTGAACGATGGGATTGTCTCGGCCATGTCTGCTGCTATCCAGAGCGTTTCAGAACGAGCAGTTGAGGAACTTGACAGGGGGGAATTAAAAAGAATTCTTATCGAAGGTTTAAACGGAATTATAATCCTCTCTAAAGCAGGTGAAAACGCTATTTTATGCACATTATGTAGTCCGAATTCTAGTTTAGGAATGGTTTTTCTAAATATTCAAAGTGTTTCCAATAGAATTGCTTCGCTTTTAGATTAAGAAACTAATTTCTTTTTATACTATAATCTGTATTCTTGAAATATTTATAAAAAGAGAAAAAAAAGGTTATTTCTAAGCTTTCTTCTATAATTTAATGTTATTCTGCTTTTGAATCTCTAAAAGGATGTTTTTCAAGATATATCTTAATTAATGCCATGAAACCATTACCAATTCCTCCACCAACAGCTCCAAAAATAGCTGCTAATAATAGTATTAGTAGTACGAATATCCATCCAAAACCCTCTCCAAAGATTAACCCTCCAAGCTGATCGAGCATGAAATATACATTTCTAGTAAACATTCCAACTAAAATGTATAGCCCCCAGGAGAGCGTAACTCCTAAAAAACCGCTTAATACTCCACGCTTTAAGGATTTGTTTAATATCCCTGCAATGATACCAGGAATAATAATTAACTGCCATATTGGAATTAAAGTCAATAGCATTGATAGACACAGGACCACAATTACACTTATATAGAAATTTCTGTTTTCTACTTCCATGCTTTTAACCTCCCGTCGGAAAGAAAAATAATTTTGATTCTATTGCACTTGTAGGAAAGTTGTATGCTGTATTTGTAAAGTATTGATAATGATATTTTCCTTGTAAGAAAAGTTGTTCTAGTTGATCTGAATAATGCTTTGAATTAGAAAGACCTCGTTGTCCTGATGGAATTACGCTTAAAGAGTTATTTAAGTTGCTAAAGTCGATAATAAGTCTTTCAGAAGCTCCACCCCTTGCAAAACCAACTCCATTATCGATATTTACTCCCGAAGGATTGATTGTATACCCTTCCCCATTGGCTTCATAAGGACCTCTACTTAAGGAATCTAATTGAGTAAGAGAGGTAAAGTAAAGTTGATGGAGATCGCCCCATCTCCAAGTCACGGGGTTTTCTGATTTGTAAAACACTTCTAACCAGGCTATAGTAGCGTTTAACGCTTTCATCATTATATCATCTCTTGTTTCATTTTCAGGTGTGGAAACATCATTAAACCAATGAGATGATTCGTTTTCTTTCATTAAATATTCTAAAACAACAATTCTAGAGCCTATGTTCTTTCCATATAAAGAGGATTCATCGTCAAACGTAAAATCTTGGAAGTAATCTCTCCATTTACGATAAATTGTTGGTGCACTTTCATCTTTATCCATTATAAAACCCCAGTTTTCTAATACAGTAAGAACATTATTGATTTTCGTCGGAATTGAAGGAATATAATAATCATTTATAACTTCAATTAATTCCGGAATAAAGGCTCTCGCGGCAGTTGAGTTCACATCGTTTTGAATATTTTTCATAATCTCTACACTCACAGAACCTTCAACAGCGTTCGAGAGAAGTTCATTTATTCTTCTTGCTCTATACCCATTTGCATATCCGTGTTGTAAGAAATATTTTTTGTATTCTGGTCCTACGACAAGTTGATTGGCTGATGCTAAATAGTTTTGCGAAGGGTTAAGAGAATTAGGTAATTCTTCAAAGGGAACATAACCGACCCATTCTCCTTCACCGTTTGAACCGTTATATGGGAGCGATCCGTTTCCAAAATGCCCTGGAGGGATTTTTGAATCATCCCTAATGGGGACTTTACCAGTGGGCCTAATGGCAATATTTCCATCTACATCTGCGTAAACAATATTTTGAGCAAGAAGTGTCCAGTCTTTTGAACCTTCGTCAAACTCTGCTCTATTATTAGCTCTAACAAACCCATTACCCGCAAGAATGTTGAAAAAATAACCGTGGGCAGTCCACTTTGGAGCTATAACGATGTTTCCTAAGGAAGAAGATAATCCAAAATCAATAAAATCACTGAACACAGGTCCATGAACAGTGTAGTTAACTATGAATTCAACTGTCTTTTGATCTTTAACTTTTATGTCATAGTTTTTATGTGTGTAAGCTGTTGATACTCCGTCGTAGATGTAATTATTCGGTCCATCCTTATTGTAGTAATACCAATCGATAACATCGTATCCCGTGTTAGTAAATCCCCAACCTACTCTTTCGTTATGACCTACAGCAACACCAGGTAAACCAGGTATATTAAATCCATAAACGTGAAAACCTGTATCTTCAGCTTTCAAATGTTGTTCGTACATTACACCCGGCATTAACCAAGCAAGATGCATATCATTACAAAGGATAGGCGCTCCAGTATTACTTAAATTGCTGTTTACTACCCAATTATTTGAACCGATTATTTGTTCTTTTTGGTTCTCAATTAGAGTTTTCTCTGATTCAATTTCTTGAATGCTTTCGAGTAAGTTTAAAATTTCTGTTTTTAAAGCATAATTAGCTTTCAAATTAATTCCCGCCTTCATAGGGCTTTGTGGGTAATCTCCGTAATCAGGAACGATTGGAATCTGATAAGGTAGAGGATCTCCAAAAAGTTCGTTATAATATGTAGAGTTTAAAGCTTGTAAAGTGACATATCTCTCTAAATCGTCATAGGTCCAAGACATCTGTCTTGCCATTTCCTGTACAATGCATAAGGTATCAATAGATGTCCATTTTGTAGGTTTGAAATTTGTTAAATGGTATTCTAATGGTTTAAAATCGTTAAGAGATTCAATGTAGTAGTTTATTCCATCAATATACCTTTCAAATGAACTAAAAAATTCAAGCGTACCATTACTATACATCTCTCTTAATAATCTATCAGTTCTTATGGCTGAATCCTCCATGCCTCTTGCTAGCGCGATTTTATCACTGGTTATCATACTTTCTCCTAAAATTTCTGATAATCCTCCTCGCACTTGACGACGATACATATCCATTTGAAATAATCTATCCTGAGCATGACAATAACCCTGAGCAAAAAAGAGATCTTCTTCGTATTCGGCAAAAATATGAGGTATACCCCATTCATCGCGAATAACATTAACTTCCCCTCTTAGCCCGGGAATATTTAACCTTTCTGCTGCAGGAAGCTCTCCTGGAACTTTCCATACGCCATTTCCCGGAAATAAAAGGTTACCTAACGGGGGTATTCCCATTAATGGCAAAGAAAAGATAGTCATAACGATAATGGCGAGTGGTACAAAAATTGATAATTTTATTACAGCTTTTTTTTCATGATTTCTCATCTTTAAACCTCAATAATGTAAAAAGTTTTTATCGAATTTTTTTAAATTAAATTTAGTATAAATCTATTTATGCCAGTCAGTTTTAAAATCTATCTTTTTCAAATTCGTGGTGATTTTGACGCAAATTCCAAGGAAAATTATCTATACTTTTCCGATTACGAACTAACAAAAGGATAGTTATGTAAAGACTTTAGAATTTAAGATTTTACACCTTGATAATGAAATCGAAACTGATTTTATTAATAGCGAAAATTTATCGAAAATAATCAAGAAGTAATTATATAAATATGAAATCTACAATATTATTATAGAAAATTTTAAAAAAGTTTGAGTAGATCAGACTTTTTGTTTTAGTATTATAATAAACATTACTAAAAAAAGAATGATGTGAATATAAAATGGTTTCTGAATTAGGTTTATTAGACGGTCTAACTGCTACGGGTATCATTTTATCCGCAACGATTTTTGGTTTGTTATCCTTATATAAATCAATAAAGCTAAAGGCAAAACTCTTAACAATAGCAGCCTTAACCATGTTTTTTGTTGGTCTTCTATGGTTTGGTCCCTTTATAGATTTAATTTTGGTAACATTTACAGGAAGTAATATAACTCCAACACCATTATACTCTCTGTTAAGCTATACCTGGGTCGTCCCAGCACTGATTTTCGCATTGTACCTTGGAGGCGAACTTTTAATTCCAAAAAAGAAATGGATTTTGATTGGAGTTTTTATAGTATTAGGTTTAGTTTTCGAATATTTCTTATGGTTTCAGACAACTCAATCATTCACTTGGTTAGCTCCTGGTAGTCCTGGTTTTGTTATAGGTCAGGATTTAATAGATGCTAGTTTTGTTAGAACTTACTGGACATTCTATTTAATTGCAGTATTTCTAGTTGTTGCGTTAATATTTCTTGGTATTGGTTTTTTTGTAAAAGCTAAGCAAGCAACTGGTGAACTGAGAAGAAAATTTTTCTATTTAGGGCTAGGATTTACAATTTTCGTTGTTTGTGGAGCATTAGATTCAATTCTTACTTTGCCTATTGCTATTGGTTTTATAAGAGTAATTATGATGACATTCGCTCTTTGGATGTATTTAGGTCTAAAAACATAAATAAAAATTTTTTTTTTTTAATCTTTTTCTATCTTTATTTACTGCTTTATTTCTTGAACATAATCAAAAATTGTATCAATTCTACCTTTTATGCTACCAAACAATCCTTCTTCTTCTGAGACTACAGAATTAATAGCTGTTTTTAAACCGTAATGACTTTCTGAAATTAAAACTCTAATAGGAAGTGTTAAAATATCACTTAACAACATAAGAATTTCTTGCATAATCCTAATAAATTTAGGAATGTTTTCCTCAGTTTTATCTATCATTGACTGATCAGAAGAAATTAATCCGTTTTCCCTTTCTCTTCTAATTTCTTCCCAAACATTATCTTTCAACTCTGAAAAATCAATACCTAAGTTCTCAAGTGCCATCTGAGAGCCCTCAAAGAGAAAATTAATATCATCCTTGCCTGTAAATCGCCTTACATTCTCCACCATTTCAGCTGGAGCTAATCCATCGAGAAAACTTATTAATAATTGATGGTAATCGTTTATAACATCAATAGGAATGAAAAGTAAGACAAATTCTCTTAACTGTTTAAAAAGATACCCTGCTATTTTGGCAAAAGTACCATTTTTCAAAGCCTTTTCGATTAATCCGCCATATTCATTAAGTAAGTGAACGGCGAGGTAACCTATAATTCTTAGAAGGTCGTCTTCGTAATTTTTAAAGTAATCGAAAAAATGTTCTGGTTCCATGTTTAATTTGTCTTCAATGATCTCAGCAACTTTGCTTTTAATACTCTCTAAGGGTTCGTCTAGTAATTCTTCAATTTTATCAAGAGATAAAACTTCTTGGAGTTTATCGATAATGTCTAATTTAGTTTCTTGAACAACATCCTCTTCTATAGATTCTTCAAATTTAACTCCAGATTTAATTTTATCTCGAATCCGAACGGAACTTAGCTCTTTCCATTCTGAAGAATCATAAATCTTACATATAAACTGAAGATGTTCATCTCCTTTCGCTAAGCACTTCTTTTCTACTATATTAATTCTATAATCGCTTCTTTTTATTTTAAGTATGAAGTTAGCAACACTTTCTAACATTCCCGTTAAACCGCAGGCAAAACCTTCACTATCTTTGCTACTTACTTTTTGAAATTTGAAAGTATCTTCATCATCTACGCCATATCCTGCGCAAAGTGGACAACTCTTTATTTTAACAATATAATCTTTATGTTTCGAGCCTTCCTTAGGAAGTTCCTCATAAGATAAGTCCCCCTCTTCCAATTCCTTTCCAAAAACAACAACCCATAATAGTTCAAAATATTCTATTACTTTTCTTGGGCTCCCAGGCATCCATTTAAAAACAGTCGTGTGACGTTCGCATGATTCTGTTGCAGCTTTTTTCCCGATCTCTCTAAGTAAAAGAACACTATCCTCTTCATTATTTGTAATATCATTTATTTCCTTTAGTATTTCGCGATAAAGAAGAACATAAAAGAGGGAATTCGTGTTACGTCCAAAAACTTTAGTGATCTTTTTTAATAACCATTGAACTGCTCCCAATATTAAACACCTCCCTCTTTGTATTTAAAGCTTTGAATACAAGATTTGTGTCCAAATGTTCTAGATTCCAGAATATCAAGTGGTTGTAGTATTAACGAAGATTTTCCTTTATTAATACAAGAGATAATTTCTGATATCATTGCTGCAATTATTTCACATCCCGCAACATCGATATCGTTAAATTGATACTTACACAAGGAACAGTCATTGTCTTTTACCATAATTAGTTTATTAATTTCATCGAGTTCTACTGAAACGGAGCTGTTTAAGATTTTTTTATAAATTGTGGTTATTACGTCATTTACATTAGCTTTATTAACATGTTCAATTGGAGTCCAATATTTTATATAAGTTCGGGCAATATTTCGCCCCATTCTCCTTAATTTTTCTCTTGTTTCAGATACTCCGTTGATTTTCATAAATCTTTCTAAATGATAAACCATATTACGCATTTGATTCATTGTAGCATCTGATTGAATTAAATCTTCTCTTGTTAAATTCATCAGTCTTTCACTTTAGGCATAAAAAATTGAATAATTAATGAAAAAAAAGCATCAATATTAATATTTTCAATTCAATTCATAGATGATTAGTATGATTTTCAAGGTAGAATTATAATCTAATAAATCATTTATAGATATGATAATTTAAATTTCTTAAAAAAAATCGAGGTAATATATATGGACGCTCAAATGGAAATTTTTTGGCTAGGGCATGCCAGTTTTAAAATAAAAATGTTTAGCGGTAGGATTATTTATTTGGATCCTTATAATATTAAAGACGGAGAAGATAAAGCTGATATTATAGTCTCGTCTCACACACATGGAGATCATTTTTCTAGATCAGATATTAAAAAAATTTGGCAAGATGATACAATTTTATTAGGTCCTGCGAGTATTGAAAGCAGTTTAAAAAAATTTGAGGGCCAACCCTTAGAAATCGGGGAAGTTTTTGCTTATAAAGATTTTTCAATAGAACTCTTTCCTGCATACACAATAAAGAAAGTAACTCACCCAAAAAGCAACAATTGGTCGGGAACTATAATAGAGTCCGCCGGTAAAAGCGTTTATCATGCGGGTGATACTGAAAGAATCCCTGAAATGAAAGATCTTAAAGACAGAAAAATAACTGTCGCATTACTTCCCTGTGGAGGGACCTACACTATGGATTTTGAAGAAGCTTCTGATGCTGCGTTAGATATTCAACCTGAAATAGTAGTTCCAATGCACAATTGGGATAAGGATCTAAGTTCGTTTAAAGATATTATGGCGAAGAAAGATTCTAAAATAAGAGTGGAAATTTTAACGGAGAAATCCTTGAAAATCTAAGAATTTAATTCTTTATTCATTTTTTAAACTAAATGAGAATGTAATCATTAGCTACAGAAATAATTTGAATTGGGATGTTAATGAAATTGTATAGCGTTGGTGTTAGGGGAGGACTGAAAAAGATAAGTAAAGCCAATTTTCAAGATGATGAAGTGTACTTAATTGACGATTATAAAACAATGTATCTGTGGTTTGGATCAAATATTACTAAGAAGAGAAGAGATATATCAATAAATAAGGCAAAATTGATAAATGATAAAAAGGAAAACGTAGTTAAGATTCAAATTATTAATCAAAATAAAGAATATGGCGCATTTATAAGTATTAAGGATGCTCTAAAGAAAGGAGAGATAAAAAAGAAAGATTTAGAAAGAAGACCCGAATTAGAAATTCAATTTGAAGAGACTTTAGAGCTAATCGAAGCAGGATTAAGCCCGGATTTAGAGGGAAAAATAACATTAGCTGCACATAAACTATCAAAAAAAAATATTTCTTACAAAAATTTATGTCAACTTTTAGCCGAGATGCAACTAGATATGATTAAGGGGGCAAATAAAGCTACGAAAAGCGAAATACAGAAAAAAACGCAAGAAATCTTCGAATCATCATCAACTTACGAAGAAATTTGCTGGTTAATCGCACAATTAAATGCAATTGCAGATAAGAGTTCATTGGATTCTTAATTAAATCTTTTTTTTTAGTCTCCCTTTTTTATAAGTGATTAGTTGAAATTCTTTCTAATTCTATTGGCTGTGAAAAAAAATACACGACTTTTCCCGAATGTGGCTTAATGTTTTATAAATGATACTAATAAAAGCAATTAAATATTTATTTTGACTAATAATATACATGTAATTGAAAAATTCTAACTTTTTCAAATATCTAAAATGTTGATCTGATGATTATGACAAGAATCGAAGAATTGAAAGATTTTGGTATCGAAATTACTGAGGATATGAAGGAGGGAAATGTTTTAATAGATGTTTTTACAACTTGGTGTGGTCCTTGCAAGTTTGTTTCCCCAATATTGAAGAAACTTAATGACGAAGGATTATTTAAGTTAATTAAGATTGATCTGGACCAAAATAGGGCTTTAGGAAATAAATTTAATATCACTGCCATTCCTACTCTACTTTTCTTCAAAAATGGAGATTTATATGATGGAATTATTGAAATTCAAGGCCAACCTTTGGTGAGAGATGGAATAATGATAGGGGCGGGAAGTGAAGATACAATTAGGGAATTAGTTAGTAAAATGACTTAATTCATTATAAGAAAAAAATATATTCATTTCCAATAGAAGTCGCTAAATATTACTTGAATTTTTTTTATTTTTTGATTTTATTAAGGAATTGAAACTTCTATAATTGCTAAAGTAAAAAGAATTAATTTAAAATTTAAAGGAAGTTTATATTAAAATAAGTTTTAAAAATACTAATTAAACTATTATGGCAACCATAGATTTTGAATTTCGAAATCAAATTATCCAATCGGACATTGGTAGTACCTTAGCTTATTGCTATCAATGCGCTACTTGTAGTGGTGCTTGTCCTGTGGCACAAATAACAAATGGTCGTTATAATCCTAGAAGGTTAATTTTGGATGCTCTTCTTGGGTTAAAAGAAAAAATCTTTGGCAAAGAAAATGCATTTAACATATGGGGATGTACGGTTTGTGATACTTGCGATGAGGTATGCCCTCAGAAAGTGGAACTTACCGAGATCTTTACCATTTTAAAAAATCTAAGCGTCGAAAAAGGCGAAGCTCCAGATTACTACACTACCCAAGCTTCTGCAATATTAGAAAATGGGAAGGCGATTCCTATGCAGCCTGCTATAGAACGAAGAAGAGAGCAACTAGGATTACCAAAAGTTATACCTCCAGATGTAGATGAAGTAAAAAAACTTCTAAAAGCCACAAAATTAGCAGAAAAAATCAAAAAAGAAGAATAATATTCCTTCTTTCTCTTTTTATAAGGTTATTTTACTAGGGTCTGTACTCTGCTGTTAAAGCTTAAATTGAAATAGTAATTGAGCTTTATCTAAATATAGTATAAATTATAATGGAGTGATATTAAATTGAGAAAACCAATTATTGGTGGGAACTGGAAAATGAATAGAGGATCACCCTCAGAAGCAATCAAGATGCTTAAAGAATTAATTCCTTTAGTGAAGAAAATAAGTTCTGTCGATATTGTAATAGCTCCACCATTTACAGCACTATTCTCGACTATAGAAACTGTCAAAAACACAAATATTATGGTTGGAGCACAGAATATGTATTATGAGGAGAAAGGTGCTTTTACAGGTGAAGTTTCTTCAGTTTTCTTAAAAGATTTAGGGTGTAAATATGTTATTCTAGGTCACAGCGAAAGAAGGGATATTTTTGACGAGAGTGATGATTTAATAAACAGAAAATTGAAAAAAGCTTTAGAATCTGACTTAATCCCCATTGTTTGTATAGGAGAACATCTGGAAGAAAGGGAAACTGGCAGAACAAAAGATGTAATTGAAAACCAGTTTAATCTAACTTTTAAAGATTTAAATAGTGAAGATATAAGCAGAGTTATTATAGCTTATGAACCAATTTGGGCAATTGGTACGGGAAAAACAGCTACTCCAGAGCAAGCTGAAGAGATTCACATATTTATCCGCGAATTAATAGCAAGCGTCTACGGAAAAAACATAGCACAAACGGTCAAGATTCAATACGGAGGTTCGATTAAACCAAATAATGCAATAGAGATATTCAAAAAAGAGAATATTGATGGAGGTTTAGTTGGTGGGGCATCCCTTCAATCTAAATCTCTTTATGAGATTATTAAGGCTGCAGAAGAATCCCTTGAGCATTAAATTGTTTTTAATATCAGATTTATAACTATCCTAGAATCTGATTAAATTTTGTTGTTAGCTTTCCTGGAAACTCTCCTAAATAAGATTGAGGATCCGCAAACAGCAAATAGAAGTAGGGTTCGAATAATCCGTTGATAGTCGGTCCAACTCCTGATTTTATTATATAAACCCAGATTTGTTCGTTCAATATGTAAGACTGCCGATAAATCCATTCAAGAGGTGATATATTAGGAAATATTCCAATATTTCTTAATATTGCATCTACATCATTTAATGAATATTTATTTCCGTAAACTGTAATGGGTGATAAATCAAAGGAATTAATACAAATACCATGAAGACCATAGCTATTCATTTCAGTTAAAAATTCATTTGCTAAGCGATCGATCTCATTTTCATTTACTTTTATACGCTTCCGTGCTTCTAAATCAGTCAATATTTCTATAATTGTATCTTCCTCATTTTGCAGTATTTCTAAAGCTGAATCAAGAGGAACTTTAGTTGCTATTACATTGTCATAAATCAGCTTCATTTTTGCTTTAACGGATTTATGAAGTAAGTAGGGCTCTGTTTGTGTTGTAATTAATACATCGCCTTCATAATTCCAATCATTATTTTCTAACACTTCTTTTTTACTTGACCGAAATTCAAGATTTTCGATTTTTTTATCAATATTTCTGGCAAATTCAAATAAAGCAGAAACTAATCCTGCGTTGAGTTCAAATGAACTAACGGGATCTAAATTAGCAACTCGTTCTGAATTATTATGAGTAAAATCAAAAAATCTTAGTAATATTTTCGCGCCATTAGGGGGAGGTTTCAGTTTTAAATTGTAATATGGATATCCAGTGTTAGTTATGACTGAAAGTTCGTAGAATGTCATTTCTAAAAGTAAACTTTAATAAATTCAAAGAAAAAATTATTATTTTTTCTATAAATATAGATTTGAGTATATGTATTTAAAATAATGCAGTAAATGTCAAAGTTTAATTAAAAAAGGTAAAAAATAATTGCCGATGTAATTTCAAGACTCTAAACAATATTAATTTTTATTTTATTACAATCGCAGGTTTTCCAGGTAAAGCTTGAGCTGCTTTCTTTTCTTGTGAATCATTTTCAGATATAATAAACACTTTACAATCGTATTTTTTCTCAAAAATTGGTTTAATTTGTGAGAAAAAATCATATTCGTCTAAGGCAGATAGTGGTGATTTTGCGTACTTACCAAGATTTTTTAAGACTTTTTCTATGGTTAGAGAGATAAATTTCCCCTTAGTTCTGAATAATTTATCCTCCATCATAACACTCATTATCTCCTTTTGAACTTTTGTTGTACCTATCAATGGAAGTAATTTTACCATGAATTTATATTTCCAATCAGCAGCAGTAATTATTGAAATCTCTTCTAACTTTTCCTTTTTGATAATTAAAATGATATGGTTAATTGAATCAATTGTATTATTAAGTAATTTCCATTTGTAATCGTTGTCAACCGTAAGGAATTTTTTGTCATACAAAGGCCATTTAGCTAAACTTAGAAAACCTTCCTTTCTTAATAGCTCCCATACCTCTTCTGTCATATGGGGAACAAACGGATGTAATAAAATAACCAATTTTTTCTTACAATTGTTAAAAATTTCTTCACTTACTCCCTCGTTTTTGTATTTATTTAACTCGGAGGTAAATTGAATTATTTCATTTATGGCGTCTCTAATCGAAATCTTCTCTAAAGCTTCAGTTACTTTTTTTATAGTCTTGTTAAGATGATATTCAATAAGTGTATCTCTAATCATTTTATTCTCTCGGATTATTTCAGGAGATTCGAGTAGTAATTTAAATGTGTTTTTTATATATTTATAGGCAAAATCTACACCCTCATCTGACCATTCTAATCCAGATTTAGGGCTTGCTCCAAATAATATAAATAATCTTGCTGCATCTGCTCCATATTTATTCATAATTCCGATAGGGTCCACAGTATTGCCAAAACTTTTACTCATCTTAACACTTTTCAATATATAATCAGTTCCACATCGTTTACATTTATTATTGTGCATTTCTGCTTTCATTGCGAATGTTTCACATTCAGGACAGAATGGATGCGCTTTATTAACCATCCCTTGAGTTAAAAGCCGTTGGAAAGGCTCGTTAAATGATTGGAGACCAATATCGCGAGCTACTTTGGTAAAAAATCGAGCATATAATAAATGCATTATGGCATGTTCTATTCCACCAATATATTGATCGACATTCATCCAATAATTTGCAGTTTCTTTCCTATACGGTAAATCTTTCTCATTTGGATCACAATATCTAAAGAAATACCAAGAGCTATCTACAAATGTATCCATTGTGTCTGTTTCCCTTTTTGCTTGTTTACCACATTTTGGACATGGAACTTTAACAAAAGTATCACTTGTTTTTAACGGGTTTCCTCTCCCTGTAAATTTTACATCTTTTGGTAACACGACAGGTAAACTATCGTAAGGGACGGGCACGATTCCACAATTGTCACAATAAATAATTGGTATGGGGCACCCCCAATAACGTTGCCGGGAAATTAACCAATCTCTTAATTTGTAATTGACAGTTTCTTCACCCATTCTCATGGATTCTAGTTTTTTTGAAATGGATTTTATTGCAGATCGGTTTTCCATGCCATTAAATTCATCAGAATTTACTAAGGATCCATCGCTTTCATATGCTCTAGTCATCTTTTCCGCATTTAATTCATATTCAAATGGCTGAATAACAACTTTTATTGGAATATTATACTTCTTAGCAAATTCAAAATCGCGCTGGTCATGTCCAGGGACTGCCATAACGGCTCCAGCACCATATTCGTAAATAACAAAGTTACCAATATAAATAGGAATTTCTTCTTTAGTTATTGGATTAATAGCATGTTTACCAATGAATATTCCTTTCTTCTCAACATCAATATCTGTTCTTTCAAATTTATCTTGCTTCATTATTTCTTTATAAAAATGTTCAAAAATTTCCTCATATACCGTTCCTTTAACCCAATCTGTTACCCAAGGATGTTCTGGTGCGAAAACCATAAAGGTTACGCCGAATAATGTATCAGCTCTTGTTGTAAAAATGTCAATAGTTCTATCCTCTCCAGCAATAGGGAATCGTATGATACTCCCTTCTGATCTAGATATCCAATTTCGCTGCATTGTCTTCACTTTATCTGGCCAATCTACCGTATCCAAACCATCTAAGAGTTCTTCTGCATAATCACGAATTTTTAAAAACCATTGTGTCAAAAACTGTTGTTCAACTTCATTACTGCAACGCCAACATTTACCACTTTGAACTTGCTCATTAGCTAATACTGTTATACAATCGGGACACCAATTCACATAGCTTTCTTGTCTGTAAGCTAACCCCTTCTCGTACATTTTTAAGAAGAACCATTGATCCCATTTGTAATAATTAGGATCATGACTATAAACCATTCGCGTCCAGTCGTACGAAAGTCCAATGCGTTTTTGTTGTTTTTGAATTGATTTTATATTTAAGTCTGTCCACTCTTCGGGATCAACATTGTGATCAATAGCTGCGTTTTCTGCTGGTAATCCATAACTATCATATCCCATTGGATATAAAACATTAAACCCTTTCATTCTTTTAAATCTTGCAAAAGAATCTCCGATTGAGTAATTACGGAGGTGTCCTATATGTAAATCAGAACTTGGATAAGGGTACATCTCTAGTACGTAATATTTTTCTTTTCCATTTTTGCTCAAATCTTCTTTAACTTCGAAGATTTTCTCTTCTTCCCATTTCTTTTGCCATTTTTTCTCGATTTTTTGAAAATCGTATTCAATATTAGCCATTTTATATCAAAAACAATTGTTTTATGTTGATTATTAAAATATTAACATGAATAATTTAAGCAATAAATTTTTTTTGAATTAAGGTATATTCTTTATCAAAAAGGTATTCCTTACTAAAATTTATGTTCTTATAATGGCAATAGATAAGATCAGAGTATCAATAGGTAGTGCTTCAGTACTAGGATTATACGAGAGTAAAAGATTTAAAGATATTCCGACGACTTGTTATTTAATGACTTATAAAGAGGGTCATTGTACAGCAAATTGTGGTTTTTGTCCTCAAGCCAGAGAGTCAGAAAGCTCAATTGAATTGCTTTCACGAGTGAGTTGGCCCGTTTTTTCTTTTAAAGAATTTCTTATTAAACTGAAATATTTGCCTCCTACGAAAAGATTTAAAAGAATTTGTATACAAACACTAAATTATTTCCAGAATTTTCAAGACCTCGTTGAGATTGTATCTCAAATTAGAAAGAACTGCGAAATACCTATATCAGTTGCAATACCACCCATGTCAAGAGAAAAGTTAGAGCAATTGAAACTTATTGGGATTGAAAGGGTAGGTATAGCACTTGATGCTGCTACACCTGAGATTTTTGAAGCTATTAAAGGAATAAAGGTTAAAGGTCCTTATAGTTGGGATGGTCATCTCCAAAATCTTAAAGACGCATTAGAAATTTTCTCAGTAGGATATGTTACGACACACCTGATAGTAGGATTAGGAGAGTCATCAAAAGAAATTTTAAAAATGATCAAAAATCTCAATGACAAAAAAATCAAGATAAGTCTATTTGCATTTATGCCAATAAAAGGAACTATGCTTGAAGACTTAAAACGACCAGAAGTATTAAATTTTAGAAAAATACAATTGGGAAGATATCTACTAATAAACGATCTTAAGAGACTTAGCGACTTTACATTTAACAATAAGGGTGACCTCATCAAGTTCAATTTAAACAAGAGAGAACTATTGAATATTATTAATATTACAGACGCTTTTTTAACTTCAGGATGCTCTGGTTGTAACCGTCCGTACTATACGTCAAGACCTTCAGGTCCAATTTATAATTACCCGAGATCTCTCTCTACAAATGAGAAAGAAGTTATATTTGAAAGTTTAATTAATCTTGTTCATAAAAATTAATGTCAGACAATAATATGGAGTGGAGATTTCTCCCTCTAGAAACTAGGAATGGATATTGGAATATGGCTTTAGATGAGGCTATATTAGACTCGGCTATCCAACGAGAGTCTCCTAATACTGTCAGGTTTTTTAAATGGAATCCGTCAACGATATCAATTGGAAGAAACCAAAGTCTTTCTAATGAAGTAAATGTCAATTTTGCTAAGGAAAGGAGTTTTAATATTGTTCGGAGAATTACAGGAGGAGGGTCAGTGTTTCATGATAGTACTCGTGAGATCACATATTCTATAGTGTGCCCCACGAGATTCCTAGAAAAACTCAAAGCAAAGAAAGTGATTGAACAATTCGAAAAAATTGAAGAGGGTATTATTTTAGGTTTAACACAGTATGGATTAAAACCAGAAAAAGGAGTTATACATTGTCCCGCAATCTTTTTAGATGGAAAAAAATTTTCAGGGAACGCACAAGTTAGAAAAAAAGGATATCTCCTACAACACGGGACAATATTGCTAGAACTCGACCCAGAACTTATGTATTCTGTTTTAAAAGCACCTCATAACATAGGTAAATCGAAGATGGTAAAATCTGTTTATGCAAAATGTATCGGTATAAAAGACAAGTTGGAAGTTTATGAAGAAAATTCTTTTTTATCGTCTCTAAAAGCTGGTTTTGAATCAACTTTGGGAATCAAATTAAAGGAAGGAGCTTTTACTGAGAATGAATTAAAATTGGCTAAAAATCTTGTTTCAACAAAATATACTAATAAGGATTGGTTAGAGAAATATGAGTAGTAATAAAAAACTGTTAAAAAAGTTTGAAGCGGGCACTCAAACATGGTCAGACTATACTGAGATTTTAGGCCTTGATTTGAAAGAGTTAAAGCCTTTTTTAAAGCTAGCTCATGATCTTAAAAAAAGCAGATTTGGAAATTTATTAAAAATATACATCCCTAATAAAAGGTTTCCGGCAATAAGCATTACGGGAAGCGAATGTTCATTACATTGTGAACATTGTAATAAAAAGTATCTTGATGGGATGAAGCCAATTTTAAACAACGACGAATTAAAAGAATATTTAATTGATTTACATAATAACGATGGAATTGGAGTGTTACTATCAGGAGGTTGTCTCCCTGATGGTTCAGTTCCTTTATTGAGTTATTTGGACTCAATAAAAGAAATCAAAGAAAAAACCGATTTAATAATAAACGCACATACCGGTCTGCTAAATGAAGAAACTGCTAGAAAACTAGCACAAGTGGGTGTAGACATTGTTTCTTTTGATATCAATATGGATGAAGATATAATTAAAGATATTTACCATTTAGATAAAGATTTAAATGATTATAAAAGAGCACTTGGTTATATGCAAAAATACGGAATAAATGTTGTTCCACACATTTGCATTGGACTGTATTACGGTAAACTCCATAAGGAACTGGAGTCGATCAAATTTATAAAAGAATCGGGATTAAATCCCTCATTAATCGTTTTAATTGCGTTAATTCCTCCAAAGAATAATGAAACAGAATTTGTTAGACCAAAACCAGTGGATATAGCTAAAGTTATTTCTATTATAAGATTTGTTTATCCTAATTCAGAAATTTCTTTAGGATGTATGAGACCAAGAGGAGATGTTAAAACCGAAATAGAGAAATACGCGATTAAAGCAGGTATTAATAGAATTGAGATTCCTTCGAAGAAAACTTTAAAATGGGCTAAGGAATTATATCCTAATATAACCTACCATTTTTTCTCGGCGTGTTGTGCAATACCAGAAGAATTTGAAAAATTCGCTTCAAGTAAAGATTCAGATTTAAAAAGTTATCTAAAATAATTTTACTACGTACCCCATTTAAGAAAATGAATGAAAAAATTAATTTAATTGGGATTAAGGATATTACTCTTATTAAAACTGGTGATAATCTCTCATCGATTATTTTCAATGCTTTAACGCATAATAATATTTCATTGGAAAATGGAGACATTCTAGTTGTTGCTCAAACAATCGTCTCGAAAAGCCTTGGAAGGTTTAAAAATTTAGCAAATATTAAGCCAAGCCAAGAAGCTATTGAGATTTATAATAATATGGCACCTTTGGCAAAAAGAAGTGGTTTACCGATAAAATCTCCTGAACTAATTCAGGTTATTCTAGATGAATCCAAAGAAGTTTTAAAAGCAGAGCATGTTATGTTAGTTGAAACCTACCATGGCTTTATATGTGCTAATGCGGGAATTGATCAATCAAATGTTGGAAGTAAAGACTTTGTCACTTTATTACCCTTAGATTCTGATGAAGAAGCAGAAAAGATTAGAGATTCACTCCAAAAGCTAACGGGGAAAAAATTAGCTATAATAATTTCTGATTCTTTTGGAAGAGCTTTCAGAATTGGAGCAGTTGGAGTAGCGTTAGGAGTTGCAGGGATAAACCCAATATTGGATAAAAGAGGGAATAAAGATCTGTACGGAAAAGAATTACAGAGCACAATAATTGGTCAAATTGATAATTTAGCGTCCTCAGCTCAATTAATTATGGGAGAAGCGGATGAGGGCTTACCAGTTGTAATAATAAGAGGGTACGATTTTAAGTTTGACGAGAATGCGTCCATTAAACAAATACTTAGAAAAAAAGAGCTCGATTTGTTTAGAGAAGAGAGCGTTCCAAAGAGTTTTGAAAAAATTTTGAGATCACGGAGAAGTTATAAGTACGAGTTCAAAGATAGAAAAGTAGAGAGAACATTGATAAAAGAAAGCATAGAGTTAGCGCGTTGGGCACCGAGTGCACATAATGGTCAATTTTGGCGTTATATTATAATGGAACAGGGAAAAAAGCGTGAAATTCTAATTGAAAATATGAATAGTAAATTAAAAGATGATTTGCATAGGGATGGAAGATCAGAAGAATTCATACTTAGAAAAATTGAAAAAACGAAAACTAATTTTCTAAAATCTCCATACTTGATCCTTCTTTGTTTAGACATAAAAGAGTTAGAGAAATACTCAGACACTCTACGGGAAAGAAATGAGTATATAATGGGAGTGCAGAGTGTGAGCACATCAGCAACTTATTTACTTCTTGCTTTTGAGATAAAGGGATTAGCAGCTTGTTGGTATTGTGCTCCTTTATTCGCTAAAGAAATTATTAAGGATACATTGAATCTACCTGATTCTTTTGTGCCAATGGCATTTTTTACCGTAGGTTATGCTTTGAAAGAATCACCAAAAACAAACCGGAAAGACCTGAAAGATATCATTTTCAGGGTATAAAAAGAAAAATGTGTGATTAATTATGAGCGATAAATATTATTTGGTACTTGCTGGAGGTGTAGGTGCTGCAAAATTTATCGAAGGACTAGCCAATGTAATTGATCCAGCTTTATTAAAGATTATAATTAACACTGCTGACGATATAGAGTTATATGGTTTAAGAATCTGTCCCGATATAGATATAATTACTTATACTTTAGCGAATTTTGTAGATACAGATAAAGGTTGGGGCGTTCAAGATGAAACTTTTAACTGTTTAAGCGTTCTAAAAAATTATTACGATTTTAAATGGTTCAATCTTGGGGATAAAGATTTAGCTACTCATATTTTTCGAACTGATTTATTTAAGAAGGGATATAATAAAACAGAAATAACTTCAATAATTTGTGAAAAGTTAGGGATTAAATCTGAGCTTGTGCCTATGAGTAATGAGGAAGTTCAAACTTTTATCATATCTGATTCAAAAACGATGCATTTTGAGGAATATTATATTAAGTACCAATGTGAACCAAAAGTCTTAGATATAAAATTCCAGGGAATTGAAAAAGCAAAACCGGTAAGTATTGTTTTAGAATATATAAACAAGGCCAAAAAAGTTATTATTTGCCCATCGAACCCAATAGTGTCAATAGGAACTATAATTGGGTTATCCGGAATAAGAGATGCTTTAAAAAAAGTTAAACAGAAAGTTATTGCAATTAGTCCTATTATTGAAGGAGCGACAGTAAAAGGACCAGCTGACAAATTAATGAGATGCCTTGGATTAGAAGTGTCTTGTGTAGGAGTAGCAAAATTCTATAGAGAAATCTTAGGGCATTTTGTTATTGACAAAAAAGATTGCAAATTAAAATCAGAAATTGAGGAATTAGGAATCCACACTTACTGTTATGATACTATAATGGATTCAATTAGTAAGAAAAAAGAACTCGCTCAATTTGTAAATGATATTAAAATATGATAATTATACTGACATAGCTTATGTTGTCGTTTCCTGAATTTCAATTTCTTTTTCTTCTTCTACTTCTTCTTTTTTAACATAATCTCCTACGGAGGCTAAAATCTCTTTAATTCTTCCTTCTTGTTGAAGTCGTATAATTAGATTTCTATGTTTTATTGATGAAATGACTTTTGAAATTACAGGAAATGTAAGTATTAATGGAATTAATAATACGACAATTACTTCAGGAGAAAACATTGCAACGCTTTCTACGATAGCTGGAGGTAAATTAAAAACATTTTCCATAAACCATTTTGGATGAATAATAATAAAACTAATAATTATTAATAAACCAACCCTAAAAACAAAATTAATAGCTGTAGATATTACAAGACTTTTTGGTTTTGGTGCAGATGATCGAGCTGTTAAAGTATCACGAGCTTCAAAATCTTCTCGAAATAATTGGTGTATGTATCTTCCAAGTCTTCTGGTTTTTGATGCTGCTGTTATCAATTTTTTTTCTTCGTCTTCTAATTTTCTTCTTTCTATCATTTCCTTAACATATGAAAATTTTTCTCCCGTTTTTGCGAAAAATTTACCAATTGTTGCTTTATCTTCAATTTTCAACTCTAGTCTTCTTGCTTTAGCTTCTTCTTTGATTTTATCAACATTTGCGGTTATATAATGAGATTCACTTTCTAGTATATGCAATTGAGCTTCTAATCTTAATCTCCTTTCAAAAGATGGCTTGGTAACTGTATAAGTATAGTTTATTTGAAATGCCAACTCTAAATATATATAAGATACTATCGCAAGAAGAATAACTGGACTTCCAAAAAATTGAAAGATATTATCGATGGGAATCTGCTTTAATGAGGGGTCAAGAGGATTAGGTAAACCCTCCAAATATGGAATACTAAAATAAAAAAGGTCTAGCATATCTTTAAGCCCAAATACCATAAGAGGTATTACCAGCATAAGTACGATAGAACCTATAACTCTAATCTCGTTTTTAGGATCTGTTTTTAGAAAAGCTTTGATTGCGTAGAATATTGTTACTATAAAAAGGATTTGAAATGCGATTAAATATACATTTTCGTTAAAAATTGCGAATTCTTGGGCGAGTAAATCAGGAATTTCATTGAATTGTGGTGTGGTTCCATTAGGGAATGTAAACCACAGACTAAAAAGCCTTCTAAAAAAATCATCTAATAATGTGAGTAAACTCGGTTGGGCGAGAGATGCGATAAATACGCAACAAAACGCAACTCCATACACTGCTGCAAATACAAGGTAAGTAGAAATATTTTTTAAGCTGTTGAGAAATGATGTTAAGACGAGTTCTCCATCTGAAGTAGTAATGACCGCATCGAAATGAAAAATCGAGAGAAAAATAAATAAAATCCATACAAAAACTAGGACATTAATTACTTTTAAAATTAAAATATAATTTCTCGCCATTTTTTAATATGCACTCCCTTTTTTCTTTGCTTCCATATAATTACCTAAGACTTGATTCATCATATCATCTGGGCCTACTGTTATAATGTTAACTCCGAGATTTCTTACCTCATGCTTAATACCTATAATATGCTCCATCATTTCTTCACTGATTGCTTCTGCAAGAGCTTTATCTGTTGATGACAAATCAATTTCGTGTATCTCAAACCAAGGACTGAATGGGTTAATGATTATAACAGTATGATTGAAAGGAATTAATTTTCTAATTGCTTGTCCAATTTCTTTAACATTTGCTTCTAAATCTGAAATAATGAAAATTAAACTACGTTTTTGATAACGCATATTTAGATAGCCCATCGCTTCCACAAACCGTGATTTCCCTTGCGGTTTGACCCTAGCAACAAAATCTAATACCTGATAAAAGTGATCTTCTCCACTTCCTGGTTTTAAAAATTTAAAATTCTTTTTATCTGAGAATGTAAAAACACCTACATTGTCTTTACGAGATAAGGCAACCTTTGTTAATAACATGCAGGCTCTGATCGCATATTCAAATTTGGTGTTTTCAATCGCTCCACCCGCCATTGAATTTGATGAATCGACTAAAATCATAACAGAAACATCTCTCTCACTTTCAAATTCTTTTACTATTAATTTTTGAGTTCGAGCGCTTGCTTTCCAATCTATTAGCCTAAATTGGTCTCCAAAAACATATTTTCTCATTCCATAAAATTCTGAGCCAAGACCTTTTTGTTTAGATCTTTGTAGTCCATAATTTTGACTTAAAGAACGTTTAGATCCCAAAATCTCTATTCGTTTTATGTCTTCGTAAGGAGGATATACCAGTATATCGGAAACACTATCAGGTACAATTCTTTCAACAGAATTAAACCCTAATCTATCTTTAACTATTAATGATAGTGGCCCTAAGGGATATTCCCCCCTTACTTTTGGTTCTAAAATATAACTAAATTTTATTTGTTTTTTGGATCCAATTCTTGTAGAAATAAAATTTTCTCCTAATACCAACCTGAAAAGCTCAGGATTGTAATAATCTCTAATTTCAAGGAAATCAAAGCTATTTTTACCAGTGTTCTCAATAACAACTTTAACATGCACAAAATCGTCCTTAAACACTTTTTCTTTTTCGAGTTCTCTATAAACGCGTAATTCTTCTATATTCATTTGGTAGTAGAAAAGAGGTAGGCTTACAACGGTACTAAAGATTAAAAGAATTGCAAAATAAATTAAGAAGTAATTTTCAAATGCAAATCCAGCTGTTAGAAAAAAAACTGAAAATAATATTAAAGTTCTTCCTTTTCCTCCTAACATCTTATTACTCCTTCTTTATATTTTTTGAACCATTTTTAGTTAGTTTTAACCATATATTTCATAAAAAAAAATTTAGATAGGGATTGGTATATCTTCGATAATGTTTTTAATCACAGTTTTAACATCAAGACCTTCAAGCTCTGCTTCTGGTTTCAATAAGATTCGATGATTCATAGCAGGAACGACTAACGCCCTTACATCGTCTGGGGTCACATAAACTCTTCCTAAGATTGCCGCTCTTGCTTTAGCACACTTCATTAACACAAGAGATGCACGAGGGCCACATCCAAGAGCAATCTGAGGATGATTTCGAGTTTTTAATATAATATCTCTAATATATTTCAATATTCTATCGTCTATGTAAACCATGTTCATTAATCTTTGAGCAGCAAGTATTTCTTCTCCACTAGTTATAGCTTCCACGGACGGTGAGTCTCCTGAGATTTGTCTCCTCATGATATCTACTTCTTCTTCTTTTTCTGGATATTCTAACCAGAGTTTCATGATAAATCGATCAAGTTGTGCTTCTGGTAAAGGGTAAGTTCCTTCCATCTCCACAGGATTTTCCGTTGCAACAACCATAAAAGGTTTTTCAAGAGGTAGTGTTTCTCCTTCAATTGTGATTTGTCTTTCAGCCATAGCTTCGAGGAGAGCTGATTGAGTCTTGGGAGCACTTCTATTAATTTCATCTGCTAATACAATATTCGCAAAGAGTGGCCCTTTTTGAAGCACGAAAGCTCCCTCGTTTTGATCAAATATTTTAGTACCTGTAATATCGGCTGGAAGCAAATCTGGAGTAAACTGGACTCTTCTAAAAGATATTCCGAGCGTTTTTGCGAAAGTTTTTGCCATAACTGTTTTTCCTAGTCCAGGTACGCCTTCGAGGAGGACATGCCCGTTAACTAGTAATGCTATGAAGAGTTGTTGTAAAATATCTCCGTATCCAACGATAACACGACTTACTTCTGAAAGAACTTCTTGTGCTATTTCTCTAATAGGTTCTACATTTAATTCTTCCCTATCGTAGTATTTTGCTTTATTTGGGGATTCCATTATTTATCACATCTTATTTTTTTATTTTTTGTTTTTTATATTATTATTATTTGATTTTTGGTTTTTTTTTATATAAATTAATTACCATGATTTTATTTTATATGTTATTAACCACCCATTCCATTTCGTAGTAAAGATTTTCGAAATCCTGTTCATTTTTTATTTTACTTTTTCCTTCTTTAATTGAGATAATCGTGTCCATAAATTTGGTAATTCTTCTGATCTTAAGTTTTGTTATCTTTGGTTCCTTAGCGATAACCAAATCTAATACATTTTGGGTAGTGATTTTTCGCCCACGCAGAAGTGCATTTAGTTTCCTCTCTAATCTCCTGTAGAGTAAAGTTAAAGCTTTACCATATCTGCTTTTCTCTCTATACCACTCAATTTTTTCTGCAAAAAAGGAGGAAGTTCTAAATTTTTCTCTTTCTTCTTTTTTATCTTGCTCTTGGGCTTTCTTTTTTTCCTCTTTTTCATCTTTTTTAGGTAGATATTTTTTCAACGAATAAATTGCTAAAAGGGGATATATCCAAGCTGTAATTGGATTTGTACTTAAATGAATTATATACTGAGTAATAAAACCAAAGATTCCAGCTGATGTCATATCCCTTGTATATTCTGGTCGGATATGAGCTTCATCAAAAATAACAACCCAATCTTGTTTGGGCTCGCCATAGGTCAACCAATTTATGATGTTCAATCCAAATTGGCGGTTATCATAACTAGGTTCAGCTATTAGTTCATTATTAAACAAACTTGCATCAGCTGAAACAAAAACTCTTGAATTTCCGGCATCTTTAGCCATAAAAACACCTTGAGAATAACCACCAAGAGGCCATTTTGATGGAACGCCGGGTAAAGCTCCTCCTATAATGCTTAAATCAACATAATCATCGTCAAAATCATACCTATGGTCATCATTTCTATCAACGTACCCATAATCTGTACTTGAGCCAACTAAATCCCAACCAAAAAATGAAATAAAAGGACCTCCTACAACGGAAGAAGCTTCAGATAGAATTACTTGATTAATCCCACTAGTTGTAGGATGAGGTGAAAATGATCTTATTATTGGGAAATCTGGTGCTGTATCGTATGATGCATTATCGCGTAAGATTCCGTTGGCGAAGATTGTAACAGGTATTTTTCCACTCAATTGAGGATCCAACATACTAGCAATGAAAATTTCCCATAATAGGGTGCTCGTGCTACCATGATCATGACATATGAACAACGAATTTTTTGTATTTGTTACATTATCGTAACGGAAAAAATCCATGAAATATGGTATTTCAAAAATTGGATTATAAAATAGGTTAGGACCTAATAATATTAACAAAATAGATTTATCCAACCGCTCTGTAGCACTCAAGCTAGATTGAATTGACATCACATCATATCCATCGTTCTCTATAGTCTTTTTAAAATCAGTTGCTCCATTCCAATCATCGTTGTAAATAGATAAATTTTGATCGTTTACCCCCTGATCGAATATTGGACCAAATAACGGTATAAGTGTAAATAGAAAAATAACTATGAATAAGGCTTCTTTATAAAAGGATCCAGTCTTTACTTTTTTGCGAGATTGTATTTCTCTCGATTTTTGAACAGTTACATTTCTAATAAAAATAATTAGGCCGAATCCTAAAAACAAGGCTCCAATATAACAAACAAGGGGTAAATAATTTGCAAAAATTGGAAGGGTTTCGCCCATGTTATATAACGGATAAAGCTCAATGAAACTACTAAGAAATACGCCATAGACTATGAGAAAAATCGTGAAAAACGCTATGACTAAACCCTTTGAGAAAGTAACATTACTTCCCGATGATTTTCCACCACTTGGCATTTTGTTTTATCCTAACCTTTTTTTTTTGAAAATATTTGTTGATCGACGCTAATTAACTAAAAACTTACAGTTGGTAATGTTTTTCCTGTTATATCGTTGTACAAATTCGAAAATAATTGAACAGTAAAGTTTAGCTCTTTTCCTGTTGGTTCTATCCCACCATATATGATATCTTCAATCTTTTTTATGAAGGGATAAATGGTTTCTGGTTTTTGGCCTAAATCGGTTACGCAAGTAATAGCGTATTCTCGTATTGTTTGGTAAGCTAATCGTGGTTTCTTATATTTTAGAGTTATGATATCGTTGTATATAAGGTAGATGTAAGCAATTGCTTCTTTTGCTCTATTTGAATCGGTTAAAATCTTTACATTTTCAAATTTTTGTTTTATGTCAACTTCAGGTTCTGGTTCCTTTTTTGATTTTTTCTTTTTTGCCATATTCTTTACCTATTTCTGTTTTTTTTTTAATTTATTAAATAATTTTTTTTGATTTTAAATTTGTTTCCAGTTTGGTTTTTTATTATTATCAATTCTTTTCATTCTTAATCATTAAAAATTTAATTCAAAGTTAAAACCGGTTAATTCATAATATACAGGAGAAAATAATTTAATGGTTCTGTAAAATTCTTTATCCGTAATTTGAAATGGTTTTGCGTAAATAATCTCTTCAACTTTTTGTATAAACGGATATATTGTGGCGGGACTTAGATTTAAATTCTTAACTGAAATTATTGCAAAATCTCTTATCGTCTCATTATTTTTTCTAATCCTACCAAATTTAGCTCCTATTAAATCCATGTAAATTGCAATAAATAGATAGGATAAAGATTCTTCTAACCTACCAGATTCCTTTAGAATTTTAAGATTTACTATTTTATCCTCAAGAGGTAGATTTACTACTTTAGATAATTTATTTTGTTTCTTATAATAACGATAACCATAAAATGCCAAACCCCCTACTACAACACCGATTATTGGAAGAAAAATTGAGAAGAATAACAGGAAAGGAGGTGTTGACGGCGTTTGAATTGTAACGAAATGTTGAGTGCTTAAGTTTTTTCCTAAAGCATTTGGTAACTGAACAGAAATAGATGCTTGTCCCGTCCAATCAGGGAGCGAATGCACAACTGAGAACCGCCCATTTAGATCTGTTTGAACTGATTGGACAAAAGAACCTTCATAAAATATGTCGACGAATCTTTTATTTATAGCGAGAGATGGATCTTCTCTAGAGACCACTTGTCCCGATATTCGTAAATCACTTGAAGCAGTTATTGTTGTAGGAAGGCTCCAAATGCACGAAATATTCGAAAAAAGTTTCATATTCGTTAGCCATATTTCGGAATATCCAATATCCGGAGACAATTCAAAAGTAAGCCTTAAATCCAAATTAGTAATTCCAATATCTGGAATAAAAATCGGTTGAATCAAACCTGAACCATCGGTGAAAACGAAGTTACTATCGACAATAACGGGACCATCATACCAATAATAATTTATTAAAGATGAAGGAATTGCCGAATCATCTAATTGTCTTAAATAATCGTCAAAATCAAAATCATAAAATTCTCCTATTAATTTAGCATTTACAGGAGCATTAACATCAAAATAAGAAGTAGTATTTACATTTATTATATAATGAGTGCGATATTCAACAGTATCAGGAGTAGAATCGATTACTGTTGCTTCAATTTTATGAGACGAGTATATATCAAGTGAAGGATCGATAATAAAATCTATTTGAAAATAACCGTTCGAATCTGTAACATCGTTAAAATTGGAAAATACTACATCATCCACTTCAATAGCAACGGCATAATCCGGTTTTCCTTCTCCACCAGGAGGGATTCTGTTAAAAAGTCTTCCTTGTACACTAATTATACTGTTGTGAGTAAAACGGGAATTATTAATCCCTACGGGGTTAATTAGATCTAATGTAGCCCAAATACCTGAACTTTTTATGTTTTGATCTTTATTGTGAAGAATCTGATAATTTGGCATTTGAAGATTTGGCAAACTCGGAAAAATGATGAAGATACAGATTAATACGAGAACTGTATAACTTACTTTTTTATTAGGTTTTAATAAATTTATTATTCTCATAATAATCATCGTATCATTAATTTTTTATTAATTAAGGCTCTCTGAATAATTCTATTTCAAAAAATTCTACGTAATAATAATCGGGAGCACTAAAATTGTCTTTAGGGTAGAATGTAACCCATACTTCGGCGTTATCAGGCCAACTACCTACAAGTAAAGATATGTTAAAGAAACCGTTAATATCAGTGAAACCCGTGGCAGTTGCCAGCACATTTCCTACGCTATCTCTTATAGTAACATTTATTTCCATAAAAGCCATAGCAGTTCCGTTATCCCAGTTTAAGAATCCGTAGGCATATAGATCATCATCAAAATAAAATTGATCTTTAACAACTCTAGTATCGTAGTTTCCATTTATATTAGTACCAGCAGTGATATTGATTGGAATTATCATACTTATTTCTGTTTCCATGTAATTTGTCAGAGAGATTCCAAAATCATTAATACTCCCAGTAAAGTAAATTAGAATGTAATAACTGCCTTGAGGGCAACTCAAAAATATGCCACTGTTGTCGTATAAATAATTTCCACCATAAACGGTTCTAATTTGAGGACCATTTAAGTTTAAATGCCCTGAAACATCTACAAACGAATCATTCAATAAGATTAACCCCATTAATAATCCATCTAAATTCGTCCCATTCTGTTGAAGCACTCCATCAACATTAAACTGATGAAAATTCCTTTGTATAACATTTCTATCGACATTAATTGAAATACTAATAGTATCATTAATAACAACATATGTTGTGTTAAAAGAACTAAATGTATGATAATTTACTCGAAACCTGAGCAAACCAGCATGTAAGTCGTTTGTAGACAGGTTAAATTGAACAAAACCAGTTGAGGTGCTTGGAAAAGTGTATGAATCTAAGAGATCATTAGTGTAATCGTCATAAATGTATACTGTTCTAGATTCGAATGACTCGGCATGAACCAACTGTACTTGGACATGGATAGTTTCACCAAAATTATATGTTTCTGGCGGATTTGTATTGTTATAAAAGGGAAGGGTTGGGTTACCTTCTACAGATAATAATATATCGAGAAATTCAGGATCATTTACTTCTAGATCAAGATTTCCAGTATCAAAAGAGGTAAAATTACTAAAACCACCGAGGTAAAAATTGTGTTCGTTATTTACAATAAAAGGCCATGAGTACATAAACCACCCATCAAACGCGACAATTATAGTATAATTTTGCCTTGGAGTTGAACTTATTACTTTATATGTTAAATCAAATTCCCCACTTTCGTCTAGGCGCAAGAACCCGTTCGTTAAATTGAGATAACTAGTATAATCTGTAAAGAATTCGTCATACATGTATACGAAAACTCTTGCGTATTTTATTGGCGAAAGGTTCGTGGAGTCGTTTACATAACCATGTAAATTAAAATTTCTATTAGTCGAACCACTCCTTGCAACAATATTAGGAGTTGGACCACTTTCAAGATTTATAGCTATTGGTGCATTTAAAATAAAATAGGAATAATTATAATTAGGCCCCCATCTAGCATACACTTGGTGAGGTCCTGCAACAGTGAAGAAATCAGTATTATAAATTAGGCTCGTAGAGCCGTTAATTGTTTGAGTTGAACCGATTAAGATATCTTGTGTTACATCGTAAAAATCAACCCATTCCCCGTCTCCTATGGGAATTCCCCCAGATTCGAGATATACACTTAGATTCACATATCCATTCCGATAAATAACGGGTTGGTTATAATCGTCAGAAGGAGTACCATCAATCCAAAAATTAAATGTTAAAGTGGTTGGAGTTGTTACCATTAGTTCATTCGTAAATGTCGAGGATGTATTAATGTACGGTAAATTGAAAAAGGCAGGATACATCGGATGACCCATCCGGTTAATAGTGCCATTAAAATCAAGTCGTAGAGTATAATTACCAGTTGGAGTATTAGATGCAACTTCGAAACCTAAATTAAAATATCCATTAAAATCTGTCCAAATCGTACTACTTGGTATCAGGTATGGAGAATAATCTATTCCACCCCTTAATAGTTTTAAATCCACCATTGAATTCCTGATCGGTCTGCCAGTAGTACGGTCCAGAAGCTCTCCTTCTATATTGAAAAAGGTATTGCTGGCTCCAACAGCTGTACGATTAATTTCTCGAGGGGTTGGTCCTGAAAATATATTTATTATTGGTTCTTCATTCAATATAAAATAGGAATGATTTTCTTCAATCCCTATCTTAGCATATAATAAATTAGGCCCCGTTGTCATTAGATTATTTACAATATAATTGTATGTAGCTATTCCATTAGCATCCGTAGTATTCGCGCCTATTTGCATACCACTCCAAAAATCGAAAAATTGGACATTTTGATTTGGAAGAGGATAATTTGTTTCGTTTACTACCTTTGCTTTTAAGATTAAATTAGTAAATCTATTTACTACAGGGGAATCTGGGATATTAGAGGGAACATCATTTATATAAAACCATACTTTTTTGACTATACCCTTTGTTACATTTAAATCCATTTTATTACTTGAATCATTTACAAAACCTAACGCTAAAGGATTAAAATACCAACTTCCATTCGCGTCTACCCTTAAATCATATTGACCGATAGGAACTGAGGGATGAATGTTGATAATAATGTCAAAAAAGCCATACGGATCTGCGTTAAAATAACTCATATCAAATGGTGGGGTACCGACTCTATTATTTGTACCCTTTTGAAGTAGTACGACCTCCAATGTCGTTCCACCTACATTAGTATTAGCAACAGGATCATATACATAACCTTGAATGTTTGTAGAAGTATCAATTGAAATATTTATTTCTTGAGGATTAATGTTCTGGAGATTTACCTGAATATCACCATATACAGTATATGTAGTAGTTTCATTGACATCTGGATTAAATTGAGCAAAAATGTAATGTGGACCGACTACTTGTAAATCATCAATATCTATTACGATTGAAACATCCCCAACTAAATTTGTATCGAATTGACCTAGAATCTGTAAAGAAGTTAAATCATAAAAAGAAATCGTTGCACCCTCTACAGGAATGCCATCAAGTGTTAATGAAGCTGTGAGACCTGCTGTAGTGCCTCTATATCCCGCGGTAAAATTTGAATTTAAGGTGAGAGAATAATTGGCTAAGCTAGGAGGAACACTTCCGTAATTATCATAATAAATATCCATTTGAATCCAAATTCCATCACCACTTACATCTGTTGGGACATATATTTCCGCCCAATTGTACATATTTTTATATTTTATTGCAATAGCATTTTTGCCTTCAGAATTATCAAATTGCTCTTCAGCTAAAAAACTATTGAATCCATCAACAAAACGGCTTGCTATGCCAAAAGCTCTTGCAAATGCACAAAAAGCTGAAGTGAAATCAGACCAATAACCAATTCCTTCTTCAAGAAACCATTCTACCTGATCATATCCGTCCGGAGCTGGATTGTATTGACTTGGGTCGGCAATTCTAATGAAATTATATTGTAAATAATTTCTAATTTTATCAGCAACAATGAAAGTATTGTCAGAACTTAATATTGTCGCATTAATTTGGTTGAGATGATATGCAAAATCATCGTTATTGATAATGTATGCCCCTATTGTATCACCTTTTAATTGTAAATATTTATTTTTTAGAGGAATAGGGGTATATGAAGGTTCTATTGCCATTGCATCTATTTCTGAGCTAGTTGGTAAATGTAATCCAAACATTTCGTATGTCATATTGACATCCTCATCCATACTAAAATCAATATCTAAGGTTGTACAATTAAATTCGTCTTTGTATAAATCAGGTGTTCCTAGCATATTATTCGCTTGAACACTATTTTCCATAACAAAAGGAGTATCAAATAGAGTGGGTATAACCATGGAATTTATACCAATATTAGGAGTAAGTGGTATTTTTAAAGAAAGGATATCCTTATCCCAATGTTGGGAAAAATAATCATTATAGGTGTAATAAGAATAAGGTGCTGTAGCAGCAGAGGAGTGCCACCCATCTCCCGTGTATTCGTCAAAACTTTCATATTTCCATAATTTCGTTAAAATTTTGGTGTAGTTATCGTAGTCATATATTCTAAATACTTCAACTTCAGAGAACATAAGTGCTGCAAGGGCTTGTCCATAATCGCTTAAATCCAGATCATCAATATCACCATCAAACATGTCTGCTAAGGCATCTAAAAGATCTGATAATTGGTCTGTTGTTAAATTAAGATCAGAAAACAAATCCTGAAAATCAGATATGTTATAGGGGAATGGAGGAAGTACTAATATAACATCCTCATCTTCAGCTTCAGATAATCGGTCACTTGGAGGGGGTCTTTGAGAATCCCAAAGCAGGCTAAAGAAAAATGTTGAAAAAGCAAACGCAGCAACTAATAAAACAGCTGTAAGGATGATTTTGATAATTCTTTTTTTATTGATTGGGGTTGCTAATAAATCCTCACGAAATTCTGACATATTTACTCTATTATACCCTTAACTTTTCCATATTAAAGTTTGCAATATTAATTAAAATTATACTATAAATAATTTTCCTAATAATTCAGATTGATATGAAATATTGAATAAAAAAAAATTAAATCAGTAAAAAGTTGATTTGGGCGTTATTGAAACATATTTAAAAAAGGTGAAAAATAAAAATAATTTAAAATTCAAAACCACATTTTGTACAAACGCTCTTCTTTGCGTATTGGGGTTTGGGGATATAACTCAAGATTTTTGATTTATCCTCAACCTCTTTAATTGCAAATCCAGTAGCGCCACAATTAGGACAGATTCTTCTACCTAATCCAATTCCTCCACCTGCACTAGGAGCAGGTGCTGTTGACGGAGAAGAAGTTGGTGAGGGACCAAAAGAAGGAGTACTCCCTAGTGTTGGAGATTGGGAAGTGATTCCTTGAGCTAAGCTTGAGGGCATTACGGCCTTAGGTTCTTTTAATTCTTGGATTCTTTTATCTTTATAAGCTGATTCTTCTTGCAACTTGCTAATTTGAGCTTGTAGTGGTCCAATTTGTTGTTGTAAGTTCATATTTTGTTGTTGGACTTGTTGAAGTTGACCTTCTAACTGAGGAATGTGAGCTTGCAATTGTGCTTTCTCATTATTTATTTGAGTGATTTGACCTTGAAAACCTTCTATTGTTGTTTGAAGACTTTGAATTTGACCAGTTAATTGGTTTATTTGATTATCTTTAGAAGCGATTTGTGCATTTAGATTAGCATATTCAGCATTCATTTGGTTAATCTGATTTTGCATTTGACCTAATGCATTGTCTTTTTCTTGAACTTGAGAGATTACGGCATTGTAGTCTGCCTGTGAAGGACCACTTGGGATTGTAGGGGCGGGCTCATATACTGGAGCTTCATATGATGGTGCGGGAGGGGGAGGCGATGTTGGAGGGGGCATTGATGGGGGAGGTATAGTTGGTGGTTGGACAGGGGGAGGACCACGAGGTTTATACTCTTCTTCGTCATCTTTTTCATATTCATCCGACATATTTATCTTCTCTTATGTTTAATCCTAAAAATTACATTATTTGTAACTTTAATAGTGAATTTTGTTTATAAACTATAGCACAAAAGTGTGATTTGTTTTGATTGGTAGTCGATAATTAAAAGCAATTCCAATAAGGTTTCAGAGAATCCTTTAGGTTAGGGATAACTTTGTTATTAACATAATTTAGAACATCTTTATCAGAATCTCTAGATTTTTCTTCTATTAGCTGGTTTTTATTATTAAGGACTTGAAGACAATTATATACCGCTTTAGCTTGTTTATCAATCTCATATCCCCCCTCTAAAGTAATTAGAATTCGATCTTTGGCGTATTTTTGGGCAATTTCCTTTATTTTTTTTAAGTAGTTTGCTGGGCCTTGGTAAGTCCATCCCATATTTGTAAGTCTATCAGTCCAATGTGTATCAAATCCTGCAGAAATCAGTATAAATTCTGGTTTAAATTCGTCGCAAACTGGAGCAATGATTTCATTAAAGAATATTATATTAACATCGTCAGCTGCTCTTGGAGGCATAGGGAAATTTATTATTTTTCCTTCTCCCGCTTTATTTCCAATATCGTTAATGAATCCTGTCCCAGGGTAAAGAGTTCTTCCATCCTGGTGTGAGTCAAAAAAGACAACTTCGCCATTTTCAGAACCGTTATAAAAAATATCTGAAGTCCCATTTCCGGCGTGACAATCCCAATCAATTATTGCAACTCTTTTAACATTCTTTTCTCTTAAAAGATATTCAGCAGCAATAGCTATATTATTGAATATGCAAAAACCTGCACATTTATAAGAGTTTGAATGATGGCCTGGGGGTCTAACTGAAGCAAATACATTATTAACTTCAGCCTCCAAAATACAATCAATTCCATTTAAATTACCGCCCACACTGTATAATGAAGCTTCATAGGTTTTAGCAGATACAGCTGTGTCCATATCTAGATTTTGGATATGTCCAGTAACTCTAGCCACTTCACTAACTTCTTTAACTTCGTTAATTAAACTCTCTTGATGAACATATTTAATCTGTTCTGTAGTAGCTTTTCTAGGGGCGATCAACTCAAAGTCTGGATTTTCCAAAACTTTTTTTTCCTCCATAAAATCCATGATCCCAATAAGTCTTTCGTGAGATTCAACATGAACACCTATTCGATGCTCTAAATAAATAGGATCATATACTATACCAGTCTTCATTTAAATATCCTCTTTAGTATTACCAGAAATAATAATTGATTTATTATTTAGGATTTAATTAATAAACTATTTATAACTTCTTATTATGTTAATTGCTAAATAAATAAAAAGATCTAATAGAAATTTCGTTAATTTTAATGGTTTATCGTATCAAAGTTATTATAATAGGAGAAGCAGGAGTAGGCAAGACTTCCTTAGTGAAAAAATTTGTATCCGGTCGTTTTACTAGTGATTATCGAGTTTCGATAGGTGCGAACTTGTTCGTTAAGGAGTTAATATTAGACTCAGATATAGAAGTCACTATTCAAATTTGGGATATTGCTGGTCAAGAAAAATGGGTTAAAATGAGACATTTATATTATAGAGGTGCTCATGGCGCTTTATTTGTCGGAGATATTACTAGAAGAAATACCTTTAAGCAATTAAAAGAGTTTTGGAACCCAGATCTCCAAAAATTTTGTGGGGAAATTCCAAAAATATTAGTTGTAAATAAGGTAGATTTAGAACCCATTGTGTCTAATAATGACATAGAGAAATTAGCTCAAATTATCAATGTAAATGCAATTCTTTTTACATCTGCTAAAAATGGTCAAAATGTCGAGGAGGCATTTCATCGAATAGCTGAAAGGATTGTTAAATCTAAACTATAAGAAAAAGGCTAACTATCTCTCCAACCCTATAATTTAATAACGACTTTTATAAATTCTCTTTCTCCAGACTCAAGATATTGTTCAAATGCTTTTTGAATATCTTGAATTGATATAATTTGAGAAATAAACTTATTTGCATTTATTTTACCCTGAGAAAAAAAATCTAAAGCACATAAAATATCTTCACGATCATGACCTAAAACACCCTTAATAGTTACTTCCTTAGAATTCAACAGAAACATAGGAAATGAAACTTTACCCTTAAAAACTCCCTCTAGGATAACAGAACCTCCTTTTTTAATTAAATCAATTGCCATTAAGATTGACTTCTGATTTCCAGCGCAATCAAAAATGTAAGTTGGTTTTCCATTTCTCTTTATAAATTTTTTAATTTTTGCTGGACTTGGGGGAAAAGATTCTGTTGCCCCAAATTCTTTTGCTTTTTCTCTTAAAAATGCTTGTGGCTCAATTACAATGATATAATTTGGTTTTTTTTCTATTAATAAATAACTAAGAAAACATAAGCCAATATTTCCCGCACCTATTATAATTATATTTTGATTTTCAGTAATATTGGATAGCTTTACGGCCCTACAAGCATTAGCGAATGACTCAATCATTACTGCTTCTTTTGTTGAAACTGATTTAGGTATTTGAAATAAATATTTTTTTGGAACTTTTACGAATTCGGCAAAACCTCCATCTTTAAAAATTCCCATACCATCTAATTGACCTTGATCAATATCTAACGCAACATTTATTCCACATACTTTATCTCCTATTTTTACATCGTTAATATCTTTCCCTAATTCAATAACTTCTCCTGTGAATTCATGCCCCATTACTAAAGGTACCTGATACATCTTTAGTTTAAAATTAGTAATATCGCTTCCGCATATTCCGCAGTAATCAACCTTAACAATTACATCATTAATTCCTACTGTAGGGCGTGGGTAATCTTCTTTATACACAATTTTTTTAATATCCTCAAAAACAGCGGCTCTCATATTTGATCATCTCAAGCTTTATTAGTTATTTTATTCTTTAAGAAAATAATGATTTCAACATTTTAACATTTTAATTTTTTAATCTTTTAATAAAGAATCAGCAGTAGTGAAAAGGGGTAGATGTTTGGTTTTCTTGACTTTTCCTTTTCCTAAACTTCTTGATGTGGTTTCTTCAAGAGAAGATAAATATTCTTGATAAGAAAGTCTACGATATACTTTTGGGTTTAATTCATTGATAAATTGAGATAAATTCAAATCTTTCTGGCCTTTAAAACTCTTTATTTTTCTGGGAGATAATAAGTATAATTGTTCTTTTGCTCGGGTTATTCCTACATAAAAAACCCTTCGCTCCTCTTCATAAGCATCGGTATTAATTTTTACTCTATTTGAGGGGAACAGATTTTCAGATAACATTGGAATAAAAACTATTTTCCATTCTAAACCCTTTGCTCGATGTACAGTGGAAAGCGTCACAGGTGAATGTATTTTATTATTTGATAAACCTACTGTTTTTGATTCAATTGTTGATTTGTTTAATGTTAAAGTATCTAAAAAGCTTTGAATTGTATCATAATTTTGAGAATATATTCCGATTTGTTTTAGATCTTCTACGCGATCTTGCCAATTGGAATATTGTGGTTTTAAAAATTTGATTAATTGATTAATTAATTTGATTATCACTACCTTAGGTTTATCATTTTTAACTGATTTAAGAAATTCTTTTAAATATAATGTGACTTCTTCCTGGACAACCTTCGAAATTCTAAGATTACGCATTTTATTTATAAACAAATTACTTGATATTATTTTATCTAAGGGATTGTCCATATTTGACAAAAGGTCAAAGATTTTTGAAGCGGTTTTTTTTCCTATCCCTTGGAATTGTGAAAAAATTCTTGACCATGATATTTCATCGCCTTGATTTTGGATTATTCGAAGATGGGCAAGTAAATCTTTTACATGAGCTCTTTCAAAAAAAGATACTCCAGAGTGAACGACATAAGGTATGTTCCGATTTTGCAATTCTAATTCTATTCGTAAGGAATGAAATCCAGCACGATATAAAACAGCCATATCATTTGTTTTATAACCATCTCTCTGCAATTCTAACAGTTTATTCACGATGAATATCGCTTGCTGTTCGTCATTTTCGGATATAATGTGAATAGGTTTCACACCCTCTTTTCGGGTAGTCTCCATTTTTTTCCTAAATTGAGATTTGTTATGTTTTATAGAGTCATTAGCCAAATCTAGAATTTCTGGGACGCTACGATAATTTTGTGTTAATTTATATATACGACAATTTTCAAATCGTTTCGAAAATTCCATAATATTTTGGAAATTAGCACCTCTAAATCCATAAATACTTTGTGCATCATCTCCTACAGCAAGAATATTACTCTCTGGAGTATATTTTGATAATTTCCGAATAATCTCATCTTGTATATAATTAGTGTCTTGATATTCATCAACTAAAATATAATTAAATGTTGATGCTATTCTCTGTGCCATGAATCTTTCATCTAATAATCTATTCCAAAATATTAAAAGATCATCAAAATCAACTAGATTGTCCTTTGCTTTTTTATTCTTATAAAGCGTATAGATTTCTTTGAGTTTTGAGATAATTTTTATATCATCATATTGTTTATATTTCCATTTTATCGTTTCGCTGATAGTTTTATTACAATTTATAGAATAGGCTAGAATTTTTTTTGCGGTTTTAGGGGATGGAAAAGAGATATCGTCGGTCTGAATTTCTATAGCATTATAAGTTATTTTCATTAGGAGATTTGCGTCAGTTTCATCTATTATAACATAGTTTGGTTTAAACCCTAAAGATTTCGCATATTGACGAAGAAATCTATTAGCGATGGAGTGAAATGTACCAGCCCATATCCCCTTTGGCTTAATACCTAACAAATCCTCGACTCTTTTTATCATCTCAGAAGCAGCTTTATTAGTAAAGGTAACTAACATAATTTCAGAAGGTTTCACAGTATCAGAGAGAAGTTTTGCTACGCAATAGACAATAGTTCTCGTCTTTCCAGATCCTGCACCAGCAATTATTAATTGTGGCCCTTTTATCTCGTCTATAACATTAAGCTGTTGGTTATTTAGCTCTTTTCTGAAATCAATATAGGAAGTACTCTTTGAGAAGTGTAATTGTTCTGAATTTGCATTATCTTCGTTGAAAATATCAAACGAAATTTCTTCTTTTTTATCTGATTTAATGTAGTTATTTATATCCATTTCTTTGTGAAAAATTAGGTTTGTAATTAATTAGTTATCTAGTCTTCGATATTAAGTTGTATCAGTCATCTTTATTAGTAAATCTAATCATGTTAGTTCTCGGTTCATATAAAGTTCCTTCTTTAATTAACTCATCTAAGGCGTCTTTTATCCATTTTTCATCTAAATCTTCTTCGAGTTCGAGAATTTGAACTACACTTTTCTTCTCTAACGCTTTCCAATTGTTATCCTCAAAAATTTCCTTTAATCTACTTAGCATTTTATCAAGTTTGCTAATTGAACTTCTAGACTGTCCAACTAGTATCCTATCCATATCGATTTTTCCCGTTGTTTCGTCATAACCAGTATCTTTTAAGAATCTTTTAAACAATTTGATAATTTCTTCCACATCGCTTTTGATTACTTTATCCCTTAAAGCCATTTTTGCATATGCTTCGCTTAATCTAACAAGTGCATCTAGATTTCGTGCTAAAATTGAGACTATCGCATCTTCACTATCATATTGCCCTCGTAGTTTTAAGTAAAATTCTTTTATTTCTTCTTTAGCTTCTTCAGTTAATACTGGCTGACAAGTTCTTCTAGCATGTTTAATATATTTTTTTAGTAAATCTCCCGGGATAGGCGCTATAGTTCCTTTTTTACTTTCAAAACTATCATTTGGTCCTAGCATCGAATTTTTTAAAATAAATTCTGCCATTTGTGCATCATCAGCAGGATCTGGTCTATCTATAACGATGAAAATCAAATCAAAACGAGATAATAGAGATGGAGGGAGATGAATATTTTGTGTGGGGGTTTTATATCTATCATATCTTCCAGAACGGGGATTTGCCGCAGCTATAATTGCTGTTTGGGCTTTTAAAGTTGCTACGATCCCTGCTTTGGCAATGCTCACGGTTTGTTGCTCCATCGCTTCGTGTAATGCAGATCTATCAGAAGTATCCATTTTATCAAACTCGTCTATTGCCGCTACACCTCCGTTTGCTAACACGATAGCCCCTGCTTCAAGATTCATTTGACCTGTATCTGTGTCTTTTATAACTGCCGCCGTTAAACCAACAGCCGTAGAACCTTTGCCAGAAGTATATAACCCACGAGGTGACACTTCAATAGCACTTTTTAGTATCTCAGATTTACCTGTACCTGGATCACCAACGAATAGAATATGAATATCACCTCTTTTATAACCACCTCCTGGTCTTTTCTTTCTTGTTCCTCCAAAAAGGGTTAAAGCAGTAGCCATTTTAAGTTCTTCTCTTCCGTAAATTACGGGTGAAATAGATCTGGCAATTTTCTTTTGTATCATTGGTTCTTTCGATAACTTCTCTATCTCTCTTTTATCTTCCTTAGACAACTCAATGAAAGCATCGCTTTTATCTTCAGGATCAATATAATTTACATCAACAAAAGTTTTGAATAATGTACTATTAATACTTTTAGCCGATAGAGCCAACACGGATTTAAAAGTTCCCATGAGCTTAACTCTATCACCTGGCTTTACAGTATCAACTAAATTATATGTTAATATCGCTTGAACTGATCTTGGTATTCTACCGGGAGGTAGGTCTTCTGGGATTTCTTGGATCATGACACTCTGCCAGTCAATAAACTCTGAATTCCTGGAGATTAGGCGAAAATCTGATTGAGATTTAGCCTTACACCTTGAGTTAGAACAAAACTTAGGCCACCTGATTTTGGAAGTGAGTTGTAATACTTCAAAATGTACCCCACAGCTCATGCACTCAAATTCTGCTTTTATTAATTTAGGCCTTATTGTTGAGCTTCTAACTAAAATTCCATTAGTCCAAACAAGATTATCAATATTCTTTGCTCTTAATCCTCTAAGAGCGATAAATAATGGACTTTTTTCATCTTTAGTTATTATTCTAATGAAATAGTCTTGTTCAATTAATTTTCCTGCTTGAAATTTCAGTATGTTTTTAAAGGCGTCAGCAGCATCTTCTATTAAAGCGGTGGGATTTTTTCTAAGAAGTTCGGCAATTTGAGGGTCATAAGCTAGTAAATCTTCATAAAAAATTATTAAAGTGTTGCCGCCTTTAGAATAAATATCGTTAATTTGGTCTTGATACTTATATTCTCCGGGTTTTTCTTCAAATAATCTGAAAAAGTCTTCAAAACGCTGAATTTTATTAATAGGTACACTAGGACGGGACATTGGTGTTGTCAAACAAGATCACTTACAATTTAATTTAGATATACCAAAAATATTTTTGGTGATATTTTAATTCCATATATTAACGATTTAAGCTTATTAAACAGAAAATAAATTTACTGAAAAAAAATAATGGGAGAGAAATGGTTTAGTGAAATACTCCGCTTACGGATTTCAATTACTAATGAGAGTTATTAACTCCCTTTTAATTTGGTTAAAACTTCGCATATTATAGGATCTTGCGACATCTCACATCTAATTTTAAGTAGAGAGATCACTCTTTTTTTTATAATATCTTCTTCATATCTCACTGTACGACCTAATATCGTAGCAATTGATTGTTGAGTTTCTATTGTGGATTCGTCACTTAAATTTCTCAATAGTTTAGATAATATCTTAGAAATACCGATTTTTTGAATGATGCTAACCATTACATCTACCGTAGTGTCTCTAACCCCCTCACTTTCATCACCTAGTAATGAAAGAATATTATCAAACATCTTATCTATATTATCAAAACTATGGATTTTTAACAATTTAACTGCGCTTTCTCTGATTTTTGAGTCTTCATTCAAAAGAATCTCTGAAATCTTTTTTAAAGGGAGTTGAGATGCCGAAATTTCTTTGATTGAAGATAAAAGATTCATAGACGAGCGACGAACCCAAATTTTATCGTCATCAAGTAGCATAACGAGTTTTTTGATCAATTCA
This sequence comes from Promethearchaeota archaeon, assembly GCA_013375495.1. Next base: position 76,432 of record JABXKC010000010.1, read on the forward strand.
CCTTGATTTTCAACATATTGGAAAAGTTTTCCCAAACTTTCGACAGTAGCTTCTCGAACTATCCATTCCTCGTCATTTAATCCCCTATTTATTAAGGCGTCAATAGCTACGATGGGGAGCTTACTACCAATATAACCTAGTATTTTTACACTTGTTTCTCTTATAAATGAATCAGAATCTGAAAGAAAATTAATAGTGAGAGGAATTGAGATCATATCTGGTATTCGTTTAGATATTTCTAACATTGATTTTGTGAGAGTTATTCTTACTGATAAATCTTGTTTTGGAAGTAACTGTAACAATTCCTCTAAGACTGGTTTTAGAGCAAGAGGTTTAATTCTTGAAATTTCCGAAATTAATTGCGATGCACCTTTCTTAACTTCCTTATAATCATCATCTCGAAACAGTTTTATTATAGAATTTAAATTTATTAAATCAATATAATCTTCTATTAAACCATCCAAGGATGATATTATATTTAATTTGACATCCTTGTCGTCTAAGTTTAAATTTTCAATTAACTTAGGAATAACATCATTAGGATACTCTTTACTAATTTTTATAATTGTTTTTGAAATTATACCTTTTGAAATGTATTTAGCTTCGTCCTTTACTCTAATTAAATTATCGAGAATTAATGAAGGATTTTTGTTGAAGTTTTCAACAATACTATTGGAAATTCTTTCTTTTAATTCAAGATTATCAAATTTTATAAAAATTAAAAAAGTTGTCAAGATTTTTTCAGGATTATTCTCCCAAAGCTTTCCAAGAAGAGATATAATGCTGTTTATAGCCTTAGGATTCTGAGAATCGATTTTACTTATGATCTTATCAATATCGACAGAATTAGGTTCTTCACTATAATATTTATCAAGTGCTAATACGGAACATTTCCTTACATTGTCATCTGGATCTAATAACCCATCAAAAATAGGAGAAAATGGAATAGATAATTTTTTAAAATTTCCTATCTTAGAAATAACTTCAAAAACAGAAGCTCTTACCGAACTATTAGCATCACTCATCAATGGAATTATTGTATTAATGAGACTCAAGTCAATTTGTTCAGTATTAATGTTCTTTATGTTTCTAATTGCTGCCGCTCTAATATCCTTATTCCTGTGATTTATTTTATCTAAATATACTTCAATAGGAATATCTAATGAAGATTCTGCTAATATGTTAAGAAGTTCTACTTGAATAGTGCTATTTGGATCGTTTATTAATCTTAATAAATCTAGATTATGAATTACTCCTCGTTCTATATAAGAAAGTCTTTTTATTATTTTTATTCCTGTTAATTTTATTCTCCATTCGGAATCAGAAATTAGATTATTTACAACACTAACGGGTATTTTTTTAATTAGATTATCGTTAGCATCAAGTAATGATTTAGCAATAGGAATACTTTTATCGTAGTTAGGCGACTCTAAAGATTCAATTATCCATGGTAATACTACATTTGGTACATCCTTTTCTAATTGTGTTAATATTTTATATGATATATCCCTAGAACTCGGATTTGAATCACATAGTCCATCTAATAACGAATTCTTAAATTTCCTATCATTCAGAGAAAGATCTGATTTTAATGGAATTCTTTCGTACATCATTAAAAGAGTATTTTCTGCGTGCTTTCTCAGTTTAGGATTAGAACTCTTTATTAAGTTAAAAAGTGGAATGGCATCAAAATTTTGACCATAATCAGTAATTTTAGAGTATTTGAGGTTTCTTGTGAATTCATTATTTTTTGACAAGAAGTAATATGTAGTAAAAGTGAGCATAAATATTTCTTCAATTACTGCTGCCCAAGCGAACATTATATAATTAGGAGATATATTAATGGTAAGCGTCCAAAAATTAAAAGTTTCCGTAAGTTTTTCAATATTCACTATTAAAAAGTTAACCAAGACATTAATTCCTATTGCAGCCATTAAATAAGCTGCAAAATAGATATCTATCCCTCTATATTTGATCTTCCTGCCCCAAAATCGTGTGAAATATCCAATTATTCCAAATAGGAGTGTAACAAACACAAAATATGAAGTCATTGTAGAGATTGCTAAGGATCCTGAAAAAAAGAAAATTATTGTCTGAAACAAGGAAATCCATGCCCAAACAAAAACAAACAACATTAAGCCTAACATTACATATGGTTTAGGATTTGACGCAAATTGTTTCATACCTCTTTTGCTATCCTCAAAGTTTAAAAAAACGGACCTTTTAATATCGGGAATGTGATAAAACTCATTAGAAATCCCCGCTATATAACCTTTCGATCCATAAAATGTTAAAATCATTAATGGATACACAAGTAACCATGAAATCCATATCATTAAAAAGGGCAAACCAGTAAGCGAAATTAACAACGGAGGTACAATAAATAGGAAATATAAAATAAAAGCCATGATAACAGAAATTATCCTGCTCTTAGATACATTTATAATTTTATTCCCGATAAATCTATGAAAGGGTGTAAGTCCCTCGTCTGATTCGGAGCTCAAAGCAATAAATAAGAAATCAATTAATGGATAAATGGAAATATATACTAAACAAAAAGCAAATGGGAGAAGTAAAGAAAGGGGATTAATATCTGGAGGTGTCAATGAACTTTCTTGCCAAAATTCGGGAGTTTTCACTGCAAAGATAAACGCCATTGCAATAACAACCATTACACTAGCACTAAAGATAAGCCCATATATTAAACACTGAAGGCGATCTTTAGTATTAAATTCCCCTTTTTTAACTAGAGCGACTTGCCTATAAATTATAATGAATCCAATTATGAAAAAAACAATAAAAATTATAAAAAGGATAAGTTCTATAAACAAATTATTCACGATAATTTTTGGAATATTAATAATTTAATACATTTATATTTCTGTTGCTTTACATATATTTAGTTTATAAAAGAATTGAATACTATTAAATATGGTGTGATAAGAGTTGAATAAAATTGAAATCCAATTAGAGGATTCTTTAAATCGAGTGAATTTCATTTTTAAAAATGAAGAGATAACTACCGAGGGAATAAGCGATCAGAGTGGATTTTCTATATTAGGAGAGTCGTTTGGGCCGTTTGAAAAGGGGAAAAAATACAGACTACCATATTTTGTAGCGCTCCCGTTCTTAGAAAATAATATACTAAAGATAGATTCAAAAGAAATATGCGATAATACTGATGTTCAAAGATACGCTATAAGTGAACGCGACGATCAGAGACTCTTATATAGAGAAAACAAATTTTTCTTAAATAAAATAAAGGAGTCTAGATTTTTGGTTGAAAAAGAAGTAAACGAAAACAAAATACCGAAACTCGATTTAGATCGGTTTAGTTCATACTCAATAAATCTTGTTGATAATAGATTACTTAAGCTGTTAAAATTAGCAAGAGCAACTTTGTCTTTAGATGATGAAAGAAAATTAACTAGTTCTGAAAAATTATTATTTACGAAGCTATTTCATGTTATAAAAGTATGGAGAAGTTTCTTTTTGACTAAGAATTAGAGAAGATAATGAGATTCATTATTTCTTTCATTAAATTTATAAGAAAGTTATTTTTCTTGTCCCATATTTCTTAAAATAGTCTTTAATGTGATTAGACACCGTTGGATTTGGATTTAATTTGGGTATTATGTCTATAGCGTTGCTCATAGCATAATATTGAACATTCTTTTTTTTAATGGCATCTTCAACCGTATTCCCATCGTCTCTTATTTCATTTCTGTTTGTCAATCCGATAGCTGCGATAATATTTACTTTATTATCTATTAAATCATCGATTGCTTTAAGCATCGAACTTCCAGTAGTTGTGGTATCTTCAACAAGTATTACTTTTCCTTTAGGAATTCCTAAAAAATATTTGTCTTTTAGTTCACCATGATCTTTTGGTTTTCCCCTTCCCATGGATAGAACATACTTACCTGGTTCTATTTTTTTATCATGAAATGCCCATTTATATTGAGTTATTACCCCTAATTTGGTTGCACCCTCTGGGACTCCATAGAAGCAATCTGGTATAAGATTTAAATAGTTTACAAATGAAAGAAGAAAGTCGCTAACTCTGTCTAATAAAAATACATCTTCCGCAATAGTTCTCCAGTTAACATACCAATAGGACTTTCTACCTGATTTTAATGTTAACGGTTCGTCAAAAAATCCAATTACTTTATTCTCAATAATGAAGTCGTAAAAGTTATTTCTTTCGGTTTCCCAACTCATCGTGATCAGCTTATTCTTTTAATAATAAATACTCTTTACGCGCTTTAGCGTATTCTTCTCCACTTATTTTACCCGCTAAAAATTCTTTTTCCTTTTTTTGCATTACTTTCCTTTTCTCAGCTAATTTTTTTCTTCTTTCTGCCTTATCAAAATTATCTAGAATTGATTTACTAAGTTTATTAACCTCTTTATTTTCTTTTTTTAATAAGTTTTCAATATAGGGCTTTATTGGTTTAACCATTTCGATATTTTTTTTAGCTATTTCTTCGATTCGAGCAAGAGCTTTATTTGTTTCTTCAAAATTATCACCATCAAGCACATCAATTAATCCAGGAATAGCCACATCTCTTACTACTTCATTGAGATATTGTTCTATATCTTTCTTTAACTTTGAATCGTTATAGGTATTTAATTGATTATTACGTACATATTCAATAAAAATAAGAGGTAATTCTATCGGCCACTCTTTCATTTTTTCCTTTCCAATTAGTTGTACTATTCCACCGTCTTTTTTATGAAATATCTTCATTCTATTTACCACCCTACTTATATCCAATCTCCTGTTGATAATTTTTCAGGAATGTATTGATCTGTCAAGAATTCAAATCCAAAAGTGGATAGTGCTTGAATCTCCGCCTTTATTTTTAGTTTCAGAGCTAGTTTAAGATCTGTCTCCCACGCTTTATTTTTTTTTACAAAACCTTCGTTTAACAACTCTTTAGTCCTTTTTATATCTGTTTGATTCATTGGGATTCTGCAATCGTTAGGAATTTTATATTTTTCCAAATCTCTGGTTAATACTCCTAAGAGTTTAATATTAGGCGTAGCTAAGAATGGTGATTCGTAGCTTAAGCGTTTAGATCCTCGCAGGTAAACAGAATGAATATAATGCCCGTAAGGATCCGAATCGACAAGTGTGAACACCGGCAATTTGAGTTCTTTATTGATTCTCCTTAGAAACATTCTTGTAGCTATATCAGCAGCCCCTTTCGCTGTTAATATAATACACGGATATTTACGCCAAAATCTAGCTTCTGATAACCTTATCATAGCAGCATCTTTCTCTAAAACTAATATAAATTCTGCATCTGATTCTAATATTTCAATATTATCAAGCATAGGGCTAATAGTCCATCCTCCACTCCCTAAGCCTTCTAAATCAATAATATCGTTTCTATCTCTAATTCTAAGACGCCCTATGCATGAACCCTTGGCTGAAGCAACGATATGCGTGGAATTCCTGGTTGTATAAAGCATTGTTGCTACATCTTCAATACATTTATCACTATTTTTTTGATCTCCAAATAATTGAACAGCAGAATAAAATATCTCTCTTTTTGTTGCATGCATATCTTTAATTAGTAATTCATTTACCTTTTCGAGCACTTTCATCAATCTTGTAATATCAGCAACACTTGCTAGTGAATGAAATTGTTTTTCCATAATTTGTTTACCTAAAAGTAATAAATCATTTTCTTCATCCCAAATTATATTTGCACTGGTTCTCGAAGGTAATTTAATAGTAGGCCTTCCCGTAGCATAAATTTTCTCAATAATTGAATCTGTTAATGTGTATATGCGCATCAAAATTTGTTTTCTATTAAGATCATCTATTTTTACAGTACCTTCAGGTAATTTGATTTCCTTTTTTTCTTCTTCTAAACCCTTCTTCAAGTATTCTTGAAAAAGTTTTTTTGCTTCCCTTATATCCCATTTTTTACTTTCTGCTTTGCTTGCCATTTTAATCACTTTATTTTAACTTCCAATGCTTTTTACCCATTTTTGATTCTGCTAACACTAAACCCTTGCGCTCCAACTCTTTTAATTTGATTTGTAAGAACCGAGCATCCATCATGTCTTTTATCTTCATTTTGAAAATTAGAGATGTTATTGGTTGCCATTCATCAGATAATGCTTCTGTTATTTTATCGGATGTAATGATTGGTAATTGAGTTTGAGTCAGCTGAGGTTGAGGTGGTTGAACTCTTACTGTTGGATCTTTTCTCTCAATAGGTAGGGGTTTCATTTCACCCTTAGCAATTTGCAATTGTTTTCTTTTTTCAGCAATAGTACCAGGTTTAACAGGTTCAATCTTTAGAGGTTTCTTTACTTCCTTAATTAAGGGGATAATTTTTTCAGGTTTCCCTTTTTTATAAAAGTCTTGAAGAATTTTAATAATATCCTCTTTTCGAACTTTAGATGGTAGTTCTATATCGTTTTCTGTGCAGTATTCTCTTAATTCGTTAATTGTCCAATTCCGAAGAGTCTTTTCAGTTAAAAATTTTTGATCAGGTTCTATTGTCTCAGCAAGGAGATCTTCTTTTTCACTCGTTTCTTCCCATTTGACTTCAACTTTTTTATATATGTCTCTATCAGTTTCTTCTTTTATAATTGGTTTTATTTCCTTTTCGGTAATTTTGGTGGGTACTTTTACTCCAATTGCGTCTTTCATTAATTTTTCTAATTCTTTTTCTGAAATTTTGCCTTTATATTTTCCATCACCTTGCGAAACGATATTATAAGCGCTCTGAACGAATAACGGAATATATTTTTCAATTAAGCCTGATCTCTTTTCAATTTTTCGAATATTTGCTTTTCTATTAAGGTATACTCTTAGTCTTCTTCCTATCGCCTCAAGACAAAATTTTATTTCTTTGAGTAAATCTTCGTCTTCAGCTAATGCATTCTTTGATTGCGATTTAAACATTAGATGAACATAGGGCCCTGAAACATTTACTATAAGTTTGATTGGCCCCTTTGGAAGATTGTTATCGTAAGTATCTAATTTATAATTTTTCCAATTTACTGATTGAACAGCTTTAGTTATCGCGCAATCGGCACTATCTCGTAATTTAGGAGTTCTATTCACAAATCGTGAAAGCACATCTCTAGATCGCTTAGGCGTATCAAGTTTTTTTGGATCGTTGCAATAAGCCATTGAAGCTTCAACAACATACGCTAAACCTTTACCTGAAGTAGGGGGTCTTGTTTCTGCGCTGACGAAATCATCATCTTTCGTATAATTTTCCGTGAAGAACTCAAACACTTCTTGATATGAGTCTTTTAGTACTTCATTGGATGATGCTATTTTTTTTTGAATAGTCTGTTGAAATTGTTCTGGATCTATGAATTGATCTTTAATGTCAACACGGGATAATATTTTTGAGTTAAAAATTTTAATATCTTCAATTCCAACAGTACCCTCTTCCATTGTTTCATTCTCCAACGATGATTTTTGTTTTTCTTTATCCTTTTTTATCTTATCCTGCAGGACTTCAAATGAAGTTTTAAGATTTTCAGCAGGATCATCAAAATAATCAACATTATCGGATATTTTTAGTCCAATTTCCTTGATTATAGTGCTTTCGAGAACGATATCTCCGACGGGGATTGCCGTATCAGTCGGAGGATTCATATATTTAATAGATTTGAAAGCGTGAAAGAGTGCATTAAATTGTTCGTTTGTTAATTCAGAAGGTTTCACTTTTGAAATTTGAACTTCATTAACCAAATCTTCTAATTCGGTTCTATTTTTTAATTTTTTAACTTCTACTAATCCGTGAGTAGCACTAAAAGTCTTTTCTAAGTCATTTTTAATTTTTTCTCTTTCTTTAATAATACTATTTTTCTCTCTGATTATTTTTTCAATTTCCTTCTCTATTTTTTTTTCATCTCTTTTAGTTTCAGATTTTTCGATACGTGTTTGATTTTTTTTGATTTCTTTAGTCAATCTTTCTAAATTTTTATCATATTGTTTATATTTTTCCATGGCCTCCCAATAGCTATTCTTCAACTCTTCAGAATCAACATTGTATATTATCAATTTATCTCGTGGTTTTGTTGAACGCCCAAAAACTCTTTTTTCGAACTTATAAAAAATAATAGCATCAGTTTTTTTTACTAATTTGTTTACAAATCCATTTTTAAGGATCAAAATGGATAACTTATCTTGTAAATTTCTTTCAGCTATATATAGAATCTCCTTAGCATTTTTTGAACTCATTCTGACAAAATTATCTTGTAAAAAAGCGGAAATTGTTAAATTTTCAGATTTTGTCAGAAGATCTTGTAAATCCCCTATATTTGTTGATGTTGGATGTGGTTTGGCATATTTTGGTTGTTTAGGAAAACTTGAAACTAATCTTCTATAAATCCATTCTTTTCCAGAAGGATCAATAAATATTAATGTTATATGAGGATTTAAAAGTGCAGTTTCTTTAATATATGTGTCAACATAACCCCTAACATATTTTACATTCAAATAATTTAGTTTAACATAAGTCCCGTGAAGGAATTGGCTATCGACTTCGGTAGGGCGAATTAGATATTTCTTTTCGTTCTTTGAAGTTGTAAAGAATTCTGAAACCGTGGCATAGATAGAATTTTTAGATTTTGATACTGCAACAATAGGTTTTCCAGTTGTATTTTGAGCGTCGCTGAATGCGCTTGGAGCACCAAACCCTTGACTTCCGCGCGTTTGCTTCAATTCAAGACTTTTTGAAGAAGCTAGATATTTTCCAAATTTACGTAAATCTACTTTGTGCATACCTATACCATTATCAAACATTTCAAAAGTATAACTCATAACATTCTTTTGTGATAACTCTGATGTTAAAAAGGAAGCAGCTTCAGATTCTCTTAACCGAATTATAACAAGCGGTTCAATATCAACAATGGGTTCAACTGGTTTAAGAATTTCGTTCATATCTTCAATAATTCGTTTTACTTCTTCTTCAACCTCAATTTCCTCTTTATCAACAATTTCTCCAGATTCTTCATCCTTATCTTTATAAACATCTGGCTCTGGTTCAGAAAGTTCATAAGGAGTTGAACCAATTTCTTGCATTAATACTATTTTCGCTTCATTATTTAGAGGTTGATCAGCTTCATCTTCTTTTGCTTCTTGAAGAATGGATAAATTCTCTAAAGTCAATTCTTGATCAAGAGAAAATTGAATTCTTGAATCGCCTTCGTTTAATTCTTTCCATTGAAATTCTTCTATCGCATCCAACGCATTATCTAGAAATTCTGAAACATATTGCTGGTGTTTCCAATAACCAAACTCAAAACCCACTAATTGAGTGCGTTTTCTCATAAACTGGGCGATCGTACCTTGCTTTATTCTACCTTCTTCATCAGAGGACATTTCACATTCACCTTTCTAATTTTTTTATAATAAAATTGATATCCAATTAATTATACATAATTTTATAAATATTATAATTAATATTGCACGAATAATCTAATTCTTACGCAATTCAATCAATTTTTCAAAATGTATTTGTTCAATCATTTTGAACAGAAATTGATTTACTATTTAAATCTTTTCTTTAATTGAAAAAATTTATTAAGGATTAGTAGACTACTTGTTAACTTCTCTAGTTCTGTAATTTTCTAAAGCCACATCAATGATTTTTGATGCTACATATCTTTTAGTATGTTTTTCAATATGTGTTATGTGTTTTTCTTTATTTACTATGTATACTTCATTATCCTTACTATTGAAACCAATATCCTCGCGTCCCACATCGTTAGCGACGATTAGATCTGCCTCAGATTTTAAAAGTCGGTTGTAAGCACGATCGATTAATTCGGAACGAGAAACATTAATCTCTGCTTTAAATGCAATAATATAAAGTTTATAATCTTTCCTTCGCGCTACACCCAATATTTTAGGGGTTAATTTCATATTTACTTTCAATTCTTCTATTTCATCAGAGGAGATTTTTCCCTCAACATGTTCAGTAGGTTTATAATCAGAGATTGCAGCAGCGGAAATAAACATGTCGTAGTTTGAATAAGAGAGCTCATCTTTAATAGTTTTAATAAAATCATCTGCTGATTCGACATGAATAGCGTTAATATAGTCTGGAATCTTCACCATGCATTCACCTGCTACTAATACTACTTCAGCACCTCTCGCTGAAGCCTCTTTAGCAAGTTCGATACCCATTCGCCCAGACGATTTATTTGATAAATATCTTATATCATCTATCGCTTCGCGGCTCGGACCAGCAGTTATTAGGATTTTTTTGCCTTCAAGATCTTTTGTTGTGATTAATAAATCTAAAACCTTATCAATTACATCCTCCAACCTTGAGATTTTAGCCTTTCCTTCAGATAATCGTGGTCCTAATACATCAATACCATGTTCTCTCAAAAGAGAGATATTTTTTTCAAGTATTGAGTGATACATGCTCTCATGCATAGCGGGAACTATCACAATAGGTATAGAAGAACCAAAGGCAGTTGAAACCATTGTAGTAACTGGGGTATCATCAATACCGTTAGCAATTTTGGATATTGTGTTTGCAGTCGCAGGACAAACTAATATTAAATCTGCTTTACCACTCGCATTGGGTCTATCTCCAGCTAAAAATACATGTTCAACAGCCCCAGTTAATTTAGTAATTACAGGATTTCCTGTTGCCCAATGCATTAGCGAGGGTTCTATTAATTGTGTGGCTGCTTTTGACATACAGGGAATTACTTCAGCCCCTAAGCGCATTAATTCCCTGGCAATTACAGGAGCGTTGATTATTGCAACTGAACCAGTTAAGCATATACATATAGTCTTTCCTCTCAAAATTGTCCCTTTACTTTCTATAATGTCCTTGGACGGATGATGTAATGGATGTTTTACCATCGTTCTAATCTTATCTCAATTTTATTTAATATGTTTAATAGAAATTTATGTTCAATTTAAAAATATTGCAATCCTTTAACTCTTTTTCCAAATTAGATGACTAATTTTTGATTTATCTTGTTTAGTCACATCACTGTTATTGGTGAATTTTAATTAAATTAGATTTTCTCTTCAAGCACATTTACTTTTAAATTAAGTTTAGCACTATAGTTAGATATTTTATTAAAGAATTCTTGACTGATAGGTTTGTTAAAATCGAAGTTCAAAATTTTGAAAAACTGGTTACCATAATAAGTTTTTACCAATTCTAAGATGTTATATGTTCTTGTATCTTGTTCAGTAAATCTATATACTTGTGAATGTTCAAATTCTTCTTTTCTGATTTTTAATATCTCATCAGAATATTTTACAAATGGAGTGTGCCGCATTTTTTTAAGATCAAATATAATGGTACTTCCAACTTCTCTTTCTTTGAGAAGCTTTTTTACGGTTGAATGAACTCTACTCATTAATTTTGTTCGAAATTCATCCAGACTACCAACTTCATATAGGATATCGTTAATTATATCAGTATACGGTAAATTTAATCCAGCCAATTCAGTAGATAAATTTAACAAAATAATGAATTGATTTATATACTTTTCAGGATTTGTTTTGAGTGTTTCATAAATATACTCCTTCTCCTTATTTATGAAATTAAACAAAAACTTTCTAAATGCTTTTAAAAACTTCCCGTAATTTGGGGCAAATTGCTTATTAGGATTGTCTAGGGCTATTTCATACGCTTCAAATGGGCTTATTTTTTTACTAAGAATAGACCTAATTAAACCTAAGGGGAAATAACCTTCGATAAACGCTACACCTTTCTCAATACTGCTAATAGCATCCTTGAATGAACATTTAGAGATAACATTAATTGTTTTGATGATATTTCCTTCGATTTTTACAGGTGTCTTTTGGCAATAACATAAATCAAATGGCTTTAAATCGTGATAGAGAGACGTATTTTGATCTGGGATAACTATTTGTGCTCCGTAAGCATTAACTAAGCTACCTTGCCTTGGTTTATTAGCTAAATCCCATTCAATTATCACAAGATCGTTAATACTTGAGTAAACTTGATCAATATCATAGTTATATTCTATAGATTTGCTTATAAGTGAGAAAACATCAAGATAATTAATTTCATACTCATTATCGTCCCCCCAGAATTGTTTTTTATAATAAAAGATATCTGGAAAGTTATGTAAATCGTCTAAAAACAATTCCTTAATTATTAAATAATTAACTCCTATTTCTGAAGATTTAATAGTAGAGTCATTTATTCCGTAAAATCCAATATGATTTATAATATAATGGTAGGCGGGATTCTCAAGATTCTCTTTACTGTGATTTACAATATATGTATTTCTTTTCTTTCTAAAGTCAATTTTAGATTTTTTAATATTATACTTTTCCTTAAGAAGTCTGAGAAATGCGAACTTCTTTAGATATACTTTTTTTTCTAATTCCTTTATTTCGGTCTTATAAGATGTATATTCATCGAAATACAAGGTTTTTGAAATTTCAAATACCTCGAATTGCTTCTTCATTAATTTTAATTTATCAATAACACTGAAGTTCTCTATCTCATTTTTAAAATAGTGAATGATTTCAACTTTAAATGATTCAAAACTCTCGGAGGTAATAAATTCTTTAAAAAGTGGATTGAGCTCTACAAGAGTTTCGTATTTCTTTTTTATAAAATACATTGAGAAATATCTTTCATTAAAATCCTTCGAATTAGCCATTTTTAATAATTCTGTAATTAAAGATTCAACAAATGACTCACTCCTAAATTCATAAAAATCTAATAATTTATCGGTATAATCAATTATTCTTAATATCTCAAAGAACGAATATTTTGAAGTAGATTTAAAAAATAATCTAATACCTTTTTCTATGTAATGATTGTATTTGAGAATGTAAGTACCTAAATCGTTACTATATGCTGATTGTAAGAATTCAAAGAATTCAATGAATAAATCATTTATAATTGCTGTTTTTAAATATCTTTCAATTATTGGCTCACAATCTTGCTGATTTATAATGGCTTTATTTAAATAACTTAAGCCTTCAACGCAATTATTGCTGTTAATACATGCATTCGCTAGCTTTAAATAATTCGTGCTCTTTTTTTTTGATCCATAATCCTCTGAAGTTAAAGAAAAGTTGTTAATATTTTCTACGAGCTTCAAAGAAATTGATGGGTTAAGCATAGTAAAGAGCTTTATTAGATGAATGCATATTTTATCATCAATTTCACTGTGTATTAAAAAAGTGGGGCAATCATGAAATATTTCGTTATTATTTTCGTTTATGATTAAATGATATTCGCGTTCATTATCTAAAATAATTGCTCTAACTTTTATTGGATCTTCTTTTAACGAAATTATGTTAATTTTATTTTTCGGGAATTCAACTGATTTTTTATATAATTCCTTTCCGTATCTTTCAATTATAATTTCTGAGAGCAATTTTTGATTCATGTTTTTAAAATCTCGATTTTATAATCTCTGACATTAATTTTGGAAATTCATTCCAATCTTTAATTGTCAAAAGTTGTCCTCCTGCAATTTTTACCATTTTTTCTGCTTCTTTTAAATTAAAGGAGGATTCTGGAGAGACTAAAATGAAATCTACATTTAAAGAACGAAGCTTCCTTAATTCTTCATTAGCTTGTTGAATATCATATATTTCTGCATCAGTAAAAAGAACATTTAATTTCTCACGAGAGCTAGAGTTCTCTTTAAATTGTTTGTTTGCCCATTCTAAAGCACTTTGAAGCCTGGTACCACCCTTGGCAGAAACCATTAGTAATTCATCTGCTAATTTTTCTAAATTTACTTTTTCCGATAATTTCTTTAATACATGCGTATCTGATTCGAAAAAAGCAACACCAATTTCGTCTTTTCGCATACCATATACTAACATTGTCACACAAATAGCCATATACGCAAGTTTTTCACCCGTCATTGAGCCACTAATGTCGAGTTCAAAGCAAAACGAACGCAATCCCTTCGCGGTCTCGTAAACATAAAAATCATCGTAATTTATATGATCTAATTTTTTTCCTTTTTCTAACAGATTGAATATCGTTTCTTCTAAATCAATGTTTTCAAAATCGTCTCCTATAGTGTATGGCCGTACTAAATTGATAGGTATAGTTCCTGTGGTTGCGCTTCCTAAGCGAGCTCTTGAATAATAAATACCTAAATCAATTAGCATTTTCTTCGCTATTTCTTTCACTTTTATTTTTACTTGTTCTGGTAAATTGGTCCTATGGATAAACCATTGTTTAAGGAGGTTTTCGCCACTTCCAGCAGATAAACAAGAAATTACTTTATCCTGTCCCTCTTTTCCTCCAATTTGTTGAGCTCCTTTCAAAGCTTCAGTCAAATCAAAATGGCCGAGAGCACCTAAAGCATCTCTATTGTCGTTTGCTAATGCACTGCTTAAGAGTTCTTTAATTCTCTCCTTATTTAGTTGATCGTGTAACTGATCCATTAAATTGCTAATTCGTTGAAAATCTGCAATATTTTTTTCAACCATTTTTTTTAGCAATTGATAATTGGGTTCAATTAACTCGTATATTTCTTCTTCAGACATTTCTAGATTTTTCCCGATCCTTTTAATATCTTCGGAATCGGGATCCAATCCGATCTTTCTTAGGAATTCTGTGGCGTTTTTTAATTGATCAGCAGTTTCACAAGCTTCTAGGGTTTTTGAGACTAAATCAGGTAATTTTTGGGATATTTTTTGACCACAGTGCATATTCGGACAACTATTCATTAATTGTTGTATTTGATGAGATAACGATTTAAAAGCTTCAAATTTTATATTTTCATTACTTGCTTCTTTAATTGCATTCTCAAGAGATTGATTAAATAAATCACTCCAAGATTTGTTAGCAAATGCATTTTTTGTCAAACTCTCTAACGATAAATTCATCTGAGATTTTGACGATTGCTGATCGAGGGTATTAAGCAATTTCTCTCTTAGATTAGTACCAAAATATTGATCTAATGAATCTGCTAAACTAAAATTATGTTCAAAGGAAGATTGTTGTAATGAATTATTTAAAATGTCATCTAGATCAAATTTAGGAATTTCACCTAAAGTTTTTGCGGCGTTGAATAACTGGTCTAGATTTTTAAGTTGATCTTTAAGTTGATTTTTTACATTTTGGATTTGATCTTTTATGTTTTGATTATCCGAAGTCTCATTGATAAATTTAATAGATTTTAAAAGATCATCGAGTTTATCTGAATTAAATAATTTTGACAGATCTTCAGCAATATTTTCATTTTTTAGAGCTTTACTTGCTAGTTTTTCCCATTCTCTTAATGATTTTTGCTGAATTAAATCGTTTAAACCTAAATTTGAACCCGCTTTTAAATCTTCGGGATTTAGAGAGTTTATTTTTTGCTCTAGCCTTCTCTGTGCTTCCTGAACCAATTCTTCCAAGGAGGATATTTCTTCTTTGTACAGTTCTGAATCGTCGTTAAAAAATTGTAAGGCGGATTTATATGGGTCTTCATTGCGTTTAGAATTTAATTCATCAAGAAATTCTTCTAATTTTTGGATTTTGTCTGTATCTATTGATTTAGTCATCTCAATTTCATCAATCATTTCTTGAAGTTTGTCCAATTCTGATTGGATATCGTTTCCTAATAGCTCTTCAGCAAGTTCGCCTTCACCATAATCATCCTCATTAAAAAAGGAATCTATGATATCTTTTTTATAGTTTGGAAACAAAATCTGGAAAGCGATATCTTTTGCTAACTCTTGGTTATCAGGGAAAGAAGTTACAGTGCTAATTTCAATGTAATCATTAGGCGTTACCAAACCCTTACGATAATATCTCGATAAAATTAATTTAGGAATGGATAAGACTTGACGAGAAGAAGGGATTTGCACAATTTCCCGATGTCTTCGCATTTTTCGGATGAAATCTACAGCAAATTCACACGGATTTTCAGGAAAAACACCCATAAAATTACTTTTTACCTCCTAGGTACCTAATGTTTTATGGATAATACTATCAATGATGTTTTCAACTTTTGTACCCGGTTTTGGTTTAATGCTTCCTAATAACACATTTTGGGTAACTTGTGAAAGATATTCATGGATTGATGTCTTTTCTTTTAATTCACCTTTCTTTTCTAAAGCTTTTCTACGAGCTAATAGTTTAGCAATCGCTATTCCGGCTCTAATAGAGGCAGGTATTTCAATGTCTATTTTATTCTTTCTCGTTTCATTTATTATCGAATAAATCAATTCTAATTCAGATTCTTCTATAACGAAATGTTCTGGTAGATTTATTCTTATTATATCAAGCTCAGTTGCTTTATCTGGGTAGGATAATTTAATCCAAACTTTAATTCTATCTTTTAGTGCCTCAGATAACCTATGTGTTCCTGAAAGTTCTTCCGGATTCATGGCAGAAATAAAAAAGAAATCCTTATCAGCCTTAATTCTGCCCAAATGAGGAATACTAATTGATGCTTCTTCTAAAGGTTCTAGTAGTGTATTTTGCGAGTATTCGGTAGCTCGATTTATTTCATTTGCTAAAAATGTTCCACCTTCCAACATTGCTCTCAAAAGAGGGCCAGGGTTAAATGCCTCTAATACAAAACCTTTTTTCAGCGTAATAGCCGGATCGAAACTGCCTATAAAGTGGCTAGGTTTTATAGATTCATCCATTGTCAACCAATTAAAATTCTTATTTTTGTTTTCCTTAGCTCGTAACCTAGCAAAATATCGACATAGAATTGTCTTTCCTACTCCCGGTGGGCCAACAAGGGCAGGGAATAATCCCGTTGCTTCTGCGTCTCTAAGCAATTCTAAAGCTTTTCCGTATTGCCCTGATAAAACGATATCAATTTGCTCCTCAGAAATATCCTTAATAAGTCGTTTGTTAAACAGTTCCTCAAATTTTTGTTTATCTATCATCTTGAAATCTACTGGAATAATAGTTCTAAATATATTTTATTTATGGTTATAGTAATTGTTAATTTTTAATCTATATTTTTATATAGTATAAACAGTAGAAAAAATATTTTGATCTTTATTCGAAATTTGACGCAAAATACTCAACCACATCCTTTTTTAAAATGGGCTGGAGGTAAAAGGCAACTTATTTCTCAAATGGATAAATTTTTTCCTAAAAATTATAATAAATATATTGAGCCTTTTATTGGTGGCGGAGCCGTTTTTTTCCATTTACTTCCTGTTAAATCGATTATTTCAGATAATAATCCAGATTTAGTAAATTGTTATAATGTTATAAAAGAAAATGTAGAGGGTTTGATAAAATCTTTAAAGAAACATAGATACGAAAAGGAATATTATTATGAAATTCGAGCTCTCGACCGGGATAAAAAAAATTACGCAGAGTTATCAGATGTTGAGAAAGCTTCGCGATCTATTTATTTAAATAAAAGTGGATATAACGGTCTATATCGCGTCAATAGTAAAGGTTTCTTTAATGTGCCCTTTGGAAGGCATAAAAATCCAAAAATATGCGACGAGGAAAATTTAAGAAAAGTAAGTCAAGTTTTAAAGAATGTTAAAGTGTATTTAGGTTCTTTCGAAGTTTGTTTAGATTTTGCCGAAAAAGATGATTTCGTTTACCTAGATCCTCCATATTATCCACTTTCTGACACTGCATTATTTACAAGTTATACCAAGAATAATTTTGACGAGTCATCGCAGATTAAATTATTTGAAGTATTTAAGGAACTTAATAGAAGAGGGTGTAATATAATGCTGAACAATTCCTATTCCGAATTCATATTAGATTTATATAAAGATTTTAAAATTGTTACATTGAGAGCTAAACGAAATATAAACAGTAATTCTCTAAAGAGGGGATTTATTAACGAAGTCTTGATCCTAAATTAAGATAAAAAGAGTTTAACTATAACAACTTTTATTTAGTTTTATAATTATTTAAAATTTAATACAAATTGTTTATTTAATGTTAAAAATTAGGAATTTTGTTGATTATTAATGCAAGTTGAGCAAATTTCTCCACATGATTATAAAGAACGCGTTTTAAGATTGAAAAAACGAGTAGTTTCGCAACCCCATGAACTCTGTATAGAAAGAGCTAGACTTTTCACTGAATCGTATAAAACTACAAAAGATGAGCCCCAAAACATTAGGTTTGCGAAAGCTATGTACCATTTATTAACTAAAATGACATTAAAAATATGGAAAGACGAATTTATTGTTGGGAATCGATGTACTAAATTTGTAGGGACGCCCTTATACCCTGAAGTACGCGTTGATACTCTTGAACAAGATTTAGAATCGTATAATAATCGCGAAATTCAACGATTTTTACTCACTGAAGACGATAAGAAGTTTTTAAAGGAAGAAGTTATCCCTTATTGGAAAAACGAAGAAGAAACTGTTAAATCTAGGTTTGATTCTTATCTCAATCCTGAATTAACTGAACTCATGTTGAACCTGCTTTATGTAGTAGATACTCATATGACAAATGGGGTTGGGCATTTTTTCCCTGGACACCATAATGTCTTAAAAAGGGGGTTTAATGGTTTGATCCAAAAAGCTATAGATAAAAAAAAGGAGTTCTCTCAAGATCAAGAAAAACTTGACTTTTTAGAGTCAGTCATTATTATTTTAAAGGGTGCTCAAAAATTTATTCAACGATTTTCGAATTTAGCAGCTGAATTGGCGGAGCAAGAGAAAATAATTACTAGGAAAAATGAACTCATGGAAATTTCTGAAATTTGCTCTAATATATCTTATAATCCACCAAACTCCTTTAAAGAGGCACTTCAATTAATTTACTTCACTCACATAATATCTGGGTTAGAAGACGGTGGTTTTGCAATTAGTATTGGTCGTTTAGATCAAGTTTTATACCCTTATTATGTTAGAGAAAAAGAGAGAGGAGGAATTACTAACGATGAAATTCAATTTCTTATTGAATGCTTTTACCTGAAACTGTCCACTTTATGGAATTATGTTATGCATAAAGGAATCGTAGCCGCTGAAGGACCGCCCATCGCTGAAAATTTAACGATTGGAGGTGTAGACAGGGATGGCAATGATGCTACCAATGAATTGTCATATCTCCTCTTGAATGCATATAACAACCTAAAAACGGTTCAACCTGCTTTTTCTGTTCGCGTTCATGAAAAAACTTCAGATGATTTAGTTATTAAAACCGGGGAGGCAATAAAATCTGGAGCAAGTATTGCTCTATTTAACGATTTAGTAATGATTCCGGGTCTCAATGATCTTGGTTATTCTCTCGGAGATGCACGTGAGTATGCACCAATTGGATGTGTAGAACCAGTACATCCATGTAAATCATTCGGATGCACTAATGCTACTCAAATGAATATTGTAAAAGTTCTAGAATTAACTTTAAATAACGGAACAGATATGTTTACTCGCAAGGAATATGGCATTCACAATTCAAAAGAAATTACTTCATTTCATGATTTATGGGATGAGTTTTCGAAGCAGCTTAAATATTTTGTTAAAAGTATGGTAAAAACAATGTATTTTCTGGAGAAAACTATAGCAGAACTTAGTCCACAACCATTTTTATCTGCTACAACAGATGACTGTATCGACAAAGGATTAGACATTACAAATGGAGGTGCTAAGTACGATTTCACTACTACTCAGCTAATTGGGTTGGCCACCGTTGCTGATAGTTTAGCAGTAATTAAAAAAGTTGTTTTTGAGGATAAGTTACTTTCTTTGGAAGCACTTATAACCATGCTCTCAAAGAATTATAGAGGTACATATAATGGGAAAAAGGGTGAAGAGTGGAGACAGTTCTTTATCCATAAAATCCCAAAGTTCGGAAATGATAATGATTTTGTCGATCACATAGCCCGTGATGTTGCAAACTTATTTTGTGAGGAAATCCTAAAACATAATAACTATAGAGGAGGTAAATATAATCCCGGAATTTATACTACATCTTTTCACTTAGCCTTTGGAGTTTTTACAGCAGCATCTGCAGATGGACGCAAATCAAGAGATTCTCTTTCTAATGGAATTGGACCTACTAATGGAATGGATAAAAATGGGCCTACTGCGATACTTAATTCAATTAAAAAGTTAGAAAATGAACTGATGACGAATGGGAATTCAATAATTCTAGCGTTTCATCCTAACACGCTTAAAATGGAGCTATTCGTACCACTTATTAGAACATATTTTGTAGAAAATGGTGGATTTCACGTCCAATTTAATGTATTGGAAAAGCAAACTCTATGCGATGCCCAAAGAAATCCTGAAGAATACCAAGGATTAGTAGTAAGGATAGCAGGGTATTCCGTTCTGTTTACAGAGATATCAAAACCCGCACAAGACGATATTATTGCTCGAACGCAGTTTTAATTCCTTTGAAATTTGAATTAATTAATTTCTCGAAATAAAATCACAAAAATTTTTAGTGTATCATTATTTTTCTACTGTATTAAATACAATAAAAATGGGCCTGTAGATCAGTCGCAGATCGCTTGCTTCGCATGTAAGAGGTCACGGGTTCAATTCCCGTCAGGTCCACTATTATTTTAAGGTTTTCTTTAAAAAAGTTATAAATATCTTAAGAAATCGAAAATCTTTAGAGTTTATTCGTTGTTTTCTCCAAGATCTAATTGCGAAATCATCATTCTTTTTAGTTCTTCCTTATTTTTAGGTAGTCCAAACATATCTGCGTACTTATCAGTCGTACTTAATTCAGCTGATCTTCCTTTTTTTATGGCCGTTATTAAATCATTGTCTAAGAGGTATTTCACATGTTCATAGGCACCGGTTCCTCGTATTTTAATAACTGTTGACTTTAAAATTGGTTGTTTCAAAGCTATTACTGTAAGTGTTCTTAAATAACGCTCAGCAATAGCGCCTCCTTTAGCAAATTTGGAAACTGTTTCTGTAAGTTCAGGTCTTAGCTGCATTTGATATTTTTCTCCAATTTGAGCAACAATCAATGCACCCTCACGCTCCAAATAGTCAAAAGCAACAACTCTTACCAGTTCTTCGACCTCTTTTTTTGGGATTTCTAATTTAGTAGATAGTTCCTCTACATCCAGAGGTCTACCAGCAGCATAAAGAGAACCCTCAATAAGTTTCCTTCTTAGAACTTTTAATTGTAATTCTAATTCTTCTTTCGTGAGTTCCTGAGTTATTTGGGATTCAGCTGTACCATCTCCTATAAATTCGGTATCTTGTTCATTTAAACTTTCTTCTAAGGATTCGAGACTCAATGAATCTTCCTTTTCAACACCAAATTCTTCTTCAATATCTTCTTGGGTATCCTCTTCTTCAAGGTCTTCTTTAACAGATTCTTCTATTGTCTCTTCGGTTTCTATATCGGTCTCAGTATCTTCTATAATCCCTTCTTCTTGAGGAGTTTCTTCACCACTAGTCTCGTTTAAAGATGTTTTTTCTTCCGTTTCGGATTCAAATTGATTTTCCTGTTCTTTTTCATTTCTTTCGTTCAGTTTCTATCACCAAAAATTAAGAAGATATTTTATTTCTTTAAATTTATTGAGAAATTTTTAAAATCTTCATCTTGAAATAGTTCTACCTTGTTTCCAGTCGAGAGGAACATTAAAGCTAAAAACATGCGAACAAAAGCGAACTTTTTACCAATATCGCTTTCTTCTTCAGTATTTATAAGATCTGCTATTTCAAAAAAAGATGTTTCTTTATCATCAAGTTGTATTTTAGATTTAATCCGGTTAAACCAAGATTCATGTAGTTCTTCTACAGTTTGGTCCCTTCCGCTAATATGTTTTAGAAGTTCTTTTGGTAATTGAGCTTTAGATTTAACTTGAAGTTTTTGTTCCTTTAATTCATCTCTCCTCATTCTTCGGCGCTTTAATTTCTCTTTATTTTGCATTGTTTCGATTATAGCAGACCGCATAGCTTCAAATAATTCATCCTTAGTAGATATTAACATTTTAGGTTGAATGGGTTGTGCTAAAGATTTGGGTATTGATCTACCATGCCTTTCTCTAAAACGTTCTAATTCTTCTTTTTTTTGTATTTGTTCTTCCTCTCGAATTATACTAGAAATCTTGTAATGATGCAAAATTGCAGATGTTTTAAGTGCTATTCCCGAAATCTTATAATTAATTAAATCTTCGTGAAGCATATTATTAAAAAATTTATCTACTAATGAAGATAGGTCATAAAATGCAACATTGGATTCTTTTGCTACTTCTGGATCCAACAAACTAGAATAGGGTGGTTTTTGCCAAAATTTGAGCTCCATCTTTTCTTTATAGAGTAAAGCTGGATCTTCTTCCTCACCAGCAATTAATTCTTCTTCTAATTCCTCATCCACATCCTCATCTTCTTGAGTTCTGTCAACAAATTCGGGATGGGAAGCAATTTGTTCTATGAGTTTTATAATTTCGTTCTTCTTTGATTTAGTCGGAATTTTAATATGATTCCTACTTGCAAAATCTCTTAATTGTTTTACGGTCCACTCGCTGAAGTTATATTTTTTCTCTCCACCATTATTATCTGATATGGTTTTTCACCTCAAGATTATATTTTTTGATTTTGCCTTTAATTTTGCTCAATATTTGGAGGAACATCGGGTAAGTCCAATAGGCGCTTAGCCTCCTCCTCAAGGTCTACGCTGAATATATCTGTAATACCCGATTGTTGCATCGAAACGCCGTAAATCCTATCGGCGTTTACAATGTTCTCCTCTCTGTGACTGATAACTAAGAATTGTGCTTGCCGTGCAAACTCCTTTAAGGCCATAGAGACTCTGTGCACATTGGGCGAATCAAGGGCTGCATCAATCTCATCTAACACGAAGAACGGTGCAGGATAAAACTCCTGAACCGCAAAGATGAACGAGAGAGCCACTAGCGTTTTCTCGCCTCCGCTGAGAATTTCCAGACTGCTGATTTTTTTTCCTCGAGGTCGAGCTTCGATACTGACACCACCCTCAAATGGTTTAT
>JABXKC010000110.1 GCA_013375495.1 Promethearchaeota archaeon
ATTTGCCGACCCTTTGGTAAGAAATAATGCCACTATTGGGGGAAATTTAGTTACTGCCTCATCGGCAGCAGATATGGCAATCCCTTTGCTTACCCTTGATGCACTTATTAAAATAGAGAGTGTCAGGGAGAAGAGGGAAGTTAAATTAAAAGAGTTTTTCCTTGGGCCGGGCAAAACAGTTTTACACGATGATGAGATGATTGTGGGAATTGAATTTGAGCAAAGCGATATAAATAAAAATGGGTATTTTATTAAACTGGGGCAAAGAAAAGCTATGGCAATTGCCATAGCCAGTTTAGCATTGAATTTAGAAGTTAAACAAAACAAGATTACTCAGATTCGCATTGCTATGGGCTCTGCGGCTCCTATGCCGATTAGGTTAACTGGCCTAGAGGAATTTTTAAAAAATAAAGAAATAAAGAATGGATTAATTGAGGAAGCGATAAACAAAGTAAACGAAGAAATTAATCCTATTAGTGATATACGAGCATCCGAAGAATATCGTCGGTATATTTCCGGAATCCTGTTCAAACGTGCATTTAAAAAATTAACATAATTTCGTAGGACAGGCGTCCCGCCTGTCTATGTCCTCTCTGTCATTCTCGCGCAGACGGGAATCTATGGATCTATTAATAATTTATTTCTTAACCAAAAACTATTTTTGATGAAGGAGAGAATATATGCAAAAAGAAAAACAAAATAGACTAACCAAATCATCCAAAGAAGGTTATATTATTATGCCAAATAATTTTTTAGCAGAATGGATACGGGTAATGGGCAAAGGTCCGGTCTT
>JABXKC010000111.1 GCA_013375495.1 Promethearchaeota archaeon
AGATATTATATAAAACCTCTTGCAATTTCTCATTCTGTTTACGTTCAGTAATATCCTGATATAAAGCAATAACACCGGTAACCTTATCTTTAATTTTTACAAAGGAAGTGGAAATACGTACCGGAACCGGGGTACCGTCTTTTTTTTGTCTGATCGTTTCGAAATTAGTTAAATCTTCATTTAAGGTCTTACGGGTTAAATCTTTCCCCTCTTTCATCTTGTCTTTGGGATAAAAACCGATTTCATCGATGTTCTTACCCAGCATTTCTTCTTTGGTATAACCGAAAAGACGGATGAAATGGGGATTGACATCAAGAATAATACCCCTTGTATCCTGAAAAAAGGCGGCATCCGGAATATTTTTAAATATTCCAGCAAATTTTTCTTCGCTATGGCGTAATTTTTCTTCTGCTTTTTTTCTTTCTGTAATGTCTTGATATAAAATGATAATACCCTTTACCTTATTATTAACTTTAATTGAGGAAGCAGATATAGATACCTGGAATATGCTTCCATCTTTTCTTTTTCTGTATGTTTCATAATTTACAAAATGATTTAGGGACTTTTTGGTATAATATTTTCCTTCATCAATTTTTTCTTGAGTATGGATTATGCCTTCATCAATGTTTTTCCCTTTAATCTCATCTAAAGTATAACCGAATAATTCGGTAAAGCGGGGGTTTACATATAAAATATCACTCTTTTTGTCAGTATAAACTAAGGCTTCCGGTATGTTCTTAAAAAGGCTGGCAAATTCCTGCTGGCTCTTATAGA
>JABXKC010000112.1 GCA_013375495.1 Promethearchaeota archaeon
TGTATATTAGATAGGATTTTGAGATGTTCTCTTTATGAAGTATTCAATAAATTTCAGATGAAATCGCAAAGTATACTAATATTTTTTATTGTTTTCGGAGGTTGATTGCCTTAAAGGATTTCAAAAGATTTTAGAAGAATATCCTCATTTAGATAAGAAAGTTATTTTATCTCTTCTCAAAATCGGAAAAGAAGCTCAAGTAAACCTCATAAAAGTAGATATCGATAGGATAATAAGTAAAAGGGTTTAATTTTTGAAGTTTCTTGATTAAATAAAATTCGGTTATTTCACGAAAATTAAATAAATAGCGAGGAAGCTGTATTAAAGAATGTTTTCAATGTTAGAATTTTTTTGAAGGTATTCAATTGTAAAAGCCAATAGATTTGAAATGTAGTCAATCAAATCCTCATCCTTTTGAAATAAATCCATAAATACGATGTGGTGATAAACAATTGCATTAATGATATTGTAAATGAATACAAAACTATTAATTAGCCGTTTTTTCTCTCTAGATTTAAAGAATGCACTCGATTCTTGCAATTCCTCGACAATTCCTGTTGAAATCTTAATAATCCTTTCTTTATGAGCTTGAGCTAAATCTTTATCGGATAGAATGGCAGATCTAAATGCGAGATTATAGCCCTTATTCTCTTTATGATTTTTCAAAACATTTGAGACAAATCCTCTAAATACCGAAGGTATATTTGACATGTTAAGTTTTTTAAATTCTTCAAGA
>JABXKC010000113.1 GCA_013375495.1 Promethearchaeota archaeon
AATGCCGGTATAATAATTTTAACTCCATTATCAGCAGCAGCTTTGACTATAGATTCTTCATCATCAATTTTTTTTCCTATTTTTTCTAAAAGCTCATAAGAAGAATAAGTTCCCTCTTCAATTTCTGATAATATTTCTTGTATATTTTTTTCAAAATCAATAAATGTTTTGTCTGGTGAGAGAACATCATAAATTCTACTAATTTTTTTCTTTGCTAATTCCGAGTCATTAGTTGATAAAGGATCACATTGAATGTAATGTTCTCCTGCTAAAGAAACAGATAAATCATGAGTTATATTAGCTCCAGTTGAAACAATAATATCAACCCAATCATTTTTTATCATTTCCACAACACATTTTCTCATTCCAGCAGGAACCATTGCTCCAGATAAAGCAAGGAATTTTGCACAACCATCTTCCTTTATCATCTCTTCTACTATATCTACAGAGTCAGCTAACTTTCTTGCATTGAATGCAGTTTCTTTCATTTGTTTTATCATTTCATTAATCGTTTGCTTCTTTGGTTCAAAGTCTTTAATTCTTTTTTCCATTGTAAAACCTTTAAAGTAGATTTATTTTACAAAATTTAAATCTTTTAGAATTAGTCTTCTGATACTCTGGGTGCCAATATCATTGAGAGCGATGCGTTTTCTCCTAAAAATTCTAATTTCATTGGAAAGTCTTTGCCTATAGAAATCTGGGCTTTATCACTTATCTTTGAGCCCT
>JABXKC010000114.1 GCA_013375495.1 Promethearchaeota archaeon
GGGGAGTTTAACAAAATTTTAGGAATGTTAAAGACTTTATAAGCAATTTTTAATCTATTATAATATACTTGCTAAAATAAAGGCAATTAATCCAAGAAAGGCTCCAATTTTTAACAATAAACTAATTTTTGAAAAGTCTTTTTTTACTAAATTCTTTTTTAACATTAAAATTATAGCAAAAATGACAATAACCAATCCGCAAATCATAGAAATTAGGAATAAAAGGGGATTTATAATTGGAGTGAAAAGGGGTAATATGAAAAATAAAATTGCTAATAAAGCAGAAATCATGGAAATTAATGTTGCCTTCTTTATTCCTATTTGAATAGCTAGTGTTTTTACACCTTGTTCTTTGTCACCTTCAATATCTTCACAACCCTTAATTATTTCACGAGCAAGTAATAAAAAAAAGCTTGTTAAGAAAAAGAAATAAATATATAATGGAACAGCTGAATTATTTAAGACGGCACCATAAATCAAGCCTATTGAAAAAGATATACTAACAATAATATTTCCAAAAAAACCACTTTTTTTCCCCCAAGCAGCGTAAAGCCATCCAATAAAACCAAAAAAAACTGCCAAAATTATATTAAGAAAACCTAATTCAAATATGAAACTATGTATAATGGAAATTATGATTCCTATAAGCATATATCCAAAAAATAAATATTTTGCTTGTTTTAATGTGATAGATCCTCTTGGAATTGGTCTATCTGGCCTAT
>JABXKC010000115.1 GCA_013375495.1 Promethearchaeota archaeon
AGGAGGCGTAGTTAGAAGAAACAATTCTTATTCTTTTCCAAATATTAAAGTATCATGCATAAGGAAAAATATGTTGCATGATAACTGCACAGGACAATTTAAATAATTAAAAAAAGGAGAGAAAAATGAATTCAGAAAAAAAGACCGCAACAATCTTGGAAGATGTGAAGATAAATGTGAAGATAAAACTTTCAGTATTATGGGTTACCGTGATGTTTTTATTTCTATATGTTGATCATTTCGGACTATTTGTACCGGGATTTATAGAGGATGTAATAGCGGGAAAAATGGGGCCTTTCCCAACGACTCAAGTAGCGTTGTTGGCAGCTACGACATTTATGATCATTCCGAGTCTTATGGTTTTCCTGTCCCTGACATTAAAGCCTAAAGCGAATCGCTGGGCAAACATCATCGTGGGTATATTATTTATTGTTGCTCAGCTCAGTTCAAATTTTGTAGGAGAGCCTTGGGCTTATTATATATTTGCTTCTATTGTAGAAGTCGTGCTTCTTTCACTAATTATCTGGTATGCATGGAAGTGGCCTAAACAGGAAAATAGCCTTTGACGAAATACTCATAAAAGCGATCGTATACGAGGAATACGGAACACCGGATGTTCTTCAGCTCAAAGAAGTAGAAAAACATATTGTTATTCCATAATAAGGAGATTAGACAATTTTAATCCTCTTTGCGTCTAGTTTAAGGATTTAAAGAAGAT
>JABXKC010000116.1 GCA_013375495.1 Promethearchaeota archaeon
AAGATTTCCTTTATATTTGGGGAGTTATCTGATGTTTCAACAGATTTTCTATCAATATTAGTATCTAATTCTATATTTATAACAGATAAATTCTTGAGCAATTCTAAAGCTTCTGGATTTGATGAGAGAATCTCTTCAATGAGTTGCAAATAGAAATTAGTTACTTTTGTTTCATCTTTTATTAGATCAAAAGGCTTCAATTTATCAAAATCAATTTTTTGATAATTTTTTTTAATAAACTTTTTTAATCCAGAATGCCCTTCAGGGAGCTTTTTAACAAATTCCATAACCTTATTTGGGTATCTTGGCATAATTCACTTCTTTCTATTCTAATTGTTAATGTTGAATTTCACACTTTTATATTTAATGATTAGAGGTGAAGGCTATTGAAGTTTTTACAGATATATATTTTTCAAATATGTTTGAATTTGCGAAAAAGCATTTAAATCTTACATTGAAAGAGTTTGTTGAACTTTGGATAACTCCTCATAATTCAGGGAAATTTAAAGTTCGGAGCATAGAAATACTCTTCTTTTGTTGTAATTGTTACGATAAAAAAATTGTGAAATTAGTTGTTAATTGAAATTTGGACAGAAAAGTATATTAATAAAACTAACAAATATTTTACTAATAATTAGAAATCTATCAAAACTTAGAAAGATGTACATCCAATTTCTTTAGTAAGCTTACATTTCTTGAGACTTTCACAAAAAAGTCT
>JABXKC010000117.1 GCA_013375495.1 Promethearchaeota archaeon
GGTAGATCATGGAGCTGAAGTATGTCTCTTTAATTGTCCTATGTGTAAGGATACACTAGAAAGGAAGATAATTGGTAAAGGGATGAAAGGATATTTTATCAGTGATTTAGCTCGTATGGCACTTGGAGAAAAGTTGGAATATTAATAGACTTATTTTAATTAATGATTTTCTAATATAAAAGAAAATTATTTTATTTTTTCTATTTGATAGAATTATTAATTCATTTTCATTAAATCATTAGGTTAATAAAATTATTAAATCTAAATCCAATATGAATATAAATGTTTGATAAAACCAATTGTGTTAATTGTGAAAATATTGATTGTTTAACTCGCTGTCAATGGATTGAATTAATTAATATCGAAGATGCTAGAACAGAAATAAATAAAATGATAAAAGGGGAAGACTCTTATGTTTTATCAGAGTGTGTCACTTGTTTTGCATGTGATGAGTATTGTCCTTATAACTCCCATCCTTTTGATTTGATTACAAATTTACAGGAAAAATACAATTCCTTGAAAATTGATCCTACTATACTTGAAAGGACTATTAAAACTTATGCTCCTCATGAACAAGTTAGATTAAAAGAGATAGATCCAAATAAACCTACATTAACTAAATGCGGATTAGCAAAAATTAATTACAAAAACATGCAAGGTCAATTATTTGATAATTTACAATATGTTAGCGGTCGAGACTATTTTTG
>JABXKC010000118.1 GCA_013375495.1 Promethearchaeota archaeon
AACAAGATAGAACAGCTTCGGTTGCGTTTAAGAAGAGATAGCGATATCGGAATCCATGGAATATTAGATTCGCAAGCTGTTAGATATTATGAAGAAAAAGAAGATGATAAAAATTATATCGATATTAGATCTCCTTTTTTCAGAGATGTGGATCGGATTGTTCATAGCAAAGCATACTCGAGATATATTGACCGCTCCCAAGTGTTCTTTGATTTAAATAACGCAAATATCACTCATCGTTCTTTACATGTGGTCTTAGTTTCGAGAATAGCACGCCAGATAGGTAGGGTTTTAAAACTTAATACTGATTTAATAGAGGCAATAGCTTTAGGACATGATATCGGACACCCTCCATATGGTCACTTAGGAGAACAAATTTTAGATAATATTAGTAAAAAATATAAGATGGGTGGATTTTTGCACAACGCTCAAAGTATTAGGTGGCTAACCTATCTAGAAAAAAGATTTCCTAAGAAGCCTGCTAATGGATTAAATTTAACCCTACAAGTATTAGATGGAATCCTCTGCCATGATGGAGAAATTAACGAACAAAAATTAAAACCAAAAAAAAATAATAGTAAAACTTGGAATGACCATTTTAGAGAATATAACGATTGCTTTAATGAAAATATAATTAAAAGAATTCCTATGTCAAATGAAGGCGTTGTTGTAAGATTTGCTGACGCAATTTCTTATATAGGAAGAT
>JABXKC010000119.1 GCA_013375495.1 Promethearchaeota archaeon
ATATCTTTAAAAGGTGATTATAACAATGTTTCGGGAAACATCGTAGATAAAAATAATGAATTTGGGATATCTCTATCTTTTAGTGATTATAACACCATTTCGGGAAACACTGCAAATAATAATGAGCAAAGTGGGATATATTTATATAGTAGTGAAAATAACGGAATATCAGGAAACACCGCAAATAACAATAGAATTAGTGGGGTACGTTTATATAAAAGTGATAATAACATAATTTTGGATAACAACGCAAATAACAATAGACGATATGGGATATCTTCAGATGATATTAATAATAACAACATAACAGGAAATAGTGCAAATAACAATGATAAGGCTGGGATTTATTTATACGATAGTAAAAATACCTTTCTTTCGGGAAACACCGCAAATTATAATAATGATTATGGGATAACGCTATCTTCTAGCGATCATAACACCATTTCTGGAAACACTGCAAATAACAACTCTATAGGGATAACGCTATTTTCTAGTGATTATAACACCGTTTCAAAAAACAGCTTACAAGGAAATAGTAAATGTATTATGGAAGAAAACTGCATAGGAAATATATTTCAAGATAACGAGTATTGTGATTATGGTGAAGGAATTCCTTTTGAAGTAATTCTTTTAATTTCGACTATTGGTGGGGGAGGAGTGATAGGGGTAGCAACCCTACTTTTACTTATCCGTAGAAGGAAA
>JABXKC010000011.1 GCA_013375495.1 Promethearchaeota archaeon
GTTATTAGATCAACTGACATTTTATTCTTACGATAAGATTATGTTTTAATACTTTTTAAATTTATTAGTTATAATTAATTAGGTGAAATATTTCTCTTTAAAATGGATTGTAAATTTTAGTTTCCCTGTAATTTATTATTAAAATATATAAATTAAATATTCTACAATAGAGTTTGTTTAAATAATTCTAAATTTTAACATATTCATTGGATTGGTCTTTATTTTGCATAGTTCTAATGTTAGATATGTAATTGTGTAATAGGTTTAAGTTTTTGTAATATAATAGAGTTGAGTCCAAAGGTTTTTTTGTCTATTAATTTTATCATTCTTATAAACATAACATATGATATTGTAATATTCTTTTTTTAAAATTAAATTGAGGTGTCAAGTATTGAGTGATTTAGAAGGTTTGACAAGGAGATTGTTAGAACAAAATAAATCCGACGAAGAAATTCTAAATAGGCTTGTTCAAGAATACATTGATTTTAAAGATATCAATAAAGAGTTAGCATATACATTTTCAAATGCAATTTTAACAGAATGTAAGAGAAGTGACATATCTAATATCTCAAAACCGTTTATTAAAGATCTTTTAGGGATAAATAAAGCAAATGTGACTGTGGGGAAACAGGGTGTTGGATGTCGGGGTGTGGGGGATTTTTTTGTTCATAAATTAATAGCTACATTATCAGAGACTAAAAAACAACCATTTTTATCACCAACTTCTTTGGATGATGCTGGAGCGGTTAAAATGTCTGATGTGAGTAATTTAAACGAAGCAAAAGATATATTAATTGTCTCAAAAATGGAGGGTATCCACAGCCGACTCAGTGATTTTCCTTTTGTATGCGGATTTCATGTAACTCGAGCGTGTTTGCGAGATTTGTATGTTAAAGGAGCAGAACCCATTTCCATAATGATTGATGTACATTTAGCTGATGATGCTGATGTAGGAAAATTGTTTGATTTTATGGCAGGGATTTCTACAGTTGCTGAATTATCAGGAGTACCAATCACTGCTGGTTCTACACTAAGAATAGGAGGGGATATGGTTATTGGAAATAGATTAGTAGGTGGAATAAGTGCTGTTGGTGTTGCCCGAAACAAGCTATTAGCAAGACGCAACATTCAAGTTGGAGATAAAATATTGATGACTGAAGGTGCGGGAGGCGGAACTATAACCACTACAGCAATATATTCGGGAAATCATGATGTCGTAAAAGAAACGATGAATATAAAATTCCTTGAAGCCTGCAATATTCTATTAAAAAAAGAATATCTTAAAGACATAAGGGCTATGTGTGATGTAACAAACGGGGGTATTAGAGGAGATCTATACGAAATAAATTACGAAGCAAAAACAGGTGTAACAATTTATGAAGATCGCGTAAGGGAGCTTGTTAATCCCAAAGTATTAGAATTATTAGATAAAGTGAAAGTTGATTATTTAGGAGTATCTCTAGATGCACTCTTAATATATTGCTCAGAAAGCATATCGGACAAGATCATTCGTGATTTGGCAACCCAAAATATTAGATGTGCTGAAATCGGTTATGTAGACAGTTCTAATCAAGTAAACATGATTTTCGAAGGGGATGAGAAAAAATCACTCCTTCCCCGGTTTCGAGAATCTGCTTATACTAAAATTAAACAAGAAATAGGGGAAGAAACACCTGAATTGAAAGTAGAAATGGAAAAGAAAATTGAAAAAGCCGCTTTAGAGGCTTTGAAAAAGAGACAAAAAATTATTAATTACATTAAAAATTAATCTTCATTAAGATCCAGAATTTCATTTAATGATCCCGACCTAAATCCTTCTAAATCAACCGTAACATAGCAAAATCCTAATTGTTTCAATTTAGCTTTAATTTTTTTAATGTTATCATCAGTCATAACCTTTATAATGTCTTTAGGCATCAACTCTATTCGTCCTAGTTTTCCTTCGTGAAGCCTAACTCGTAATTGTTTTAAATTATATGTGTTTCTCAAGAAACTTTCAGCCGCTCTAATCATGTCTATCTTTTCTTCGTTGATCTCTTGATCGTAGGGAATACGCGATGAAAAACACGCCATTGAGGGTTTCGATTGCACATCTAAATTGAAGTATTTGCTAATCTCTCTAATCTCTTGCTTATTAATCTTGAAGTCTATATAAGGGGTAGTTATTTTTAATTCTTTTAAAGCTTGCATTCCTGGTCTATAATCTGATAAATCGTCTAGATTTGACCCATCTAATATTATATCAAAATTTCTTTCTTCCTTTATATTTATTATATCCTCGTATAATCCTGTTTTGCAAATGTAACACCGATTTTTAGTATTACACTTAAATTCTTCATCTTCTAAGGGATTTCGCTCAATAATTAAGTGGGCTATCTCATATTTTTTTGAAAAATCACTAGTTAACTGAATTTCCTCGTCAGGATAAAGAATTGATTTTTCTGTTATAAGTAATGCTTCTTTAGCGTATATATTTGAAAGAAACGCTAATAAACTGCTGTCAACTCCTCCAGAAAACGCAACTATCACCTTTTTATTTTTTAAAAAGGATAAAAGATTCTCTAACTTATCGTTCAGATTCTTAGTCAAATCCATCGCTAATCTAATTCCTAAAAAAACATGAAGAGTAATAAATTTTTATTTTAAAAATTAAAAAAAATACATAGATTTATATACTGTGAATGATATAGTATTTGTAAGATACTATAAGAAAAATACTATTCTAAACAAAGGTGCAAAAAAATGATTAAAAGTGTAAAAGGAATGGACACTGAGTTCCAAGAATATGCGTCTAAGTTTGAATCAGAAATAAATAGGGGTATTTCTACTCTTAGCATTTTATCTATAATCAGTCAATATGGAGAAAACGGTGTATATGGATATCAAATCTCTAAAGATATCCTAGAACAAACTCATGAAATGTTAATAATCGAAGAAGGCACGATTTATCCTATTTTGAGAAAACTTGAAGATGATAGGATAATAAGATCTGAAAGGGAAAAAGAAGGAAGGAAGAGAAAATTTTATTTCCTTACAGTTTATGGAGAGAAAATATATAATTATTTATCGGGGTTTTATTCGATACTCACTGAAGCGATCGCACCGTTATTCGATGTTAGTGTCCATTTAAAACAGAACAAATATATATATTGCCCCGCATGTTCCAATAAAATTGATCTGCAAAATTTTGAGGCTAAATATTGCGATGTGTGCGGTCATTATATCGAAAAAGAATTAGATGAAAGAGGTTTAAAAAATGAATGAAAACATAATGGAATATTCCGTAAGAGAATATATAAAAGAAGTTGAGAAGAGACTTCCAGAGTGGCTTAAAGACAAGAAAGAACACAAAGAAATCTTGGCTGATTTGGAAGAACACATTTGGAGTAAAGCAGCTGAATTATCAGAAACCGGTCAAGCGGACGAGATATCGGTTAAATTAGCAATTGAGCATATGGGTTCCCCCCAAAATATCGTTAAAGAATATAAGCGACGTGGAGAGCCTAAATACTATATAACGAAAGAATTATGGCCTTTATATGTTAAAGCACTCTCTGCTGTATTTGCCATTATTGTAGGATTGGTCATAATTGGATTAATAGTGAGTTTTTTCACTGGTAATGGTTCCTTTGAAACTTTAGTTGGAGGGCTTATTACTGGAATTCAAACAGGGCTTCTACTTTCTTTTACAATAGTTACTATTGTATTCGTTGCTTTATCTTACGAGGGCTATTTTCCCGAAGATTTTAAATCTAAGAAAGAGCAAAAATTAATGAAGGAATTAGAGGTTGAAGAAGATTATTCTGCAGCTAAAGTCTCAAAACCGCCCTTAAAACCGTTCATTAAGCCAACTGGAGAAATTATTGGAGGAGGAATAGGTTTGGTTTTTGGTATCATCCTATTATCCCAACCTTTCCCAACCTACATGTTTTTTCCAGATTTCTTGATGATTTTAAGAATTTTTGGATTACTTACAATGGTTGAATGCTCTTTAAATATTTCTCGGGGAATAATTGGAAATCGTCGACCTAAAACTCACCAAGTGTTGCACGCATTAATAATTCCTCTAAAGCTTTCAGTTATCCCACTTTTGGGTGTACTAATGAATCACCCCGAAATTTTTCCGTTCTTTTCAGAACCATGGATACATGTTGGGATCCCGGTGGAGGCTTATGGCTTTTATAGAGGAATATTAAGCTTGATTATCGCGATTACATTCCTAACAACAATCGAAAATATCTATAACATCATTAAGATCCAGAAATATAAATAATAAATAACTTTTTTTTCTTTTTTATTTATCTTATTTAGCTTAACTATTTCTAACGGTTTTTAGAGAAATTCAAAACTCATATATTAATTATTCAAGTTTATCTAAAATTAATTAAAAATAAAAAAAAGGAAGGCTTTAATAAGCCTTTTTTAATTTTGCATACCGACCGACTTTAACGAAATTTCCTATCATTCCACCAATGATACCAATAATAATTATAATTATGACCCAGAAATAAACAATATATGCAATATTTGTTGGATCTAAGGGTATAATAGGGATGTTACCTCCTGAAAACAACGAAATTGGGAAAATTTCTGGCTGGTTAATAAGTAATAGGAACACGGGAATATAGGAAAGGTTATAGAATGCTCCTATTATTAAAAAGACTTGTTGTCCCGTGTAATTACTTACTCCAATTACGAGTCGAACTAAATCTAACAATCCACTGACAAAAATTAAAAATCCTATTAACTTAAGCCATTCAAGGAAAGCTGGTAGCATTAATCCCGTGACTGAAAAAGGTTGCAAAATCAACAATAAACCAAAAATAATGCCCGCAGACATTCCAAAGATCAGTTCTGCAACCGTAACAGGTTGTGTTTTTTTGAATAACTTTTTTTGTTTTGCGTCTTCTAATTTTTGCTTTCTTAATGCTTTTGTTTCCTCTAATTTTTGTTTTCGAAGTAACTTAGCTTCTGCTCTCCTTTCTTCTCTTACCACTTTGCTTTCAGCCATCTTCTCTTCTATTCGAGCCTTAGCTGCTGCTAATTTTTCTTTTCCAAGCATTCGAGCTTCTTCAATGTGTTGTTTCGTGTATGCTCTTGTATCTGCCATATACTCTTCAGTAAAGGTGAATGGAAAAATAAGAGCTAAGCGTTTTGGGATAAGTCCAAAGTCTTCGGGTAAAAATCCTTCCATCGAAAAGTAGACAAATACTATTGTAATTACGATGGCAGCAATTAAGCACCCAATCCAAATTCCAGAAAACATCCCTCCTAATACTTCCCACCAAACTATAAAAAAGAACTGAAAAACTGCGACTATAATATTGATAAAGATGATTACTCCAAAAAAGAAGAACAATGTTCTTAAGTAAAAATCAAAAAGTTCTTGCGTTAGGAAGAATTTAGGTGTACCTCGGTTTTTGTACAATTTAGCTATACTTTCAGGAGTACCCATTCGTACTATAGCTTCTTTTATATCTACATCAGTTAATTCTTCGGCTCTAGAAATTGCTCTTGCCTCACCATAAAGTTGCGCTTCTAAATCGTCTAATACGTTTTTTAATTCTTCTTCCTTCCATTTTAACCATTCAGGAAGTTTTTGTTTCACTTGTTGAATATAATTTTTAACAATTTTATTCTCAGATTCACTCATGATTACTCATTTTTTTGTTTAATATATTTTTATTAGATAGTAATCCAATATTTTTATAATTAGTAATGTTAATATTCTTTTAAAAAAAATGGAGACCAATTTTCAAGCCTAAAGGAATCATTAATTTTTTATGCCGGTTAAGAAATACTTTAAGAGAGGAGTTCGATTCTACAAAAATGGAGAAAAAATCATTACTTTCTAATGAAAAAGCGAATAGGCGAAAATATGGTTTACATCTGACTTCTATTGACATATTTTATAAATATATCTTTCCTGAAATTAAGGATCTCTTGGAAATTTATTTATGGGTCGATCTTTATGCCGGTGAAGGTAATTTAATTCTACCAATTCTAAATGAAATTCCGGTAGATCATCGAGAATACTTTTTCCAAAATCATATTTATTTATTTGATGTCCAAAAAGACATGGTTCAGAAGTGTATTGAAAATGCAGTAAAATTCGGGATTCCAAAGGAAATTGCACAACAGAATATTAAAATGCGAGATAATCTTGAAACCTTTCCACAGATTTTAAAACATCAAAAATACCCCATATTTCATATTACTAATCCACCTTACCTATACTTAGGTTATATTAGGAAGCATAATGAAACTCAAAAGTATCTGGGCTATTTTGAGAGGAAAAACGAGGGATACCAAGATTTATATCAAATCGCGATGATGAGTGACTTAAGGAATAAAGTTGAGAATTTAATTTATGTTATTCCAACTAATTTCTTATATGGCGCTTCTGTTTCTAATAAGTTTCGATTAGATTTCTTAAAGTATTACAAAATTACTAAAATGGTTATTTTCGAGACATCTATGTTTGAACATACTGGTACAAACATATGCATATGTTTTCTAAAAAGAAAAGTAATTTCAAAAGACGAACCTCAATCTTTCGAAGGGCTAAAATTCAAAGATAAAAATAGATTTGCAAAAAGAAAATACAATTTAAAACCAGAATACAAATATCGCGCTGGCTCTGAATTTGATGAGTTTATAGTAGAAAATCGCACTCAAAATCCCTTAAAAGTTGACTACTATCTACGAAGAGAAGAAGTACTTAATAATCCTGGCCTTTTTGAAATTGATGTCATTGACGCGAATAATTATGAGAATACTCAATATCAAAAATTGAATTTAAAAGTTAACGAAACATTGAAAAATAAGATAGTTAAAAATATTCTTTACGCTCGAACTGTTGACACGGGAACTATTGATGGTAGAGCAGGATTAGGGATAATTAAGGAATATTTTGGCGTCGAAGGGATTTTTGTTTCAGGAAATACCTATCGAACTCATCCCATCCAGATTTTTCTGGAGCCTGAGCTCACATATAGTGATCAAATTCTATTGAGGAACTATGTAAATTCCATATTGGAGTATTTTAGGATTAAATTGGATAGCGAGTTTTTAACTACGTACAAATATTCTACTGCTGACTATACGAGAAAGTATTTGGGATTAACTCAAATTAGAGGCATCATTGAGACATTTCCGTATTGTTTTAAAAAAGAAAATAAAGAACTACTAATATCTTATATAAAAGCAAGCGAAATTGAAAATATTTTTAAATTAGTCCGTTTGTTTAAAAGCTGATATTAAATTAATCAATTAAGCCATAAACTTGCGAATAGGAAGGCCAACAGACCTATAAGCATCCCTACTTTAAGAAATAAGCTGATTTTCTTTAAGTTTTCTTTTTCTAACCCTTTAGTAAGCATTAAAAAGATAGTATAAGCTACTTCAATTAGTCCTGGAATCATTAAGATAATGAACAGGATGCGATTAAGAATTTCAGTAAGAATAGGTAAAATAAAGAAAATTATAGCAACGAAAGAAAAAATTACTGCGATGTTTCTTGAGTTTTTGATTCCAATCTTAATAGCTAATGTTGTGACTCCTTGATTTTTATCTCCTTCAATATCTTCACAACCTTTAATTATTTCACGAGATACTAATAGTGAAAATGCTGTGATAAAGAAATACCATATATACGGAGGAATTAATAGACTATTTAGTAATGCTCCATATACTAAACCAATCGAGAAAGATATCCCTACAACAACATTCCCAATGAATCCACTTTTTTTACCCCATTTAGCATAGACCCATCCAATAAATCCAAAAAACGATGCTAATATAAAATTTAGAACGCTTAGATTAAAAATAATGGTGTTTAAGGCGCTAAGAAATAACCCACAACAAAGATAAATAATATAGAGCATTTTTGCCTCCTTTAATGTTATTGAACCTCTGGGAATAGGGCGATTTGGTCTGTTAATCTTATCAATTTCTGTATCATAGATATCGTTGATAACCATACCTGAGGCTGCAATGAGGATATATGTAAACACACCTAAAATAATATTTATTAAGAGTTTCTCAAAAGGAACATCTAACCGGGTGTTCAATAATCCAATAATTACAGATAGAGCTCCCATTAGACAGTTAATAGGGCGCGCAATTTCAATAGCGTCTTTTAATTTCATAATTTAATGAGTATAAATTATTTTATTTCAAACAGTAATTTTTATTATTTTTTTTCCCCGCATCCTTTATTTCATCAATTATTGTTTTCAATGAGTTCCCGTTGTCTTTTAATACTTGATTTTCTAAAAATGTCCCCATAACTATTACATCTGCCCCTGCTTCAACAAAGGTTCGAGCATCTTCCTTCGAACTTACTCCTCCACCCACGATTATTGGAATACTCAAAAGACTAGAACAAAGACGAATAATTTCAGCAGGAATAATTTCACTTCCAGATCCTGCTTCTAAATATATAAATTTGAAACCAAAATATTCCGCAGCTAAAGCGTAAGCAGTAGTTAATTTTGGTTTATTTCTTGGGAGAAGTTTCGCTTTACTTATCCATCCAGCAGTACCACCTGGCTCGATGATTAAATAACCAGTAGATATTATTTCTAGGTTAGACAACTTTACCGTATATGAAGCTATTGCTTGTTGTCCAACAATAAAATATGGATCTTCAGAATTTAAAATAGACATGAATAAAATTGCATCTGCGTGTTTTGATACATTTGCTACACCTCCGGGAAATATAATAATTGGCAAGCTTACATTCTCTTTAATTGCGAGTACGGTCTCATCGACAAATGTTTGGTCAAAAACCGTACTTCCACCAATTAAAATAGCGTCAGTTCCTGCTTGTTCTGCATAAAGCGCCATTTTTCCTGCTTTAGAGGGGTTTTGTTTGGTAGGATCTGGATCAATTAAGGAAAAATGCAGGATTCCATCACGATTTATTTTATTAATTAAAAATTCGTAAGTATTTGCCTTACAAGTGTTACTTGCCAATATATCGACCATAAAATTCACTTAATATAATTATTTTACTTTTTTAGCATTTATTATACTTTTCTTAATTTTATCATATACTTGAATAGCCCGTATTTTCCAATCTTCAAAATTTTCAATTTTTGTTGGAAAATTTTTGTATAGTTTTGATATTTCATTCATCCGAATTCGCAAGTAATTTAAATCCAATAAAAGGTTTGGCTTGGAAATTCCTTTTAACGCTTTAGTCACCAAACCAAGTACGGGTAATTCAAATTCTCCAGTTGAGGAGATTTCTAGTATTTCCTCACCACTCAATAAATCTTGTTGTAGTGCAAAATTTAAATCTTCATTAGGAAGTATTTGGAGAGTCATCCTTAGCAAGTCTAGTGAAGCAAATTCTGCTCCAAAACTAGTCATGACATCATAATTATAATTCCATAACGAATTAACAGAATAATCTCCCTTTTCAATCGCATCTATTGCTGTATTAGCAGCATAAAACCCCCCTCTCATCGAAGGATCAATCCCACCTCCATGAAGAGGGTTAACCTGACAAGCAGAGTCTCCAACGAACATAATTCCATTATCAGTACACGACCAAAGAGGCCTTCTAACAGGCACTACACCTCCACCTGACGAAATAATTTCGTATTTTGAGGTTTTTATGAATTCGTTAAAAACATTTTGATGATACAAGTCTTTCACTCTGCCTTTAAGATTCATGAATGTTCCGAGACCAATATTGAGGGATGATTGGTTTTTCGGAAAGTACCAGATATATCCCCCTGGTGCTTTTTCTCGATTAAGAATAATTGATATGTAATCGGGGTTATTAATTCTTAGATCTTGAGGAGAAAACTTCACGATTTCTCTGTAGCAAAGAATGCTATCCTCCTTTAATACCTCTTTCTCAACTAAATTGCTCTTTACTTTCTTTCGGAGGGGAGAATAAAATCCGGATGCATCAATTAAAACTTTAGACCGTAAATCCGCTTTTTCACCATTATATAGCTTTACTTTTACTCCAGAAACCGTATTTTGGTTATATAGTAAATCTAAAGCCACTGTATTATCAAGAAATTGTTCCACACCGGAATCTAATGCATCGTTAAGCAATCTTTGGCCAAATTCTATCCTATTAACAATATACCCAGCTTGTTTTGGATCGGTCAGATCTATGCATTTCTTCAAGTCGGGAGAATATAATTTAGCACCTTTAATTTTACAGGAAAGTTCGTCATCTCTTGGATGTTCAATCTTTAGAAAATCAAATATTTCATTTCCAACCGCATCCCCACAGATTTTATTGCCTATTTCTTTTTTCTCCTTACTATCAATAAGACAGACATTTAACCCTTTTTCCGCGGCAAACCGAGCAGCAGTACTACCTCCCGTTCCCGCGCCAACAACAATAACATCGAAACTTTTCTGCAAATTCTCCATAGAAATCTAGCTTTAAGAAATGGAATAATTATTAATTAAATTAATGTTAGCAAGAACACGATAATCGTAGTTGCAATTGGAATTGTTAAATCGTCCCAAGTTGATGGTGATATTAATTCAACTATCGTTGCTAAAATACTAGTAATCAAAGAATACAAAAACGCAGTCTCAAGTGTTAGGTGGACTTGATTTATCGAATTTGTGACTCCTAAAAAAGTGAAAGTGACAAAACAAAGTATAAATCCACTGATAAAGAAAGCTAAGGATCCTTCTAAAGAGCGTGTAGTTTTTACCCATGGAAGATTTATTTTTCTTTTTCCGTATTTTTTACCAATTACCGATGCAAGAGTGTCTGAAATTATCATTAATAAGATACCTGCTATAGGGAAATACATTTTATCTGGAGCAAATATGACGAAAATAGTTATTAATATAGTAATTGATAGGCAGTAATGAAATGGTCCTTGGAGATAGCCAACCTTTTCTTCTGCTTCTTCACCGATTGAATCGTATAACTCTTTTAGTTGTTTAACATTGCTTTTTTTTGAGCTTAATAGAGTTAAGATTGTCATCGAACCTGCTAGTATTACAGCCCACCATGGCCAAGTATAATAAGGTGCCGATGAAACTGCTAACCCTGCTAACAGATGTACGGCTTTACGAGCTTGGAATTTAGTGATTTTGTCTCTTTTTTTCAACTGGACAGGTATTAGAATAGTAGCAAACACATAAATAAACGTGAATAGTAGAAGCAGTAAATCAAATAAAATATCCATAGAAATCAATTCCTTTTATTTAGTATTATTTTTAACCCAGATAAAGTTTGATGTATTTAAAATGAAATCCGATTAATTCTAATATTAAGTGTTATAATTGATAGAAACATAAATTTTTTCATTTAGATAAAGTTATTTTTTATTTTACATTTTAAGACTTACGTACGAAAGGGTTAAAAGTAATATGAACGAGACTTATTCAAAAGAACAACTCCAAGAGTTACCATTCATGAATAGTAACCTTGATTTGGAAAGAAGGGTAGAGGATTTACTGAGTAGATTAACTCTTAATGAGAAATTTAAACTAAGTGCAGGGAGAAAGATGTGGCACACGAAACCAATTAAAAGATTAGGCATTAAGCCATTTACGATGTATGATGGGCCACATGGCGTTCGTCCTGACTCTATGGGGGAAATTAAAAGTACTTATTTCCCTTCTGCTATTTGTAGGGCTGCAACATGGGACTCGAAACTTTCATACGAGTTTGGAAAAGCTGTAGCAGAGGAGGTTCGTGAAGTTGGCGCTCATATGCTATTAGCTCCTGGGATTAATATTCAAAGAACTCCGATGAATGGAAGGACTTTTGAGTATCAAACTGAAGACCCTCACTTAAATAAAGTTTTAGCTGTTGCTACTGTGAAGGGAATTCAAAGCCAAAAAATAGCAGCGTGCGTGAAACACTATATATGTAATAACCAAGAAAAAAACAGGACTACAGTTAGTTCCGAAGTAAGCGAGCGAGCGCTGCAAGAAATTTATTTGCCTGCTTTTAAGGCAACCGTTCAAGAAGCCGATGCATGGTCATTTATGACGTGTTATAATAAAGTGAATGGAATTTATGGTTCAGAGAATTATAATCTATTAAGGGAACGATTGATGGGTGAATGGGGTTTTAGAGGATTTACCGTTTCAGATTGGAATGCAACAGCCTATACAAACACAGAAAGTTGTATTAAGGCGGGATTATCTCTTGAGATGCCTACACTAAAAAAATATAATAAAACTAACATGACTAAAGCATTTAATGAAGGCAAATTCACCATAGACGACATCAATGAGAACATCAGAAGATTGCTAAGAGTAATGTTTCTAGTTGGATTGTTTAACAATGAGAAAACATTGCCCAAAGGTAATAGAAACACCCCTGAACATCAAGTTTTAGCTCGTAAGATTGCTGAAGATGGCATCGTCCTTTTGAAAAACGAAAAAGATATACTTCCATTAAATATCGAGAAAATAAAAAAAATAGCAGTTATTGGACCAAATAAGAACTTTCGAATAGAGGGAGGGGATATTTTATCTAGAGGAGGAAGTTCAGTTAATTATCCTCCTTATGAGATTACCCCTCTTGAAGGTTTAAGGCAAAAATGTAAGGATAAAGTAGAAATAATAGAAACGCCCTCAAAAGCAGACATAACAATTATTTTCGCGGGACTCAATCATGTTCATGGAATGGACGCTGAAGGCGAAGACAAGCAGGCATTTGGACTACCTTTAGAACAAGTTCAATTAATCAAGGAAACAATAAAAGAAAATCCCCATACTATTGTAGTATTAATCAATGGAAGCCCTATAGACATGGATGATTGGATCGACCAAGTTCCTTCTGTTGTTGAAGCTTGGTATGGAGGT
Organism: Promethearchaeota archaeon; assembly: GCA_013375495.1. Next base: position 12,814 of record JABXKC010000011.1, read on the forward strand.
ATGGAAGCAGGAGCAGCTATTGCAAATGTTCTATTTGGAGATGTAAATCCTTCTGGAAAACTTACGGTGACTTTTCCAAAGAAGTTATCAGATTCACCTGCTCATGCTTCCAAGAGAACTTATCCAGGAAATGATAAAGTTTTCTATGACGAGGATATATTCGTAGGATATCGTCATTTTGACACAAAAAATATTGACCCACTCTTTCCTTTTGGTTATGGATTATCCTATACTACTTTTACCTATGAAAATTTAATGGTAGATAAGAAAAGGATTAGAGGAGATGACATTATTAAGGTATCCGTTGACATCACTAACACTGGAAAAATATCGGGAAAGGAAGTTGTACAATTGTATATTAAAGATGTTATATCTAACATAGAGAGGCCACTAAAGGAATTAAAAAGATTTAAAAAAATCAATCTTAATTCTGGTCAGTTGAAAAGAGTCGTGTTCGAGTTAAATAAGGATGACTTTTCTTTCTATAATTCGAGTGAAAAATCTTGGGTTGTTGAAAATGGTATGTTTAAAATATTAATTGGGAGTTCTTCCAAGGATATTCGTCTTGAAGGAGATTTTGAATATATGGAATAAAGAATTGAAGGATAAAAAAAGAAAAAAAACATATGAAATTATACTTAAAAAGAGTTAAAGATTTACTATTCGAAGTAATGAGCGCCTTCTTCCATTGCTATACTTTGGATTTCTCCAAATGCAATGGCATCTTGAAGATTACCGTCAATAACTAAATCTCCAGACATATACGCGCTTGTGGAATCTATTTCGCCGGAAGACATACCTGTCCAAGTAGCTCCCGTTGCAGACATGGTAACGCTTGGATCATCACCTTCTCCTTCCCCATAATCCACAGTTCCATCTCCCATTTTAACCCAATACTTATAGTTAATGTCAGTTATTATGAGTTGAACTACCGTGGTATCAATATCTTCCAACTCTTCTTTTAAATCTTCGCTTTCTTCTGCGAGTTGCTTTGCAAACTCAAAAATTTTGAGAGCATCAGAAGGCTGGCTTGCCCCTTTTTCTCTCATTTCTTTTATTTCGTTTATTAAATTTTGGTCAACCATTTTATACTTAAACCTTTAAATTGTTAAATCATAAAATTATAGTTTAGATTACATTGTTAATTTATTTAAAGATATATTTTTTGTCGTTTTGTGATTATTATATGTGAAATTATTCTCTGAAACTTACATCTAAAACTTTTTAATTCTAAACAAACTTACTAAAATAACATCAAATACTTAACCTCCATTAAATTATGTTGAGAGTAGGGATAATTGGGTGTGGTGATATCGCAAATTTAAATGTATTAGGATATCTTCGTTCCCAAGAAACTGAGCTCGTAGCGATTAGCGATACTGATTTAAAAATAGCGGGTAAAAAGCTAGAAAGATGGGGATTGCGCACAATTCCAATATACGAAGATTATAAGAAAATGATTGATCGCGAAGATCTTGATATCGTAGAAGTTTTAACACCGCATCATCTTCATGCTCCAATGACAGAATACTGTGCAAAAGCAGGAGTTCCTGGGATTTCAGTGCAAAAACCAATGGCTCATACGATAACAGATTGTGACAACATGATTCGCGTTTGTAACGAAGAAAATGTAAAACTGAAACTATTTGAAAACTTTAGGTTTTATCCCGTTTATTTAAGAGCAAAGGAGTTATTAGATCAAGGAATAATAGGTGAACCTTTAAATTTCAGAATAAATACCATTGCTATAGGAGGTCCAAGTATGCACGTAGATATGAAGGCTCTTCTTTGGCGTCGTAATTTTGAGAAATGTGGAGGAGGTTGGTTCATATACGATGATGGAATTCACAAATTTTCAATGGCGTTATGGCTAATGGATCAAGAGAAAGTTAATGAACTATATAGTTGGATCGATTATTTTACAACGGCAATGGATTCACCAAGTCTCATTTTTTGGAAATACCCTAGCAAAGAATTGGATGATCCCCCTAAATACGGTTCAATGCAGTTTACACTTGCTCCCAATGTTTACTATCCAAGTAATTATTATGATTGTGACGAATTTATTGAAATCTCCGGAACAAAAGGCATGATGTGGTTAAATCAGTGTACCTGCGGAGGAAATTTTATATCTAAAACGTCTCAATATCCTCCTATTGTTGTGTATAGTGGTGGTGAAGTCAAAACATTTGGAGAAGAGTTACCAAGGGATTGGCGATATTCTTTTATTAATTCTACTGAACATTTTATTAGAGCTATTCAAGAAGGGAGCTCCCCGATTTATACTGGTGAACAAGGGAAAAATTTATGTATTTTTGCTAAAATGCCATTTATATCGACTCAAAAGAAAAGGATTGTAAGGTGGGATGAAGTCACTCCAGAAAATGAGCAAAATGGTTCTTGTAACGTAAAAGAGCTTGTGGAACTGGATGGAGGAACACTTATCAAATATCTTAAAAGTATTAGAATGGATCTTAAAAAAGGGATTCAAGAAGGATTAGAGCATAAAGAATTTAAGTATCAATATGAACTTTAAATTGAATTAATTGAATTCATTCAAAGATACTTCATTGCCCAATTCAGAAGATCTTATAGCAGCTAAGTTGAATCTTAAAACCCTTTTGGCTTGTTCACCAGATAATATTGGTTCCTTGTTTCCTTTTGCTACCTCTATAAGATGTTTTGTTGCATTAATAAAACTTTGTTTCCAATCTTTCTCAAATTCATTTAAAGTTTCTACTTTTCCATCACGAATTATAACAATCGGAGCAAAAATATCAGAATTTGACATGGTATTTCCTATAGATGTTCCTTGATTTATTTTTATTATTCCTCTGCTTGCAATTATTTCTATAAATTCTTCAGTGGAATAGTAGTTAGAAGGGATTTGCATTTCTGGCATTAAAGCGAATTCCATGTGCCCATATTGGGGAATAAGGTGCTCATAATTTTGTTGATATTTAAACATTACGTATGCAGGCGCATCTATACCATTAAAATTGCCCGTCCAAGCAAATACTTTTTCGATTTCTTCTCCAAAAAACCACGATGCTAAGGAAAAAGCGTGCCAACCGTTGTCAAGTAGTACCGGTGAACCTGCTTTAGCGCCCCCAATCATTTTGGGATCTTCTCTCCATTTATTAGCATTATTTGGAATAATCCAGCTCCCCTTACCTCCCATGGCAATTTTTATTCTAATGGAAGAAGGATCACCAATATAATCTGAATCGATTAACTCCTTTGCTTTTAATATGTGTGGAGCAAATAAGAAATTTTCATATATAGAAAGAATTGAGCCGGAATTTTTACACTCTTTAATCATTTTATCGGCTTCTTCAAGAGTTAAAGCCATTGGTTTTTGAACCGAGATTGTTTTTACTCCCTTCTTGGCAGCATAGATTACTGCATCGGCGTGAAGATGATGAGGAAGAAGAATTTCAACAATATTTAAATCTTCTTTATCTAACATTTCTTTGTAATCAGAATATATTTGGGTATTTTTCTGCAGTTTGAATTTTTTAATCTTATCTTTAGCTTTATTTATAGTTCTATTACATAAACATGTAATTTCAACATCTTCATTATTCAAATATCCAAGAACATTTAAATCGAAAATAACCCCAGTACCAATAATTCCAACCTTCAGCATATCATTTAATAAAATTATTTATGAAATTTATATGACTCTGTTTCTCACCACAAGAAAATTAAACTTAAAAAGAATTATTTGTAGATAAATCTATACTTATAAAATTTCAAATAAAGTTAACAAATAACTAGCGCAACTATGTTTAAACACGCAATAGTCAGGAAACCATGTAAAAACTTTCAATTTGGGATTTCTACATCCGCTTTAGGAAAACCTGATTATGAAAAAGCGTTATTACAGCATTTAAAGTACGTAGAAGCACTTATAAAGTGTAATCTCTCTGTAATTGCATTAGAAGAGGACGATCGCTTTCCAGATTCTACTTTTGTTGAAGATACGGCAGTAGTGGATAAAGAATTCACCGTAATTGCTAATCTTGGAGCAAAAAGTAGACAAGGTGAAGAAATTGAAATTAGCGAAGAATTAAAGACGTTTTATAGTCGTATTGAGTCAATTAGAAACCCTGGTACGCTAGAAGGAGGAGATATAATGAAAGTTGAGGAACATTATTACATAGGACTTTCGAGCAGAACAAATAAAGAAGGAGCCAATCAATTAACGAGGATTTTAAAAAGATACGGATATTCTTCGTCCATAGTTCCTCTTAAAAAAGTTCTGCATTTAAAAACAGGAATATCCTATTTAGGAGAAGGAATTTTACTAGTATCTGGGGAATTTAAAGACCATCCTGATTTTAGAGAGTATAATCTTATTGAAGTTCAAGAAAGTGAAGCTTACGCAACAAATAGCCTAAGGATAAACGACTATGTGCTTATGCCGCATGGATATACAAACTTAAAGAAACAAATCTTAAACTATAATTTTAAAGTCTTAGAACTTGATATGTCTGAATTTGAAAAGATGGATGGAGGACTCTCTTGTCTCTCTCTACGATTTTAAGAGTATCTACATTAATTAGTTTTGGGCGATAAAATTATATCTTAAAATAATATTTAGATGTAATTTTAAATTAAATATAATTAAAGCTTGAGTGGATTTGATGAAATATAGTGTCAGAAAAAAAAGAAGTGGATCCGGTACTAGCTTATAGAAGAGCACTATTACATGGATGTGGATATTCTTATCAAGATTTAGAAAAACCTTTAATAGCAATTGTGAACTCCTGGAGCGAAATAAATCCAGGACATATTCACTTACGTAAACTAAGTGAATTGGTAAAAGTCGGCGTAAGAGAGGCTGGAGGAACTCCAATGGAATTCAATACAATTGCTATTTGCGACGGAATTGCTAATTTAGGTAAGTATTCAAACATGGTTTTACCTACACGAGAGATAATAGCTGCATCAATTGAAAGTACAATCAAAGCAAATAACTTTGATGGAATGGTAATGATATGTTCGTGCGACAAAATAATTCCAGGAATGCTTTTAGCTAGTGCTCAGTGTGATATTCCAACTATATTTCTCACTGGAGGCATAATGGAACCTAAAGTATTCAAAGATGGACCATTAAAGGGAAAAACCTATGTAACATCTGATATAAAAGAAGCAATTGGTCAATATAAAGCAGGTAAAATTACTAGGGAAGAATTGACCCTAATTGAATCAGAAACATGCTGTTCTCCAGGTGCGTGCAATATGATGGGAACTGCAAACACAATGGCTTGTATCGTTGAAACAATGGGGCTTTCCCTACCGAATTGTGCTACTACAAGCGCTTTAAGTAAAGAGCAAGAAGAATTGAGTAAAGAAACGGGTAAAACGATTATCAGTTTGGTGGAAAAAAAGATCACTGCCTTAAATTTAATAACTCACAAATCAATAAACAACGCATGCAAGATAGCTTTATCCTTTGGAGGATCAACGAATATGATTCTCCATATGTGCGCGTTATCTCGCAAAATTGATGGTAGCTTAAATCATTTTGATTTTGATGAATTGAGTAAATCCGTTCCTCTATTAGCTAAATTTAAACCTTCGTCTGAATATAATATCTCAGAATTTCACGAAGCGGGGGGAGTTAAAGTTTTAATGAAAAATTTATCGAACCTTTTAGATCTAACTACGTTAAATGTATTCGGAGAGACATTAGAACAATATCTCAAAAATGTAGAGCCTATAGAGTATCAAATAGTCCGAAAACTAAGTGATCCGATCTCCCCAGAAGGAGGGATTGCCGTATTGAAAGGCAATTTAGCACCAGAAGGAGCGATCGTAAAACAGAGTGCTGTTGACAATAATATGAGATATCATAAAGGAATTGCCAAAGTTTACGAATCGGAAGAGGGCTTAAAAAAGGCTTTAATGAATGGTAAGATAAAAAAAGGAGATGTATTAGTTATTAGATATGAAGGGCCTAAAGGGGGGCCGGGTATGAGGGAATTATCGATACCTGCCGCAATTCTAATAGGTATGGGGTTAGGAGATTCTGTCGCGATGATAACTGACGGAAGATATTCAGGCGCCACAAGAGGTCCTTGTATAGGTCATGTTTGTCCCGAAGCATATGAAGGCGGTCCAATTTCAATCGTCCGTGATGGAGATGAAATTGAAATTGATTTGGAGAATCGTCAGCTGAACCTACTAATATCTGAGGAAGAACTCAGAGAAAGATTTAAGCTATGGAAGAAACCTACACTTAAAATTGAAAAGGGATATTTAGGTATTTACCGAAAATTAGTAAGTTCTGCTAAATACGGAGCTTATTTAAATTAAATTAGTATACAATGATTAGAATGCTTGACGAAAATCGTATTAAACAAAATTTAGATTCTTTTGCTTTCCCAAGATTATCAGGAACGGAAGGTGAGAAAAAGGCACTAAAGATAGCTTTCCAAAAAGTGGAAACATTAAATCTTAAACCTTTAATCCAAGACTTTACATTTAGCACATATTTTGGGCGTATTTACCCAAAATTAGCGTTTATATTAGGATTTATGGTACTCTTTTTGCTCTATCTAAATTTTATAACAGTCTTAATACCAATTCTCCTAATAGTAATTATTATAATATTGGGATTTTTATTCATACTTGCGATAAAACCAGAAGTAATAAAGTTGCCAAGGGTATTAATTTCAAGTAATCTTTATGTTAAAATTGGCTCTAATCTAAAAAATGGTAAAGTAGACACTAGAAATAATGATAGATTAGTCCCTGAGAGGAGTATTTTTTTCATGTGTCATCTCGATTCAAAAGGACAAAGATTTTCGATACTTTATCGTGTTAGAATTATAAGAACATGGGTATTTTCAGGGATAATTGTCTTAGTAATAGTGATATTAAAGAATTTAATTTTTCCTTGGTTTCCCTTAATATTTTACATCATTGGAATCGTTCCTATTGCAACAAACTTATGTTCTGCAATTGCTTTTCTATTTAATACTACAGATAATAAGTCTAATGGAGCAATTGATAACGCATCAGGAATTGCGTGCGTTTTTGAACTACTTTCTTATTTTTCAAATCCAGAAAATAGATTAAAACATTATAATTTATGGTTTATCTTTACTGGAGCAGAAGAATGTGGAACAATGGGAATTAGAAATTTCTATCAAATTGTTAAAGATCTTAACAAAAAAGAATCTATGATTTTTAATTTCGATTCAATCGCTAAAAGTACATACTTCTTTCCAGATAGGAAGACATCGAATCAAGTTAAAACTATTTTTGATATGTTTGTTAAAAATAACAGGGATTTAATAATTAAAACGAGTCCTATAAAGCTTCCATTCGGTTCCCACACTGACGGTTATTATTTAAAAAAAAAGAATTTCCATGGCATTGGATTTGGTGATTTGGAGTGTTACGAGCACATCCATTCAATTCATGATACAGTAGACAAAGTGGATGTATCTTTGTTAAAAAGACTCTGTGAAACTATCATAGATAACTTAATAGTGTTTGATGACCAATTTAAAAGTAAAGATTAGATATAAAAAGATTTAACGATTGGAAATTTGAACGATAAGGAATTAGGCGTGGTTTTAACGCCCCCTACAACCGCAGATTATATCGTGTCCAGATTAGGAACAATTTCTAGTAATCAGAAAGTATTAGATCCATGCGTAGGTCCCGGAGTTTTCGTAAAATCTTTATTGAAAGCTGGTGTTGACAATACACAAATCTATTGTCATGACATAAACTCGGATTATAAATCTAGTATTGAAAAATTTGGCGTAAACTTCAAGGCGATTGATAATTTACTCTCGTTTGATTCAGAGTGTCATAGTGAATATGACTTCATCGTTGGAAATCCACCTTATCTGAATAAAGCAAGCAGTTATGTGAGGAAAAATCGAGCTAAACTGAAACAAATTTATGGAAAGATCAATGCTCATGAAACATATTCAATGTTTATAGTCAATAGTATTTGGCGTTTGAAAGAGGGGGGGAAATTAGGTTTCATTACTAGTGATTCTTTTCTAACTTTGAGCACGCATACGAAATTGAGAAGCTTTATTCTTAAAAACTGCGTAATAAATGAAATTTTACTTGCTCCAATTAATTTGTTTGATAAACAATATGTAAGCACGTACCCCATAATATTCTTTCTTACTAAGCGTTCGAAAGAGGAAAATGAGCAAGTTCGGGATAACAACCTAATGGAAATTATCCCTCGCGTTAAATATGAGAGCGAGTATTGGAATCCCCCCGTAGTAATTGAGATAGAGCAAAAAAGATATAAATCGCTCCCTTTTAGCATTTTTTTCGTAAACGCTGAAGAACAAATATTAGATTTGTTCGAAAACGCACCGAAGCTAGAGAATTATCTGAAGGGATACATCGGAATGCACACCCATAATAATAAAAAATTCATAGCTGCGATTGAAAGTACTGAACTTGCGAGCATTTTTAGAAAGAAAAGCAACTTGGAAAAAAAAAGTGAGTTATTTAAAGTAATTTCTCGCCTTGATCTGGAAGAAAAAAGATGGAAACCGTATTTAAAAAGAGGTGGAGGGGATCAATACTATAGACCTATTATGGAAGCTTTAGATTGGGATCAAGATTCAATCTCTATATATGATATTCCGAAATCAGTCCCTTTTGAAGAGGAGGGGATTATCATAAGTGGTGTGAGTTCGAGGTTAGCTGCGCGTTACATGCCTAAAGGTTGTTATTGGGACTCTAATAAAGCAATGGGATTTATCGTTCAGGATCGTTCAATCTCAATTGAATACTTTTTAGGATTATTGAATAGCTCGTTATATAACTATCTCTCAAAAGGCATTTTAAACAACACTAATAGCATTCAACTAACAGGGTTACACTCGCTACCGTTTATAAAACCCGATAGAGAAACCCAAGAAGAAGTTAGTTCATTAGTCAAAAAAATAATTGAAAATAAGAAGAAAAATTTGTCTTACGACTATACTGAGGAACAGAAATATATAGATAATATTATTTTTGAGCTTTATTCTAAAGAATATCATTTTTCACAGAATCTTAGGAAAACTTTAAAAGAAAATTACGCGATTTATAAATAATCTATTTTATAGGAGTAAATATTTTTCAAGTTCCCACTCCAAATCTTTTCCTTCATTTTTAGCTGTTTGGTAATCCTCAATCTCTTTACTCTTAAGTTCCATAAATATGTCTACTAATTGTTTTCCGAGATTCTTAAGAACGAATTTGCTAGTACCGAAAGCCTCTAATGCTTCAGCTAGATTTTGAGGTAGCTTTTTAATTCCTAAGGTTTGACGCTTTTCCACAGTTAAATTGTCAATATTTTCTGTAACAGGCAAGGTTGGTTCAATTTTCTTTTTTATTCCATCTAAGCCAGCTGCGAGTAATAGAGCTGTTCCTAAGTAAATATTCATTACAGCATCGCCTGCGCGATATTCAATTCTAGCAGATTTTTCGTATCCTGGCACCCGAATTAAAGCCGTTCTATTACCTATACCCCAAGATATATAGACTGGAGCTTCATGATTAGGAATAAGTCTTTTGTACGAATTAGTAATAGGATTCAAAATGGCGGAGAGAGCATCAGTATGTTTTTGGATTCCACCTATATAATAACGGAGAATATCGCTTAAATCTGCGTCAGTATCGCCAAAAACATTTTTTCCCTCTTTTTCTAAATATTGATGTAAATGTAACCCACTTCCTGCTACTAATGGGAAAGGCTTTGGCATAAATGTAGTAATTAGGTTCTTATGACTAGATTCATTTCTAATTATCATTTTTGCCGTTTGTACGTTATCAGCTTGATTTAGAGCGTTGTTTGGCAAAAATTCAATTTCATGTTGACTTGGTCCTACCTCATGGTGTATGGTCTTAATTCCAATACCCATATTCATCATAACACTAGAAATTTGATGGCGTAATTTATTAAATTGGTCCTTAGGAGGAAGATCCATGTAAGTCCCAGTATCAGCGGGTTCTCGATCGTCATTTATGAAATACCATTCTAATTCTGGTCTTGTTAAAAAATTATAACCTAATGAACTCGCTTTTCCAAGTATTTTTCTTAGTATCCCTCGTGGACAGGTAGGGTAGGCTTTGCCTTTATTGTCGGTTACATCGCAAATAAACCTCCCAACCTTAGGATTCCACGGGATTATCGCAAATGTGTTTAAATCTGGAACAATTTTCATGTCGCTTTGCTCGGTTTTTAAAAAACCCAGACTTGAACCGTCAATACCAGTTCCATCCTTCATGGAGTCCCATATCTTTACCGGAAAATCAACCCCTTTAAAATCCCCTAAAATCGTTGTAAATTGAAATTGTAAAAACTTAATTCCTTCATCTCTAAATAATTTCATATAATCTTTAACAGTCATAAAACATCACACCTAGAGCTTTTCTTGTTTTAAGTCTTCCTCGTATTGTTTTCTTCGCTCTTTTAGATATGCTGGGCGCGGTACATCCCAGAATCCTGCAGTTAAAGAGCCACTAAAAGGGAATTTTCGATTTACAAGAATTTCTATTACAACAGGTTTATTAGATTTGATCGCTCGCTTTAGCGCGGGAATTACCTCTTCCCTTTTAGAAATCTTCTCAGAGTAACATCCAAATGCTTCACCAATTTTAGCAAAATCTGGAGAGTATGAATTACCATCTTTATCTTCGAATGCTGTCCCATAACCACGATTTTCTCCAAAAGCAGCTTGTTGTAAGTCTTTAATAGCAATCCAACCATGGTTGTTTAAAACTATAAAGAAGAGGTTAGATAAACCTAATTGAACTGCTACAGATAGTTCCGAAATCGTCATCATGAAATCACCGTCTCCTACGAGCGCTACGACTTGACGATTAGGTTTTCCTATATCTATGGACCCTATTTTAGCACCAATTGCAGCTGGAACACTATAACCCATTGTAGAGAACCCACCAGCAGTAAAACATGTTTTAGGTTCGTAGAATTCTAATTCTTGAATCATTTGAGCTTGAACGTTTCCAGAACTAGTCACAATTACAGCATCGCGGTCGAAAAATTTGCGAACTTCTCTTAGTACAGTGGAAATCATTACCGGTACTTTAGAATCATCTCGAAACTCATCAAGAGAATTAAACCATCTCACTTTCTCTTCTTGCATTTCTTTATAGTAATCAGTAGTCTTATAGTCAACAGAATAGTCAGTGAGTTCTTCTAAGATTTGTCGCAAACATGCTTTCGCGTCCCCTACTACTCCAACTGAAACAGGATAGTTCTTTCCAATTTCATGAGGATCAATATCTATTTGAATTAATTTTGTAGGAGGAATCGAAAAACTTATTCCATCCTTATAGGAACTTGCTGTTTGATCGGCAAATCTGCAACCAACAGCAAGTAGAACATCAGAAGTAGAAGTCATCTCTAATCCAACTGTAGTTCCCTTACTCCCAGTAGCCCAACAAAAAAGAGGGTGATCATTTGGAAATGCATCTTTTGCCATCATTGTAGAAACCACTCCAGCTCCAACTTTTTCTGCGAGCTCCTTAATCTCATCAAAAGCGTCAGATGTAACAATACCTCCTCCTAACAAAAAGACCGGTCTTTTTGCTTTTTTTAATAAAGATGAAGCTTCTTTAATACTTTTGGGATCACCCATTATACTTCCGGATGATCTTCGCTCTATGGGTACTGGAATTTCGGTATCAATTGCGTTAGCTTGTACGTCCATGGGGAGATCAATATGAACTGGACCTCTTCTCCCAGTTAACATATAATTAAAAGCTCTTTGCATTATTGTAGGTAATTGTCCCACAGTATCCACTTCAAAACTCCGTTTTACGATAGGTTCTAAAATTTTCGGCATGCTGGAATCTTTTTTCCTTTCTATTTCTTGAAGAACTCCTTTTCCTCTCATGTGTACATGAGTATCTCCTGTAATTATCAGGCACGGGAAAGAATCTACATATGCATCAGCGACGCCTATAGCAGTATTAATTGCTCCCGGCCCAATTGAAGTAAAAACACAGATCGGCTTTCCAGTTATTCTATAATATCCTACTGCGAGGTGTACTCCAGACATTTCTTGTTTAGGTTGGATTATCTGAACTTTATCCTTGTTCCTATAAAAAGCATCAACTAAAGGTAAGTTTCCGTGACCAGGAATTCCGATAACGTACTTGACTCCCTCTTTTATAAGGTATTTTGTTATTATTTCTCCTCCAGTGTAATATGGCATTATTATCAGCTCTATCAAACTTATATATTTTTTTTAATACTTAGAGGAAGAAATGTTAGAAATTAAATTTTTATTAAATCTAAGTATTTTTAAAAATTTACTGATCCCCCTCAATTTATAAGGTGAACATCAAGTTTTTACATTATACAATTTTGAGTTATATTACATTTCACAGCTGATTAATAAAAGTGCCATCGACTTTAGAAAAGATAAGAGTCTTAGGGGAAAATTCTAAGTACGACATCTGTGCCAGCACCGCTTCCAGTCGAACTGAAAAATATCCAAATCTTTTTGGAGATCAAAAAAAAACAATAGGGAATACGGTTAGCGCGGGGATTTGTCATAGTTATACTCCTGATGGTCGTTGTATGAGTTTATTTAAAACTCTATATACTAACCGATGTATATATAACTGTAAATATTGCTTTTCTCATAATTGTAAGCATAAAATGAGTTTTTCACCTGAAGAATACGCCCGTACATTTATGAAGCTCTATTCAATGAACGTAGTAGAAGGAGTATTCATATCCTCTGCTGTATGTGGTAGTGCTGACCAAACGACAGAAGAAATGCTAGAGGCGATAAGGCTTCTTCGCTTTAAATATAACTTTGGGGGATATGTACATTTTAAATGTTTGCCCGGCGTGAGCCAATCCTTGCTTAAAGACGCAATTTCTTTATCGGATCGCATCTCAATTAATACAGAAGCTTCCACTAAGGATCATCTCTCTGAAATCGCGGAACAAAAAGATTATTACAATGATATAATAATGCGTCAACGCTGGTTAAAAAAGATTCGTATTAAGCATAACGAAGAAGCCCTCAAAACGATGAAGGATTTAAAAGCTGATAATAAATTAAAAGATCAAGAAAGGATGATTAAGGAACGCCGTGAAGATGGATATAAAAAATTTCGATGGGACGGTGCACCAATTTTAAATTGTGGACAAACGACCCAATTTGTAGTAGGGGCAGCAGAACACGAAACTGATTTAGATTTACTTAAACGTATTGATTGGGGATATCGCGAGATTGATTTAAGGCGAGCTTATTTCTCTTCTTTTATCCCAATAGAAGGTACACCATTAGGAAACAAACAAGGTGCTTCGCTAGATAGAGAACATAGATTATACCAGAGCGATTGGTTACTAAGAATATATCATTTTAAGCTAAATGATTTAAAAGAAGTACTAACAGAAGAAGGGAATTTACCAAAAGGAGACCCAAAAATTCATTTAGCAAGAGATTATTTTAAAGAACACGGTCGTGTAGACCCAAATCAATGCTCTTACCAAGAATTACTCCGAGTTCCTGGAATTGGGCCGATTTCAGCAAAAAGAATTATCAACTTGCGTGCTCAGAAGTATAAATTTAATCGTAGACAAGATTTAAGAGCTGTTGGAGTAGTTTTAAAACGAGCTGATCCTTTTCTTTCTATAGATGGATGTACCCAAACTACTCTTAATAATTTTACCAATAATAATAGAAATTAAAACTTATGTGGATATAAAATGGTAAAAAGTCGAGATCCTCTAGAAGTTGTTGGATGTTCTAGAGGTTACTCGCATGAGGAGCTGATAAATAACCTTCATCGTCATGCTTCATATTCTCCAGTAATAGAACAACAAATTAGAGCGATTCCTGAAGCAGTACTCCGTAATTCAGGTACTCAAATGGCAAAAAAAATCAATCGGATGATGCGAGAAGTATCCACAGAAGTTTATCGCGCAAAACAATTTACGCGGACAGAAATTAACGATCGAGGCGTGTTATTTGGAGTTGTCTCCTTAAAACATCAAGTGATTGATTTAGTGTTGAACTATTTTCATGAAAGATGGCCTGAGTGCGTTATATGCCTGTATAATGAAAGAAAACATAAAACCGGGATAATAGATGAAAAAGGAAAGATCCTGGAGATTAATTTACCGTTAACCGATGTCGTAGATAAATTAAGTATATCCCGTCCCCTCATTCCCTATTTTGATGATATCCAATTTTCGGGTGAAGAAATCTTTGAGACTTTATATAAATCACAGTTCATATCTGAAAGAGAAAACAAGGAATATTTTAAAAAAATGATTCCTGATCATTGTTATAAGTTACCTGGGATGAAATATGGCGTAGAAAAACATTTCCGAAATAAGAAGCTTAATGAATTCTTATGAAAGTGTGAAGAAGGTAACATATTCAAATATATAAATAATAAAAACTGATTTTTATTTAATATATTTCATAAAAAAATCACTTACAGATAGCTTTTAACTATTATATAATTAAGTGACAAATTCAATGCCTCAAATGTGTTGTCAATAGAAATGGTGAAGTAGAAATTCTTATAGATTTATTTTCAGGAGCAGGCGGGTTATCTCACGGGTTTGTATTGGCAGATTTTAAGATAAATTTAGCGATTGAGTTAGAAAAAAACTATTTTGAGGCCTATAACTATAATCACCCTGAAAGTTTAAACCTTAATGAAGATATTACAAAATTGGATTGCGGCGAGATGGACGATACCCATATTAAAGGGAAAGAAGTTAAAGGAATAATTGGAGGGCCTCCGTGTATCGGATTTTCGTCAGTAGGGAACAGGAGACCAGACGATCCCCGTAATATGCTCGTTTTCTTCTTTATAAAATGGGTAGAATATTTTAAACCTACCTTTTTTGTTATGGAAAATGTTAAAGGCATACTGACCATGAGTAAAGGACAAGTAGTAGAAAAAATAAAAGAAATGTATCACGATATCGGTTATAACTGCAAAATGCAAGTATTACTCGCAGCGGAATACGGAGTACCGCAGCTGAGGGAAAGAGTTTTTTTTATAGGAACTAAGGATGATAGCATACAAAATTTAAAAATTACAAAAACTAATCAGAAAGAAGAGAAGCAAAAAACCGATTGTGAAGATTCATTACCGCCATTTCTAAAAGTCAAAGACGCTTTATCAGATATTCTCGATATTACTCCTCTCAATAAAAAAATTAGTCCTGATTTAAAGGTAGATTATGATAAACCCTCTAAAACAAATTATCAAGAGTATTTGAGAAAAAATTCTATCAAACTCTATGATCATATAGCACCAAATCACAGCAGCGAAGTGGTTGATAGAATTTCTCATATTGAACAGGGTATGAATCACGCTTCTTTACCAAAAAAATATCAACTAAAAGGAGGATATCCAAATATATATGGCAGGCTTCATTTAAATAAACCAGCAGACACTATTACAGGTAATTGTGGTTGTGTAAGTGCCCCAGGAAGGTTCGTCCATCCTACCCAAAATAGAGCAATATCTGTTAGAGAAGCGGCTCGACTTCAATCTTTCCCTGACAATTATCGGTTTTTTGGTTCCATGAGAGATAAATATAAGCAGATTGGAAATGCGGTCCCTCCCTTAATGGCTACTGCCATTGCGAAAGCAATAAAAGATATCATGTAATTTTGATTTTATAAAATCAAAACTTAAATGAGGTGCCACTTTTTCCCACACAAGATCGTGTGGAAACGAATGAAAGAGTGAAAAAAATCGTGGCTTTAAAAATAATTTCTTTTAGTGGAAAAGGAGGTGTAGGGAAATCTACATTATTGGTACTCATGCTAAAGCATTTAATAGATTCAAATAAATACGAGAACATCTTGGTTATTGACGCAGATCCCGATGCGAACATCGGAGATATCATTGGAGAAAATATCGGATTCAAACAAACGGTAGGTGGAAAAATGACAGTACTCAAGGATAAAATTCAGAGAAGACAGATACCGCTAGAAGTATCGAAAGATCAAATCATTGAATCTGAGGTCTTTGACGCACTCATAGAATTGGATGATTTTGATCTGCTAGAAATGGGACGCGGTGAGGGAGAGGGATGCTATTGTAGCGTCAATAATACGATTAAGCGTATCATTGATATTCTGTCGAAAAATTACGACATCGTGTTAATTGACGCTCCAGCAGGGCTGGAACACTTCGCAAGAAGGACAGGACAAGATGTTACTGACCTCATTATAGTAACAGACGCGAGTAAAATGGGATTTCACACAATGGAAAGAATCGTAGAGGTTACCAACGAAGTCAAATTGGATTTTAAAAATATCCTCGTAGTTGGAAATCGCTTTCCCGAAGACATGAAAAGCTTATTAACCGAGAGAGTCGAAAAAATTAAAGACGACAGAGTAAAATTTCTGGGTTTGCTTCCTAACGACGACGAAATTAGTAAAATGAATTTACTCGCTAAGAATTTGCTTGAAATAGCACCTGAAAATAAATTCTACAAAAAAGCAAGGGATCTTTTTGCAGCTATAGTGTAATGCTTACTCAATAGAAAAAGAAACCAATTTTAAATGCAATTTTTAAATCTTCTCTAGATTTAGAACTTCTCTTTGAATTCACTCTTGACGATAAACCGGGATGATTTTAGAGGTAAATTCCTCTAAAGTGTATGGAAAATCGTCTTCGCTTGATATTTTGCCTAATTCTAGCAAAATCTGTCTTGCAAGCAACCAAAATGCTAATCCTAACGCTTTTTTGCCCCTATTGTTAGCTGGAATTGCGAGGTCAATGCCATTGAGAATATCGTCAGTATCAAATAGAGCAACGACGGGAATTCGGGCTAATTTCGCTTCTCTTAAAATTACTTTATCAGCATGCGGATCAACGATGACCACTACCGATGCATCTTTAATGTAATCGTCTATTATAGGGTTGGTCAAAGATCCCGGAATAAATCGCTCAGTAATTGCTCTACATCCTAGAACTTTGCAAAATTGTTTTACTGGTTCTTTGCCGTATCTTCTAACTGATGATACTATTACTTTATCACTCCCTTCCTCTACATATTTACTTAGAAATTTAGCAGCAGTAAGAAGACGTTCATCAGTTTGAGTTAAGTCAATAACATATAATCCGTAATTCGTTTGTCTATAAATAAATCTTCTAGCATCTCCAGATAACAATTTTGTTCCTATATGGATACCACAACTTAGATATAATTGCTTCTTTTCTTCGTCCTTATCTATTAATTTATCGATATCTCCAACTTCAGTATCCATATCTTCGGTATCGAGTAAATCAAGTTCTTCTTCTAAATCTAACTCGTCTTCAAAATCCTCTTCGAATTCCTTCTCGAATTCTTTCCTTAATTCTTCTTCGGAAATAGTATCTTCTTCCTTCTTAGAATCATCAGTCGTTTCTGTTTTTTTCTTTTTTTTAGCCAAGGTAGATACCCTACAATTAGAGATTTAGTTCATAAAATAATACTCTTGATAAATGATATAAAACATCATAATTTTAATATTTTATTAAAAGAATTCTTCTAATTCTCGTAGAACTAAAGATTTAATATATCAAAACAATTAAAATTATTAATTAACTCATATAAGATATTTCATACAAATAGCTTAACTAGAAAGAGAATATTTTAAAATGGTATCCTATAGACTAGTAATTGGGATTATAGTTGGAATTATCTTTAGCTTTTTTACTGTTTACTTTTTTAATATGGAAACGATAATTCCCCAAATAAAGATTTATCTACAAACAGATATTTTAAAAGTTATAGTTTTACAAATAGGAGCGAATTTTAAATTTGATCTTATAGCCTTTTTTACAGGTAAGCTGAACATAGTCGATTTTGCCCCACAACTTCTAGCAAGTGTATTCATTGGTTTTTTGAGTGGTACCATATCTAAAGGATTGAAAAGAGGACTTATAGCTAGTTCTCTAGTGATAGTTATTGATTTTTTAATCTGGATGTTATTAAGCGTGATTTCTGGCGAGGATCTAATGACTTTATTCCAAGGAGCTCAACTTTCCGGAACAATTGGAGGAATTTTAAGTGCAATATTGGGCGCTATTATAGGGGGATCACTCGGGGGAATTATCAGCGGTCCATATGAAGAAGTCTATTAGATTTATCTATCAAAATTATTTTTATTCTTTCGTTAAAAATAGATGTTAAACTGAATAACTAAACCTTAAAGTTAATAATTAATTTCTAAAGTG
Source organism: Promethearchaeota archaeon (assembly GCA_013375495.1). The sequence goes on from JABXKC010000011.1 coordinate 31,036, forward strand.
TAATGGCAAGAGAAGAAACTCTACCAACCAGCGATTTTGCATTTGATTTATTGAAAAAGCTAAAAGTCCCTTATAATGTAAGACGTCACTCTCTAAAAGTTGCTGAGAAGGCGTTAGTATTAGCAGAAAAAATAAGGTTAAAAGAGGTTGACATGGATTTGATTGAAATAGGGGGCTTGCTACACGATATTGGCAGATGTCAGACTCATGGGTTTAAGCATGCCTTAATTGGGGCTAAAATAATAAGAGAAAGAGGATTATCAGAACGGCTTGCCATAATCTGCGAAACTCATATCTTAGGGGGATTAGATAAAGAAGATGCAAAGCAGGTTGGGTTACCTGAGAGAGATTTTTTACCGCTTACCCTCGAAGAAAAAGTGATCTGTCTTGCGGATAAATTTATAGCTGGAACTAAAGAAGTTACCATCGAACAGAGATTTGAAAAGTGGTTTAACAAATATGGTAGAACTCAGATCCTCACTAAAGCCAAGGAGCGAATTGAAAAAATCCAAAAAGAAATTGAAGCTTTAGGTTAAAACTCAAATAATAACATTAAGTGCAAAATTTCATTCTCCATCAAACGGTACAGGAATAATATTTGAAAAAGGGTAGCTTTATTGATTTAATTTCAATTTTTCTTTTAGCTGATTTAGTATTCCTCCGGATTCCAATATTTCTTTTAGAAATTGAGGTAATTTTTTATACGGTAGTTCAAGATCTTTTGATAGATTGAATATTATCCCATTTTCAATCGAGATTTGTACCTGATCTCCGTCGGAGAATGTTGCTTCGTCCCACTCACATATGATTCCAGCAATTCCGTTGTTAATAAGATTTCGATAGTATATTCTTGAAAACGATTTAGCAATAATGGCTTTTATTCCGAGAATTTTAAAAACATTTACGGCCTCTTCTCGAGAGCTTCCCGTCCCAAAATTGTGTCCTCCTATAATTATAGATATCCTAGCTGCTTTTTGAGCAAAATTAGGTTCTATAAACTCTAACACATGTTTGGTCATTTCATTTGGATCTCTCATTGTTAAAGTATAACTAGGTACAATATCGTCAGTGTTAATGTCATCCCCTAAAATATAAATCTCTCCTTCTATATTTTCCATTATTATAACACCTCCCGAGGATCAGATATTTTTCCCTTTAAGGCTGAAGCAGCCACGGTTGCGGGAGATGCCAAGAAAATCTCAGCTGAAGGATCCCCCATTCTTCCAACAAAATTTCGATTTGTGCTACTAATGCATCTTTCCTCTGGACCTAATACGCCGAGTTGGCCACCGATGCAAGCTCCACAGGTAGAATGTGTAACAACAGCTCCCGAATTCAAGAAGATTTCAATTAGACCTTCTTTCATAGCATTCATATAAATTTCTTGTGAAGCTGGAGTAACGATTAATTTCGTTTTTGAATGTATTTTTTTACCTTTCAATATTTTTGCTGCGATGCGTAAATCTTCCATTCTTCCGTTAGTGCAACTTCCTAAAAATGCTTGGTCAATTTCCTCCCCTTGAACTTCTTCTATCGCTGCTAGATTTCCGGGGTTTGATGGTTTAGCAATCACGGGGGTTATATTTGATAAATCGTAATCTAACTCCTTCTCGTAATTAGCATCTTCATCAGGTTCTACAAAATTATATGGTTGATTTGTTCGATTTTTTAACCACAATTTAAGTTTTTCATCAGGTAGGAAGGTTCCAAACTTAGCTCCTGCCTCTACAACCATATTTGCTATCGTCATCTTGGAATCTATAGATAACCAAGACGAACCCGTTCCATGGAACTCTATTGCTTTATATATTGCACCTTTAGTTGAGATTTCTCCAATCATAGTTAATATGAAATCCTTAGACATAACTCCTTTATTTAATCTACCAGTTAATTCAATCTTTATCGATTCAGGGACTCTAAACCATAAATTGCCAGTTGCAAACACAACAGAAACATCAGTTGCGCCGATACCCGTTGATAGGCAATTAAAAGCACCATAAGTTGTTGTATGACTGTCAGAACCAACTATTAACATTCCTGGTCTTGAGAATCCTAATTCGGGCAGAACTTGATGACAAATCCCTCTGTTAATCCCCATATTATGAACAAACTTGTATTTTTCTGCGAATTTAATACAATCTTGGTGCATTTTTGCGGCGCTAATAGTTGGAGCAGGAACCCAATGATCGAGAATAAAAAATATTTTGTTTGGATCCCAGACATAGTCTATCCCGAGTTTTTCATATTCTAAGTGAATTCTTCCTCCTAATTGTTCGTGTACCATTATTAAGTCAATTTCTGCCTCTACAAATTGGCCAGGCGAGATTTCTTCTGCATTCGAATGCGTTTTTAACATCTTTTCTGCTAGTGTATAACTCATTCATCATCACAATTACATTATTGATTTTCACATTTATTTTTATAATTTTTATCTATCAACTTCATTGTAGCTTTAAACAAGATGCAAGCGTTAAATAAAATTTTAGGATCTACTTTATCAGGAGTATCTTTGACAGTATGAGTATATAACGATGCTGCCTCATTAGTAATATCGACTGTATCGTACTTTCTTAAGCGAAAAGGAACCGTATCTGAATGTGCTCCTGTGCTTGCATGTAAATTCTTAACTTTTATATCTTTCTCCTTAGCTGCTAATAAGATATATTTATTTAAAATTGGGGAATAAATTTTACGCATTCCAATTCCATAAGACTGAATATACTCGATTTGATTATTTTTATGTTCCTTACAAGAAACCATATCAAAGTTAATTTGAAATACCTTTCCTTTAATAAACTGATTTTCATATTCATCTACAAATATTCGTGCACCCATAGTTCCTAATTCTTCTGCAGAAAATTGACAAAACCAGATGTTAAAATAATTTAATGGATTTTCAATAAAATATGAACTTAATTCAAAAACTATAGCCATTCCTGAAGCGTTATCTAACGCTCCCGGAGATTTATTATGAGTGTTAAGGAAAAGTAAACATATATTCGAAAAAGAGATTAAAATGATTGATATCCAACCCCCATATATCGTAAAATAGAAGGATACATCCAAATTTCCAAGAAGAATGATAAAATAAACAATATAAACTCCTATCAACATTATTCCGCTATAAAATGTAATTTTATAAAATATAACTCTCCAAAAAGTATTCATAGATTGTGATTTAGAATCTAAATGGGCAGAAATTACTATGTTTCCCGCATCCTTCTCAGATATCTTTATAGCAGGAACTTTAGTAAAAACATTGGTTGAATTAAGAGTTTCTCCAAAAAATTCCCCCCAAAAACCCGGGATCTCTGGATGATTTATGCCTTTAACTATTAGATATACGACTATTGTTACAAAGATCACTAGCACCATTGTTATAGCACCATGAATATATGAAAACAATAAGAGATTTAAAACTAAAACTAGATTTAATGTGAGGAGAAATTTCATTAAAGTTGTGGAATAAAAATCTGAAAAATCAAAAGGTTGCTTCTCTATTTGATCTTTTTTAAATCCTATCTCTTCAAAAGCTTCGTAAGCTAACTTAACCGCTTTTTTTTCACCCTCAGTGCCTGCCAATCTTGGAAAACTAAAAGCGTTAACATAATTTGACAGTTTTTCTTGGTTAAAATAAGCGTCATTTAAGGTTTTGTTTCGAGATATTATATCTTCCCTCGTTAAAGGTGTTTTATTTTTTAATTTGAATTCCTCTTTGGTCTAATTTTTCAATAACAACTTCTTGGATCTTTGCTTGGACTATTTCGATTATATCGTCCGTATAAATTACACAATATCCCTCATTTTTAGCACGATTGAGATACACTTGTCTTACCTTTTCTAACAATGAAGTGTCTTCAAATTTGTCCAAAACCTTATGATGTTTCCGGGCTATTGATAATTTAGGATCGATATCTAAAATAATTGTTAGATCGGGTTTACCTGCAAATTTGTTTAAATCTTTCACCCAATCGATAGTTAATTTTTCAGATTGACTTGATTGGTATGCAATCGAAGATTCTATATACCTATCGGATATCACAATGTATCCCTCTTCTAATTTTTCTTTAATTTCATTTTCAAAATGAATAACTCTATCAGCAGCAAATAATAAAGCGTCTGTAGAAGCGGGAATTCTATCATCTTTTAAATAAGTTCTTAATAGTTTTCCAATATCGCTATTTGAGGGTTCTTGGGTTATATAAACATTTAAACCTTTCAAGCTCAAAAAACCTGCTAATAGTTTACTATGAGTTGATGTACCTGAACCATCTATCCCATCAAGAACAATAAAAATTGAATGTTGCATTGATTTATTCATTTTAAGTATTATTTATTCTTAATTAATAAGTAATTTTCTCATTTTATAATTAAAGTGTTAGTTTCCATTTGAATAATATTTAATAAATATTTTAAAGGAGATAATTTATTTCTAAGTTGTTAAAGATAGATTTTATTGATGATCATGTCAACTAAAAATACTGTAGGCTTTTGTCCCTATTGTAAACAAAATGTGTTAATGGTCAAAGAAGCTGTAAACTGGGCTTTAGTGATAATCTTAATAATTTTTACGGGGGGAATTGGTCTTATAGTATATGGTATCATTTATTATAACAAAGCTCCTAGCCGTTGTATTCACTGTCGTTCGCAAATTACATTAGCTTCAACCATTAGTGCTCAATCTTCAAATCAAATTCAAACTAACACACCATTAGGGTATGAAAGTGATAACAATGCTGATGATTCTATGGTAAATAATAAAACACTACAGCAAAACTTCTGTTCATTTTGTGGTGAGCCTTTATTAAATAAAGAAGCAAAGTTTTGTGCACATTGTGGTACAAATGTGTAATTCATTAGATCTTTAAAAATTAGAAATATAACCTGCATCTTATGCTAAAAAGATCTTTCTCGTGGATAGAATAAATATTGGGGATTTTTTCTTTTCTTAAATATTTTTTTTCGGCAGAAATTATCTCTTGTACACTAAAATAAATCCTATTATCCTTTACCCATATCTTATCAACTAGGATATTAAACATTCCAAAGTTTCCTGTGCTATATACTTGAAAGGAATTTAATTTTTCCGTTGTTGAACCCTCTAAAATAGATTCATATATTTCTAATCCAAATACATTGTTAATAACCACACGAATTTTACATTTGAAATTTCTTTTTTTCTAAATCTTTGTGTAAAAATTGGACTCCAAATTTCTTTTAATCTTTCAATATCAAGATATAATTAAGAAAAAGAAATTTTCAATTCGATTTTAATCAAGGAGGTAAAAAAAAATGGTAACAAGTTATTGTCCGCAATGTAAGATGAATGTTCTTACAACAAGAGAAGATATTGATATTTGCTTGGTAATAATTTTATGCATTTTTACTGCTGGTATAGGTTTACTTATTTATCTCGCAATCTACCACGAAAAAGAACCAAATCGATGTGTATACTGCAAAACTATTGTTCAACCAGTCACTTACGAACAAAGGGAGACTTCTCCAGACTTCAAATCAAATCAAATAGAGGGGTACCAAGAAATAAAAACCTATGAAGAAAATAGGTCTCTTGTTGAAGAAAATTCAAATTTTTGTTCTAATTGTGGAGTACAGCTGGGTGATAGAGAAGGTTTAAAATATTGCGCATTCTGTGGTTCAAAAATTAATTAAGTAAAGATTTAATTTTCACTTTCTTTTTTTAAAATCTTCATAAATTCATAAAAATAATTATAAGAATTTTCAAAATGATTATCTTCTTTTGAATAATCTAATCCCTGGGAGAATAATTCGTTAAAACCTATGATATTTTTTTCTGCGATTATTTTTTTGTATTTGTGGAGCAGACTTTCAAATAATTCCAAAATTTTAAGAAATTCTTGATTTTCCATTTGAATCTCACCAAACATTTCCATTTCTCTTTGAATAATGCTCTCAGCAAAAACTTTTTGAAGTAAAAAAGTAGTGCCCGTAAATCTGGTTAATTCATTTAACGGTTCTTTAGTGCTCTTAAGAAGATTTAAAAAAAGAATGTTAATCATATGGGGGACACCTAAAGTAAGAGCTACTCTTTTATCGTGAATCTCTGGTAAGGTTTCAGTAATAATTAATCCATCAGATCTAAATAATTCCAAGAGTTCACTTATAACTACTTCGTATCGGTCGGTTCCTCCTACTTTTAATACCATCATTACATAATTTTTCATATCACTGATTCCTGGACCAAACATGGGATGGAGCGAAATACAATTTACAGGAAATTTATTCTTTATCTCAGTTAAAGCATTAAAAACGGCACATTTCAAAGATGTGACATCAAAAATTAATGCATTCTTCTTTAAAAAAGGTCCAACTTTTCTAATCATATCAGGAGTAGAGTTTATTGGAATTGATATCATAACGATATCAGCATTTCTAACACTTTTTTCAAGTGAAAGATCGAATTTTACATTCAATTCTGTGGCAGCTTTTCTTAATTTATGTTCGTTTCGAGCGTAAAATGTTACAACAAACCCATGTTCTTGAAAATATTTTCCAAAAACTTTACCCATACCACCAGAGCCACCAATAATTGTAATACTTTTTCCTAATGTCATTTTTTTCCCAATATTTCAATAATTTTCTCTTTCATTAAATTTATATTTGGTTTTTTATCTGTCCACCATTCAAATGCTAACGCCCCCTGATTAATAAACATATCAATCCCATTCAAAGTTCTGCACCCAATTTCACTAGCATCTTTTAAAAATTGAGTTTTGAGAGGATTGTATATGATATCATATACAAATAAATGTTCCATTAATATTTCCTTAGATAATGGTGTTTTTTTTACATCTGGATACATACCAATAGGAGTTGTATTAATCAATATATCTACATCATTTGTCAAGCTCTTCAGCGTTTCTTTACTCAAATCTTTTCCTGTGGCTGTAATCTTCATTTTATCTTTTAAATCTTTTGCCAATTCAATAGCTCGCTTCTTTGTCCTATTACAAATAAATATCTCGTCTATTTCATCGGACAACGCAAAGCTAATCGCTCTAGCAGCCCCTCCTGCCCCTAGAATTACTACTTTCTTACCTTTAATATTATATCCCGCATCGATTAAGGCTTTTTTAGCCCCAAATGCGTCTGTGTTTTTTCCTATTAAAATTCCGTTTAAATTTTTAACAGTATTAACAGCACCAATGTTTTCAGCAAGAGGATCGATTTGATCTAAATATTGCATAATCGTTTCTTTGTGTGGAATGGTGACATTTATCCCTTTCATATCATGCTTCTTAAATCCTAACATTGCTTTTTCAAGGTCCTCTGGTGGAACATCAAAGGCTAAGTAAATGTAATCTAGAGATAACTCTTTAAGTGCAGCATTATGCATTACTGGGCTCATGCTATGTTCGATTGGATGACCAATTACACACAGAACCTTAATCCCAGCTTTTATTTGCGGATTATTCAGCATGCTTTTACAATAATTATTAAATTTGAAACTATTAATATGTTTAAGAATTAGATTAATTTATAATTATTTAGCTATAAGCAGAAAACACATAAAAGATGATATTAAAATATGAATAAGGTTTCTCTCAGTACCGGAATTTCAACATTTCCTATGCCTGCCGCAGTTATATCTGTAGGGATTGGTGACGAAGCGAATTTAATTACTCTCGCTTATGTTGGTAAAGTTTGTTTAAATCCTCCAATTATAGCAATTTCAATGCAACCAAAGCGCCATTCTTACAAATTAATTGAAAAACATGGAGAGTTTGTAATTAATTACCCCACAAAAAACCAATTAAAAGAAATGGATTATTGTGGGACGCGTTCGGGAAGAGATGTAAATAAATGGAAAGAGTTAAACCTGACTAAAGAACAAGGAACAATAGTTCAAGTCCCTATGGTCAAAGAATTTCCATGGAATATGGAATGCAAGGTTATTAAACGCATAGAATTAGGCTCTCACATATGTTATCTTGGAGAAGTTGTTGCAACACACTCTGATGCGCAATTTGTTTCAAATGGAAGATTAGATCCTGAAAAATTCAATTGTTTCGCCTATATTAATGGAAATTACATAGGATTGGAGAAAGGCGTTTTAGAAACGCATGGATTTTCAATTTAACAATATAGTTTTTCTATTTTTCTAAAATTGAGCACATTACATTAAAACGATATTGGGTCGAAAGCATGACAAAGGATTCCATCGCTTTAATCGGGTTTATGGCAACGGGTAAGTCTACAGCAGGAAAAGCATTAAAGGATCGCTTAGGAAAAGATTATAAATTCATAGAGACCGATCAAATTATCATAGAGATAGCTGGAAAGTCAATCCCCAAAATTTTTGCGGAAGATGGTGAAGCAAAGTTCAGAGATTATGAGATTGAAGCGTGTAAGAAAGTCGCTCAGTTATCTAAATCGATTATATCTTGTGGAGGAGGAGTTGTTTTAAACAAAACTAATATTGAAATATTAAAGCAGTCCTGCCACATAGTTTTATTAACAGCAACTCCTGAGGTAATCTATAGTAGAGCGATGAGTGAAGGAAAAGAACATAGACCAATCATAAACAAAAAAGATCCCTTTAAAGAAATAGAAAAAGTTTTACATTACAGAGAATCTTATTACAATTCTTCAGCAGAGATCATTATCGATACTACAGAAAAATCAATTGAGAGGATTGTTGAGGAAATTCTCAAGCAAACTAAACTTTGCTAGAAAGAAAAAAGAAAAAAATTGTTTTAATTCATTTAATTATTTTTCAATCCTATCCACGAGCCATTTTGGCATAACTAATGACAGATAAGTAAAAACAAAGAACAAGATCGCGAAGATCCAAGCAATGTAAACGAATTCAGAATATCCAAGATGATCAGTAAGAGTAATAAGTAAGGTGTCAAAAACAAACATAAGAAAGAAAGCGATCATAGAAATCATAGACAAAAATAAAAGTGTTAAACCTGCTTTTGCTTTAGCATCTTGTGTTTGTTTTCTTGCTTTTAAACAAAATACCGCGATGAAGATATAAACAATATATGAATAAAGGATGACAGAAAGCGTTGTATAGAGCCGGATGTTTAATTGCCCTACATAGTCTTCAGGGGGGACGCCCCACCAGTTCCAAGGAAGGAATAAGACGATAACTATGACACCTCCAAAAATGGTTAAAGGAACTAGTGCTTTTTTTCCTTTACTGGTAATTACCTTTGCAAATACAAATAAAAAAATATCTGCTATAATTATCATACAGTAAGCAAATGGTAAAGAAATTCTATATATTTCTTTAAAGAGGCCTGTTATTACCGCTTCACCTAAACCAATAGTAAGCGCAATTAATGCAACCGTAAGTAATATAAATACGATTGAAAGATAGAGCGGGGGATTAACTTTTCTCTCTCTCCACTTCTTAATCATCAAAATTGTCATAACGATACTGAAAACAATAAGACCAATATAATAGAAGAATATTGGCAAAATATTGTTATTAAATGGTGTATATGTCATAAAAATAATATCAAAATATTCTTTTATAAACCTTTAGAGTTTAATTTATTTGAATTTTTAAATATTTTGAAAAAACTTAATAATTATTATAAGATAATAATTATAGTCGGCATTCGATTAAATCAATAAAACCTTCAAGTGTTGTTTTTTGGCTTCAAATAAAATTCTACGAGACATGTGGATTGTGTCAGAAGGAGGATTAGTTGTATTTAGTAGAGTTTACGAAAAGACCTTAGATGAACAACTTTTTGGAGCCTTACTGACAGCATTAAATTCTTTTGCTGAAGAAATTGCTCATGATGGGTTATCCAATTTTGAATTGAGCGATATACGCTTCACTATATTAAAAAAAGCTCATTTTATCTTTATTGCAAATTCTGATAAAAAAATTAAACCTAAAAGAGTTCTTCAAGAATTGAAGGACGTAATGGAAAAGTTTTTTACAGTATACTCTAAAGAAACTATAGATAATTGGGATAATGATATATCTACATTTTCAAATTTCGACGAAGAAATTGAAGATTCTTTAGATGACCCGATAAAAAAAATGGAAAAGGCATTTTGGTAATTTTATGAAATTTGAAGCCTGGAAAAAATATTATAAAGTAGTATATATTTAATCCAACTATTAACCCTTGATCTTAAAATCAGCCAGATTTTATGCTTTTTTTATTATATCCACGGTTAGTAGTATTTTTATCTAATTATATCTTATAATGTTCGCCAGGGTTTTGAATATTATTATATTTTAAGTCTTTATTTGGTTTTGGCTATGAAAGGCGGGCTTTGTAAAGTAAAGTCCATTTTTTAAGGTAAGAAAGGATTTTAACGAAGCTCTGTTGCATAAAGTTTAAATATTAATGATGTCTATCTTTAGTTGTGAACTCTGTGAGATAAAGTGGAGCAGAGTTAGAGAGGAAAGCTTTGATTCTTAAATTAAAAATTATTTAATTTAGGATAAAACAAAAAAAAAGAGATGAAAAATATGGATAAATACCAAAAAATGATCATTGGAATTTTGATCGGAGCAGTTTCTATAGCATTGATATATGTTTTCGTTGCTTTTAATGGATCTGGAGCCGGAGGATATGGTTCTGATGATACTGGCTTTCCTTTTTATATCTTTTTCCCAAGCTGGGTGGTGATTTTTGTTCCGATCATAGCCCGTCAAAGACAGGAAGAAAAAAGTAAAGAGGAAGAATTAAGAAATCGATACGAGGAATGAAAAGAAATGTATCTTAAGAAGAAAAAAGAAGGATTGTTTATTATTGGTATTGTTTCATTAATGATATCTTTTTTATTAGATTTGCTTGCTGGAGATTTTCCGTTGATTGATTTTCTTAAGGGTCTATTTACTGGGATTTCTTTAGTTACGAATCTAGGATATTTGTTCAAATTAAGATTAGATAAAAATCAAATTTAAAACAATATAAAAAAAAGAGTTGATGAAAAAAAAATGACTGAAAGTTATGCGATATTGAGTAATGATCTTACCAAAAAGTTCGGTAATGTTCTTGCGGTTAATAAACTTAGCTTAAAAATTCCATATGGTAAGACTTATGGATTGTTAGGTCCAAATGGAGCGGGTAAAACCACAACTATAAGGATGCTTAACGCAATTATATCAAAAACTTCTGGTAACGCTTCAGTTGGCGGTTATGATTTACTAACTCAAAACGAGGATATCCGAAGGATTTGTGGGTTTTTACCTGAGTCACCTGGTTTATATTCTAAACTTACAGCAAAGGAATTTTTAGAGTTTATTGGCGAGTTATATTACTTGCCAAAGGATGTAATATCCGCTCGCATTGACGAATTGTTAGAACTTTTTGATTTAGAGGGTAGAGAGAACGATCTTTTAGAAGGTTATTCCAGGGGTATGAAGCAGAAAGTCTGTTTATGTGCGGCTTTAATCCAAGATCCTGAAATAATCTTTTTGGATGAACCAACATCCAATTTAGATCCTGCTGCTGCCAGAATGGTAAAAAACCTTATTTCAGAACTCGCCAATAAAGCAGATAAGACTATTTTTATTTGCACCCACCTTCTCGATTCAGCCGAACAGCTATGTGACATAATTGGTATTATTGTTGACGGTAAGCTTGAAATTGAAGGGACCCCACAAGAAATAATTGAATCTGTAGGTGCTAAAAATTTAGAAGATGCATATTTAAAGATTACCGGAGCGTCTCACATAGACGATTTGTTAGCATGGAGAGAGGAAAACTCAATAAAGCATGAAGTTAAAAACAAAAAGCAGAGGAAAAAAAAAAGAAAATACAAAAATTCGAGGTAGATTTTAAATGACTTTATTAACAACTGAAAAAGAGTTGGAAGCATCTGGAAACAATTTAGTGCAGAAGCCAATAACAGAATTGAAATATAAAAAAAAAAGTCTATGGAAAGTTATCGCAAAGAACGAGATAAGAATCAGGACAAGCAGTTTTCGAAACCATCGAAAATCGTTTTTTATAATTCTATATGCTTTATTATTTTTATGGGCGTTTGTAATCGCTCCCTTCATATTTGACATGTTTATGCCGACTTTAGCAGCTCAATATTCAACCATTTTTAAACCTGTTATAGCAATTCTTATAGAGTCTTTCTTGATGACATTTTTTTTAATTTTAGTAATGTATCCCTTAAACAATGTCTATAGAGAGATGGAAGTTGGCTTTAAGGAATCTTTGTTAGCGACTCCTGTTAAACCTAACGATATTTTCTTAGGTGAATTCTTAGGAAAAGCTCCTATATATACTATGGCGGTCCTAATCTTAGCCCCAATTATAGTAGGAATGATAAATCCACTCATAGATTTAACAATTGTACAATACATTGTAATTTATGCTTGTGTTTTTGGTGTTGTCTATTTTGCTAATCTAGTTGGATCTATACTTGCTAGTTGGTTTGAACATAAGATTTCTAAAAGTGAAAAAGCAAGGGATTTAGGAAAGGCATTAATATTGGTTTTCACGATTGCAATGATTGTAATAATGTATGCTGTAATGTTTTTCCTTAACGAACTTTTGGCAAACCCAGAGTTGAAAAATTGGTTAGCATTCTATCCCTCACTGTGGTTTTCAAATATAATTTTATATAGCATTGATCCCGTTTTACTTGACACGTTTGTTTTAAACATCTGGATAAATCTATTATTGGCAGTAAGCGTCCCACTAGTAATTTTATATATATCTTACAAAAAAGCGATGTCTTTTTACACCTTAGAAGGCGGTATCGAAAAAAGCAGCACCACGATTATAGAACACGAAAGTTCATTCTATAAAATTGTAAGGAAAGCAACAGGTCGAAAATGGGCTGGTTTAGTTGTTATGCAGCTAAAAAGATTTTTACGTAAGAAAGCAAACTACGCTAGAATTGTCTATGTAGTCGGACTTCTTGGATTTATGACCTGGTTTATAGCAGCAAATACATCAGATATTTTCGGTATATCGTTTGGAACGACCATATTAATCGCTATTGGAGGAGGGATCGGAAGCATGATGCTTGGACACCTTGGTTTTGTAGATTCGAAGGATTTAATCTGGGTTTATAAAAGATCCCCAAGAGGAATAAAAGGTTTAGTTTATTCGTACTTGCTTACCATGTTTATTTTAAACATATTTATTGCGGCGTCCATTTCGATTATATTCAATATAGTTGCAAACCTCGATATCGTTAACACAATTATATTCTTTATAGAATTTTTGATATTTTCACAGATAACCATGTGTCAAGCTATGGGAATTGAATGTATATCCCCGGCTTATGGAGAAAAAGATTCAAACATGAAAAGTAACGCTATGATTTCTATGCTTCTCTTACAACCGTTAATTTTCCTACCTATAATGATGCTGATATTCATTGACATAGATTCTTGGACTATAAAAATGTTAATCTCACATGGCGTACTCTTCCTCTACAACTTTGCAGCAAGCATTCCATTGCTAATATTTGGCATGAAAAAATTAAATAAAATAGAATAAAAAGAGGTGGACTCAAAACTTTTTTTTATCTATATTTTTTTGTTATCAATTACAAAATAAAAACAAATAAATGAAATTATGAGGTAAGATGTATTGTAATTACTCATTAAAGATGTAAGGTGATATTACTATAAATCAAGAAATTGGACTTGATAAACTTGAAAAAAAAGCGTGGAGAACTACCTTTGATGATGGAATCTTCGATATATACTTTGGAATTTTAATCGCAAGTTTTGGTCCTAGTACTGCTTTTACTGAAATTTTACCCTTTCCTTTAAATGTCTTGTTAGGGCCAATTATGATAGGGCTCGGTCTCGCTTTTTTTATTTTAAGCAAAAAATATCTTATTAAACCTCGTATAGGAGTGGTAAAATTTGGTCGTAAAAGAAAAGTCAGAAAGTTGAGAACAACAATAGTTTTAGCTTTTAATGTAGTGTTTTTATTAATCCTTTTTCTTTTTAATATATCAATTTTTAGAGGAAGTATAAATATTCCTTATAATATTGTTGTTCTTCTAGAAGGCTTACTATTTTTAACTGTTCCACTATTCCTTGTGGCTTATTTTATACAGCTTAGTCGCCTATATGTCTATGCTCTTCTATTGGGATCTGGATTTTTTTTAGCAGATATTTCTTCAATTATCGTACCAATCCCTTTTAACTTTTTATTTACATATCTTTTATTAGGGGGGATTATTATCGTTGTAGGTATTACCTATCTTATTCGATTTATCAAAAAATATCAACTACCTCAGGAGGAGAAGAATAGCGATGGCGGAACACATTGATATAAAGGAAATGGAAAAAAAAGCTTGGATTTCTACTTTTCAAGATGGTCTATGGGACATATATTTTGGCTTGCTAATTATGGGGATGGGTTTTTCTTGGTTGGGGGGATTTTTTGGATTGCCAGAGACATTAAATGTTTTAGTGACTGTTATAGGTTGGGATATTGGAGTATTAGTCATTTTTTTTCTGGGAAAGAAATATATTACTCGACCCAGGATGGGTTTTGTTAAATTTGGGCAAATACGCAAAAAGCGAAACAAATTATTAGGGCTATTTATAGCCTTGATGGTTGCTTTTACTTTAATAATTTTTATATTTACATTGCTAGGTATGTTTCAGTTGCATTTACCAGGGTTTATGGTCATGCTGTTGATAGGAGTACTATTTATTACACTGCCGTTTAGTATAATAGCATATTTCCTGCAATTAAAACGCCTATATATATACGCATTATTAGGAGGTTTTTCTTTATTTACTAGTGAACTACTACTGCCAATTATTGGTACACCATATCATGAGATTATACCATTTGGGGGGGTAGGTTTAGTTATTACAATCACAGGACTAACTATTTTTTTTAAGTTTCTGCAAAAATATTCAAAAAACGATCCAAGAGGGAAAGAATTAAGTGAACGAACAAATTGATTTAAAAGTATTAGAAAAAAGAGCTTGGAGATCTGCGTTTCAGGATGGTATTTGGGACATTTATCTTGGTTTACTATTTTTAGGATTGGCGATTGCCCCTTTTGGAGATACTTTTGGTTTACCCGCAGAATTAGGGAGTATGATAATCGTAATTTGCTTTAATTCAATAGCAGTACTATTTTTAATTTTAGGTAAGAAATTTATTACTATTCCTCGAATAGGTTTTGTTAAATTTGGGGCTAAAAGAAAGAAAACGAAGAAAAGACTATTAGCATTTCTAGTTTTTAACATTCTGCTAGCTTTTGTATTTCTATCTGTAAACATTAGTGGAATTTTTGAGTTCTTAAATATAGGAGGTATTATTGAACCGTTAATTATTGGGTTATTTTTAATAACAGTTCCTCTAAGCATCTTAGCATATTTTTTAGAATTCCATCGATTGTACATATATGCAATTTTTTTCGGATTAGGTTTTTTCAATTCGGAATTACTATATCCTTTTGTAGGTTCTCCTTTAGACTTGTTTCTGAGTCTAGGGTTGGTAGGGATTGCTGTAATTTCTATTGGTTTAGTATATCTCGTTCAGTTCCTCCGTAAATACCGCTCATCACGAAAGTAGGTGAAATTCAATCGCAAAAAAGAATGTGAAATCAGACGAATCTGAAGGAAAGATACAAGTTCTTGCAGATATTAACAAGCTTATTCACGAACCAGCTCGTTTGATGATCATTTCTCTTTTATATGTTGTTGAGAGCGCTGATTTCGTTTGGATTAAAGGGCAAACGGGATTAACTGACGGAAATTTATCTTCTCATCTTAGCAAACTTGAAAGTGTTGGCTATGTTACTGTTGAAAAACGTATTAAAAATAAGAAAACTAACACTTTACTTAAGCTTAGTAATGGAGGTAGGAAAGCTTTTGAGGAGTATCGGATGAAATTAACACAAGTTTTAGAAAGTACAAATAAGTGATATTGAGACAATATAACCATTAAAAAAGGGATAATTTATTCTATTTGTAAAGAGGATATCACGCAAATTTATGATAAACCTCAAATTTAAATTTACTTAAACTATTATTTGTTTAAAATATAACAGAGAGAATTTTAAAAATGACAGAATCTATAAAGCGATTTAAATGCTCGAATTGTGGCGAAGAAAGCCCAAGAAGATTACATGAGGAACCAGATAAAACACATGTGCTCTATTACTCAATGCAAGGAGCCCCAGTGTATAAAATAATTATATTTTAATTATTTGCACAAAAAAAGAAAATAAAATGCGGAAATTGTGGATTAGTCTTCGACAAAGCTTAATAAACCTTAGAATTCATCAATTTTCAAATATTAATTGATGTATTTCTCTAATTTTTTCAATCTTGATTTGCCCTGGTGCAGTTTTTTCTTCCAAAGAGCCATAGGTCCATGAGGATCCAAATTTAACGCATAAAATACGCGACAATATGCCTAACTCCCCCATAGCAAAACATAAAAACTTCTTATCTTCCCGAGAAAGCTTTTTGCATATGTTTAACACATTTAGGTTGTCATCAAAAACTCGAGCTGTTAATATTATCTTGAAAATACTTCCATTAATTTTGTTTAAATCAATAAACAGTTCATTTTTTAACTTTTCATCAAACCTTTTTAGCATTTCAGCAATTTCTTCGTAAGTAATAGATTTTTCAAAATCGTGATAAGAGAAAATTAATTGTACATTGTTATCGTAAGCTAAATCAATAAGACTCTTCAGAACTTTGGATTCTGAGTTAATTTCAATATCTAAATAATCTGGCTTTACTTCAATTAAACGACTTAAAATATCTAACCTTTCATTTGTACTCAAATTATATTTCCCTCCCTCCTGTTTTTTTCTAAAAGTAAAGATCTTTGGTATTTTTGGAGGGATAATACTAATTAATTCTCTTAGAAAGGAATGTGTGAGAAATTTAGATTCGTTTATGTAATCAAGTCTAAGTTCAATTAGATCAGGGCCTTTATCTAGCGCAGTTTCTATAATTTGCTTATTTAAATTAAATTTTTCAGATTTAATTGGAATTGCAACGCAGATTTTATATTTCATTATAACCCTATAAAAAAAATTAATGTAAAAATGAATTTATACTTCTAAAATATTTTTAATATCATTTTCGGTCAATGCTAAAGTATTTTCAGCGTTCACTTTTCTTAGTAGTTTTTTCTTTTTGTAGTATTTTATAATTGGTTTTGCATTTTTCTCGTAAGCATCTAAACGATTTTTTAAGGTTTCTTCGTTATCATCGCTTCTTTGTTCAAATTTTATTTCAGCACCACACTTATCACATATACCTTCTGTTTTTGGCGGAAGAGTATACTTGTTAAAGATTTCACCGCAATTTTTACACGAGTATCGTCCTAAAATTCTTTTTGTTATGATATCGCGACTTACATCTAATAGAAGGAATAAATCTACTTCAGTTATCTGGGATAAGGCTTCAGTTTGATTTAAGGTTCGAGGAAAACCGTCTAATATGAATCCATGTTCTTGTACATCTTCCTTATTAAGTCTTTCAGCCACCATATCAATAGTAACCTCGTCGGGAACTAATTCACCTTTATCCATAAATTCTTTAGCCTTTAAACCAAGCTGTGTTTCGTTTTTTAAATTTTCTCGGAAAATATCTCCAGTGCTAATATGTGATATATTAGGTAAAACCTTCTTAATTTGAGAAGAAAATGTCCCTTTTCCGCTTCCTGGAGGTCCGAACAGAACAACTCGTACTTTAGAGTTCAATTCAATCATCTCTTATATTAGGCAAATATTTTTTTTTAGTAATATTAAAGAGTATGAGGGTAATAAATAACTTTTTTAAATAATCGTTACTAAAATGGGATTAAAGTCCATTAGAAAAAAACTAAGTTTGGCCTCCACCATACAGGAAAAAATCTGGCATAAGTCGAGCGTTAGGTACAACAGAATATTTTCCAAGGTCGGTTACACCATTTTCAATTAAAACTTCATCATCAATGAAAAAGTTTCCTGTATATTCTGTGCTGGATCTGGTTAAGATAATGTAAGCAGCATCAGCTACAATCTCAGGTTTTCTCGAATGTTTTACTGCTGTTCCACCCCCTAATAGATTTTTAACTGCGGCTGTGGCGATAGCAGTTCTGGGCCATAAAGCGTTTATTGCAATTCCGTCTTTTTTGAATTCTTCAGCCATACCAAGAACACACATGCTCATACCGTATTTTGACATTGTATAAGCTACATGATGAGCAAACCATTTTGAGTCCAAATTTAATGGTGGTGAGAGATTTAATATGTGGGGATTATCAGATTTCTTTAAATACGGAATGCATAACTTTGAACATAAAAATGTTCCACGAACATTTACAGAAAACATAAGATCAAATCGCTTCATGGAAGTTTCTAGTGTGGGTGTCAGGTTTATAGCACTTGCATCGTTAATCAAGATATCAATTCCACCAAATTCTCTCACAGTTGCATCGACGGCAGCTTGAACTTGATCTTCAAATCGGATATCAGCAATACAGGGAATTCCTTTTCCCCCCACAGATTCAATATCTTCAACGGCCGAATAGACGGTTCCCGGTAGTTTCGGATGGGGCTCTTTGGTTTTAGCCACTACAGCTATATTCGCACCATCTTCAGCTAATCTCATAGCAATTGCTTTTCCAATTCCTCTACTTGCTCCTGTAATAAAAGCAGTCTTCCCTTTTAAACCAGACATAGTATTATTCACCTTTATAATTTCTCAATATTTTTATTTTAATTTATTGAACTAAAATACCAAATTAGTGTTTGATTGAAAATATTTGGAGTCATTATTATCGTTTACAATTATAAATTAAAAGGAATGTATAAAATAGCAAAAGAAGAACGGATTAAGAGGTTGTAAATGAGTTATCTATGTTTTTTATAAGAAATTCAACTTTTTTTTTTTCTAAGATGGTTAATAACTTCGAAAATTTGCTTTTAATTGATTCTCCATAATAAGAATTTCCAAAAAAAGTATCTGATTTATTTATCGTGTTAATTAAGTATTTATTGCTCCCTAAATGCAAAAATAGTGAAATATCGTTGATAATTAATACTGGAGTTGGATTATTGTTATATTTTTCTAGAGTCTCATGTATTTTTTTAAAATTATTACAGATATTTGAATACAATTCACTTTTATTCTTTGCTTTTAAGCGGGGGGGTATAATTTCACCTTCAAAATTAATATTATTACATTTTACACTATTTTCATAGTAATCGTAAATTCTCCCACCGATCTTTAAATTATTAAAATAAGCTAGTTTAGGAGCAAAGTCTAAAATACTTATCTCATTGGGTTCAATTTTTTTAATTTCTAAAAGAAATTGGACGAATTTTGCGGTAGAAAGGGTCTTGCCCGTATTCGTATCTCCGTAAATCAGCGTTTTTTTACCAACAAAAACGCTCAAATCAGAATTTTTATTAAATTTCATAAAATTTATTGTTTAAATAAGTTTTTGCGAGTTTAAAAGAATGTTTCTCTGGAATATCCAGTTCGCTTAAGAATTTTTAATATCAAAAAGCCTATTACGCAACCAACTAAGGAACTCCAGAAGAAAAGCCACCAATAAAGTAACAGTCCACCTAGCGAGATTGTGCCATAAATCGGTACTAATAGCTCTCCAATTGTTCCTCCAATGAAAACGGTACCAATTGGTTCAGCAAATGCGGCGTATTCGACATATTTAGGCTTCTTCTTCCATAAGATATGAGCGACGATCCCAACAACTACAGCTCCCGAAATACCACCATGAAAGGCGTGGATTGTCCCAAGATTTGCTGCAAAGCGAATGATAGCGATCCCTAAGGCAGTAAGGCTTGAAAAAGTAATTCCTAATAATACAGCTGTAATAACATTTATTAAATGAGCAAATGGATTAATTTTTGTTCCAAATATTGTAAAAAATGCAAATGGATTTAAGGAACTCAAAACGACCCCAACAGCTATAAAAATGGCTGTTAATACAACTTTTATTGTTGAGATTGGTCTTTTTTCACTCATGAGTATCACTTTTTGATTGATATATCTTATTTTTTTAACTAGAAGCAATTGTTACTTTCTGAAAATTAATTATCTTTAAAATTTAAACCTTATTTAATTATATAATTATCTCATTCTAAAAAACTATGGATTAAACTCTCGTTCATTAGGATTATCGTAAAAACTTTAAGGTGTAAAAAGTATTATTGAGATTGGAGAAAAAACAATAAACCCTACAAAGATAATATGCATTGGTACGAATTATATGGATCATATTGAAGAAACTAAGTTAGAGGTTCCAAAAGAACCGGTTCTTTTTCCAAAGACTTTAAACTGTCTTATACGCAACGGTGAAGCAATTATTTATCCAAGATGGATATTTAACAACCGTAAATATAACAGGATTGATTATGAAGTAGAATTAGCTTTCGTTATAAAAGATAAATGCAAGTATGTAAAAGTAAATGAAGCGTACGATCATATTCTAGGCTATACTGTTTTTAATGATATAACTGCTCGTAAGATACAAATTAAAGATATTACTTCAAAATTTCCTTGGTTTCGTTCGAAATCACTTGATACTTTCGGGCCAATTGGTCCGAGAATCGTTAGTCATCTCGAAATCAATGATCCACACAATCTTAAAATCGAGCTAAAATTAAACGGAGAAGTTAAACAATCTTCAAATACAAAACATCTGTTATTTAAGATTCCTGAGCTTTTAGAAAATATTTCACAATTTTTTACTATGGAACCTGGAGATATTATTGCTACGGGAACTCCTTCGGGTATAGGCCCAATTAAACCAGGAGATGTCCTAGAAGCGTCGATCGAAAAAATTGGAACCCTAACAAATAAAGTTATTTTAGAAGAGGAAGTGAGCTAAATGGTAAAAATTGGAAAAACTACAATTAATCCAACAAAAATTTTATGTTTAGGACGGAACTACTTAGATCATATTAAAGAAACTAACGCACCCATTCCTACAGAACCCGTATTCTTTGTGAAGACTTTGAATACGCTTTTAACTGATAATGAACCGATAATTTATCCGAAAATTCTATATGAAAGCGAGGAGTATAATAGAGTAGATCACGAAGTCGAACTCGCGTTTATTATTTTTCAAACCTGTAAAAATGTTTCAGCAGAGGAAGCGTTTGATTACATACAAGGATACACAATTTTTCTAGATTTAACTGCTAGGATTATGCAAAAACGCGATAGAAATATAAATTTACCTTGGTATAGAAGCAAAAATTTCGACTCTTTTGGGCCGATAGGACCGAAAATCGTTCCATGCAGTAAAATTTCAGACCCACATAACTTATCAATTCAATTAAAAGTTAACGGACAAACAAAGCAATTTTCGAATACTAAACATGTGTTATTTAAAATCCCTCAAATACTAGAATATTTGTCCAAGTTTGTAACTTTGAAAAGAGGGGATATTGTAGCTACAGGTACTCCAAGTGGAATAAGCCCAATACTGCCTGGTGATGTTTTAGAAGCCTCTATTGAAAAAATAGGCACAATTAAACATGAGGTTATTTTAGAACAAATTTAATTCGTTTTTTAATAATCTATGGAAGTTTCAACAGATTTATTTTATTTTTCAATTATATAATTTTTTTTATTGATATTAATGCTAATATTTTTCATTCAAATTACTTAATTATAATTATATGATAAAACAAATATCTGAAGAAATTAAAGACGAAATCTTTAGATTGGTATCAACTCCAGGAGTAGAAATTGAGGATATTCCTAATAAAATCAACAATATTTTTAAGATAGAATTGAATTATGAAGAAGTTATGGAATTCTTATCTGATGAATATCTAAAACACAATCTCGATTATGGTCGTCGTCTCTGTTGTAGATTCTAAATGCATATAAAAGTTTTAGTAAGGATTTTTAATTGAAATCTTAAATTATATTAACAGAAATAATTCTAAAAAAAACATATCTAATTTCAAATCCTTTAGCAAGTCCATATTATTATAAATATAAGAATACACTTTTTCTTCGCTGAAATACTTTAAGCATAAATTTTTTCCCTTCACTTCGTTTAAAATTTGAACAGTCTCGTAAAGAAGAGACTTTAAATATTTAGTAATTATTTCCTTTTCGCATTTAAGCAAATTGATATCAATAATGTTGAACCAGGATTCTTTAGCAAATGTAATATTTTCTAATTCAGCTTGTTGCACATATTCCTCTTGCTTTTTTAACTTATTGTATGCTTTTTCTATTTTATATAAAACTGAGTATTTTGATTTCGAATACATTTTATTTTCTAATATATTTCTTAGAATGATAAAAATCTGCTGAAATACACCTAAGATATCAAAGAAGTCCGCTACTTGGCTTATTGATTCTACTTCCTCCCATTGACCGTAATAATCTTCAATAACTTTTAGAAATGGTAAATAAACGTTCATATTTCCATCCCAGCTATGCTTCTTTTTTATCCATACGGGCTCAAACTCTTTTAAAAAAGCTTCTTTTATTACATTAAGACGCCCCATTAAAATCTCTGTTTTTACGCCTTTTACACCAGCAGCAACAAAAAGCAGTTTAAATTTTGGTTCCAAAGTATAAATCCATTTTAAGCCTCCCATTTCTATAGATTCCAGCGATTGGTGAAATTCTTCCATAGAGAAGTGATGGAAAGCCGTTAAAAAACCAGAAACGATATCTTCGTCGGCATCTGTTTTCAAAAACGATTTATAGAGCAATTTAATTCCCGAATCACTATTTAATATCCAAATTATCATCTTGCAACCTTACCCTTAAAGAATTCTAAAATTTGAATAGATTTAGCTCTGAAATTATACTTATTATTTACTCAATTAATATTATCATTAATAAAATAAATAAATTCAGATCAACAAGAATGATTTTTTTTTGATAAAATTCGTGAAAACTCAATTATCTGTTAAAATTAGATTTCTCCTTTAAATTCAACATCAATATCAAATTCTGCTTTAACAAATTCAATAACCTTGCTATTAAAGCGATTTTTCTAATTTAATAACCGGTAGACTCAATATTTATATTTGAATATATATTCTTAATTTTGTATACCTTATATAGGAATGACAAAAATGCCTAATTTCTGCTATAATTGTGGATTTCCGCTGAAGAAAAAGAAAGGATATTGTCCCAACTGTGGAAAACCTTTTGTTCAGGATCGATACATGCAAATTCCAAGAGAATATCAAGCACCAGTAAGAGAAATAGGTATAGCTAAGATATTTCAGGATTTTAAAAATCGGATAGAAACTAGCGACAGTGGGGGTTCAACTCCCTCGAAAGGTGAAAGCAAATTTTTAACGCTAATTGAAACTACTGATTTATTAGACAAAGCTTTTATCCTCGTAGCGAAAAAGGTTGAATATCTGGCAAGAAAAGAAATTGATGTTAAATATGGATTAGAAACAGATGCACAGCCTAATTATTGTTCTAATTGTGGATACAAAATCGAAGGAAGTTGGAAATTATGTCCTATTTGTGGAAAAAAAATGGTTTATAGAAAGCTTGAATACGAAAAAGCAATTGGATACATTGAAAAAGCGATTGATATAGATCCTGATGATCATAAGCTAAAACTTACATTAGAGCGAGTGCAAAAAATCGTTGTGACAGAAACAAGTAAGGACAATGCGCTCTTCCATTTACGATTTGTTGGTGATCATCATCTTTCGCAAATAAACTTAATTAGTGCAATATTAAATTACAAACCTCGTTAAACAATTAATATTAGTTAAAATTTAAAAAAGTGATATTTATGTCAAATATATGTTCTAAGTGCGGATTTGAATTAAGAGAAGATTGGAACCTTTGTCCTGAATGTGGAGAAATTTTTGAGGAAAAACGAGACGAACTCAAAAGTATCCGAGCGAAAACCAAGCCTGGTAATCAAAAACTAGCTGAGAAAATCTGGATTTTGACTTTTATTGCTGGAATTATAGGGATTCTTTCACTTCTCACACCTGCAAGTACCGTATCAGTTTCCTTGCTAGGCGAAGTTCTACTTTCGATGGATAGCTGGATGTTTGGTTTAAATATCTTTTATGAATATGGAGTCGGATATGATATCTTTTTTACACGAAATGAATTCTTCTTAGGTGTAGGTATTTTTTCCCTGATAGTTTTGGTTATTGTCAACCTAGTAGTAATAGGATCAGGGATAGGATCTAGAAAGGATATATATAAAAGTAAGACAGATTATTTTGATCTATACCTTGCAGCGGGACAAGTGATCGGAGCCCTTATTTACATTATAGGGATGGCAATAGTATACTGGTTTTTGACAGGAGAAGCTTATTGGGGGTTTCTTGGCCTGGGTTTAGCTCTAATTGGACAATTTGTCGCGGCATTATTGTTAGTTATTAGCTTCGGAATCCGTTATTATTTCACTTAAGAATTAACTAAGCGTTTCATATGCAAATAATGTCTGATTCAGTTCAGAAAAAATTGGTAAATTGGAACACTACTGATAGTGTGTAGAATTTTTAAATATTCAATTCTGCTTCTTTTCCTTTAGACGCGTCAAAATAATATTTGAATGACATAATTACCAATACAATAATACTCCTTTCATTTCCTGAATAAAACTCCATTCTTCTGAACCTGCTCATCATTTCTTCGTCGGATCTCTCTTTTAAATTCTTTCGAAATTTTTTTAAATCGATGAACTCGCTGAGATTATATTTCCATGGAATAAACTTTAATCGGGAGCCATTTGGTAAAGTGATACGAACTTCAATTGAAGGAGGATGTTCTGTCTTTATAAGACCATACATGCTACTCGTCGTTTGTGTGACTGTGATTACTTCAAGATTCAATTCTTTCCAGGAATATGTCCTAACATCACTCCAATTTGTACGATACACAATCCCTTCAGGGGCTAAAATGAAGAATGTTCTAGGTGACCTTACGTACTTTATAATCCCTGGAATTAAAGCAGAAATCCCAATAATAGTAAATATAGCAAGTGGTATTATAAATGCCGTCAATCTAAATATTTCAAGTTCAGTATCCATTACAAAAAATATAATTGCACTAATAATCAATCCAGCTATTATAAATCCAAGACCGAGTCAGATTAATACTCGAGATCTATCTTCAGTAAATACAATTTTTTTCCCCATTTTATGAGCCACGAATAAATGTTCCTTAGATCTAATAGTCTCGTACTCGTAATCTCCACTTTTAAATCGTTCCACTAGCGCAAGATAATCGTCGACTTTTCCTATATCATAAGAAGATTTAGGTTGCATCTTTACAACTTTAAAAATGTATGCTACTATAATTTGGATTATAGCGGTTGGTATTCCCACAATTAATGCAGTAAAAAGTAAATTACTCATAAAACCTTCGTAGAAAGGACTTTCCCCCCCTATCGCATTAGAAACTGTTAAAATAAAAAAAAATGCAATCCAAAGAATAAATCCAATTAAGATGGGGAGTTTATACTTGTTTTCTTCCCAGTTTGATACTTTGCTCATGTCTCTCGCCTTTTAATAGTTAATTTATATATAATTGTCAAGTCATATTTATATTTATTTTTCTTTTAAATACAATCGTCTAGAATAATTAATATGGTTGAAGATAGTCCTCGACCTCATCGATGCCGTTTCTGCAACTCAACTTTTTCAGAGGACATTCTCAATAGAATTAATAATGATAAGGACGATGTTTACTGTGAAAATTGTGGAGATATAATAAAGAGAGTTCGAGAGGAATATAGCTCTAATCCTAGCGAAATAACACAAATTGAACCTAATATAGTTGATGTATTTGTCAAACCGCAAATAAATTCGAAGGCCCATCCCGACGCTTTAAATTACCCAATTGGTCGTATTTTCTACGACGCTGATTTTCCACTCGCTTTTAAAAGCAACTTTATTATTGTATTTTCTCGCCTTATTTGCTTTCACGCGCTATTTTTGGAACGCAAAGGGCAAATCGAACTCGGAGAATCGGAAATACCTGAAAATGCTCTTAACGACCTTTATATGTCTACAAGGAATATACAGGATATGCAAATTCAGCCCGAATTCTTAAATAACCTCCACGACATTTCTATGGATGAATTTGAACGCAACCTAAAGCAAATGCAAGCAAAAATTCAATCGAATAAGCAATATCTAGAAGACTTCCATGTTTACACTCGTTGGTTAATAAGAGAAGTTTACATTCTTGTATCTGAGGAAGTAGATATAGAAAATCTCCCGAGCTTCGAACGAACTATCTATATGGATTTGGAAAATCAAAAACCTCTTTTTGAACATAAACTAGAACAATTAGCAACTAAACCTGCAAATTCGCCATTCGTGAAAAGAAGAGGTGAATCTAAAAGGATGAAAGAAGCGAGAATTAATTTTGGACAAAACACCGTAAATGAATTAAAAATTATGGTTGAAAACTATGAAGATCGTGAAACATTATATAAAACAACAGTGAAGATCGTCCAAGATGCAATTTCGAAACCAAATCAACTTTCAATTGACGATTTACCAAAAGGCCGGAAACTAAATCCCAAATACTTAGCTGCAGCTTTTATATTCTATGGTTTAAGACATACTGATTTTAACGATAATCATGAAAAATATAAGTTATATGGCGTTATGGAATATATTAGGGAGTCTTTTCCAAATAATAGTACAATGAAAACTGCATTACAAACAATAATTCCATTAATATATAGTTTCCTCTCAGTAGAAATTGATTATATACTTTACTTTCCAAAATCAAAAAATTATCACGTTAAAGAAACAGTGAAGGAAAGGAGAGAGAATCTCTGGATAGACAATCGTTCAAAAGTCTTTGAATGTGATTTAAAGGAAATGATAAATGAATTTAGCCAAGTTTTTACTGAAAAAACGCTTATCAAAAAAATCACAGAGGATCTTTTGAAAGATGCCATATCTGAACCAAAGTCTTTCTCAAAACAAGAAATACTTGAATCAAATCTCAGGTTAACAACACCAAAATACTATTGTGTTGCACTGCTATTTCTAGCGTATAATCATGAAGAATACTACAAAGAAAAACTAATAATTTCAGAATTTTCAAAGAAGTATTTTCCAACTTATAAAGAGGAAAATAACTCGACTATTCCTTTTTTATATGAATTCCTATCACCTGAAGTTAGAGCTAAAATCAATTATCTCCCAGAAAAAAGATATAAAGATATGGACAAAAAATATGATGAGTCTAGACTATGGGTTTTAGTTAATGAATTTCTTTATGAATTTGTAGATTCAGATTTAGAGGAGTATTTAAAGCAAGCTAAAGCTCTTTTTTCCTCGTCAGAAGAAAATGGATTTGATTTAGAAAATTTGGAAAGCAAAAATCCGAAGTATTTAGCTGCAACATTAGTGTACTACAGTTTAATACTATGTGAGAATTTTATTTTTTTATCAAAAAAAAACTTCTTAAACTATATGAGAGGCGTCAAATTCCACATGGGAAACAAGGTTTATAGATTAATATCTGATTTTAATTCCTATGTTGTCAAGCATATTGAACAGGATAAAATTAAGAATTCCAGAGACCTCAATAAGTATGAAATAGAGTCTGTCATAAATCCAAACGAGTTGCATAAACAGTCTTTAAAAACAATTAAAAGCATAGAAAGTCGATCTGTTATCAATAGAGATTTCTTTCTTCACAAACTACTTGAAATAAGAGAAAAACACAAACAGAACGATAGAACGGATAATGTTATTCTCTGTGATTTAATTTTAAAATCTCTCGAGTTCTACGAAGATTTTAATGCCTTTACGAACGATATTCAATTTATAAGACCTTCTGGTTCCCCCAAACAAGTTTTACTCCGGTTGAGTACAGAAAATTTTTTGGATAGTAAACATTATTTAGATCTATTTATTGTCAAGTATCTAGCGTTTATAGAAGGTCTAAAAACTGATTCAAAAAGTAAAGCAGCACACATTTCTCTTCTTACTCAATTTCGCAAACAAAAAGAAAAGATAAATGATTTCGGGGAAAAAAGTAAACAAAAAAAATATAGAGAGCTTGACCGAAGGACTAAATATGGTGATTTTTTCTTCTCTCATGCTGTTAGGGTAGAAAGATTTCTTTTGATGTTAGGACTAAGCCCTTATGACGGCTATGATATATGGGGGAATAGAGGGAAAATTGACGGGAAAACACGAATATTTGCTAATTTTCATCATATTCAATATGACCCAGAAGAAAAATCAAAAAGAGAATTAGTATTTATTCCACAAAAACCTCCTAAAAAATATCAGAAAAATATGGAAAAGTTTCTGTCGCATTCGATGATTGCCGGTAGGGAAGGAAACTTAAAAAGAACAGACATTTCTAATATCAGCAGGCATAAAATTGAGAGGGAACTTAAGGAAATTCAAAAAATCCTAAAATACAATTCGATGCTCTTAGAAAAAGCTGTCATTACTCCAAAACCGGAACTAATATTAGGATTAAAAGGATGGTCAACCTTTAAAATGAGGAAAGCAATCGAAAGGTTAAAAGATCAAGAATTTTCTTGGGCAAAAGATGTTGAGAAACTAGTTCCTACAGCTGGAGGTTATGAACATGAAAGGATTGAGAATACTGAAGTAAAGAGCATTATTCAAAAGATTATCTCTAAAAGAAAGAACTGATTTTTTAATCTTAGTAAAATTTTTTAACCATTCTTCTTTTACTTTCATACTAAGTTAAGTCTATATTTTTCAAAACTTAGAACGTAAAAGATTACGGTTCCGATATACCTAAATATATTGGAAATTTTGATCTGAGTTAATTAGTTTGTTCTGTGTTTTACAATGTAGGCTTTAAAATGAGAATTTAAATAGAAAAAGTGAATAATTTGAGTCAAGAAAAAGATAAAGGACGCGTGGTTGTACGTGCTCAAGTCACTGGCGGCGCTGCTAGTGGCGGTCCCCCTATTGGGCCCGCTATTGGCCCGACTGGCATAAACATTAAAGATGTAGTGGATGCCGTTAACGAAAAGACCATGCTTTTCAAAGGTCTGACTGTTCCGGTTAGAATTGAATGTGATCCTGAGACAAAGCAATTTGAAATTTTCGTGGAAACACCGAGTACAGCTTCACTACTATTAAAAGAATTAGGAATTGAAAAAGGGAGCATAAATAGTTCTGAAAAGAAGGCTGGAGATTTGACACTTGAGCAAGTAGTTAATGTTGTAAATGCTAAAAAAGATATTTTTCTATCGAAAACATTTAAAAATGCTGTGAAAACAGTGTTAGGGACTGCTTTATCAGTTGGAGCAACCGTAGAAGGCGAGGATCCTCGCGTGGTTCAAAAGAAGATTGATGCCGGGGATTATGACGATAAAATAAAGGGGGAGATATGATAAATGAAAGTAGATGATAAACTGTTAAAAAAATCATTAAACGCAGCAATTGATTTTTCGGTAAAAAAAAAGGATGGGTTTAAAGACAAAGTAAGGAAATTCGACGAGTCAATTGATTTCATTATAAATCTTAAGGATATCAATCTAAACGATCCTAAACAAAGAATCGACAAAGAAATATTACTACCTAATAATATTATAACTGGCGATAAACCTAATGTTTGCGTGATCGCTTCAGACGAAATTCTTATGAAAGCTAAAAATCTAGGATTAGATACAATTGATAGTGATGGATTAATCCAATTAAATAATGAAGAAAAAAAAGTGAAGAAAAAATTTGTAAAAAAGTACGATTTCTTCATAGTTGAAGATAAAATGATGCCTAATGTTGCTCGGTACTTAGCAAGATTTCTTGGACCACTAGGTAAAATGCCGAAACCTTTTCCAAGTGGATACGGTATTATTTCTAATCCGAACGATTTACAAGTAGCAATTGAACGATACTTAAAGGTAATAAGAATTCAGTTAAAAAAACAGCTGCTCATTCAAGTTAAAATTGGGAAGAAGTCTATGGCAAAAGAAAGCGTATTTGAAAACATGAAGGCCATTGTCGAGTATATTGCAGATCAGATGCCTCACAAATATAATAATATTAAATCTATGTTTTTAAAAACAACTATGGGGCATCCTATAAAGATTGATGAACAATATTTAAAAAGTATAGAGGTGTAAAAAAGTGATCGGAAAACATGACATACCACAATGGAAATTGGATGAAGTAGATCATTTAATTGATTTATTTAAAACTTATAGTAATATTGCCGTAGTAGAAGTAGCAAAATTAAACGATAGACAAATCCAGGAGATACGAAAAATCTTAAGAGGAAAAGCAGTAATACGGATGTCAAAGAAGAGCCTTCAACTAAGAGCGGTAGAAAAATATAAAGAGGAATCTAACAAACAAAATTTAGATGAGCTAGTAGAAAGAATTCCCGGGCAAGCTGCGTTATGTTTCACGGATTTAGACATATTTGAGCTTAAGAAAATTTTTCTACAAAGTGAATGGATGGTTCCCGCTAAACCAAATGAGATAACCCCCGTGGATATATGGGTTCCCGCAGGAGATACGGGCTTACCTACTGGACAAGTTATTAGTGAATTAAACATGACTCTTCGACTTCCAACGAGAATTCAAAACGATACAATTTGGGTCCGAGAAGACACACAAACACATAAAGCAGGAGATTTTGTTGATGTAAAACAAGCTGCAGTCCTAAAAAAGTTAGGAATTACCCCAATTGAATCGTTGATAAAAATACATTACGCATGGAGCGATGGTGAAATTATTTCGGAAGATATTCTTTATATGGATATGACTACATTCAAGCAAGATTTTATCAAAGCTTATCGAGAAGCACTTGGAATATTGTTTGAAATGCCATTCTTTTCAGAGGATATGACAGGCGATTATATTCGAAAAGGTACATCTGAGGCCAATATATTAAATTCGATTATTTTTGGAGAAGGTATTCAAGCTCCTGTCCAGGTAGAAACAAAAGTCGAAGAAAAAGAACCCGAGGAGGAAGAAGAGGACGAAGAAGTTGGCATTGGAGGATTATTTGGATAATAAATTAAGGTTTTTTTTAAAATATCAATTAAAAATACAATTATAATGATAAAAAAATAAAAAAGAGGTTAGAGATTATGGAAAGTATTTACGCTGCCTTATTGTTACATAAAGCTGGAGGAAAAATTAACGAAACGAACGTAGAAAAGGTATTAACTGCCGCAGGTGCGAAAGTTGATAAGGATCAAATCGTTAAATTAATTGCTGGATTAAAATCTACAGATATTGAGGATATCATCAAATCTGCTAGCTCAGCACCCGTTATGGCTGCTCCAGCTGGGGGCGTTGTTGAGAAAAAAGAAAAAAAAAAGAAGAAAGAAGAGGAACCCGAAGAAGAAGAGGAACCAACTGGTATTGGAAGTCTTTTTTAAATAACGGGAACCAAAATGAATTAACGCACAATTGAACAAAAGTATAGCAAAAATTATTTAAAATTTTTTTAATTTATTTTTTTTCTATTATTTTTATATTCGTATAATTTCGATTTGCTAAGAAATCAGAAATCTGCTAAAATAAAGTGAATAAATCAAAAAGTTTTTTTAAAATTCTATTTTTTTTAATTTAACTTTCTCAATTGAGAAATTTTTAATTATACTAAAATAGATAACACTCGTTAAAGATTTTGTACTGATATACTATGACAGGAAGATTCCTCAAATTCTTCTCTCCGTTCGTGCGGATAATGCCTGAAATTAAGCAACCGCAAAGAGAAGTACAATTTAAAGAAAAATTACTGTGGACAATTGTTGTATTGATAATCTATTTAATAATGTCAAACATTCCACTTTACGGAGTAGCATCTACAGAAACAACAGATTATTACTATTGGTTAAGAGTTATATTAGCAAGTCAGAAAGGAACGCTAACAGAACTAGGGATTGGTCCAATAGTAACTGCAGGTCTTATAATGCAATTACTCCTTGGGTCCAAAATTATTAAAGTTGATATGAGCGATCCTTACGACAGATCAATGTTTAGTGGTTCCCAAAAAGTTTTCGCAATGTTTTTAACGGTTCTTAACATTGTAGCATATTTAATGGGAGGAGCTTTTGGAGATTTATCTATCGCAAATGCAACATTTGTATTTATGCAATTACTCTTTTCGGGAATCATTATTATTTTACTTGATGAAATTTTACAAAAAGGTTGGGGAATTGGAAGCGGAGTTTCTTTATTTATTGCTACTGGCGTAGCAGGGCAAGTCTTTTGGAGTTTATTTAGTTTTATTGATGCAGGACCTAATCAAGGTGCAAGAGGAATTGTTGTTGCTTTCTTTCAATCTTTAACGAATCCTAATATAGATACAGCTTCTTTATTTTTTAGAGCTGATAGATTGCCTTCCATTTTTGGAGGTCTTACCACTTTAGCGATATTTCTAGTCATCATTTGGTTTGAATCTACGAAGGTCGAAATTCCACTCGCGTACAAGGGCTATCGAGGTTTTAAGGGGAAGTATCCTATGAAACTACTGTACGTTTCTAATATCCCAGTTATTTTAGTTAACGCGTTATATGCAAATTTTCTGTTTTTGGGGCAAATTTTTGCGAGTCCTACTTCAGGTTTTAGAAATGCAGATACAAATTGGTTTTTAAATTTAATTGGTGAATTTGAGACTGGAACATCAGGAGTAACAACTGGAAGTTATTTAATTCCAAAAGGGGGTTTGCTTTATTTTCTTACTCCTCCTCAAGGACTTGATCAATTAATAGCAGATCCAGTGAGAGCCATAATATATCTCATTATCTTTATTTTCCTCTGCGTGATGCTCGGCCGTGTATGGGTGGATGTCTCAGGATTGGCGCCGCGCGATATAGCCCAACAAATAATAGATTCTGGGATGCAAATTCCAGGATTTCGAAGTTCGGATAAAATAATTGAGAGGATTTTGAAGCGATATATCCCTACTTTGATTATTATAAACGGCTTTATAATTGCTGTAATGAGTTTCTTCGCCGATTCTTTGGGTGCATTGACTTCAGGTACGGGACTTCTAATAGCTATAGGAATTGTACATCAATATAGCGAGTCGCTCGCGAAAGAAATGGCAGCTATGCAGTATCCAGGCATGCGTGCTTTCTTAGGCATGGATTAATCTTAAACCATAATCTTATTTTATTAAAAATTTTAATCTGAAAAGTTTAATAAATTATCAAGATTATTTCAATATAATTATGCTTTTATTTTTATTTCAAGATTCAAACGCTTTTTTAGATTGGGTCAGTTATCCTCCTGGATCCATGATATTTATAATACTATTAGCTACTGTAACGGCGCTAATTAGTACTGGTCTAACCAAATGGTTAGTTGATACAGACGAAATAAATAGAAAACAAGTTATAAAGAAAGCTCACGACGAGGAAAAGGCCAAGATTATAGAAGTTGCTGAAACTGATCCAGAAAGATATAGAAAGTTAAGAAAGCGATGGGAAAGGTTAGATAATATGATAAAACAATCCCAACAAAAGTTAGCATTAAAGCGCATGTTGCCTAGTTGCATAACATTCGTACCAATGATAATTATCTTTACTGCGGTAAGAGGCCTTTTTGGCGTGGCAAATCCAGTCGCGTTGTCGCCAATGAATGCAAACGATTTGCCGTTAATAGGAGATATGATGGCTGGTATAACGGGCTCTAAAGATCTAAATTGGACTTATCTCGTATATGGATATTTTACGGATATTAAATCTCAGAAAGGTTGGATAAACTTTACGGCGTGGTATTTTCTATGTAGTTTTGGAATAAACACCCTTGTACAAAGACTATTGAAATTGCAAACACAAGCACAAGGAGGAATGGAACAGATGATGGGTGGTAGTAAGGCCAAAGCTTTAGAATTTCCGGATGTTTAATCCATATTCTATTTACTAAGATTAAAACGCAGACAGAGGGATTCGAACCCTCGAGTGCTTTCGCACACTGGCTTTCTGGGTAATATTACCGCTCCAAGCCAGCGCCGTACCGCTTGGCTATATCTGCAAAAAAAAATATGCTAACGACGCTTTTTGGCGACGCTCAGCTATTACTTCAAAGATTTTCTCTTTATAATTAAATTATTACTTTGTAGGAATGGAAATCGTTTCTATTAATTTCTTTTCTAAGTTAGCTTTTTTAATTGCAGCTTCAATGTCACTATGTGAGGCTCCTTTTTTGATTTCGATCGTTTCGGTTATAGGTTCGAGGTGCTTATAATTAGCCCTTCTTCTTCGAACATTCAACCCATCAATTAAAATATAATTTTTATCGATGATCTCAACAACGACGCAGTATTTTCCTGCTTCCCGTCCTGTAGTCTTAACACATACCCTTCCAATATCGTATACACTCATATAATTTGTCACCAAATTATTTTTTGTTATTCTATCGTTACTGAAGATTTTTGTTTTCAGAAAAGATAGACATTTTATAGTAAATTAAGGAATAATTTAAATAATAAATTTTTTATGATTTTTGATCGAAAAGATTATCTAAATTTGATCTAACTCTAATAAGATTTTTTGTACAATTTCTTCAATGGTTAAATGTTCTGTGTCAATAATTAAATCAAAAAATTCTTTTGTGGATTCCTTATCACTTAAATCAATATCATATAGCTTTTTGAACCTTTCTAACTCAGATTTTTCTCTTATTGTTGTTTCTTTTAATTTTTCTTTGTATGATGCTTGATCTCTCGCTGCCATTCTTTTTATGCGTACTTCTAACGGACAAGTTAATTGAATTTTAAAATTTGCTATGGATTTGAGTATGTGTCCGCCTAGTTGACTATCAATGATAATACTACCTTCATTTGCCATTTTAGCGACTTTATTATCTAATTCTTTATCAATATTAGGGTGCTTCTCAACAAAACTCGTATATTCTTCTAGCGACATATTGTTTTCTTTTGCAAGATCTCTAAACGCTTGACCTGTTGAGTAATAGAGGATATCCAGTTTGTCTGCTAATAATTTAGCAATTGTGGATTTACCGGTCCCGTGTAGTCCAGATATTGCTATTATCATTTTTCATTTATCTAAACTGAATTTAGTTAATATAAGAAATTACAAATTATTTAATTCTATCGATATTCTTAAAAAGAATCAATCTGAAGGATGCCAAATAGTTTCTTTAAGTATTGTTTGTAAACAATGAGCACAATACCTTCCGCTTTCAGGGCGATTTGCTCTCCTAGAAACTCGGTTTGTTTTTTTAAATTGTGAAGGTCTCAATCGCGGTATAGCTTGTAGTGGTTTTTTGCAAATAGCACATTGAGCCTTACTGGGTTTTCTTCTCCAATAATGAGTAACATTGATATTTCCTGGAGTTTTTAGCTTTTTGCGTGCTTGAGCTTTTGATCTTAAACCGGGTCTTGGCAATTCGATTACCTTCAGTACTTTAATTAGCAATATTCGATATTTTAACTGATATAGTGTTAAAGTATGAAAACTTAATTAATTTTATCATTTTTGCTAATTTTAAAGATTTAATTTCTCCTTAAATTCTTTAAACACATTGTATAAATCGTCCGCCACTGAATCCCTTAACTTTTGATGATTAACGATTTGTTCTCCATTTTTTAAGAATTCTTGGTAGATTTTTGATAATTTTACTTTACTTAATTCTAAACCAGGAAACCTATCAAAATTTTTCTTCAAATCTTTAATTAGGTCAAATATTATCTCGTTATTATCAAAAGTCTCTAATTTTAATGCATCCATAATGGTTATAAATGAGGAAGTAATTTCAGAAGTAAGTTTTGGAATTTCAAGTATGGAAGAACTTGTTGATTTCGAGAATTGATTAGTCGAAATATTAAGTGATGATAATTTATTGATTATTTCAATAGCTTTATAATAATCGTCAGTAATATTCATATTAGCCAAAAATTTCGATAATTCAATATTATTCTTGTTTAAAGATAAGTTAATCTTCAGCAAATCGTTCATAGCACTTTTTATCGACCTTTGAAAAAAGTTATCTTTAAGATTACCACTTTGATATTTTTGATTTAAGCTAATTATCGTATTTACAATAGCAAATAATTCCGATTCAAGTTCTGACCTGATTTCAGAATAAGCTTTTTTTTGATTTGTCATTATCTTGGTATTATCAATAAAGTACTATATTATAAATGTAGGGCGTAAAAAGTAGAAAATTACTGCTACAGTTAACCCGATTGCTAAGGATGAGATGAGTACTCGAAAAGTGGATGAGTTGGATAATTCTCTAATAGAAATAGCAATTAGTATAGGAACCCATATACCAATAGTAAGAGCATCAATAATATAAAGCACTGTCCACACGGGTGACGCAAAATATGGAGCACTTAAAATAGAATCAAGAGATAACATATCTGGAATGGTAATGTTAGGAATTCCGATTAGAATGATTAAGATTTCAACTGCGTTAATTAACAAGTAAGGAGCAAAAGCACATAATAACATTTTATTTTTCTTTGCTTGTTGTTGATGTAAAGTTCCCCCTTTATAAATGCTAAAAGGACTCATCTCAGCTTCGCTATATTTCTCTTTTTCTTCTCCTTCTTTTCCAAAACGAGATTCCAACCGTTCTGAAAAATCAACTGTAATATTCGCTCCTTTAGAAAAAATCCATATTAAGATTAACCCAAAAATCAGATAAAACATAAAACCAAATGCGAAAAAAGCTATGAAGGCCGCTAAATTTACATAGAACCTATCGATGCTCAAGGGTGGTATGCTTAAAATATTAATATGTGAAAAATAAGATAAACCCATAAGTCCATATAAAAGAGCATTAAATAACATTATTCTATACCCCGGAGCGTTTTTCCTCTTATGGTTAATATTCCATAAAGCTCTATTTGGTTTAATAAATAACCATAGGATTAAAACGTACCATCGAGCGGGAGAAGTGAAATCCTCTTCAACACGCTTAAAAATAGAAAAATTTTCTATCTTTTCAACTCTTAGGCGTTTACCACAAAAATTACAAACATAATTGTCCGATTTTGTGTCATTCCCGCATCTAGGACATCGAGTCATGGTTTTTTGCACTTCTAAATCTTTATGAGTATTTTATGAAAATTTTTGTGAGCACTTCTAAATCATATAATAGTCATCATTTAAAAATATAATTATCATCGTTTAATAAGGTTCACTCCCCTAAAAACACAGAAGCAGCGTTCAAAACGATCTCACAATCGCAATGACCTCCGTAATGCTGGCATAATTTTAAAAATTGGTCTTGAACTCCTTGTTCAACACCCATACGACTCAAAATCTCCTTTGAAAGAGGATAAGACTGTCCACCGCACCTTATGTTTGAGTGTCTTATGTTTCTTATACCAACACCTTCTTCACTGCTTAACCTCTGGAAAAATTCGTCTAGGACGCTCGCATCCATCTGAAGCTCCATTCTCAGCTTCGCAAAATATACTAATTCCGAGTTGCAATCAATACAAAGCCACTGTTTCATATCTGGCCGATAAATCATGTCTTTATCGCTGTTACCACAATGAAGACAAGTACAAATTGACAGTTTATCCATCAAACTTAATTTGGAAATCTCTTTCTGGAATTTGGGACCATTCTCGAAACGATCCTTTTGAAGAAGAGAATTCATAACATCAGATACCCACAACTTAAGCAACATTCTAAGCTCGTTCCTAATTCTTATAAGCCGAGGATTTTTTATTATGATTGCTCTTTCTTTCTTCATATTAGTAAATAAAAAAAAGATTTTTAAGTATATATATCTATATACTCCCGACTTTTCTTAAAAAATCAACGTCTTCTAAATGAACGTGATAATGCAAATGTTTTAGATTTTCCATCATCCATTCATACGATTTTAATTGTACTTTTCCAAAATCAATCCAGCCAGGTCCATTGATAGGATAAAATTTGTTAATCCATGCTTCGTAATCTTCTTTATTGTCGGCTAAAAATTCAATTCGATTATTAAACGCATTTAATCGATTTCCAAAAGATCTATCCGATTTAAGTCCAGTCGAACTACCGTCTTTCCACCATTCCAACACTGTCCTGCCATCCGACATAGTATACATACTTCCCCCTCCTAAACGAGTAAATATGTAAAAGCTCAAGCTCAAGGTTCCAAGATCATCTCAGAAGAAGAATTTCTCGCAATGATCAGTTAATTCAAATCTAACTTTATTTTTTTTTTAATGATACAACCAAAAATTAAAAAAAAAAAGGAAAATATGCGTGCCTTAGACACGATCATTCAAGCTCTGGAGTGAGCTCTCTACCTTATTAATAAATTCTACCTATTTAAATTATCGCTTTTTGTTCGATGGTTTTTGATTTATTTTTTTTAGGATGGAGCATGGATATATGAGTTTTTATATTTTTACAAATAAAAGTAATGTGAACAATAAAACTAAACTTTATTTTTTTCTTTTTTTGTTTTTTTGTTTTTTTTTTTTTGAGGAAGAAAGGTCTTTAAATTTGGTGAATACACCAAGTTTTGGAACTGAGGGAGAAGTCGAATCTTTTTAAGGGAAAAACTGGAAAGGAATAGCTAAAACACTCGAATTCTTAGAACGAATCAAAAGTAGGAAACATTAACCGTCAGAACAAGTCCGCGTATGGATGTATCGACTGTTGTTTCCCATTGTTGGAAAGGCAACGCTACTATTTAATTTTTATCATTTTAAAAGAATTATTATTAGAATTTAATCGAAGTGAATCATTTTAAGTTATTAAAACGAGTAATTTATATCTATCATATAATTATAATCATTTAAAAATTTCTTTAATGTAAGCTTTTAATTTTGAATAGAAAAATAGTTCATGTATTTCCATATAAAAAATCCTAAATTTAAAAGTTCAATAAAGAGATTCTATTGAAAATTAATTAGATGGTAATTTTTGTGTTTTTCAGTCTTGTATTCTCTATTTGTAAATAGTTTAATTAACTCTAAATTTGTACGCGTGTGACTTGTAATTTCGAATACCTTTATACTTGATGGTTTTTTAACATAACCCATTAGAGGGATCAATTGATCACTAAGATACTTGTCGACGGGAATTTCATTTTGTAGATAATTTAACATCTCTTGAGCAACGATATATCCTAATTTTTCTGACGAAAGTTTTTTTTCGCCTAAAAATGTTCCTGTTGAGATTATAGCCCCAGTGTCAGATTGAGCCCATAATGATACTCCTACACCAGGACTTATTGAATCTACCCATGAATATTTAATATCAGTTTCACATTTTAAATTTCTCCTAAGTTGTTGTTGAATGGACTTTCTAATTCTTGAGCCAATATTATCTCTATTTCGTCTTAAATGATTTGTGATGATAATGTCGCCTTGAATTAAATCTACATTTCCTAACTCAGTTAAATTAATTGGTTTTATATTTTCTTTTGATGGATGAATGACACATTTTAGTTGCGCCCCCCCTTTTGGATAAAAACCATGCTTCAGAATATCTATGTCGATCTTTAATCCTGATCGTTCAAATAAATTATAAGTTACCTCTTGAAGATAGTTAATGCTGGGTGCCCATTTTCCAAATGTTCCTCCACCTTTAATGAAAATCTCTATTTTTACGGGTTTTTTAAAGCCTAAGCTAGCTATTTGAATTGGTTGTAATAATAATCCAATACTTGCCGCTGTGCTTATATTTAGGTGTATCGTACTTTTTACGTCATTTGTAGAATTTGGAGTTAAAAATATCTCTTCAGAACCCACACCACACGGGTTTAAAGCGCTTTTCGATACTTCAGACAAAGTTTTTAACCCAAGGAGATGTTGTAACCTTAATCCGGGTTTTGGGCGATTAGCACGAATACTTCTTATTCTGATAGGGCGTTTGAATAAAACTGAATATGCCGCACTCAGACGTAGGATAGCTCCGCCTCCTTCGCCAAAAGAACCGTCGATCTCTAATAAATTATCTCCATTCAAAACAAATCTTCTTTATTAAATAGTGTTTTTATAAGCTCAATACCATTATATTCTTCTATTAGATTTGCAATCTCCTTAGGGACTAAATTTTTCCAATTCTTATTTTCCTTGCTAATTAATTTTCTAACATTTGACCCGTTATATTTCTTCTTAAAAATTTCTATTTTTTCGCCAATATTTATTCCTTTATTATGAAATAATTGTCGAACCCAGTCACTGTTAGAAAAAATTGTGTCAAACTCTCCTACTATAGAAAGAACATGGTCAACCCATTTGTTTGCGTTAAATATGTCAGGAATAGGGAAAATCTTAAATCTATTAGAGCTGATTCCTCTCTTATTTAAAGCAGAAGATATGAAATTTACTCTTTCTTCATAGGTAAATGGATCGCTTTTAATTTTAGAAAGTTGAGAACTTCCAATTCCAATTTTTAATTTTTTGTAATGTTTTAATATTTTAGTGAGAATATAAATATGACCGTGATGTAACGGTTGGAATCTTCCTACAAACAATGCTATATTTTTTTTTGAGGGCTGTTTCTTAATTGTTGTATTATCCACTCCAAATTTTGCTAGTAAATCCGTATCAAGCAACTTTTTCCATATTTGTTTTGAATGATCAACTAGCCTTTCATTCTTTAAGAGATTCAGCATTTCAAATTGATCGTAGAAGCGACTTTCTTTCGTCTCTAATTCATCTGGATTAGGATTTAAATGTACATTATGTTTAACTAAACCTAAAAATACATAGGCAACTTCAGTTGATTTCTTATCTTCTTCTGATATCAAATCGTAAAATACTAGTTTTTCAATAAATTTCGGAGGTATTCCAAACTCTTCTTCAAGTTCTCTTTTTGCTTCCTCCTCGATATCTCCTAGCTTTAGATTTTTTTTATATAGAACATGTCCCGAGGCAGAATCCGTGTAATATTCCGGAAAATTCTCCTTACTCTTACTTCTTTTTTGGATCAAGTATAAAACTTGATTATTGGGAGAAAAAGAAACTACGAAAAATCGAATTATAAGATGACTAATTTCATTCTGATGCGCTTTCTTTCTGGTCATAGGAAATACATGCTTTGATATTTGTCCAGAGTGTAAAAATCTAATATCTTTATCCAAAATGCACGCTACGATTTCTTCGCTCATTTCTTATTAACCTCTGGCAGTAAAACTGTAATACTATCTCCTACACTTACTCCAAAATCAACTGCAGCATTTCCTTGATTTTTAGAAATCTCCAGGAAACCACTTGAACCAACTAAAAATAGTACTGAATTTTTTATAACTTTTTCAAAAAACTGAACAAACTTCCCACTAATTTCCGTCTGTTTTAATTTAATCTTCAGAGTTGCTCCATCTTTCAGTGATAGAGAATTGGCTTTAATATTGGTTATAATATTTCCAAAATCATCAATATATTGAATGGTGCAGCTTATTTCTTTATCAGAAATCTTTTTTAATTCAATAGGATATGAAATTAATTTATTTGGGTTGAAAACTACACCAAAATTACTAAGAGGGATGTCTTTAGTTATGTTAGCCGCAATAGGGGCCATGATATCCCTACCTTGAAAGGTTTTAGAAATTGGTTTAATAAAATAATCTTCGTTCTTAATTTCTATACATTCTGAAATTTCATTTGATTCGAATATACCTAAAAAAATCCCGTTGTTTGGTCCAATGAAATAGTAATTATTTACTGATTTTACTACTAAAATCTCTCGAGCACTACCCACACCAGGATCTACTACGATAATGAAAACAGTTCCTTTAGGATAATATTTGTATGTAGTATTGATAATATATGATGCTTCAATGATTGAAAAAGGAGTAATATGATGAGAAATATCAATAATATTAACTTCGGGATTAATATTGAGAATTACTCCCTTCATACTAGAAATATAATGTTGTCCTTTAGAACCAAAATCAGTTATTAATCCAATAATCCTTTTATGTAAGTTAGCCATCTTAGAGAGACTTTTTTAAAGCATTTTTAAAAATGATTAAGTACTGTATTACTTTTCTTTATATTTTTCATCAACTTTATAGAATTCCTCAAGAGCTTTTGATTTCAACCGATATTCTTCTTCTTTGTTAAAATCAACTAATTTCTTTGAAAGGTCACTAGCTTTTTTATAAGAAATATACGCAGAATGAAAGTTTTCGTTTCTAAGAAAATTTCTTGCGTCGTGAACATGCTTGTCTCGTTGTTTCGACATATCCGGAACATCTCCGGAAAAATTAGATTTCTCTTTTAAGGATTCAGCGATGTCGAGAATGTATAATTCTTGAGCAATTTCGGCAGCTTTTTTAAATAATTTTGACGCCTTTTCGTATTCTAACGCCTTCAAAGCGGCATCGGCATTATTATATATTCCTGAGATTTTTATGTGTTCTCCTTCTTCTACTTTTTTTAATAAATCTTGAGCAATTTTTCTTTCTTGCTTCCCTCCACTCAACATGAATTTAGTTATTGCGATTATGTTAGCTTTCAAAACATCTGGCTTAAGAATATCAACTAATGGTTCCAGATGTTCTAAATAGATATCTCTTAAGAGGGGTTCAAATTCCGTTGGTTGCATATTTATAATAGTTAATCCTAAAACTTCAACTGCTTCTGCTCCCTCCTTTAGAGATGATCTATATTTTTCTGGTTTATCACTTTCATTTAATAATAATCCTATAATTATTCCAGACGCTTTTCGCGCTAACTTTCCTTTAAATTCATAAATATAAGAAAAAATTTGATATTCTTTTAATTTTAATAGGTTATATTCATTCTTTGAATGATCCAAATTAAGTCTTAGAAATAAATCGTTAGTGATTTCAAAATCAGATTTAGATTTATTATAGTAACCTAATACTCTGTAATCGGCATCTAGAGGGATTAATATCGCAAAACTTCCTTGTGGCAATTGTTATTCAATTCCTTATCTTGTTTATAAGTAATATTAATAAAGTTAAATCATAAAAAAATTAGTTCTTTATGGTTCTTTACAGCTTATAATTCTATTCGTTTCTTCTCTGATTGACTGAATGATATTTAATAATTGAGCATAATAAAGGTTATTTGAAACTGCTTTAGCCGCTTGTCTTATCATTTCAATAGCTTTCTTTTCTTCTTCTGTAATTTTTTCAATTGATTTCTTTTCATATAATTCTTTTATACTCGCATTAAAATCATCTGATATTGTTTGTAAATTTTCGCTAGACTTCATTCTAAATTGCTTAAGTACTTCTACGATAAGTCGGATGTTTTCATTAACAGAAATCGTTTCTTCAGAAAATTTTTGCGACATGTTTTGAATTGCAGTGCTCATTTGATTAATTTGAGCGATTGTACCATCTAGTGAGGATGTAATTTGATTTATTTTATTTATCATATTATCTAATAATTTTTCGGCCATTTTTCACCACTTTTTTAAAATATTATCACTAAAATTATATTATACTTTATTTTGGGATACATTTTTCATGCTTTTTACTGAACTAATAGCTTCAGAAAGAAGTAGATTTACGGTATCTTGATTAAGTACTTCTCCCGATAATTTTTCGAATTCCTCTAAGTGAGAAATAAGTGCTGCTAAGGCGTCTAATCCTAATCCTTCTTGAACTTTCAATAATTCCTGTTTTGTACTTTCTCCAATCTCTTTTAACACTTCAATATGTTTACCCTTTGTCGTATCTATCTCAACAGAAAATTCTTTCAATTTTTCGTTTAAATTAGAGATTTTCTGCTCGATATTTTGATTTAATCCGTCTAAGGAGGTTTTTAATCCTTGAATTGCTTGACCAAGCTGAGCTATTCGCCCATAAATTGAATTCAGAAGATCTGTTAACATTTCTGCCATGTCATACACCTATGTGATTTTTACTAAAAATATGAATGTTCCTTTTTATGATTTTGATTATAAATATAACAGATTACACCAATAAAAAAATTTTTATGTTTTTGTGCTTTTTGACTTAATAATATTAGCAAAATTAAAATAATTAGATGGGCCATTAGCTCAGCCTGGTTAACGGCATTTAGAGCAAGCTTGGCCAACAAGCGCAGGTCTTATAATTGACTCACAATCAGACAAAGAAAGAAAAAATTGATTGTGACAGTAGACGCCTGAGAGCCGGGGTTCAAATCCCCGATGGCCCATTTAAGTTATATTTCCACTCATTTTCAATTGTGTTATTTGTCATTCAATTAATAGCTAAAGATTTAAAAAATTATTTATCTAAATATAGAGAGACTAAATTGAGAACCCATTTTTTGATTTGCATTAGATTTTTGAGCAATCCTGCTATAGAACTGTCAGGGAAAGGTTTTTCTTGAGAGAATGTGTGTACGGTATTCATCCATTTATTTAATGCTAATTGAACCAAACTTGCTCCCTCTGCTTCCATAAAAATTGGTACAACAGCAGCACTTTCTCTGGCATCTCCAATCGCAAAATAAACTTTACGGTTGATATCTTTCAAAACCACAAAATTTGTACATTCATCCAATTTTCGTTCTACTAAAATCATTTTAAGGAGATCGTTTTTAAGTACTGTGTCCTTCTTTATAAAAAGTGATTTTCTTTTCTTCAATTTAGGGTGAATTTCGGTATTTAATTTATCCCCCGTGCTACCTTCGGGGAAGTACTTTCTAATCCTCAAAGAATTCTCAAGAGCATCAATATTTATGAACTTCTTGGTATTTGAGTAAAAAATCGCTTGGGATCCGCTCTTATATTCTGTAGGAGACAATTTAATTAAAATGCTTCGCATAGCTACAGAATTACATGTA
Source organism: Promethearchaeota archaeon (assembly GCA_013375495.1). Next base: position 75,653 of record JABXKC010000011.1, read on the forward strand.
TGATACGCTAATTCAAAAAGCTCTCGTGGAGTTAATTTATCGTAACTTTCTTCAATTTCTACAAAAGGCCATTGTGTAATTATTAACTCATTAAATTGCTTTAAAAGTAGATTCTCCATTATATTAAAACCCTTGATATTTATTATTATATAGTGCTATTAATTTTTATTTATTTTTATTTAGCCCAAAATAAATATTTAGGATCAGCAAAGAAATTCATTTTGAGACTACTTGAGAATAAGCCTTTTCGAATCTTTCAACAGCTGAAATGATATCTTGGGATTTTACCCCTATTGCTGCATTTAAAACGATGTAAGGTGTAGGATAATTAGCACAACATGTTCCAAAAATACTTTCCTCAGGGTTGTATACCCTTGGACCCGTAACTCTTAAGTTGTACAATGCACCCCCTAGCGCAAATAGTTGTTCTTTTTTTAAATTATTCAATGACATAGCAACAGCCACAGGGTTAAATACATTAAAAATTTTCTCGCCAATTTTTTCAGCAACTTCCTGTAGTTTATCTTCTAGAAGTTTTCGATTTTTTTGTTGTTCTTCTAATAGTTTTTGATATCCTTCAATTCCTAAAGAAAGCATTGATATAAGAAAATTTACGACTGGTGTTGCAGATGCACGACCAGCGTAGGCTTGGCTAATTTTAGTAATAACATCTTCGTTTGGTGACGCGATTAAAGCCCCGCCGACAGGAGTAAGAACATTTTTATCCGTTGATTGAATAATAACGTCTATTCTACCAGCGTCAATGCCAATTCGGATTAATTTCATCCATTCGGGACTCTGGATACCATAAGCGTTAATAACTATATGGACCAAATCATGTTTTTCTGCAAATTTGCTTATTTCTTTAATATCGTCATGTTCCCGAGGAGGGAAAAAACTTGTTAAAGAGATAATTGCAAAACAATCATTGTCTAAATGGTCTTCTATGTCTTCAATTGGGATTCGAACAGCGTCACCGTATATCTTGCCTTTTACAACTTTCCTTTTAACACCTACCAAATCAAAGGCTTTGATTAGAGCATTGTGATCAATTTGCGGAACGATAACAGTTCTTTTATTAATTAAATTTGGGTTATTCCAATCTGGTTTAAGAGCACCTAAACATAATGCTAAGGACATTCCCGTACATAGAGGGACAACAATTGCTTTTTTAGCATTTGGTAAGCCAAAATTTTTAAGAAAGTTTAGAGCTAAATAATTGCTGAGCTCATACATTATCGACCCTCCAGGAGCTTTGGGTTGCGGTGCTGTTAAAAAACCACTCCGTCCAATTCCATGGCAAAATCCAGCGGAAGTTTCTAAGTGTAGACTTGAAGTTATTCTTGCTTCACGCTCTCCTACCCGAGACGCTTTATCGTCCTTATCAGTATCCATATTAGAAAGGGTTTTTAACAAAAACTTAATTTGATCGTCACTCCAAGCATTCTGAGGAACATTTTTCTGTTCAAATAAATTTTGGATAGGTTTTAAGAAATTATTTAATACTAATTGCCCTCTATTTAGCATATTTTCTGGAATTGGAGTACTTTTAAAGTAATCAATAATCTTACTAAAATCAACCACTATGATCACCGAACATATATTAAAATTTGAAATTGGCGGCCCCCAGGGGGATTTTCTTGGAAAAAGCAATTCTTCATCCAAATCGAACCCCTATCCCTCCGCAGGATAACTGGGTTTCTTCACTTTTAGTAGATATAAAATTTTTGAAGCCCAGCGTCTGGGACCACCCCGACCGCCGGGGGCCATAAAACTTATTTCTTTAATGTATTTTATTCGTTATTTTAATTGAATTTTTCGATTATTATTTAACTATTTGCCTATGGAATATTAATCTTATTTAATAATTCTATCTTTAATATCTTCGCAATTAATTCGACGACAACCTGGCGTCATTAATCCAAGATTATAGACTGTATCAATGAATTTAACGATTATATGAGAGGTTGCTCCAAAAATAACATATTTTTTATTTTCTGGAGAAAAGTAGTTAAATTTACCAACACCAATTAGGTCTTCTTTAAGTTTGTAGGTCTTTTCTTTAAAATTCTCTTTATTCGCAAAAAATGTTATAGGAATTTTTACGATTTCGTTTACCTCGCTCTCCTGTTTTACCAATTTTACATCTGATGTAATAAAAGCTACATATGCAGTAATGATGAAACCTTTAGGTGTAAGATGATCGTCAATACAACCTAAAATAGTAACATCATTAAAAGGAATTCCAAGTTCTTCTTCGAGTTCTCTGAAGGCAGTATCTAAATAAGATTTATCTAACTTTAGATCGAATTTTCCACCAGGAAATGACATCTCGCCAGAATGTTTATCGGTTTTACTTTTGGTTCTTCGAATCAGAACCAAATCATAAGGTTTATCTTTATAGGGTATAATTAAAAAGACAACAGCAGAATTAACGAAATATTCATGCGACATGGAAAGACGATCAGGAGAATTAAAATCCTTCAATTTATTTTGAATTAATCGCTCGTTGAAAATGAAGTCCATTTTTATCAAGTATTTATGTGTTTGATTAAGAAATTAAAACTTTTTAGTAATATTGTTCCTATATTTGATATATTCTTTCAAATCTTTTATTTTTTCGAGCTTAAATCGCTTTAATCCTAAGTCCGAAAAAGTAAATCCGTATAACATTTCTATAAATGTTACAATCATATATGCGGTCGCGCCCCATACTGTATATTTTTGACCATTTTCTTGATCTAAATAATAAAAGTAAAACACCGGAAATTTATTTCCATCAACATCAATAGCTTGTTCTCGAAATTGCGTTTTAGATGTGAAAAAATCAATAGGAATCTTTAATATTCTCTGAACTTCGCTTTCTTGTTTAATCAATTTTTGATTTTTATCAATAATTGCTACAAAAGGAGTAATAATATACTTGGTCATAGTAGGAAAATCGTCAAGACACCCAATGATTTTAATGTAATCCTTTGAAACTCCAATTTCCTCTTCGGTTTCTCTTAGAGCAGTATCGTTTAAAGATTTATCTTTATCTTCTTCAAATTTTCCACCTGGAAAAGACATTTCCCCTCGATGTCTTGTTCCTTGATTCGAGCGGTGAATTAAAATTAAATCATAGGGTTTATCTTTATAGGGAATAATAGAAAATAGTACCGCGGAACTAGTAAAGAAATCGTCTCTAAGAGAGATTCTCGAAGGTGACTCACAATTATAAAGTTTGCTCTTAACAAAGCTTTCATCGAAAATAAAAGAATCCATATATTTTAGGAAAAAATTTAAGATGGTAAATATTTTATGATTATAATATTCAATCCTAATAAAATTTTTAGTAAGTGGTTATAAGTGAAGCTCCCTAAAGAACTTAGAGAGAAAAGTGATCTCAGCTCCACAACAAACAAGGGAAAAAGATGTTCTATAAAAGGTTGTGGAGATATCGCCATTAGATCACTCTCAGAAAAGGGTTGGAAGTCTTATGTTGAGAAGGCGGATTTAAAATATTTTGAAAATAAGCAACATAAAATATATCTTTGTAAGATACATTATAAAGATGCGAATAAATATAGAAAATCCCAAGAAAAATTATATCAGAAGAAAGGCTTTTTAGAAGATTCTACTACTATAGGTAAAGGAAAACGGTGGGATTGAGATAACTATATATTAAGGGATAACATTCATCTGGTTATAAAGAGTATCAAATATAAGATATTCACCATTTATGAGACCAATTGTAAGTAACGATATAGCAATAATTAATAGTATAAAACCAATTAGTTTTTTCCTCATATTTATCAAACATTAAAATATTTGATATAAATTAAAAATTTAGGTTACTTCATTTAGTAAGATCTTCTAAAGTCTTTATTTTAAGATCTATTTTTTTAAGTTTTATCTCATAATCTTTATTTTTTGCCTCAAAGTTTTCTTCTGAAAGTTCTTTGGCTGAAAATCTTCCCTTATTTAGATTTTTTTCCGACTGAAGCTCTGCTTTTTCCATTTTAAGTTCTTTAATCCACAACTTCATGCCTACGGTCAAATTTTTTCTCTCTGTTTCAAGAACTTCTTTTTCTTGCTTATATTTTTCTCTTAAAGATTCAAAGGAGTCTTTATCAACTTTATGTAGTTTATGTTGTTGAGATAAATTCTTTAATTGATAGATCTTCTTATCAATATCTTCTTGGATTCTTTGAACGATAAATGGTTTTTCCATTTTTGCTTCTAAATCGCTTTCTTTTTGCTTTAGTTCTGCTATTAATGTTTTAATCGCGGTAACTTTTATGTTAATAGATTTGTTATATTCCTCGTCAACATCATATCTTGGATCTTTTAAAGCCTTTTGAATTTCTTTTAATTTATCTACTAAGATTTGTTTATTTAATTTAATATCGTTATATTCTATATTTAATATCATTTGTTCCTTAACTTCAAAAGGGAGAGGTTTTTCTACAACTTCCGATGCTTTTTTTTCTTTTTTCTTTTTGCCTTTTTTTTTGGGGACTTCAGATAAAACTTCGAAGTCGTTTTCTATAATGCTTTCTTCCATGATTCTTTCTTTGGGTGTTCTCTTTTCTTTAATAATTTCTCTGGCTTTCTCGACTCCTGTTTTTTCTGACTTTTTAACGCCTGCTAAAACGGGTTTCCCACAGATTATACAGAATTTATCTTCATTTTTCAACGGATTGCCGCAATACACACAATATTTAGCCATTCCTCTTCTCACTTCTTAATTAGTTTTAAAATAAGATATAATAAAATGATATTGTATTTGTAATTAAATTTTATTGGAGTCCAATAATTACACTTATTTCTCTAATTTATTTTATAAATCTTTGATTTTCGTATATTTTATATTAAAAAATATTAATTTTAAATAATTATTAAATCACATCATAGATTTAATTCATTTTTTCTTTAAATTTCAATGTTAGATATAGAAAAGAAAACACCCGTCCATATTGGCCTTTTTGGTCATATAGATTCCGGTAAAACGGCGGTAGTCGCTGTTTTAAGTGAGTTTATTTCAACTGCTGGAATTGATGCCCATCCTCAGAGCAAGGAAAGAGGAATTACAATAGACCTAGGTTTTACGAGTTTTATTTTAGATGAATATTTGATCACATTAGTAGATGGTCCTGGTCACGCAGATTTAATTAAAATTAGTGCTTCTTCGGTTGAGATTATTGATTGTGCTCTAATAGTAATTGATGTAACTAAAGGACCTCAAATTCAAACTGGAGAACATATAATAATGATAGAATCGCTCAATATAGACGATGTTATAGTAGTACTTAACAAAATTGATTTATTTAAAGGAGATTTAGATGCAGAAGTTAAAAAAATTAGAGAATTTTTTGGATCAACATCGTATGGCTCGAGTGTGCCTATTTTTTCGGTTTCTGCAAAAGATCAAGTTGGATTTGAAGAATTAAAACGAGGGATTTTAGAGAAAGTTAAATCGTTAGATATTAAAAGACAATTTGAAGGGAGTGTTATAATCCCAATTGATCACCATTTTTCAATAAAGGGAAGAGGAGCGGTAATTACCGGTACAATACTTAAAGGGAGGTTAAATCTAAATCAGGATCTCGATGTGATCCCTGTTAACACTTCAGGTAGAGTCAAAACAATTCAGATTTTCCATCAAAATGTTAACGAAGCTAAAGCAGGCGATAGAGTTGGGATTAATATAAAAGGATTAGATATTAAAAAGGTTTACCGCGGTTGTTACGCTACAAATTATAAGAAAGCATTTGATATATGCGATCTAGTTGATATTCAGGTAAAACAAAATAAATTGTTCAAGCCTAAGACTCAATTTGGAACTCAAGTGCATGTTACAATAGGAATGTTTACTTCTACAGGACATCTATTTCCGTACTTTGAAAAAAATGGAAAAAAAATTCAACTAGAAAGTTCGGGTGATTTAAACACATATAATGCTTATTTATGGTTAAATAAAAAGGTCTTTATTAATAAAGAAAGAACTACAATGCTTTTAAGTAGATTAGATCTTCCCCCAACAACTCTTAGGATACTTGGTGCAGCAGAGTTGATCAAAATATCTAAGGAACCTCCAAAGCTATACAAGTTTAAAATGAAGAAGGGATACGTTCAAAATCCTGAGCACGCTCAAGGGATCGTTTGTAGTGGTTTAGCCCAAAGTTTTGAAGGGGCTAAAAAACTTATTGGTCGTATATTAGAGCCCCCATTTACCAAAATTATTGGAACATTTGGAACAAAAGGATTAATAATTGTAGGAATTGAAACAAAAGGCCAAACTGTAAAAAAAGGTGACACCGTCTTGTTAAAAGAATTACGGAGTTTCACATTGAAATCTAAAAAAGATTTAAATTTGCTGAATTAATTTATAATATTAATTGAGGTTGAAAAAATGGAAAAAATTCGCACACCAGGAATTAAAATCGATCGAGAATTATTGGGAAAAATAATGCGCAATTTAGAACAATTAGAAAGCTCAACAGATTTAGAGGGCAGCGCAATCGTTTCAAAAACGGGTTTAAGAATCGCTAGCTCTGAAACCGCGGATGTTGTTGCCGACATTTATAGTGCGAGTCCTGCTACATTAATTTCGTTAGGAGAAAAAATCAGTAGCGGTTTAGGACAAGGAGAATTAAGAGAAATCGTAATAAAAGGCGTGAAGGGTTATACGATTATTTTAGTAGGCGATAAAGATAATAACTTTATGCTATTTACGAATTGCAAGAAAAAGATGAAGCTTGGCTATTATTTCCATAAAATTCGTAAATCATTTCTGGAAATAGAGCCAGTCCTTAAGAAAATTGAAACGACTGAATTAAGAACTCACTGAGTTTTATCATTATTCAATTGTTAATGAAGAGTTAGGTACATTATAAAAATATAAATTTCCTAAATCTTGTTTATTAAACACGCTTCCATTTAACAGTATCGTTATCTAGTAAATTAAAATAATCGGAAGGTATATTTGGGGGAGCCCCGCTATTAACTGTATATATCCAACCAGTTCATACACCATTAATTCCGTTCACATATACATACTCCCCATAATTTAGAATACTAACTTCGCAACAATTTAATAAAAGGTGATATACTGTAGTTTTATAATTTTAACCGCCAGTCCATTCGACAATATCACCATCTCTTAAATTATATTTCTTGGCTGATACTCCTGGAGATTCATCATTAACTGAATAAAGCCAGTTTTTTTTAAGGTCATTAATACTTTCTACAATAATTCCCCTCCCACCATAATCTGTGATTTCAACCTCGCACCATTCGGATAATGCATCAAATGCTGTTGTATTGTAATCTGATAACGTAAAATTTGCCCATGTCACTATTGTTCCATTTCCGTAATCAACTATTAGAGTTATGTCATTAACTTCTCTTAAAGGGGTATTTACTTCACCGACTTCTATATTAGAGGTAAAAACGAAAAATGATGTAAAGCTAGCTATAGCTAATACTGAAATCAATATATATTTATTAAACTTCTTGAATCCTGGCTTGAACCTAGATGTTGTAAAAGATGTAGTAATTATAAGCATACTTATCGAAGCTATAACAATATAAGGAAGAATTCTTAAGAATAAGTTCGGAGGTGGAATAGTTTCTTCTCCTGTTGATTCCCATGGAGTATAATCATCAATTGTCATTTCAAGTAAATAATCCCCTATTGAGGTGTAAACCCAAAGTAATAGCCCAGTTCGTTTTTCATAAATAAGATTTGTATCTTGTTCTCCATCTGTTTGCTCAAATGCGATTTTAATTGTTAAGGGTGTTTCTGCAATTGAAACTAAACCATTAGCGAATCCTGATGCCTCCTGTAATGCTAATTTCTTCACCCTTGTCAAATTATCAATAATTTGTATAAGTAAACCAGGCTGGAAGTAGTTGTATCCTAGAGTAAAAGTCCAACCTAACTCACTATTGGATCTATTAGCTATTGTAAAGTTCGACGTTAAAATACCAGTTTTATTTTCTACTATTTCAATATCAAACCAGGGAATAGGATCATCTATTACATTCCCCCAATCATTTGGATCTTTATTATAATATCCCGTTAAATTAGCAATAATCTGTCCTCCAGAATTGGTATTCCAATCTCCCTCAAACCCTCCTGATAAATTATACCAACCTGTAGCTCCACTAAATTCGATGATATTATAAATAAAATTATCCTCAAGAGTAAAATTTAGCGATTTAATCTCAAGTAAGTAACCTAAGACGCTACTCTTCGCCCAAACTAGTAATCCTGTCCATTTATCGTAGATAAAATAAGACTTTTGTTCTAATCCGCCAATTTGTTCAAAACCAATATAAAAGAAATTGTAACTTTCTTCAATATTTACATCTCCTATACTATAGAATCCTCCGGGATCAGATTGGTTTAAAGCTAACTCTTTTATATATGTAAAATTTTCATTTGGTATTAAAAATCCCGGTTGAAAATTGTTATATCCGAGAGTAAGAGCTCTCGCAACTTCACTATTAGATCTGTTATTTAAAGTAAAATTATTATTAAGAGTACCAAGATTATTCTCGTAGATTTCAATGTCATACCAAGGTATTGGATCACTAAAGACATTACCCCAATCATTAATATCCTTATTATAAAAATCTGTAAGATTAATTCGTATTTGCCCTCCAGGATTAGTCTTCCATTCACCTTCAAGGCCAAATGTAAAATTATACCATCCAGTTGAATCCCCGAATTGTACAACTTCATATACATAAGACTTATTGAAATTGAGATTTGGGGAATAAGATTCCGAAATCGTTTGTTCAGCTCTTGTAAAAGGGATAGATCCCGAATGGAGTAATTGAATAAATAATAAAAGCGAAATAAAGTATAATGCTTTTTTAGTAGTTTTCATTTATTTTATTCACATTTTTCTAAATATTTGTATACTATCTACAATAATCAACAGTTAAATCTCATTATCGGATGTTAAAGGAGAAAAAGTTGCTGAAAGTTTAAATGTGCAGAAAATTAATATCACAGCAAGAAATCCAAGATAAATCTTTTTATTATTCATAAAATCAATCTTTTTTTTTTGTTTAATTTTTTAGGAAACTTGTGCTAGGATAAATTAACCTATATATTTAAAAATTTTGAAAAATTCTGATATTAAACCAATAAAGTTGAAAATAATATAAATTTAAATTATAAAAATATGAATTTCAATTCAGGAACATCCAAAGATTTAAGTAAGTCTCAAATTTTAACCGATAATGACACAGAGAAAATCGAAACTGAAAAAATTAATAATTCAGCGTGGTTAGATCGGAAATCTTTTCGAATTTCGCTTATTGGTACGTTTACGGCTTTAGCTATTGTTTTAGGATATTTGATGGCATATATTCCCAATCTCGAAGTTTTTACTTTGATGATCTTCCTATCGGGTTTTATTATGAGTAAAAAAGAAGGAGCTATAATTGGATTACTAAGCGCGTCTATTTTTACTTTTTTTAATCCGTTAGGACCTTCTCCACCCCCGCTTTTCATATACCAATTAATTCACTATTCCATGACAGGAGTTTTAGGTGGACTCACTAAGAGTTTCCTATATAATAAAGAGTATTTTAAACCAAATGAAGATTTATACATATTTCGGATAATGTTGTTATTCGGATTTTTAGGAGCAGTTATCACTTTTATATTTGATATTTTGAGCACATTATTTGGCGGTTTTACGGTTTCGATTACAATAGATTACTTTATTGCTACATATTTGTTAGGGATTGTATTTACTACCGTCCACTTAATAGGAAATATTTTAATTTTTGTATTCCTACTACCTGGATTAATTCAGCTAATAACTAAATTACTAGATTAACCCTAATGATTATTAAATTAAGAAGTTAGTTAAAAAATTAATAAAATTTGATTAGTTTGCTTCCGAAAGAAGTGTAACTTTACCACCGGCAGACTCAATTTTCTCAATAGCTCGTTTGGAGGCTTTATCAACTGTTAAATTAATTTTTTTGTGAATTACTCCACGACCTAAAATTTTTTGGATGTTAATGTCTTTTAAATTGATAGTGTAAGTATTTCCCGTCTTAGTAGCTACATTTTTTAGCGTGAGATCTTCAATCTTTGAATCTAAATCTTTTATGTTTAGAGCGTTTACATGGTAGATTCGATTAATGTCTTGGGGTCGTTTAAAACCTCGTTTTCCGAAATCCCAATCTGGATCTGGGAATCCAAGTTCTTTTTGTTTGAGATAATAAGATTTTTTACTTTTCTTCCATTGAGTTGTTTTTCCTTTTCCAGCTCTTTGACCCGCTTTTCGGTGTTGACCTACTCTTCCGTACCCTTGCGTACGAGTTCCTCTCATTTTTCGAATTCTTTTAGGAAATTTTCGCGTAATATCATATCACCATTTTATTTATATCATTTTATGAATTAATTCGTTAATAAATTGATCTACATAGCCCAGAGTTCCGCCTTCATTGTAATGTTTTTTAATAGTTCCGCGGTGTCCTTTTCTTGGGGGATGTAACCGAAAAACTGGTTTTATCTTGTATACATCTTGAGTTCTATATCGAATTTCTCCGGATAACAAAGCTTTGGAAAACTCTTTTAAGTTCTTGTATTTAGTTAGATTCTTGATATGTTCATCTGTGAGTGGTTTGTTACCCTCGATTTTTCCTCTCGCTCTTAATAATCTTAACAGAACCTTCTCATCTATTTCCCCATAAGCTATGTAATCTTTACATTTTTGAAGCATACCCAAATAGCTTATGTCCCCCCATATAAGGACTCCATGATTAACTTTATGCATTCTTAACATTTTTAACGTGTCTAAAATTGTTCGTTTCATCCCCGGAGCACCCCTTATACGAACTGCAAAGTATAGCGCAGGGGGTTTGGATACTTTCATTTTGGGTTTTTTTCTTACAATTACATTATTTTCAGCCATCATACACACCACTCATCGTTTATAAGTTGAAATTAAATTTGTGAGCATTTTTAAGAGCATTGAAAGTAGCCTTTACAAGGTTCTCGCTTGTTCTGGTGTCACCGAAGGTTTTGCTCCATACATCTTCAATCCCCGCTAATTTCAATACTTGTTTTACTTTATCAGCACACGCTAATCCAACTCCTTGTGGAGCAGGAATCAAGCGTATTTTGACAGAACCACATTTTCCATCTACTTTAAATGGTACGCTGTGAGTATGGCCGCAACCACATTCTTTACTACCACACCCTCTGAGAACAGGAACCACAGAAAGCTTCGCTTTGTCAATTGCTTTTCTTATTGCAGGTCCTACTTCTCGTGATTTAGCGGACCCAACACCAATAAAGCCATCAGCTCCAACGATAACGACTGCTTTAAATCTAGATCGTTGACCGCTAGCAGTCATTTGTTGTACCATGTTAATTGTAACGACGCTTTCTTGAAGCTGTGGAAGGAGAACATTAATGATTTCTTTTTCTTTGACTACCAGATTATTAGCAAATATTTTGTCCAAAGTGATTAATCCTTGTTGAACTAATTCACCTAATCGCGTGGAAGGAATCCAGCCTTCATCAGGATTTCTTTGATTTCTTTGTCGACTCATTTTAATTCACTTTTATATGCTACTTTCAATTTTTTTGAATGTATTAGTAACCATTTGACTAATTTTTTGCGGATTAATATTATTTTTTTTTAGGTAACCTGAGAAAACTTGTTCATATTTCTCTGGATTCTCACTTTTTAGAAGTCCTGCATATTGCTCTATATGAGAACCTTTTATTGTTTCCTCTATATTGCTTGGAAAGAAAACTTCGTTGTGAGGGATCTCAATTCCTGACTGCACAATGCCTTTAAAAGCCGCGAGCACTCGGTTTCTATGATAAAAAATACCTAAATCAAGGATGGCATCTTGCACATTCTGTTTTTTAGCCCTTACACCTGCCAAAAATCCGGTTAAATATGCGGCAGGAATATTTCCTGTGTTAGCACTCCACCCGAATTTAGAAACTAGTTCCTTGGAATGAGCAGAGACGATAACTTCATCGCCACCAATTTTAGATTGAATAATTTGTACAATCATATGATTGTTTGAAGCCCTAATTACAGCTCTTAATTTTTTTGATTTTAATAATTTCATTCTCTTATGATAGTTCGTTTTACCTTCAGCTCTCCTTCTGAAAGGTCTTCGATATCTTGGTCCTTTTGCCACTTTCTATCTACCTCTCCTTACTAATTCCTTTTCTTTAATGTGTCGATTCATTTGAGCAACGCTATTAAACATCCCGCCTTTTGCGTTTTTGTATAGCTTCCTATAAGTCGCTGTAGTAATTAATTTCCGATCCCTTAACTTTTTAAGTTCTCGTCTTTGCGGGCGAATTCGATTCATCCATATTTTTTTTTTAGGTAACCGAGCATGTTTAGTTCCCTTTCTTTTTCCTAAACCTCTTGCTCTGCCTTTCTTCTTGCGTTCATGTCGCAAATTTTTTCTATATTTTGAGTTACCTTTTTTATATTTTTTTATTATTATGCCTTCTTTTACTAAATTGCGGATATCTTCTCGAGTAATCGCCATTTTGATCTCATCAATAAGATAGGGATCAAAATAGACACGATTTTCCCCACATTTTAATATTTCCGCTGCCATTCTTTTTTGGGCTTTTAAACTCATCTTTTATCACGTTATATCTTAATTATTAACGATTTTTTTAGTCCTCATCTTCAAGTAGATCTTCATCTTCTAAATCTTCTATAGAAGATTCTAATTGTGCTTCCAAACTATCCAGTTCTTTCTGAGAGATTCCTAAATTTAGAACTTTAAATCCTCTACTTTGAGCGTAATCAATAACACCAATTCTTTTTTTAATACCTAATTTTGTTGAAATTTTGATTGCATGTTTTTTATTATTTAGACCTTTAAAATCATTTCTAGTATGAACTCTTACTTCTTCATATCCCGAAGGATGTAACCCTCTCACTTCTTTAGGGCCTCTATATCCCACTGAAGGAGATTTAACTCCGGTTTTGGTCTTCTTTCTAGTTTGTGAATCAATCCCTCTTGCCTTTCTCCACGAATCCTTTACTCTTTTATATCTCCAAGATTCAACACGTCTAAAAGAGGGCCGTTTTTTTTTGATTTTTTTCCGAAGTTTTATTAATCTTTTTTGGTCCATTATTATAACCTTAATTTATTTTATTTCCCAGGTAATTTCTTCTCCATCCTGAATTTTATAGAGGTAAACGCCGTCTTGAAAAACTCTTGGGTCCTTTTTTCTAATTCTACAAGCTTTTTTTAGATTTGCGGCTGTTTGTCCTAATGTTTCTTTATCAGGGCCGATTAAGATAACATCTTCGCCATCGATTTTAACTTCTACATTATCTAAATATTTGGTGACTCGGGGAGCTCTTTCTCCTAGAAAATTTACAACATGAATTTCTTTTTTATCGGGTACCACTTCCACAGTGCATGGAAAATGGCTATAACATACTTTACATATGTATTGATAGTTTGTTTGAACACCACTAATTAAATTATTAATTAAATTTATGATTGTCTAAATCCCTTTCACTGGGATCATTTGTATCCACATCGTCAAATCTATTAATTCTAATCGTAATAAAATCACTTCCAAATGCATCACTTAAGTCTACCGTCTCTGACCGGTATCTCATGTCTGTTATTATAAAAT
>JABXKC010000120.1 GCA_013375495.1 Promethearchaeota archaeon
GCATTTTGATAAAAACACGGGAACTGGAACATACGCGATTCACCATAAAGACTCTCAGCGTTCTTGGTCGATTTATATTAAGGACTTGATGATAACAACTAACCGCTATCATGGAGTTTATGGCTCTCTCCATATTACCACTCAAGATACAGATATACTATTAGAGGGGATGGGTTTATTAATTGAGCTAGGGATCGATAGATATAAGAAGGGTTCAGCCAATTGGGAAATAACTGAAAAGGACATTGAAAGCGTATTTACTCGTTTAGGAGGGGGAAGTATGTATAAAATATCAGACGGTAGAACGGTGTTAGAGTGGTGGAAGGATGGGAGTTTATACATACTTCCCCCTCCTAAACGAGTAAATACGCTTTCAATGTCCTTTTCAGTTATTTCCCAATTGGCTTAACCACTTTTATCCTACAAACGCACCTGATTGGATCGACATGGGAAAAATACAGATTGCCTCGTATCAATGGATGATTGAAAATCAAAAGAGATTGCATTATTATGTTCATTTAGAGGATATCGATTTCTTAAGAAATACTTGGGGCATATAGGTATAAATATATTCAAATCTTTATTTTATTTAGTGATATGAAAAAAGAAAGAACAATCATAATTAAGAACCTTAGGCTTAAAAAGATTAGAAATGAATTTAGAATCATAATTAAGATGTGGATA
>JABXKC010000121.1 GCA_013375495.1 Promethearchaeota archaeon
AAACAAGCGACTACCTTGCATGGCCATTTGACTATAGTCTAAAATATATTATTTTTCAAGGTATTGAAAAACTTCATTTTCTGGGAAATTGATTAAAAAATTTATTCTTTCAGATAGAATGGGCTCCTTCCCCTTTTATAGCCAAAGGAGAAAGCATACCTAAACCAGTAACTTGAATGCATAGGAATTTCCTTTTTGGACGCAGATAAACCCCGTTAGATGATTTGCTTAGGGCTTTTATCAAATTAAACGATTTCTAACATTCTATCTAACGGGGTGAACGCAGATTATCAAGATAAATAAGGTTCAAAGGTTCAGGGTTCAAAGGTTCAGGGTTCGGGGTTCAGCACTGCCGCGGGCTTGAAAAGCCGGCCGGTTTAATCGAAAAAGAAGATCTGAAAAAGCGAATATCGAAGTAATGTATACTGTCTATTGTAAAAAAGACTGAGCGAAGCGATCCCACACTTCGACATTCGATATTCGATATTCTGCGGTTTTCTTTTCAACATCAGCCAGGCCACCGAAACCTGAAGCAAATTAAACGGCCTGCAAATTTATTAAAAGTAAAGTTGAATTATCAATTAAGGAGCAAACATGGCTGAAAAAATTATCATGCCCCAGGGCGGTCAGGATATTACGGAAGGCCGCGTGCTGCGCTGGCACAAAGCCGAAGGCGATCCCGTT
>JABXKC010000122.1 GCA_013375495.1 Promethearchaeota archaeon
GAAGGGTATAGTTCACAGCACAGGAGGCTATCTGGTCTACATAAACTCCATCTACAAATCAGTTTTTGACATACAGGAAGACAGCGTATACTGGTGCACCGCCGACGTAGGATGGGTAACCGGACACAGCTTCATCGTCTATGCACCCTTGATAAACGGAGCCTCAATAGTCGTATATGAGGGAGCCCCCGACTATCCGCAGCCCGACCGCTGGTGGAAGATAATTGAAGAATACAAAGTAACAACCCTTTACACCTCGCCCACAGCAATCAGAATGTTCATGAGCCTCGGAGAAAAATGGATCAAAAAACATGACCTAAGCAGCCTAACAATCCTAGGAACCGTTGGAGAACCAATAAACCCAGAAGCTTGGATGTGGTACTTCAAAAACGTAGGCGGAGAACGATGCCCCATAGTAGACACTTGGTGGCAAACAGAAACCGGAGGCATAATGATCTCACCGGCACCAGGCATAGGATTAGTTCCACTGAAACCAGGCTCAGCAACATACCCGCTGCCAGGCATAGACGTCGAAGTAGTAGACGACCATGGAAAACCCGTACCTCCCGGAGTAAGAGGCTACATTATAATAAAGAAACCGTGGCCTGGAATGCTCATGACCGTATACAAGGATCCTGAACGGTATAAACACACTTACTGGTCCAGATTCCCAGG
>JABXKC010000123.1 GCA_013375495.1 Promethearchaeota archaeon
TCTTCATCATTGAACAAACGGAATCATAAGCACCCTCTTTATAAGGTAAATTTGCGACTTTAGATAGCCCATCAGAAATCTTCTTAGATTCTTCTGGACCAAAGTCAGATTTTTTAGACATGGCCGTCTTCTCGGTGCTTGTATTCGCAGCGATCAGACGACCAATATCAGTGTCTTCTAGGAACATATTGTTCCCCTATTTTAAAGAAGATTTTTAGCTTTCAACACTTTCATAGCATTGACAACTTCTTCATCCTGAAGGAGAGAGGCAACTTTCTCGTTACTCTTTTTTTTCTCTTCTTCTTCCTCTTCCTCTTCCTCTTCCTCTTCCTCTTCAGCCTGCTTCTCTAAAAGATTACTGACTGCCTCACGAGCGTCTTCACGAGCCTGCTCTTCAACCAGAGACGCCTCTTTCTGGAACTCAACGAGTTCTACGGCGGCTCCGACTATGTCAGTGCGTGACAGAGGTTCGTTGGCAGCGATCTTTTCAAGATAACCTTCACCTTCGAGCTCAGCAACTTTTTCCAGGCCAGGATCTTTGATATCATACTCTTCGAGCATTCCGGCTTCCTTAAGGATACCAAGAGCTTCTGAATACTGCTGGTTTTCAGCAACTTTATCCAGTTCCGTCTGGAAGGAATGGGCAATAATTTTTCCAACATCCTGGGCTTCAG
>JABXKC010000124.1 GCA_013375495.1 Promethearchaeota archaeon
GAACTCCCCATGGGTATTAGTTGCAGACTTGGCCTCACCAGCAATCAAGCCATATCTGCAAAAATATGGCATTATAAATGTTGCCAATGTATTTCAAACAAGATATACTCAAACACACCTCTCCGATGTAAATAAAATGATACAAGGTATTATAACATCCTACAGACAATTTGTCAACCAAAAACCTTTCTATAAACAAATAAAATCTTGTGGATCTAAAACACAATCTGAATTAATCTATAGAAAACAAGTAAATAATAATAGTATATTAGAATTAAATAATAATAATATATTAATAATTAATTTATATTGTATTATAAGAAATATAGAAGAAAGAGAACCATTAAATAATATAGATTTAAATAAGTTAATAAAAGAAGCTATAAACTATCAAAAAGCATTTGACACAGAGACCGCAATAGGTTATATTAATGATAGGTATAGAGAAACTCGTAAGTTTAAAGATGGTGGAATCAACTCAGTCATCAGAAAACAGAAAGAAAAAAAGAATTTGACAAAAGAACCTCATAATGATACAATATTGGGGAGCTTGTTTACTGGGAGGTAAAGTGACATTTCAAACATTGGACGATAAACGAGACTGTAAAGGAGTATTTTACAACGGGGACTTTTATTTCGACAAACTTCCTCGAAACTTGGACCGAACATGG
>JABXKC010000125.1 GCA_013375495.1 Promethearchaeota archaeon
CAGCAGAATAAAAATAGTTTTTTACTTCACCATTATCATTCATCTTTTCAGCTCTTAACGTTTCTCTTGGAAAGTGTGTTATTGCTGATATCTTATTACCATTGTAAGTTATTTGAAAAGCAGCTTCGCCTAATAATTTTAAATCTTGGCAAACGTTTCTTAAATCGTGAGGTTTTACCAAACTTTTCATTTGTGCATACTGGTCTGGCTTTTCAGCTGAATCAGTTGCATCTAATCCTTTACCATATATTTGATTAACAACACCATTAATTACTGCATTGTTTGTTGTGCTATCCATATAAGCATCAATCAAACTTTGGTAATAGTCGTTATTATCGCCTATAGAAACCCAATCTTTGTTACGTTCTTCTGTGATTGTTGGCCTTTCATATTGGCCTAATTGTATTAAATGTAGATTATCCATAATATATAAATTGATTGTCTCCTGTGCTTTGTTCTATATAAACACCGTTTGAAATTTCATAGTCTGAAAGTGTTTGGTCTGAACAATACATTTTATCTTTAAAAATTATTGCGTTGTCTGTTGTGTTAGTGATTGTAATAGTATAGTAATTATTCTCAATTAATGCTTGAGTAGTTGAATATTGATAATAGTAATCTAATTCAGCAAATGTTGCATTAACATCTGTAAATAAAACTTTAT
>JABXKC010000126.1 GCA_013375495.1 Promethearchaeota archaeon
CAGCTCATATTGAAATAACAGATCCATTAAATGAATATTTTGAAATTGAAGCCAAAGCTGCTTTTACACCAAATTCCCCTTATTTTCAAATAGATTTTACACGAGTATTTATAAAAAGAATTGCTTAATTTAAAATTTAAATATTTATTTAATATTTTTTATAAATTATTAAATAAATTTGAGAGAAGGAATAAAATAAAATTTTTAATTATAAAATAAATATACCTCGTTCTCTCAACTTTTAAAAATAAAATTATAAAAAATATAGATAAATAGTTTTATATTTGTAATTGTATATGAATAGAATATTATAATAAATTTTATATTTTTTATTATGATATTTTTTGAGAGAAGAGTTAAATTATTCGTATGCACGGGAGGAGAGCATAACACAATTTTTTTTTATTTTTTTTCAAAAATGTTTTATATTTTTCATCCCATATATCACTCCATTCACCTTTTTTATAATTTGACATTTTCAAAATATAATTACTTGATGACATATATGGTCTTCTCATTGTTGCTCCACCAGATACAAAAAATACCATATCTAATACATTTTGATGCATAACCCATTCATAACTATCACATGAAAATTCCATAAACCATTTAAATCCTTGTTTAGGACTTATTTCACTTAAATTC
>JABXKC010000127.1 GCA_013375495.1 Promethearchaeota archaeon
AATCTTTCAAAAGCAGGATTCACTTCAATATATCTATAATCAGCTGGTTTATTGTTATCATCAACAATGACCTCATGAAGAGCAAATCCTGCGTTCATATTCTCAAACAAGGAACGATATTTTTCTTCAGATTTTTTTAATTTTTGCTCGGCAATTTTCCTTTTCGTAATATTACGAACAAGACCATAAAACCCAACCTTATTTCCCTTAGAATCGTATAATAAATCAACTGATCCTTCAAAATAGATTAGTTTCTTCTTTCTTGTTATTACTTTAGCTACTCCTGTCGGAGGTCGGGGAATTCCTGTTTTATAAACTTGGTTGAACATATTGAACAAAACTTCGGATGACTTTGTATCGTATAGTAAGTGATAATTCTTTCCTATTACTTCTTCCTTTGAATATCCCATTATTTTACAATACTCAACATTTGCATAAACAAGATTTCCCATAAGGTCAGTTTCATAATATCCTTCCATCATATTTTCGAGAATGTTTCGATATTTCACTTCAGATTCTTTTAATTTTTGCTCAGTTAATTTTCTTTCAGTTATATCCCGAGTAATTTCCACTACTCCACTAATTTTGTTGTTATCATTAAAAACAGGATATCCCTTGACAAACCATAGCCTTCCATCTGGAG
>JABXKC010000128.1 GCA_013375495.1 Promethearchaeota archaeon
TAATCCTATTCCGCTTATAAATCCCAATGATGCAAAATAATACGGAGTATTTTTTATAACTTCAAATATGCTATTACTTCGCTTTTTTAAATTTGAATTTTCTTGCCCCATCTTTACACCATAAATAATTTGATTTTTATTAAATGTCTTGCTTTAAAATCTTAATAATTTATCTTTTTAATTAAATGAAAAATTCACATTCTTAAATGGTGAATTTTTTTATGTCAAATCCACAAACTCTTCGGGAGAGAGTTTTAAATACCTTTGCCCGGAAAAAGATTGATAGAATCGTTTTTAGTCCAAGACTTTATTATTGGTACTACGGAAATCGTCTTTGGAGGAGGCCAAGAACTGATAAGCAATGCGGTGGAACGATACCTAAATATATTTTAAGAAAAAGCCTTTTAGGAATTTTTGATTATCTTGAAGCAAGTCCGAGGTATGTGATTGAAAACTTCTATTTACCAATAATCTGGCCACGTAAAAAAATAAGGTATGTTCAGATTAGATGGGGGAAGGATCGAGATGGTTCGTTAATCACTATCTATAAAACCAAATTAGGGAATCTATATAAAAAAAGTAGAGGGGGGCATCTTGTAGAATATCCCGTTAAAACTGTTAATGATATG
>JABXKC010000129.1 GCA_013375495.1 Promethearchaeota archaeon
GTTATCCTGATGATTTTTCATCCCCGACTGGTGATTTCTTCTCAGCAGGTATTAACTGAAATCACTTATGCCTTTTTAGTAGTCACAGGAATTTTTACAGGATTGATCGCTTTTAAAAAAAAGAAAATATGGCTTTTCTTACTGGCTGGTCTTATCTTTGGTCTTTCCTATCTTACCAGACCAGAAGGATTTTTAATTTATATTTTGATGATATTCTGGATACTATTCTTTCCTCAATTGTTTTTGAAGAATAACCAAACTAAAAATAAAAGAAGTTTAATATTCCTTACTTTTAGTTTAGGCTTTTTTATATTTGCGCTGCCCTATCTCTTTTTTGTCAAAAAAGAATTGGGATATTGGGCAATTAGTGAAAAAAGCAGCTATAATTTTTACACCTCTTTTCGGTCGGAATACCAAAAATATGGATTAGCTCCTGCCCATCTTCAGACCAGCCATCAGGAAAGTAAAGAAATAGCAATAAAATCGGATAAATTTAATTATAAACCGTTATCTTTCGCTCTCCATCATCCCTGGACTATCGGGAAAAGAGCAATGAAAAATATTTTACGCATCCTCTTTGACAGAATACCGAGCAGTTTGACCTATAATTTTGCCCTTGT
>JABXKC010000012.1 GCA_013375495.1 Promethearchaeota archaeon
ACCCGAGCCAGTATATAAACCTACCCCAGAACCTGAACCCGAGCCAGTATATAAACCTACCCCAGAACCTGAACCCGAGCCAGTATATCAACCTATCCCAGAACCAGAGCCCGAACCAGTATATCAACCTACCCCAGAACCTGAACCCGAGCCAGTATATCAACCTACCCCAGAACCTGAACCCGAGCCGGTATATCAACCTACCCCAGAACCTGAACCCGAGCCAGTATATCAGCCTACCCCAGAAACTGAGCCTGAACCTCTATACGAACCAACTACAGAACCAGAGCCCGAATCAGAAGAAAAGCTAACAAAAGAGTTAGTCAAGGAATATAAAGACGATGAAAAAGATGATGATATGAATTACACGGATGAATACTAAATTTCATTTCATATATTAAATCAAATATTTTTAAATTTTAATTCTACTTATTGTATCTTATAATCTACTTTATTTATTCAAATAAAGGTAACAAAATTTTAATGTTTGACAAAAAATGTTAGAGATAAAACATTTTTATAGGAAATTCGACTTAAATCTGTTAATTTATAATTACCAGATTCTATTGTATCCTTTTTCTTCCAGAAATATAGGTTATTCTCAATGTTCGCGTCAATAACGCACTTTTAGTCCTTGAAGGCTACTTCGGAAAATTGATATTCAAGATTTTTACCTTCTTTCAACTAATTTAGTTGTTGAAATTAATATTGAAAAATGCTAAAACAGAATAGTGAACATGTTAAATAATGGCTCAAAAAAGTAAAAAGTCTCTTTTTTACATCCAATTATTTATTGGCAGGATTTTCTCCAGTGATATTTAAGTTATTTCGATTCTCTTTAGTGAGAAGAAGATTTAAATAGAAAATAGAATATAATTTTAGTATTAGATAACTTAAGTTATTTTTTTATAACATAAGATTATCTTAGCAAATACGAAAAGTATTAAAACCTAAATGACGAGGTGGCTAATTCGAAATGAGGGATTAGCATGTCAATAATATATCAAAGGCAAAGAAAAAAGAAGAAAAAATATCCTCGAAACAGAATTAGCAGAAAAGTTTTCCATAAACAAAAAATCAGGAAAAAAATCCTTAAGTCTCGAGGGTGGAAACTTAATTATCCAGAGTTCTTTGAATACTCTGATAAGTTTCCTTATATTGTTAAAAAGAAGTAAAAATATAGACTAATTTTTTTTTTTTATATTATTTGATTAATCGTGCGGTATCAGTAATACTAATGATATTATTAAGATTAGTCCGCATAGAAAAATCAGCGCTTGAATTATTGATTTCTTTAAATCATCCTGCTTTAATATTTCGGGCATAAGTTCAGTACTAGCTATATAGAGGAACCCACCACCAGAGAAAGCTAAGAAAAAGAAGTTAAAAACTTCTAATACATCTGACAATACAAATGCCATAAAACCCCCAAGTAAGGCAATCATTCCGCTACAAAAGTTAAAGAAAAGAGCTTTCTTTTTTGAAAAACCACCATATATCAGAATTCCAAAATCGCCTATTTCTTGAGGGAATTCGTGAAATAAAACAGCTAGTGTTACTATTACTCCATTTCTGGTTCCACTTAGAAATGCAACCATTATGATGATCCCATCTAGAAAATTATGGAGACCATCACCAATTAAATTGAGAAGCGCAAAATTTTTAATATTTCCAACCCTATCCATAGCCATTCCTCCCCCCTCATCCACACCAACATAACAAACTAGCTTATCGTCTTTTTCATGAGCATGCCCATGAAACCAATAAATAAATCGCTCAATAATAAAAAATGCCACAAAACCAACAATGATAAGGATAAATAAAACACTTTCAGAGATCGCGGCACCTTCTGCATTTAACTCTTCAAGGTGGTGAAGAGATTCCGGGATTAAGTCAAATAATGCCGACGCAAGAATAGTACCGGTAGCAAATGCTACTAGAATGAATAAGATCTTATCTAAAGTTGTTTCTCTAATGGAAATCATAAATAATCCTATTAAACTTAAGCTACCAATAGCAAATATCATTATAAATCCTAATGTTACTTCCACATTCACCAACTCTCAGTTTTACGAATAATGATTAAATCAATGATTTGCTTTTAGATTGGAATTATTATAAATGTATTAAATAAATTTACTTTATAATTTTAAAGGTCATGAAAATACTAATTTTAGGGGAAGTGTAAGGTTATAGTTCCTTAATCAAAAACCCTTTTATAAAATAATAAATAGAATTAAAAAGTGAAAATTCTAGTTAAAACTACATCTAAATAAATCAAATTAGTAAAGATTTATTAGAATTAGCGAATTTCTTGTTCTAATTCATATAAATTAAAAATTAAACAAGCTTAATTAGTATATGAATGTAACAATTTACTACTTTACTGGAACAGGTAATTCGTTGAGTATTGCCAAAAGTCTTTCAGAGAAGTTAAATGAATGTGAACTTGTACCTATTGCTAAAGTTTGGGAGAAGAATCAACTTGCTTCGTCGACCGAAAAAGTGGGATTTGTTTTTCCTCTATATTATGCCGGGTTACCCAAAATCGTTTACGATTTCCTAAACAAGATAGAACTCTCTAAATCAAATTATTTCTTCGCTGTCGTAACTTATGCAGGAGATATCAACAATACACCTTTACTGCAAATAGAAACGATTTTAAATACGAAATCAAAAGCGTTAAGTGCGGGATTTTATGTACTAATGCCTAATAACTATATAATAGGTTATGAAGTTCACTCGGAAGAACGTCAGAAAAAATACTTTGAGGAAGCATTTAATATTGTTGACACAATTCAAAAAACCGTAGAAAATCGTGAAAACAATCTAGGAAAAGACTTTTTTGAGAAACGGAGATTTAAGAGTGAAAAATTCAACGAGGATTTTCGAGATAATGTATTTACAATGGATAAATCATTCTATGTAGAAGAAACTTGTACTAGTTGTGGAATATGCGTGAATGTATGCCCGGTAAATAACATCAAACTCGAAGAAGATATACCTCAATGGCTCCATAAATGTCAGCAATGTTTAGCTTGTATTAACTATTGCCCTGAAAAATGCATTCAATTCGGTGAAAAGTCAATAAAAACGCAAAGATACCACCATCCCGAAATTGGAGTAAAGGATTTAATTAATCAGAAAAAATAGCTGTTTATTTTTTTTACTTTCGTTTTTTTAATTTTGGAAAGAAAAATGGGACATTCTCTTTATATTTCTTATATTCTTCCCCAAATTCCTTAGTTAACTCGATCTCTTCTTTCCAAGCGACTAAAAGATTAAGTAAAATTACTATTGGTGTAAAAATTAAAGAAAATAAAGACGATAACAATATAGAAATTCCAATATGGGCCAACACTCCACCAAAATATTGTGGATGTCTAATTAATGAATAAATTTTAGAAGAAACGATCCTTTCTGTCCTATGAGTTTCTGCTACTTTGAGTGAGGTTTGTCTTACGCTTCCAATTCCAAACCAAGCGCCTATTAGAATAAAAGGAATAGAGATCATTAAATAAAAAAATGGAATTGAAAAGTTAATAACGGGGATAAAAAAGCTTGGATCTTGCAAAAATGGAATTATTAATCGAGGTTGAGGGGATATCCAGACTCCAAACCAAAATATAAAAAAACACCATCCTGAAGCAAGCCCGAGTATCCCGGTTATTTTATTCCCTTTATCCACCCCATATTTTTTCTGAAATTTTAAATGTTCAACAGATAAAAAATGAAGTGGAACCATAGCGCACATACCTAAAATGGATATAATAAACCAAGTATACATTTTAATAATCCTCATATATGTTAAAAATTAAATATTAAATTTCCGACGCAATTTTCTTGAGAATGCAACAAGCACTCATTTATTTTTGGTTCAAGCCTATATTTTACACCTTTAACGTCTAACCAACAACACAGGCGATATATAAGCCCGCATTCATACTTTTCTTTCACTCCAATCCTTTTCATTCCTTCGTAGGCGAAACATTTTCCCATTTCCCAATGCAAGACATTATGTTCAGGAAAAGTGTAGTTAAATTTCATGAAATCCCCTTTTAATATAGAAAAGCCGTTGTCAATAAAATCTTTTAGCTGTTCAAACGATTCTATTTTAATATCATCCAGGCCTTGCGCTTTCAAAATTCTTTGCATCTCAATTGGTGAAAGCGTTTTAATCGCAGCTTTATTTAGTTTATTCGCAGTTTCAATACCGAATTCTTTGACACAGTTATAAAACCACGATCCATCGTGGGTCATCCAACATTTAACGAGAAGTTCTTTTAACTGGTGCTTATTTAGTTGATCAAATAATGTCATATTAATATTTTCCTACAATTAATTCAAACTTAATTTATATTTAATACGCTTAAATAAAAGATTAATTAATATAAAAGACTAAAAACGAATAATTCGATATTTACTAATTCACACTTACCGATCTTTTTATATTTCGGGAGATGAAAATTAAAACAATTAGAAAAGCAATCCCCGTTATTATTAAATAAACAAAGATAGCGTACAGGTTGACTTCTGCAACATAACCCGCAACGATGGGGGTTACTCCAAAACCGATCCCTATAATAATTTCATTCGCGGTAGAGTATCTTGCGGTATTTTTAGCAGCTCCATAATCTAGCATGATTTTCATAGAGGTTCCGTGTATTAAACCAAAAAAAAGACCAGATATCGCAAAAATGATTGCAATATACCATATATCTCCAACAGAAAAAATTGTAAACGATACTACAACGAGCATACTAACACTGATAAACACTGACACCTTTCGTTTATAAATGCGCATCACATTAATCCAAGTTAAACCGATAAGTTGAGCCAATTGTATTCCACCTTGGACAAGATAAGTTGATTGAGTTTCTAAGGTAATTAGTTTTAAAAAAACGGGGTATGTAAATAGGAATATTGCTTTTGTTGTCGATAAAATTATTATACCAATCCATGAAAATAGGATAGGATATAATGTCATAGAAGTATTTGAATTTGTTTTCGAAAGCATTTTAAAATCTTCTTCATAGACGGGATGTTCTAAATGGATTTCTAATTCCTCTTTTTGAACATCGATTTGGAAATCTTTATTTATAAATAGACTGATTGGGATTAGTAAGAACGACAGAGCCCAAGAAATAATCATAGAAATGTAATCGTTCAAGAAAAACGCCCAGAAGTAGCCGACCATAAGACCAAATATAAAACCAGAATTCCAAGAAAAATTAAAATTTCTAAAGTTTCTTTTCGTTTTTTCAGAACTACTCATTTTCTGCCATTTACTTAACAGATTCATACAATTTGGCCAATAAAGTCCCATGACAAGTCCTATTGATACACGACACAAAATTAGAAACCACGGTTCAAAGTAAAGAATTTGAAGGCCAGTTAAAAGGGGCGAAATTATGCTAGTAAATAAGAGGGCCTTACGGATCCCAATCTTTGAAGTGATATATTGTCCAAGAATAGGGGCAAAAATATAAGCAATAGCTCCAGCAGAAGATACAAACCCTAGAGTACTTTCGGTAATATCTACAACAAAATATAAATAATTTGAAAGCGCTCTTTCAAAAATAGATACGTAAAATAATCTTACGAACGCAAGCCAGAATATTGGCCAAGCTCGATAAGGTTGTGACGTCTGGTTTAATTTGATTTGCATTTTTTGATGAAAAGGATATTAATTCTAAATTATCTAATAGAATAATACTTTGCTCAAATATTTTCTTACATCCAAAAATCGGTCTCATAAAGATTTAAGATTGATATAAATTGTATTCACATAAAATTGATTAAGTAAATAAATAATCACTGTGAAAATATAGATGTCAGAAAGAGTGTTTAATTATTGTCCTAATTGCGGTTCAAAAATATTAAAATCAGATAACTTTAAAACAAAATATTGTTGTTTTTGCGGACATAAATTAAAAACCAAAGATAGAACATCACAGGAAAATACTCAATGCACTATTTGTCATGAATACATCCGGTATAGAAGCACTCGAATTATTAAATGCTCTTTCTGTGGTAGTAAATATCATTATTCATGTGTGTATGATTGGTTAGCAAGACATAATGCCTGTCCAATGTGTCAAAATGTATTTTTAAATCCTAATCTTGTTCTCTCAAGAAACCGAAAGTGAGAATTCTATTTTAGAAAAAGATTTCCTTGGTGATATTTTCAATTGGGAGAAAAATTTCCATAGCTCCGTCCCAATCTCGTATGATATTAGAATATAAGAACTCTACTTTCTCAATAAGGAGCTTAAGCAAGAAATTAAGGGAATTTAGGTTTTGATCCGCTATGATTACCCCCGTAATATATTTACCTTGGTGTGTTATTAGCACTTTTCCTTCTTTTTCTATTACCATTTCCCCGTCATCATGAGATATTTCCTGTAAAATCATTTTAATAGTGTTAATAGCACCAGAAATATTTTGTTCTTCGCGATTTTTGATTGGATCCTTAAAAAACTTATAATAGATACAGATTCCAGAAGCTCTCATTAGGAATAATTTATCGATTTTATCTTTCCAATCTTGTTCAGATAACGATGGTAAATTTATAAAAGAGAATGCAAGAATGAGAATACCTATTATTTGAAGAATATCCCCGACTAAACGAAGAATCAATCCAAACATACTTACGATTGGATCTGATGTAGCTCCAAACCCTATGCCAATAATCACCCCCCCTAGTATAGAAAAGTATATTTTTACCTTAAAATTAGGTATTTGCTGCTCTTCACTAGTTTTCTTTAACAGATTTACAATATAGATAAAAAATATTGTAAATATAGGTATCCAAAATAATACTATTGAAGCATTTTGAGTGAGCTCAATTGCGGTAAAGAACAAAAAAACAGAAAGAAAAGTAAATATCAAGAAAATTTTAGAGAACAGGTACTTTCTAAAAATTACATGAAATTTTTCGATTTGATAAATAAAGGTTAACCCTAGAATCATTCTCAAGAGAGATCCAATATTAAAAATGATCAAACGCGAAATTTGTGACTGCGCGTAAAAATCACCAAATATATAAAAAACCCACATGGATGAATAGGCAAGAAGAAATAGAATAGATGCTTTTTCAATGAAATTACTCAATATATTCTCCTTAGATTTCACTCTCATATATAACAAAAAAGCTAATTCTAAAAATAGAAATACCATGACCCATTCTATTATTAATAGTGGTTCTCTTAATGTTCCAGTTAATGGATACATATTTTGTCCAAGCAATATTATTGTACTCTTCTTATTTTCAATTTTAATTGTTAATTTTAATCTAAAATGTTTTGTAATATTACATCAAAGCCCGAGAATATCGTTTCTCTAAACCTATCGACGATATCTAAATTAAATAACAAACTATGATAGGTTTTTAGAAATTGATTTTTAACCTTTTTCAAAAATAATTCTAGGCTTTTCATATTTTTATCGGCAAATAATACAAACAAAAATCGAGATTGGGGGTCTTCTTCATACTCAAGGAGAATGCTAAAATTACCGTATTTAATCGTTTTAATTTTATTTTCATAAGTTTTTGTTATTTCATCAAACACATCGCTAATTCCTACAACGCCTATTGAATTGATTGGATTATTGTCTTCATTAATGGATCGAGACTCTGGTACTTCAGCGAGATTTCTTGTCATGCTAAAATTGTACGAATATAACTCAACCAAATTCAAAGTATCAACAATGTATAGCTTTAAAAGACTATTTTTCCAATTAAATTCAAGAACGCCCGTAAATTTAAAAGTTCCATAGAAAATTAGCATTAAACCTAAATTTACCACATAACTTCCGATAAAATAAAAGACATCCCTTAAATCAAATAACACAGGTACATTAGGCAAGCCTGAACCAAGGAATAGACCAATTAAAAATATGACTTCTCCTATTAGAGTCATTAATAAACGTGAATGTACCGTCCCTGAAGTAAGTCTAACTATTTTTATTTGAAAATATAAGAAATAACCCCCTCCAAATAATCCCATTAATATACTAGGAAATAAACCAATTAATTTTACATAAAAAAATAAAAGATAGATAATACTAATCCCCGAAAGCACACTAACTATTTTAACCACTCTCGAATTTATAAGAGTGAGAAAGGGTTTAGACAATAAGTTCAATAGGGCTGCTAATATAGCTCCCTGTAATATAGATACTCCAATTCTAATAAATAATTCAGTCAAAAAACTATCGTGGATATAAAATGAGCCGATAACTAAAAAAAGATATGATGTAGCTCCAATTCCAAAAAGATTGGAAAAAGCGAGTAAGAATTTGTTTAACCCGATTTTATCTTTTCGGTGTTTGCTATATAAATATAAGAAGTATATTGCTAATTGATAATCTAAGATAATCGAAAAAATCATAGCTGGTAAATATACTTCCCTAAAGTCAACTAACATAACTGCTCATAGATGCCTTTTTACTTATTATTTTGTTATTTTATTTTCCTTCTTTATAATATTCTGAACGGCTCCTCTTTCAGGTTTTACAAAATAGTCAAACCATGTCATAAATAAGATGAAGTGCATATATTTAAAATTAATTTTTAGCGTCGTTCCAAAAAATTTGACAATAAAGATAAAATTTAAAAATAACAAAATTCAAGGTATGATAATCCAATTTAACTAAAACCTTGAATAACCAAATTAATAGTTATATTAAACAGAAAGGAGATAATTATGCCATATTTATTTACTTATAGTATTTTCCCCCCAGATCAAGCAGAAAATGTCTCAAAAGCCTACTTAAAGCTAATAAAAGAGGATCGAGCTGCAATGAGACCGTTAGCTAAGGAAATTATACCTAACGCTGTAAAGGCAACTGAGGAAGGAATGAATGTAATTAGCATTCATGATGTGAAGGATGGAAAACTAGAAGAATGTTTAGCATTACAACAAAAACAAATGCTTGCTTATCATGAAGTTTCAGGATTTAGGTACAAAATAGAAGTTCGATTTAAAGTAATTGAAGCCTTAGAGATGTTAGGCATGAAGATGCCCGAATAAATTAATAATAACAAAATACTTCTTTTTTTTTATTATTTGAAAAAATCTAATGTAATTATGATGGATTTAAAATATATAGACATTTGTCAGAAATAGGACAAAGTTCGCATTTAGGTTTATTTTTTGAGCAGATTTTATATCCAAAATCAAGAATCGCCCAATATATATATTTGAAATCTGTTTTCGGTAATAAATTATCTAATTCGGTATAGATATTTTCAATTTTAACACTCTTATCTTTAGGTAGAAAAACCCTTTGAATGAATCTTTTTATGTTAACATCAAAGAAAAAAGTTCTACGATTTAAACCAAAACATGCAAAAGTGTTACTCACATAATCAGCTATTCCATTAACATTTTTCAATATTTCAGTATCTTGAGGTATTTTTCCGTTGTAATCTTCTACGACCAGCCTACTTAAGTCTTTTAAAATTTGAGCTCGCTTGTTAGATAAACCTAATCCTTTAATATCAGATTGCAAGTTAATAATGTTTGCGTTGTAAATCTTGGCGAAGTCATTATATTTTGAAAAAAAATCACTATAAATATTAGAAACATTTAGGGCAATTGTCTTTTGTAGCAATATCTCAGTAATTAAAATTTGGTACGGAGATTTTGATGTTCTCCAAGGAAAGTCTCGATTATTTTCTTTATACCAATCTAAAAGGACCTTCCTGACCAGAGTATATTTATCTTTTGTATCCATATTTTTTCGTGACTAA
Source organism: Promethearchaeota archaeon (assembly GCA_013375495.1). The sequence continues at coordinate 9,758 of JABXKC010000012.1, forward strand.
CTACCACTTTGATTCTGATAAATTTTCAATTCATTAAAAATCAGTTTTCTTATACATTTGCAAAGCCAATTCATCAAATACATCTTTCACATTAGTGCCAAGCTTCGCACTGGTTTCAATGTATGCATTAGCGGATAAGAACTCCTTGAAATGATTAATTTCCACAGATTTAATAAAATTATTATCGTCATTTAAGAGATCAAGCTTATTTCCTACGAAAATATTTGGCACAACGCCGATTTTACTTTCTACTTCTTCCTTCCAGTTTGTTAAACTATCAAGGGTTTTTCTTCTCGTTAAATCGAACGCATACACGATTCCTCTCGCGCCTTTATAAAACGCATATCGAACCCATTTGAAACGAGGTTGGCCTGCTAAGTCCCAAATCTGTAAGGTTAACATGTTTTTATCCTCGGGAATTTTAACATATTGCACGAAAAAATTAGAACCAATTGTTCTCTGGGCATCTGCTACAAATCTTCTTTTTAAATATTGATTAACAAGCGTAGTTTTTCCTACTTCAGAATCTCCGACAATACAGACTTTATAAAAGTATTTGTTTGACCCTACCATTTTTTAGGTTCTTCCTAGACTTATCTAAATTAGAGTATGATTACAGACTTATAATTTTGTATTTTAGAAATAAACACAAAATTATTAACGAAGTTCATCAATTTAAAATTAGTTTTTATAAATTTTTTTAACCAGAGATTTATTATATTTTTAGTGTAGTCAGTTATTGAAAAAATAAGGAGCGTTTATTTAATATGAGTGAAAATTTAAAGAATTTGATAGATAAAGCTGAGGAAGAAGATAAAAATAGGGCTCAATTAGAAAAAACTGTCGAAAATTTAGAGCTCAAGGTCGCAAAATTAGAAACTAAGCTGAAGGAGGAGCAAACTTCTTCCAAGCTTGAATTTGCGAAACCAGTCGTAGAGACTATTGAATCTGAAGAAATTAACGTACTAAAAAATTTAATCAAATCTCAAAATCAGGAATTAACTCAAAGAAATCGCGAGAAAGAAAATCTACAAAAGCAAATTATAGATTTAGATACTGAAGTAAGTAATCTTAAAGAAAGCCTAAACGATTCTATTAAGGATCAAGTTATCATGAAAACTCAGAATTCATTAAATAATCTAATTGAAGATTACGGAAGATTGGAGAATACAAATAAAAAACTCAAAGAAAAAATCTTAGAAATTGAAACGGAAAATGAAAACCTTAGAGATAGCACTAAAATCTTAAAAACTGAAACCTCGAACGTTGAACAATTAGAATATACTATGAGTAGATTAAAAAAACAGTTGAAGGACTTAGAGGAAGCAAATAAACTGCTAGAAAATAATAATTTGACTTTAAAGAGTAAAGAGTTATCAGTTGATAATTTAGAGAAGACTATGCAGAATTTAGAGCGAATTAATAACGAATTAAAAAATGAGAATCAAACTTTAATGACGAAATTAGATAATGTAAAGGCTGAACGGTTTCAATTGACAAAATTTGAAGCGAAAGTGTCAAAATTAGAAAATGAACTTCATATTTTACAGAAAGAAAACGAAGAACTTAAACAAAAAGATGCAATATTATTAGCTAACACTATAAACATTATGGAAACTCAGAATAGAGAAATACCTAAGATACAAGAGAAACTTATACCGAAAAAAGAAGTCTTGGAAGAAAAAGTAGAAGTAGAAAAAGAACAAACTCTTACTGATGTGAGTACAATTGAGGAACCACCAAGATCAGAAAGAGAATATGTTCCGGCAAGTGATAACTTTGATATTAATAGAATTTCAGAACCAGAAGATTTAAGTTTAAAAGATGAAATGCAAAAAGAAGAATCAGTTACGCGTAAAAAAATATGTCCCAATTGTGGAAATACTAATAAGGCTCAAATTCGTGAATTTGATGATAAATCCAAAATAATCTATACCTATCCGAGAATATACGGTAAAATGTATAGATGTGGACAATGCGGAACTGAATGGCGATAATGTTTTTCTCCTATACATAACAGATTTTAAATTAGTGTTGTCATGACTGTTTAATCTTTGCTCCTATTTTCTTGATAGATTTTTTCAAATAACTCAATTGTATTGTTGTAAATTTGAGACCTCTCTTTCCTGCATAATTTAATGGCTTCTGGGACGCATGTTACTGAACAAACTCCACAACCATAGCATTTGTTAGGATTTACTTTAGCTTTCTCTTTCTTTATAGTAATAGCTTTAAATGGGCATCTTTTAACACACAGAGCACAACCTGTGCACAAATTCCGATTAACTTTTGCGATGTAGTTCGATTTAGCTGTACAATTTTCGTTTTTGTCTTCAAATCGCGTCATACCTCTTAAAAGAGCGCAACAACATGCGCAACAACTACAGATTACTTGATGGATTGGACTTCTAGAATTTGCAACTGTAAAAACCAAACCTTTTTTTGATAATACATTGACAATCTCATGTGCTTCTTCTCGAGAGATTTCACGTCCTTCTCCTCTTCGTAAAAAATATTTTCCAAACAAACCAACTTGAAAACAGGTTTCTGAAATTGGAAACTTATCCTTACATTCCCTAACGCCTAGGATCTCGGTTCTATTACGACAGGGACAATCGGTTACTACAATTGGTCCTTGACATGTATCTATAATTCCATGAATCTCTTCAGTATTAGAAATAACTGACCTATGATCTATTGAAGTGTTTATAGGAACTATTCTAGTTATAGGAGTACCAGCATCAGAAGATTCATATCGTTTGTAAAACTTATCTTCGATGAAGAATCTATGATACAACTCAGCTCCTTTTTTACCAAGTCTTTCAAACGTTTTCGAGTTTTTAAATCCCATATTCAATAGATGTGCCATCGCCAAGAAGTAAGAATAACCACCAATATCTTGAATTACACCCGAAGTGGTCATTTGTTCTAGAATTTCTTTAACCTTTTCCTTGGTTTTTCCTAATTTTTCTGCTATCCTATTAATAGATTGAGGTTTAACAGTTAAAAATTGAGCAACTTCGGCTTCTTCAGGAGTAAACAACAACTTAATGTATTCCCTGAATGCTTCTGAAATTTTTCCATCAATGATAGGGATGTCGTTAGGGTATTCACGCATATTTTGTAAAATTCTTTCATAAGGATCAGAGAAATCTTCTGCTATCATTTCTAAATTAGCTTTTTGACAGTAATATTAAATTTAAGAAATAAACTAATGTGATTGTAATAAAAATATCTAATTTTAATATCTTTGTATGCTGAAATATAAGCTCAATAAACCAATAGACAAAGAAAAATTTTTAAACTTAACTTCTATTTCTTTTTACTATGTAGTTTTACTATTGTTATCATTTCTAAGAGGTTTGTGTAATTTGTGGTCTCAGGATCGTCAATTTTCGGATTCCAACCGAAGAGCATTTTTGACGATTTACCATGGTTTTCAAGATACCATTTCATGATTTTTAATTTTTCATCTATATTACCTACAATTTCTACTCGAGGTTGAAATTGATGGAATCCATGCCTTACCAAAAGAATATCAGGATTTGCTCGTATGTTTTTCATCCAACCAGAATCTTCGCCTCGACTTGAAAAAACGGTTATAATACCGTCTATCCGATGGTATTCTAATGGCGTTCTTCTTTTTTTCCCCGTTATTCTTCCTTTTGTTGTAAGAATTAGAAAAATCCTGCCAAAACCAAAAAGAGGTAAAATTCTTAATCGATATAATGGAAGAACTAGATACTTGTTTAACACTCTCCATTTTCTTAGAGTTTTTTTCTTTTTTTCTTCATCATCGTGGTTCAAATTATATAATGGAGACCCAGGTCTAGGTAATAGTTCCTCGTTAGGTTTCATCATTTCTAATAAATTTTTAATTTTTAGGGAATTACCATTTAATTAAATACTTAATTTTATTATTTATATTATTGTATTTCTATAAGTTTGGTGTTTATCTATATCAGGATTAGTGCTTCTTCCAGGATTAATTGGATACCTACTAACCAGTTTGTCAATAGTTCATGCAGTAATGGACACGAGAAAGAACCGGGTTCAGCGCTTATTAATGCTAGCTACAATATTTATTTTTGCAGCTTTTTTAGAAGTAATGGGAGTTATTAGTGGTATTTTTTCCTACGCAACAGAATTAATCATGATTCTCGATAGGGTTCCGGTGTCTATTACTTTATCTTGGGTGGGCATCATATACAGTTCTATGATAATTACTGAACATTTAAAGCTTTCCTTATGGCAACGAATACTTACAACAACCCTGATTGCGCTTAGTCTTGATTGGGGCATGGATCCTATTGCCGTAGAATCTGGTGCTTGGGCGTTTGGTGGAGGAGAATACTTCAACATTCCTGCGTATAATTTTTTTGGTTGGTTTTCTATCCCTATAGCTTATCTAGTGCCTTATGGTTTAAGTTGGGAAAAAGATAAGAATAAACTTAGACTTCTTAATGTTGCAGAAATCGACGCTAAAGTTTCACTTCTTCGCAAATTATATACACTCTTGCTTGTTGTTCCATTCGGATTGGGAATATTAATGTTATTAGGATTGTTAACAAGAATACCTTTTGTTTATAGCTTAAACTCAGTAATTCTTGTAATTTGGGCGATTTTTACTATCGTGTGTCCTTCCGGTGTTATAATTTGGAAGAATGAAAAGCTAAAACGGACTCGATGGTATGATCTAATTCCACCATGCTGTTTATTATTAATTGCTTTTTACTACGCAATTTCTAGTTTTATTCTTAGCTTTTTCACATTAGGATTATTAATGCTAATAACAACACTACCGTATTTACTTGCTTTTGTTTTCACATTGCGAAAGAATCGAGCTATCGAGGAATCCATTTAGGTACTTTTTCCTTGTAATCTAAATATTTCTGTCCGAACAATTCTTCTAATTGTTTTCCTTCAAAGGTAGCCAACCTATCGTAAATTACAATTATTACAATCCATACTGCTATACTGATTAAGGATATTGAAAGGAAAATGCACGCGAGATAAATTAAAAGAACACCAAAGTACATAGGATTTCTTACATGTCCAAGTATTCCGTTTATTATGAGATCATCCTTATATTCTGGTTGCCGAAATAAAACATCGTGCGAAGAGCGAATAAACACGAAAGCGACGGCGATGACTATAATAAACAAGATAAGTCTAACTAACCAAGGAACAAAAGTATTCAATACAGTTGAAAACGAGAAAACAAGTGAATCTAGAAGCCAGATTGTGGTGAAAATAATTGCAGATAGTCCTTGTTTTAGATGAGAATGTGGTGCTTCGATTCCCAACCTATGCTCATGATCATGACCCATTTATCATCAACTCAAGACTTTTAATTATTAAATTATAATGACTAACAATTAATTTATTGATTGTTCAATAATATCAACTATTAAATGTCAATTTATATTATAAAAATTAGTCACACCTAATAAAAATTTTCTATAGTCCAGTTTTTCTAAAAAAAATAACTTGACTCAATCTTTAATAGATGTCCTACCTTTAATCCATTGAAGGTTTCTTATTAGTATATTTTCTTTTTCTTGCTTATTTAGATTGTTAATTCTTTCTTTCCTAAATATCATAATAAATTGGTGTACGATACTAGGTATCCAAGAATAATTTATCCCATAAAGATGGAGCTTTTTATTTACATCGTACCAAATAATTTCACCTTTTAGAATAAAACCAATCTGACTTAAAATCCGTGCAATATCAGCGTTTAAAAGATGGTATTGCCCTTTATTATACATATTTCCTATAAAAACAGCACAATAACTCCCCGATTTTAGAATTTTAAAGCAGTCTCTAAAGACATCGTTAATTAACAATTCCCACTCTTTTTTACTTTTTTCTTTATGGTTAGAATCACTACTAAATCTTGATAATTTCGATTTTTCTGAATACACACCCATTGATTCTTCTCCTACCTTTTTATACGTACCTTTTGACTTCTCAACTGTGTCCATTTTCCAATATGGGACGTCTGTTAAGATAAAATCAAATTTTTTTCTTTTTCCGGCGATAAAATTCTTAAGAATTTCACGAGAGTCTCCTTGTATTATTTCTTGGGGTTTTAAAGACTCTAAATCGCATATACTAAGATAAATGTCAATCCAATCTTTATTAATTTCAATCCCAATACCATTTCGATTACTCAAATGACATCCAATGAGCGTTCCTCCAACGCCACAAAATGGATCGAGCACATAATCTCCCTCTTTTGTAAAAGTCTTTATTAAAGATTCACATAATTCGGGAGGTTTTTGTCCACCATGTTTGTTTCTTAGTTTAAGTTGAAAGCTCGGGGGATAGCCTTTTGGGATTACGGATTTAGTAGAAAACACCCATTCTTTCCCGGTTAAATCGTTGAGTTGATTAGCGACATTGTAAAATCCACGGGAGGTTCCATTTTTTGAGAATAGTTCTATTTTTTTAATTGTAAATTCACCAAAAAGTATTGTTTAAAGATATTATTTCAAACTAAAGACAAAATTATGATTATGTAATAATAAATTTAATAAAGATTTTTAAACCTTAATTGAATCTATTTTTATAATCTTAAATCATCTATAAAGCGGATAGTATATGAATTTGTATAGTATTGATGACAAGGGAAATTTAATCGAATTGGATAAATTAGAGTTTGACGATCATCATGTGTATTTGATTGACGATGTGGAGAAGAAATCTCTATACATTTGGGTAGGTATTGAGGTTCCTCAATACAAAAAAGATTTAACTGCAGCATGGGCAAGGAGATTTGACAGAGATCGTGGTGGAGCTTGTAAAATATTAATAATGATGCAAAAAAGAGAATACGGCTCTTTTCTATCTATGATGGATCAGTTGAAAAAAGGATTAATTCCGGGTAAATCAACTGAACGTAGACCCGAACTTGTTTTGGTAGATCCAACTGAAGAGCCATCAGTAACAACCGAAGAAGAAACTATCGAAATAAAAGAGGAAATTGTTGAATTAGGAACAGTAGCGTGGTTAAAACAGCTCGTAAAACACAGAAAACCAATAGTTAAGGAGCTCGCACAAGAAACAGCACCCTCGGCAATAGATTCAGAGGATTTAGTTATTGATGAGGAAATAGGTCTAGAATCGCAAATCAGAGAAGCAGCTTATTATATATCCCTAAAAAGGTATTCTTATAACGATTTATGCTGGCTTTTAGCCGAAACTATTCAAAAGGTAAACCTTGGAATGCCTTCGCTTGTAGATATTCGTAATAAGGCTGAGGAAGTGTTTAGTTCATCTAGCACATATGATGAATTATGTTGGCTGAATGCTGAGATGGATCTTTTAATTGAACAAGAATTTCTAGAGAAAAAGAAAAATTTTAGTTAGAAAAAAGAAAAAGATAAAAATAAAATCACTTATTTTCTATGCTTTAACCATTATTAGCATCATTTTAAAACGCTCTAAAGCGTTAAGTGCATGGGGTTCATTAGCCGGCATCGTTATCATTTGCCCTTTCTCTAAAATAAAAGGCTTTTTAGAAATTATAATTTCTGCCTTGCCATCGAATACATAAACTAATGCATCAAACGGAGCTGTATGTTCGCTTAATCCCTCGCCTTTATCAAAAGAAAATAAAGTTACAGTGCCTATTTTTTTGTTTATTAGCATTCTACTAACAACAGAACTTTCTTGATAGTCAAGTAAAGTATCTATATCTAAGATTTCAGGATTTTCACTCAAATGTTTCACATCAAATTTTCGATTTTAATGATTTTAATTATTTAATAAGTATAATTGTAAAGTGTTTATAAATCTCAATTCGAACATGTTTAATTTTAAGGTAGAAAGAAAAAAAAGGAAGTGCAATTTTGATAAAGGCTTAACAAATAATTTAATTTAAAAGATCTGACTAGAGGTCAATAGTGTTTATATTTCAAATCATCCCCTTAATAAGATTAATGTATTAACGATGACAACAGAAAAAAAGATTACCTCTAATTCAGAAACCTATAAAATTTATACCGAATTTACTAAAGATAGGAAGATCGTTCTGCATTATGGAGATTCACTAGAATTCTTGAAGACCATACCTGATTGCAGCATTAATTTAATCGTGACCTCGCCTCCTTATAACATTGGCAAAAATTACGAGGAAAAAGCAACATTAGAAGCCTATTTAAAAAACCAAGAAATCATCATTAAACAACTTTTAACCAAACTGAAAAATGAAGGAAGTGTTTGTTGGGAAGTTGGAAATTACATAAACAACGGTGAAGTTTATCCTTTAGATATCTATTTTTACGACATTTTCAAAAGATTGGGTATGAAATTGAGAAATAGAATTGTATGGCATTTTGGACATGGATTACATTGTAAGAATCGATTTTCTGGAAGATATGAAACCATTCTATGGTTTACAAAAACTGATAATTACGTGTTCAATTTAGATTCGATAAGAGTACCAGCTAAATATCCAGGGAAACGTGCGTATAAGGGTCCGAATAAGGGTAAACTCTCTGGAAACCCATTAGGAAAAAATCCTTCGGATGTCTGGAAAATGTTAGAAGATGATTGGATGACTGCTTTCTGGGAGTTTCCTAACGTTAAATCTAACCATCCAGAAAAAACCGTTCATCCTTGCCAATTTCCAATAGAATTAGTAGAAAGATGTATTCTTGCACTCACAAATAAAGGAGACTATATTTTAGATCCTTTTTGTGGTGTAGGAACGACCCTAGTTGCCGGATTAAAGCATTTTCGAAAGGTCATCGGTGTAGATAAGGAATTGGAATATATTAAAATAGCAAAACAAAGAATAACACAATTTTTTGATGGAGATTTAAAAATTCGACCACTAGGAAAAAAAGTGTATCAACCTACAGGGCGAGAAAAAGTGTCGAAAGTTCCTCCAGAATGGAAAGATTATATAAAGTAAAATAATTGGATAGCTCAATCAAATTTTTGTTATAAGATCAATTCTCTCAGCCTTTATAACATAATTACCAACTTTTTAAATTAGGAACTATTGCTATAATATATGGAACAAGAAAATATCGATTTTTATCGTGAATTACAGAAACATCTTGATAAGATGCCGGTCGGTTATCCCGCTTCTGAATCTGGTATTGAAATTAAAATTTTGAAGCATCTCTTCACTCCAGAACAAGCCAAAATCGCACTAAATTTGAATTTTATGGCAGATCCTTTAAAAAAGATTTTCAGGAGATTGAAAAATAGTGGATTCTCTTCAGAAGAATTAGAGAAAAAACTAGACGAGATGTACTTCAACGGTTTAATTAATCGAGGGGTTGTAAAAGAAGGAGAAACAGACACTAAGTATTATGGTCTTGCTCCTATGGTAATAGGATTTTTCGAATACCAATTGAATAGATTAACACCCGAATTTTATAAGGACGCTCATCAATACTTAAATGACACATTTTTTAAGGAAGAATATCATAAATCGGGTGTTCCTCAATTACGTGTGATCCCAGTAGATCAGAGCGTTGAGCATGAACAAACAGTTGCTAAATACGACAATTTAAAAGCTCTAATTGAAACTATTGGAGAACCAATTGCTGTTATGGAATGCATATGCCGAAAAGGAACAGATCTCATCGGGGAGCCATGTAAAAAGACAAAATTACGCGAATCGTGCTTTTCGTTTAGAACTGGCGCTAAAAGTTTTATAGAAAAAGGTCTCGCTCGAGAAATTACCAAAGAAGAAGCGTTAAAAATCTTAGAAAAAGCAGAAGAGGATGGCTTAGTCCTACAACCGGGCAATTCTCAACGACCAATGAGCATTTGTACCTGTTGTGGTTGTTGTTGCGGAGTACTCACGAGCCATACACAATTATCCGAGTTTGCCCACTTATTTGCTACTAATTACCGTGCTGATGTAGATGCCGATTTATGCGTTGCGTGTGGAATCTGTGAAGATCGATGTAACGTTGATGCCGTCCATGTTGAAGACAATCTCGCTGTAGTTGATAAAGCTCGGTGCATTGGATGTGGTGTTTGCGTTCCTACTTGCACATCTGAAGCAATTTCGCTTATTAAGAAAGAAGAAGAGATACTTCCTCCAAAAAATACTATGGCAACTTACACAAAAATCATGGATAAAAAAGCAGAATTAGCAAGAACAGAAAAAACTCAAACCTAATATTTTTTTTATATTTTTAGATAAGAGGGCATATATATGACGAATACGATAGAAAATTCCAAAATAAAAATCGATTTAGATAATTGTACAAAATGTAAAGAATGCGTTAAAGATTGCGTAGCTAATTTGTTTTATTTTGAGCAAGACTTGCTACATTTAGCTGATTCATTTGAAGAGCTTTGTATTGAATGTGGACATTGTGAAGCTGTGTGTCCTGTAAATGTCATTCTACTAAAGTTTCATAAGGAAGGAGAACTAGAACCTATTTCGATAAGGGAAGAAGTTCCAACATACCAGTCTTTTTTTAATCTAGTTTTAAACAGAAGATCTATCAGGAGATTCAAAGAAAAAGCAATACCAAATGATTTAATAGAGAATTTATTAAAAGTTGGAAGGTATTCCCCAACGGGCAGTAATTCTGAAAACGTCTACTATACTGTTGTGCAAGACAAAGCAATTGTAGCCGCAATATCAAAACACATAACTAGTAAAACGATTAAGTTTGCTAAGGCACTTGAAGATCCCCAAGGGCGTATATTCTTGAAAAAAAAAATGTCAGAAGAAGAATTTAACCAAGCAGTTGAAAATCTGTCAAAAACAAAAAGGATTCTCGAAAGAATAGAGCAAGGGATTGATTTTTGGTGTTGGAATGGAGAATTAATTGTTATTCATGGAGATAAAACTGTAGGAGGGATGCCCACAAATAGTGCTTTAGCAGCTGCTCATATCATGCTCGCTGCAGAAACTCTAGGACTAGGAACTTGCTCATTAGGGTATTTGACGTATTTTATAAACGAATCACAAACAATCAGAGGTTTAATCAAGATTCCTACTAATCATATCGTAGGTTATTCTTTAACAATGGGGTATCCAGATGTGAAGTATAAAAGAATCCCAGCTCGAAAACCCTCAAGAATTCAGTGGTTATAAGTTTTTTTTTATTCTCTATTAAGAATAATTATTCAATTATAATCAAATTGTACAATAATCTTTTTATTTCAGCATGAGTTAAATAAATAGAAATCTATTCGAAAAATCGAAAATTTAAAGTGTAAATCTTATGAGTGAAGAATTAAGCGAAAAAACTTATTGGCAGAAAAAAATAAAGGAGCATTGGAAACCATTCGTAATTGCAATAATTGCCTGTATATGTGCTTTTATTGGGGCACTAATAGTGTTAATTTGGTTTATAGGATCATCTCCTATTGGAGCTTACGGTGAAGCATTCATTGGTGACTGGAACCTGGATTGGATGGTTGGATTTATTATTCTCATTATCGGATGGGAATTGTTATTTGTGGGGATTCCAGCCGGATTATTTTTTGGTTTAGGAGGATATCTCTGGTGGCGTAGATTACCAGCTGAGGAAAAACAGGAATTTAAAGACAGAGAAAAGAAAAATAAACATAGAAAACGAAATACAGGAGGAGGTGGTGGTGGTAGCCTCTTTATGTTTATTGCATATTGTATTTATATTGGAATACAAGGAAATTACTATACACCATTTGGAGCTTTACCATATACCTATTGGCTTTATGCATGCTTCTTTACAGTAATGTGGATTTTGATTATATTTGGAATCCCTGCGGGAATCATTCTAATTATTGTATACTTTACATACTGGCGTAAAAAATCAGAATAAACAAATATAACTTTTTTTTTTTACATTAAAGAACTAGAAGTATCTTTGAAAATCATTTTTCTGTTGGTTGAAATATTCCCTTCTCAATCAAGTTAAAAATTGTCTGATAATCTTTAGGAGTACAGGCATTTTCTGGCATTAAATAAAGCGAATAGAAATAGTTGAAATTATTTTCCTTCATAAAGGTTCGGGCTTTACCAATCATTTCTTTCTCAGACATATTTAACTTGACCTTAGGATTTTCTACAATTTTTAGGCGGTAAAGAAACGATGTATTCAAATGTTTATCGATTAATATTTCCATACTATGGAAGGGCTTTAAAATTCCCGTAAACTTGTCTATCTCTGCCCCGTAGTGTTTATAGATATCGTACGCTAAGTCTTCCATAATAAATTTAAAATTTGCAGAGGGATTTTCTTTCAATGTCACTATTAGTTTTAAATTAACAAATTCAGTTTGCATGACTATTGAATCCTTGTATTCTATAGTCAATGTACGAGATTCCTTTGCGGCTTCGGAAATCGTCATTCCAAAGTTGCTGATGGCTTGCATGAATCCTGAAATTAGGCTAGTATCTAGTTTTTGCCCACCAAACGATTCCGAAAAAACATCGATTCCTGATTTCGTGTCAATGACGATAATATTATTAATATTTGAGATATCTGTACACTTACTCAAGAATTTCTCAAGTTTAGTTCTTTGATGGGAGTGTATCCTTTTATATGCTATATACGATATTAATGCCAGTGTAGCCGCCCCGAGTACAATTATAAAAATTATTAAAGGAAAGGGAAAATCAGGCGGTCGTGTAGGTGGTTGGTTAAGAGAAACCTCAAATATTTGAGATTGTACACCCGCATCTGTTCCACTATCACTAAACCAGAACACATAGGCGTTATAAGTACCGTCAAGATCAGATAAACTAAGATTATACGAAAAGAGAGTTTCTGAAGGGTATGTTATTGTTTGATTCTGCACAGGATTGCCCGCGGAATTGAGTAATATAAAAGTATATGTTCCAGGCAAGAAGGATGTACCCCCAAGTAAGAATTGTATCTCTTGACCTAATATATATTCAATTCTTTGAACATTTAATTCAAACTCAACGTTAGGAGAAAAAGCAATAATCTCCCAATCTGCTCCATCGGATATTGAATCGTTTAGAATAATAATTTTGTGACCTGTAGTATCTACAATGAATCCTGAAGTAATATTAACATCGTCTCTCAATACGCTTATATTCTCCCAGTTACTGGGATAATTAAATAACACGCTATAATTAGTGGGTTGTCTCACGATTGTCGGAGTTACGCTCCACTTATTTGTTGTGCCTTCTTGGACTACAACGGAACCTGGAGAATCAAGATAATTAGAAAGAGTTACGGAATAACTAACGTTAAAAAGTAAACTTTCTGAAGCTTTGTTGTTTACGACAATTTGGTAATTGTCACTATTAGGTAAGAAGTTGACTACAGTTTTTTCTAAATATCCCTTTCCTTCGCTTGTACTATTAGATATCGCATACAACTGATTATTAATATTGACAGTCATATTAATTTCTTCTGGATAAACCGGAGTTTCTCCTTTCTGAATCAATTTATGTAGATATGTATAATTCTGTATTCCTGTGCTCCATTGATCGTTTTCATCGTAATACGACGCGTATAAACTCGGATCACTAGAATTGATGTTATTATAATACCAATAATATCTTAAATCATTAACATCATCAATATTAGAACCATTTAGTACTATAAAGTAATTTCCCTCAGACAATAAAGTTGAATTGGGAAAAGTTTGTCTGTGCCATCCTTCAGTATCGGACATATTAATTTCCACTGTTGAGTAAACAGTATTGTTTGGTTTATTATTTAACGCATCATACCCCCTTATTTGAACACTACTATTCGTTGGGTTAGTTTTGTATTTATATCCATATAGATCAACACCGTAAATAGTAGTAGGTTCAGTTAATTTGAGTTGTATCCCCAAACCTCTATCGTAATCGTTGTTTTGTTGATAATAAATTTCATCACGAATACCAGTGTAATTTTGTTCCTCAATAATTATTAATTCTTTCCCAAATTTTATATCAGTAAAATTTAGCTCTACATCTTGAATAGACCACGAAGATGATGGTAATGTGATATTAATAGAATTTACGTTTTGATCAGTTTCATTAAATTTGGAATATTCGTTCAAATCGAAAGTATTATTAAAGGTTAATGATGGTCCAACTCCATTCGCGTGAATAAAATCTATTTTTGAAAATAGGATTAAGAACATAAGTAGGGCAATCGATACCAACCCAATTCGATTTGACATTCTTGTCTTTTTCATAAGATTATTAATATTATATAAATCTTGATAAATAAGTTTTGGTTATGATCTATAATACGGATATCATAAATATTGGTAGGGAAAAGAGATTAATTATGGTAAGAAAAGTATCCGATGGAATGAGTAAGTTTTTTGGGTGGTTCCCAGCAGCCACTTTTGAAAATAACACGTGTATATTTGCCTCTAACTTCGCAAATACTTGCGCTTTTGATACAAAGGACGGTTTAGTGATCTTCGATGTTCCAATACGGCAATTTGGCCAAAAAACTTTCGATGAAATTAGGAAAATTACTACTAAACCCGTTAAATACATAATTTTTTCACACGGGCATTTTGATCACGCTTTTGGCTATAAACCTTTTTTAGAAGAAATAAGAAAAAAAGGTTGGGACATGCCTGAAGTAATCGCTCATGAAAATTGCGTTAGGAGATTTGAGAAGTACGAGATTCTCGACAAATATCACGATTGGATAAATAAGCAGCAATTTTCCTCGGTGTTTAAAGGAGAAGAGGATTCCGTCGTTTCTGCACACGAGATACTGGATCCTACAATTCTTCTTAAAGATAATCAATCCTTTTATTCATTTAAATTAGGTGGAGTGAATTTCGAAATTTTCCATGATAGAGGTGAAACTGACGATTCAATATGGTTATGGGTCCCTGAAAAAAAGACTATTTGTGCTGGGGATTTAATGATTTCCTCCTTCCCAAATGTTGGGAACCCATTCAAGGTTCAAAGATATCCGAAAGATTGGGCTTTAGCAATGGAAAGAATGAGAGACAAGGAAGCAGAATACCTAGTACCTGGTCATGGAAGACTTATTGAAGGCAGTGAAAATGTGAGAGACGTATTATCAATAACAGCGGAAGTTCTG
Source organism: Promethearchaeota archaeon (assembly GCA_013375495.1). The sequence continues at coordinate 24,766 of JABXKC010000012.1, forward strand.
CATTTTGTTCACGAGGAAGTGGTGAAAAGATTAAACGAAGGAAAGTGGTTTGAACAGATTTACCACGAGATGCTAGATATTTACCCTGAAAAATTCAAGAAGCATAAGATTTTACGGGATACATATGGAAGTTATCGTTTTGCTATACATGCAGTTTATAGGCTTTACCATGGGTGGTACGATAGTGGAAATCCTACGGATCTTTTTCCATCCAAAACGGTGGATATTGCTCGAGAACTTTTAAAGTTGAATAGTGAAACTAAATACCTAGAGCATGCAAATTCGCTTTTTTCGGAAGGCAAATTACAGCTGGTATTACATATTCTTGATATTATAATAATAGGAACGGATGAACGAAATGTAGAGGTCCTAAATGAAGCCTTAAAGTTAAAACTAATCATTTTGAAAATTAAAATAAAAGCAGAGCCAGCTTTCATTGCAAATAACATCTTGGACAATGGAGCTCATCAGATAAAAGCAAGGCTAAAGCGGTTACAGAATTCTATATAAAGGCAATTTTCTGATTCATAATTTATGTTATAAAATAAAATGTTAATGAAAGACTGCCCAAGACGAAAATCACAAGTCCAACAATACGACCCATTGTTTTAGCAGGTAATTTTTGTATGTAAATAGATGCAATTATTCCAGTTGTTATCGAACCGATTGCAAGATAAAATGTAATTTCGATATTGAAATAGAATTCTCCTTTAATCGTAAAGCCAAATAGTTGATAGAACATGAAAGTACAAAAGCTAATAATCATGCTTAAAATTAGAGCTGTTCCAACTCCTTTTTTGAGAGGATATCCGTAAATTATTACTAGTGCTAACACAAAAACTAGACCAGAACTTGCTCCAAATAATCCTGAATTGACACCAACAAAAAGACCGAATCCAATCGCTAAAATGTAGTATAACCGTGAGCCCCGCGATATGAATCCTTGAATAGAATCTGCTTCCGAAACTAACAGCTCTTCGAATTTTTTATCTAACTCAACAAATTTCTCCTCACTTGTTGTTTTCTTCACAGTTTTGCGTGCAATATTTTGTGCCATTTTTTTTACCGATTCGTATGTGGGAAACCCCCTTTTAAGAAAGACAAGACCTAAGCACATGATGAATATTGGAACAAACCACCCATAAATAGAACCTAGTGGGGTTATCATTAAAATATATACGCCAAAAAAAGTAGATACTACGCCAATGATGATGATTATGAAGATATCTAACCTTATTTTGAATTGTTTTTTCCTAAGATAACCTATTGATACTGTGGCAGATGTAATCAAGTCGTTTAGTAAATTTACGGCAATAGCTAAAAACACATCTCCCGTGAATAAAAGTACAATAGGGAGCACAATTCCCAGCCCCGTTTGACCAATAAAGCTTATACTTATTCCAACGAGCGCACCGATTGAAATTAAGATAACAATCTGATAGATTTCCAATCCCATAATATGTTCACGCTATTAGTCTTTGCTAATAATTATTATTTAATTTGGTCTTATTTAAATTAGGTAGCGGCAATTCTTTTTGGAAGTTTCGTTTGAGCTTTCAAATTTTCCTGTAAAAGTTTATTTACTAGATTGAATCTTATATCTCGGAAATTAATGTCATTCCATAAATTATTTAATTCTTGGGGATCATTTTTACGATCGTAGATATCGCCAAAGTTATCTACTCCTTCGTATATTGTTAATTTAAAATCTTCAGTAATCAAATGCCTTAATCGGGAATCTAGAGGCCCAACCTCTTCATCGTTTTCGATTAAAACACAGTCTCTAATCTTTTTATAAGGATCTTCTAAAAGTTGGGAGATGTCATATCCTTGCATACCTGGAGGGTGATGGCGTTCCTTTATATTTAATAAGTTTAGAATTGTCTTTGGAAGATCGATGGTGCTTACCAATGCATTCGATACGCTAGGACTAGTTAATCCTGGCACCTTCCAAATTAGGGGAATATTTAAAACTCCGTTAAAGGGGCAAGGTCCTTTAAAAAGAAGTCCATGATCGCCCATTAGGTCTCCATGATCACTTGTAAAAATAATCATTGTGTTTTCTGAATAACCTAGTTTTTCTAAAGATGCTAAAATTTCACCGATACTATAATCAACGTAACTAATTGCGGCGTATGTTAAAGCCGTGAGTTTTCGGACTTCTTCCTCTGTTGATTCTCTTATAAAAGCTCTTTTAAATGGAGGATTCTTTAAATGATTCCCTAAATATTGGTGATTATATAAATTCTTTATATCTTGAAAACTTGAAGGGAGTTCTATATCTTCTGGTTTATACATATTTTGAAATCTTTTTGGTGGGTAAAGAGGATAATGAGGATCTGGAAAAGAACAGTGTAAATAAAACGGTTTTTCACTATATTTTCCTTGTCTATATCTCTCAAGGAAAGATATCGTTCGTTCCTTCACATAAGTAGTATTATAGAGATCACCTGGAATCTCGTCACAAAACAAGCTAAAAAGTTTATCGTAGTTTTGAACTCTTTTTTTCATTTCCTCAGCGATCTTAGGTGCTCTCTCTTCCAACCATTCTGTATAATGCCCAGCACACACCGTACCGTTTCCAGAAACTAGTTCCACTTCGTTATAGCCGTAATAAGGGAGAGGGAAATTCTTACCTACAGGATCGTTTTTTCCCTTGTCAACAGCCCAACTAATTAAACTCTCAGAGGATTTAGTTCTATGTTTAAATGGACCTAACCAAAACTGATGGTGTACTTTCCCAACTGCAGCAGTATACCACCCTCTTTCTCGCAGGACTTTTGTAATTGTAGGAAGGTTTTCGTTTAAATTTATGCCATTACTTCTTACTCCATGTGCGTTTGGATATAAACCTGTAAGTAAGGTTGCTCTATTCGGCATGCAAATAGGATTAGTGCAATAATAGTTAGAAAAACGCACGCTCTCTTTTGCTAGACTATCAATGTTAGGTGTTTTTACATGAGGATTTCCTGCACACCCTAAATGATCCGCCCGCTGAGCGTCTGTAATAATAAATAATACATTCATTTTATCTTTCATAATTATTAAAAAGAATTATTCCTTATTTAACGGTTAAAATTATCGTCTAATATCTGATTTCATTATTGATGTTAGAAAATATAAAGTTTCATGTTAAATCAATACTACTACTTAAATCTTATAGAAAATTTTATAAGTGTCCTTTTATTTCCATTTTAATAGATAATTGAAAAGGGATTCATAAGTAATGCTGTTTCAAAAAACAACTAAAACTGAATCTAGGAATTCATTTCTGAAATTTAATCCCTTTTTATTGTTATTATTAAATCTTCTCTTATTATTACTGTAATTACCCCTCTCTTCCGTTTTATGGAAAGGGAATTCTTTTTCTTTAGAGGGGTTGTGTATATAAATTAATTAAAGATAGGTAAGGAAAAATGGAAAAAAACAACAATGTAAGTGTTTCGCAAATAATGGAGGAAATAAGAGATACGCTAATTCTTCCAGATAAAGCATATTTTTTCGATACGACGCTCCGCGACGGTGAACAAACCCCGGGCATAAGTTTTACTCACAAAGAGAAATTGTCAATCGCGCAAGCACTAAATGAGATGAAAATGGATGTAATTGAAGCAGGATTTCCAGTTACTTCTATAGGAGACTTTGAAGCATGTAGAGATATAGCTAAATTGGGTTTAAATTCTGAAGTAATGGGATTAGCAAGAATGGCGAAACTTGATATTGATAGAGTTATCGAAGCGGACATGGATAGCATTCACCTTTTTATTGCAACCTCGGATATCCATCTTAAGTCAAAACTTCAGATGAGCCGAGAGGAAGTAATAGAACAAATTCAGAAATATATTTCTTATGCAAAAGAGCATTACTCTACGATTTTATTTTCAGCCGAAGATGCAACTCGATCCGATCTAAGTTTCTTGATTAGAGCGAATCTTACCGCAATTGAAAGTGGAGCAACAAGAATAAACATTCCTGACACTGTAGGCACAATTTCACCAAAAGCGTATGGGTATATGGTAAAAAATGTATACAAAGCGATTCCAAAAAAAATTAGAATAGCAGTACACTGCCATAACGATTTTGGCTTAGCTGTTGCAAACACCATCGCGGGATTCGAAAATGGCGCCTCTGAAGCACAAACAACTATAATGGGATTAGGCGAACGAGCAGGTAACGCCTCTTTCGAGGAAACAGCAATGTCACTCTATGCACTATACCAACTACCAATGAATATCATAACCAAAAAGATTTTTCCTACTGCTAAACTTATTGAGAGTTATTGTGGTGGAAAGGTTAAAATAGGACGACTTCAACCGCTAATCGGGCAAAATGCATTTACTCACGAAGCGGGCATCCATGCTCACGCGATGATAAAAAATGCGCGAACTTACGAGCCAATTACTCCACAGTTAATTGGAATAAGCAGATCAGACGATGTTATGGATATTATTAAGCAATCCATTAAATTTGGGAAACACAGCGGAGGTCACGCACTAAAAGCAAAATTAGGAGACTTAGGGATTAATACCGACGAACAACAATTCGGCAAAATTATGACCCATATTAAAGAATTTGGCGACAAAGGACACGAAGTTTCGGAAGAAGATTTTTTAGCAATCGTTAAGGATGTAATGGGAGAAATTCCCGAAGAAGAACAATTCGTAATACTTGAAGAACTTACCGTTCTTACGGGTTCTATAACACCTACTTCAACTGTGCGCTTGAAAATAAGAAACGGCGATTTTATAGAAAAAGTTGCTTCCTCGGTAGGAGTAGGTCCTGTCGATGCTTCAGTAAATGCCATAGTTAAATGTTTTAAACCTATGAGCAATATTAAGCTATTAAATTTCCAAATTGACGCCATCACGGGAGGAACTGAATCATTAGGACATGTAACAATTGAAATCTTAGATATCGAAAGTAAAATAATTGTTAAAACTAGCGCCACTCACGAAGATATAGTAATGTGCTCCGTTTTAGCTCTTATAAAAGGCTTAAACTTAATAGTCAAGAAAAAAAGTTCCGAAATGGAGTAAAAGTATTCAAAGAAGTTAAATGATCTAAATTATGGGTTTAACAATCACAGAGAAAATTCTTAGAGAACACTGTCAGAATAAAAGTGCTACTGCCGGTGATTTTATTATGGTAGATATTGATAAGTGTTTAGCAAATGACATCACCGCCCCTATTGCCATTGAAGTATTTAATGAAGTTATAACTGGAAAGAATGTAGATGTTTTTGATCCTAAAAAAATAATTTTAATCCCAGATCATTTTACTCCAAATAAAGATATAGCTTCTGCTGCTCAGAGTAAAATTCTTAGGGATTTTGCTATGAAATACAACATTAATAACTATTTTGAAGTCGGTAGGGGCGGCATTGAGCATTGTCTCATACCTGAAAAAGGACTAGTGTCTCCTGGAGATGTCTTTATTGGAGCGGATTCACATACATGCACATATGGCGCACTTGGAGCTTTTGCAACTGGTGTTGGATCTACAGATTTAGGTGTTGCGATGGTATCAGGAAAATGTTGGCTAAAAATTCCAGAGTCAATTAAATTCATATTTTCGGGTAAGTTAAGAGAATGGGTTTCCGGAAAAGATTTGATTTTGTATACAATAGGAAAGATTGGTGTAGACGGAGCTTCATATAAAGCTATGGAATTAAGCGGAGAAGTTATTGGTAAATTATCCATGGCTAATAGGTTCACAATTTGCAACATGGTAATAGAAGCGGGAGCTAAAAATGGAATCATTACTCCAGACAAGGTGACAAATTCCTACTTAGAATCAAGTGGCTTTACTTTAGGAAAGAGTCATCAAAGTGATAAAGATGCAGAATATATCGACACAGTAGAAATCAATTGCGATAAGATTGAACCTCAAGTAGCTTTACCCCATTCACCCGCAAATGTTAAACCAATAACAGAAGTTAACGATATGAACATAGAAATAGATCAAGTAGTTATCGGGTCATGTACGAATGGTCGAATTGAAGATTTAAGAATAACAGCAAAGATTTTAAAAAATAAAAAAATAAAGCCTAATTTAAGATGTATTATTATACCAGGGACTCAGGAAACGTATCTTAGAGCTATAAAAGAGGGTTTAATTGAAATATTAGTTAATGCTGGAGCCATTATCTCTACACCGACTTGTGGTCCTTGTTTAGGAGGTCATATGGGAATTTTAGGAGAAGGGGAAAAAGTTTTATCTACAACAAACAGGAATTTTAAAGGAAGAATGGGGCATATTTCAAGTGAAATATATTTAACAAGCCCCGCGGTGGCAGCATTTTCTGCAATTAAGGGACGCATTACATCTCCTCAATTTAATTAATTAAAAAAATTGAATAAAATGAAAATGAATGGAAAAGTAATCAAATATCACCAGAAAAATATCGATACCGATCTGATTATTCCGGCAAGGTATTTAGTGAATGCTGAACCAAAATTTTTAGCAAGTCATTGTATGGAGGATTTAGATATAGATTTTGTAAAGAAAGCTAATGATAACAATTATTCTATCTTAGTTGCGGGTTCGAATTTTGGGTGTGGATCAAGTAGGGAACAAGCTCCTTTAGCTCTTAAAGCTTGTGGTATAAAATGTATTATCGCACCATCATTTGCTAGGATATTTTTTAGAAATGCAATAAACATAGGATTACAAATAGTAGAATTATCTAATATTGATGACATAAACACTGGAGATCTACTAGAGATTAATTTAAAAGCAGGTGAAATATACAATACAACCTCATTACACAATTACGAAGTTAAAAAACAACCAGTCTTCCTCCAGGAAATAATTTCCGACGGAGGTTTAGTCAACTTTGCGAAAAAGAGATTGATTAGTTAATCAATTCATTTTCAGAGTTTAGAGTTATAGAGTGAAAAAAAAGAAATTATAGAATAAACGGATTAAAAATTCTTTTTATTATCAGTGAATATAAAGCCTCTATTTCCTTCGAATCAAAAGTAATCTCTCTAATTAATTGGGTTACATAAAAATAATCTAACCTGTTTTTTTTCATTATAGTTATCGCTTTGTTTATTAAGGATTTTTCTGTTGGAGCAATTTTCATCTTACCCGTTCCAGTTAACTTAAGAGGATATAAGAAAGTTGTGCCCATATGAGTTCTCAATAAACTTTCAATACCTTCAAATGGTTGAAGATTACCCTTGAATTCTTTCAAATAAATTCCATATTTCTCCTCAATCTCTAATGATAGATCGTCAATTATTTCGTAAAATTGTGGAGAAGGCAAATCTTTCATAATAAATATGAGTCTGAAATGCTTAAAGTCTGACATTAAGATTTTTGAGTTTTGATATTCAAGTTTAATTGTTTGTGAATGTTCCTCTGAGGTTGATATATCTAACCCAAAAGATCGAATCGCCTCCAAGAATCCTGAAACGAGCGTTGAATTGAATTTTTTCTCTGTAAAAGCCTGATCATATATGTTTAGAGAGGACTTCTTTTCGATGATAATCACATAATTCAAATTCAGGATATCCATAAATTTGTTCATAATTTTTTCTTTTGCAGCAATTTTCTTTTTCTTATTTCTTTTAGCAAGCACAACTGATGATACCGTTACCGCAGAACTTAATCCCACTATAATTACGATACCAATTATCATTGCCCAGTCAATTACTTCTGGTAAAATTACTGTGAAAACTTGAGTTACTATGCCCGCATCAGTGCCGTTTAACCAATAAACAAACACTTTGTATGAACCATCCAATGCGTTTGAAGGAAATGTGTAAGCAAAACTGTTTGATTCGGGAGGTATTAATTTTGTTGTTATATTAATTTGTGTTTCATAAGTATCAGTTAAAACGAAAGTATAATTCCCCTCCAAAACAGGGGTGGCGATGAAAAATTTTAACTCTTGACCAGGATAAAACTCTGTCCTACTTACATCGAGATTAAAATCTTTTTTTGATGAACTGGCGGTTATTTCCCATGAATCGCCTTCGGAAATAAAACTATTAGAGATGTAGATATAATTTTCAACATGATTAACATCGACTAAACCAGTGATATTAACTTCATTTCTTAATAGACTTACATCAAACCATTTACTGGGAAAATTAAATTTCACAGAATAATTGTTAAACTCTGGGGCGAGTATAGGAGTAACGCTCCAGTAGTTATCATGGGTTTCTGCTATCTCTATTGTTCCTGGAGAAGTGAAGTGATTTTCTAATTTGAGATCGTAACTAACATTAAACATCAATTCAATCGTTCTATTATGATAAACCGGGAAAACCACATCAGTTTGATTCAGAGGTATATTAACATTAGATATTTGCACTTTTCCACTTCCTGGTGAACTGTTATTTATAGTGTAAATAGTATCATCGACTTTTATCGTCATATTGATTGCTTCTGGATCAAATGATTGATCGGTTCTTTGTATCAATTTATGTGAAAAAGGTTCACCCATAACATCATCGAGCCAAACACCAGAAATGTATTTTGAGGTATAGAGGTTTGTATGAATTGAACCAGACGCATTATAAGCCCAGTTGTGATCGGAATTATCATATGATTTATATTCTGAACCATTAACTACTAAATAATAGTAGCCTTTCGAAAGAGAGATTGGTTCTGGAAATTTTTGAACGTACCAACCGGGAGTAGTTGAAATATTAATAGGGCCGGGGTTCCCATATATGGTGGCATTTGGTCTATGATTTACCTGGTTGTACCCGTTAATTTGTACATAAACAGAACTATATGTAGTCCCAAATAAATACCCAAAAATCTGAACTCCTATGAGGGTAATATCTTCTGTGATGTTAAGTTGAACACCATAACCCCTCACACCTTTATATACTGATTTAAAGCTTTTGTCTGCTTCTTCAATTGATTTTACTTCTTCTCCTAATTTAATATCGGTAATATTCAGTTCTAAATTTGTAACATTCCATTTCGAACCAGGGAGACTTATTTTTATGTGATTAGTATTAAATTGTGTTGTTGAAAAGTTCGAGAATTCTTGAAACCTATAATTAACATCAGCAGTTAAAGAATCCCCATTTGATTGGGCGTAAACTATATTGGGTTGATTACTACACGCAATTAATATGCTTAAAATTAGTAGATTTATTGAAATAAATGTTTTAATTTTACTTCTCATGATTCACATAACCTATTTTGTTACTATACTAAAATCCCCTTATTTGTAATATCTTATAAAATGGGCTTTAGCGTATTTTAGACAATTATGAAAGAATCTTTTGTTTAATAATTCATAAAACTCAATATTTTTAAACTTTTATATATAAAGAAATATTCCAAATTCCTTTTTTTCTCGGAAAGGGGGGGAAAATTAATAATCGATAATGTTATACAATTTTAATATTAAAGATGATATTGTTAGATCAGTGGATTACAAATCATAATACAAAAAGGAAGAAATAACTATTATTAAACCTGAATTATTAGTACCCGCTCAAAATTGGGATTCATTAGTTAATATTGGTAGTTTAGCGGACGCAATTTATTTTGGTGTTACAGATTATAATATGAGAGCGAAAGCTAAAAATTTCAATCGAGACGAAATAGATAATGTTGTAAGGTTCTGTCATAAACTAAACCCACCAATAAAAGCATATTTAGCTACAAATATTTTGATATACGATAACGAGTTAGAGGATTTGGAAAATTTGATTTCTTTAGCAAAAAAAGCTAACATCGACGCTATAATTGCCCACGATTTGGCAGTGATAAGATTTGCGAAACAAAAGGGAGTTAAATTTCATATTTCAACTCAAGCTAATGTTTCAAACGTCGAAAGCGCTAAATTTTACGAAGGTTTGGGAGCAGAAAGAATAATTCTAGCAAGAGAATTATCGCTCGAACAAATAAAGCTTATAAAACACCACCTAAATAAAACTAAAATTGAGTGTTTTGTTCATGGCTCGATGTGCACTTCGATTTCTGGTCGATGCTATTTATCTGCAACGATTTGTGATTCTGAAGAAGCATCAGCAAATCGAGGAAAATGCGTTCAACCATGTAGGAGAGAGTGGAGGGTAATTGACGACGAAAAGAATGAGTTGTTATACGACGGTAAAATGTTCCTGAACGCAAAAGACATTTGCATGATTGAATATATTCCAGATTTAATTGAAGCAAATATTGATGCTTTCAAAATCGAAGGTAGGATGAAAGATCCAATTTATATTGAAACGGTAGCTAGCTGTTATCGGGAAGCAATTGATAGTTATCTTGAAAATACATTTACAAAAGAAAAGGTTCAAGATTGGTTAAAAAGATTAAATCAAGTTTATAATCGCGGATTTCATACTGGATTTTACTTTCAGAGACCAACAATTGAAGATGTTGAGTTAGAAATAAGAGGAAATGTATCTCCATTTAAAAAGCATTACCTTGGGAGGATACTTTCTTTTGATAAAAACAGTATGACTGCGAATATTTTAATTGAAATCAAGGAATTTAACTTGAAGATTGGTGATGATATAATCATTGTGGGTGATGATACTTACCATCATCAGAAAATTAAGCACATGGTCTTCAAAGGAGAAAAAATTAAAAATATCTATAAAAAGCAATACGATAACCCATTTAAAGTAAATATGCGGCTAAGTAAGGAGGTAAAGAAAGATTATAAAATATATATCGTATACCAAACATAAATTAAATGGTGAAAATTAAGAACCTAACTATACCAGCATTTTTTAAAGGAGATAGTAAATGGATTACGCAGAAAAGAGGAAAAAATTGGTAGAGAGCCTTAAAAATCGAGATTTTTTAACTAAAACAGATGTAATTAAGGCAATGCTAAAGGTTCCTCGTCATGAATTTTTACCTAAAGATGCTCAATCTTCTGCTTATATAGATTCTCCACTTTCAATAGGCTTAGGGCAAACAATAAGTGCCCCCCACATGAACGCTATGATGTGTGAATTGTTGGAATTAAAAGAAGGAGATAAAGTTCTAGAGGTTGGAACGGGTTCTGGATATCACGCTGCATTATGCGCTGAAATCGTAGCTCCAGAAGATTCTCGAAATCCCGGACATGTGTATACATTAGAAAGACACTTAAAATTAGCAGATTCAGCTAGGAAAAGCCTTATTAACGCAGGTTATGGTGATTCTGTAACAGTTATTCATGGAGATGGTACTCTTGGCTACCCCAGAGAAGCACCATACGATAAAATTTTAGTAACCGCATCATCACCTAAAAAAGTGCCTCCTCCACTAAAAAAACAATTAAAGGACGGAGGTATCCTATGTATTCCGGCAGGTTCAAAAGAATGGGGTCAAGATCTTTATATTGTAACGAAAAAGGAAAATAATTTCGATTCTAAAAGAATTACCGGCGTTAGGTTTGTTCCATTAATCGGTAAATATGGATTTGATTAATTTTCTGATTCCTTTCTTTTTCTGCTAGGTGGATTTTGAAGATATTCCAAAAATTTCTCATCCCTTTCTAAATCCTCCTTAGTAAATCTTAATCCGAATACAGGTTTAAATATCCAAATTAAGACAACTGGAACAATAATATAGAGGAGGAAGTGACTGGGAAATAAAAAATCAATCAATAAATCATAACTCGAAAAATCTCCTAATCCTAAAGGAATAATATAGGTCAATTGAAAATTGATTGTATCGTTCATAGGAACTCCTCCCGTTTCAAGAGACATTTCAATCGTTCCATAACAAGTCAAATTATCATGTTTGGCGAGCTTGAGAGGAATGTTATTCACGGGATAGGTGCTACTTGGAGCGCCAAATTGGACAGATCTTGCAAATACAGGATCATTATTTTTTAAGCAATAAATAATAATCGATAAAAGTCCATAATTAACAACATTTCCTGTTGAGATCGATTCAATGACAGTATTAATAACATAACTCTCATATGATCCATGATTTATATTTAGATGCAGATTAATACCCGCAGTACCATCGGTATATGAGCTACTATAATCATCCTCTATATCGTAAATCCCAATACGAAAAATATCTCTAAAGTTAAACATAATTGGTGTGAGGATGATTAAAACTATAAAAGATATAATCAAACTGATCGTAAAGTTCCTATTTCTTCTTTTTATAGCTTTTAATTTTATTTTAACTCATCTCAGCAAATTGTAATACAAATCTAAATTACTTATGTATCTTAATAAACTTTATCAAAAACATATTAACGATCATTTGCAAAGCGAAAGATTAAATTAAACTTTTTCTATTTTAATCCTTAGTTACTTACAATTTTTAGAATTCAGAGTATTAGAGAGAATAATTCTAAGAAAACCGTTCTTTTAATCTCTTTTCCATTAGTTTTTTACGGGTATTTTTAACAAATTCATTAATATCAATTTCTTTCTTTAAAGATCCATTTGAATAGGTATAGCCATTTTTTTTCCCATTTTTATAATATCCCATAAAATTCAGAACCAGAGTAAAGATTATGAACAATATTTGATATTAGGGTATTAATATATTTAAAACTTACATTTTCATAGGTCGTTATACAGATCTGTGGATATATAAAGAAAGAGTTTAATTGATGTTAAGAACAATTTCATATTCAAAATTTTTCTTAAGTTTAAATTGAGTAAGAAGGTTCATCCCTTGGTATATCTTTTTATAACCCTCATCAGTGAACGCGTATGCAACAATCGGAAATTTATATATTTTTATGGAACCTGTATCTGCTTTACTTTGACTAGATAATGAGAGTTCAAAGTTCAACTTATAAGACTCGTCGTAAGCTTTAAAGTGGTGACCGGAGTATTCGAATGGTTTTAGTAGTGGATTTTTTTTCTCTTCTAGAAACAACACTTGGTTACTTTCCCACTCAAATTTATTGGGATCACCGTTAAAAAAGAAAGGAAGGTCTACGCCTAAATCTAATTTTTCTAGTATCCTTTTTAACACTTCCTCTTCTCCAGATATTATTTGAAAATTCCCTTTTATTGTAATAATAATCTGATTTTCCTCAACCTTGATTAGCTTAAGGATCGTACAAGGGTAGCGCTCACTTGATTCTGGATCTTTTACCGTTCCAAAGTGTTCTAGTTCTAATATGGCAGATTTCTCATCTTTTTCATTTCTTATAACTTTAAATTCCCCATCAATATATGTTCCAAATTCGTAGTATTGGTCAATTTCAAGTTGTTTAAACGAAGTTTCCTTCTGAAAAAATCGCAATCGTAACATATTTCTTTTATATCGATCAACCATTATCTCTTCTTCCTCAATATCCTCGTTATCGTGATAAGCTTCTGGCCATCGGGTTAATGTATTTAGGAGATTATAAGATTTTGGTTTATAATCTAGTTCAAATATAGTCCCTCCATCTGAAGGGTTTATATATACATTCAAAATATCTGATTCGATTAGAACATCCATTCTGCTATCCTTATTGAAGTCTAAAGGTGTTATTGAAATGAATGCATTTTCATTAGAATGGAATTCAGCATTCAATTTATCAATAATTTTTTCAGCGTTGATCAGATGAGAATACACGGAAAATCGCAAAAACTGTAAATACACACCTCCAAATAATCCATGCCAGTAGCTATCGTTGCATTGTGATTTATATATCTCCTTCCAAGCTTCAGCAATCTTTGTTTGTGTTTCGTTTCTTTTTTTTTCACTTTCCAATTTACCTACGAGTTTTTCAATTTGAATCAGTTTTTCTCGAACATAGAGCATTTTTTTATGCATATTATTTGATTCTGGATATTTTACTAAATAATATCTCCAAAATCCTCCTTTTAAAAATAAATATTCTTGATGTTTTTCCGGATCCTCTTTAAGATTTTTTCTAATCTTCTCAAAAATTTTTCTTTCTTTAGTTGGTAATACCCACTCTTCCATTTTGTCATAACTTGCCGTTGGTAGATATATTAAACTTTTTGCAGGATGAGTATCCATATATTCTGAAAGAGTAATCGATTTTATCCACTTATTCTTTATTATTTGTTCGAAAAAAGCAGGGATAAAGGGTTTACCTTCGTCTCCTTCTACATGGCCCTGCCCTTCTATGTAACAAATTTCGTGAGTAGTGCCCCAAACACCCATTTTTTCAGCGTCAGACATAAATAAAACGCATCTATCACCTTTCTCATTCGCAACTTTTTTCAAATATTCAATTGACATATATGTAGGTTTCCATGGGGCTAAGTACCTTAATTCTTCGTTAATTGGGAAGATTCTAAGTGTTTTTCCTTCGTCTTCTGTAACGTAAGAATAAAGTGTGTCTATCTCCGTTATACCTGTGGATCTAAAATGGTTATCGTCAACAATTACATATTTTAGCCTAACTTTACTTAAAAAAGAAGGATAATTTGGCTCCCAAACTCTCTCAGATAGCCATGCTCCTTTTACTTCTAATCCAAATTCATTTTCTATTAGATTTGATAATAGATTCATTTGGGCAATTTTGTCTCTATCAGGAATAATCGCAAAAATAGGTTCATAATGGCCACCACCAATTATTTCGATCTGGCCCCTTTTAGCCATTTTCTTTAACAATTTTATAAAATCTGGTTTCTTATCTAAGAACCACTCCAATAAATTGCCTGAAAAGTGGAGAGTAAACTTGATTTCTGGACATTTAAAGATATTCTCAATTAAAGGGCTGTATGCCTTATTATAGACATCTTCAATGACAGTATCGTAATTGTCGACTGGTTGATGAAAGTGGAATACAATTGGTAGGTAAATCTCTTTTTCACTCATAATTAGGTAATAGAAATTTTTTATTATAAAAAAATTAAGTTTTAATGAATTTAAATTTCTTTGCAATTACTTTATTGATAAAAAGGAAACCTTTATTCAGATGGTTTTAAACTGTTTGATTTGGTAAAATCTTTAATTATAATTATAACTTAAAGATATTTATGAGAAATTATTTTGATAAAAATTTATTACAACAGGTTTTTAACTCTAACGAATTTAAAGGATGGCTCCTCTCAAGAAGATGGTTTGGAGATAAATCTCTGTTATCAAACTTATCGTTTGAAGTTTCAATAACATATTTCAACTCAATTTCAGAAACCATTTTCTTAACGATTATTGAGATCACCTCACAAGATTATGCTAAATTATATTTCTTTCCTATAATAATCTATGAGAAAATTCAAGATATTCTTGAACCAAAAGAAAACACGAGGACAAATGTTGTTAAATTAACTGAGAATACATTTAGCAAAATTGTTGCCTTAAGTGTCCATGACAATCAAAAAGAAAAAATACTTTATCTTAACCTAATCGAAGCAGAATATTGCGCTTTGTTTTGGAAAAAGATGCTTTTTGATAAAACAATTACAGAAACCTTTCCCAACATGTCTATGGACCTTACGCTATATTCTGAACAATTTGAAGACGAAATTAACATGTCAAAGGTTCGTAATCTTATTGAAGCCAGTTTATATCCTGAGAGGTACGAATATGGGTTAGAACAACTAGGCGGTGGAAATACAACTAACTTATTATTTCTATTACATATATCAAATAAAAAAAAACCTCAGCAAAAGTCCAATTCATACGTTTTAAAATCATACAAAGAGTATTCAGGGAGTTTAGAACCAAGGAAATTGTTTGTTTTAGTAAAAAATAATTTTCCTAACGCTCCAAAAATCTATGGAACTATAAAAATTCAGGAGAGAGAAACAATTGGTGTTCTCGAAGATGTTCCAAACATGGGAAACCTAGGAGATATTTATTGGAAAGAGCTTAATCACATGATTATTTCCGTTTTCAACAAAGTAAGTGACGATTTGTCCTCGCTTGAGAATAAAGATAAGATGTCTGCGTACATAAAGGAATATTGCGCCGATTCTTTAAAAGTTTCTGAGTCGATAGGGTTCCAGATTAAGCAACTACACGAAGCTTTAATAATACAAAACGACCCACTTTATTCGAAGGAGAAGGTTTTTAGTAAAGATTACTTGAAGAATTATTCAGATAAATTAAATTACATGGTAAATAGAATCCAAAATAACATGAGTAAAGGTTCCGAAGGCGCTTTTTATAAGTCACCTAAGATAACCTCAATACTTATTGATATTAAAGACATAATCGAAAAATTTCTTTCTGAATTCGATGTTGATCAGATCATAATACAACCGGTTCATCAAGATCTCCACTTTCAACAAATTCTCTACAACGAAATCAATGGGGATTATACATTCTATTTTATCGATTTTGAAGGTGACCCTCAACTTTCTGATGAACAAAAAAAGCAAAAATTCCCTGTTGAAAAAGATTTAGGCAGTTTTTTGAGATCGTTAAGTTATATTAAATTTAATACGTTACTCAATTTCATTGAGAGATATTTTGTTGATAAAGAGAAATTCGAAGTTCCTGCAGAATTCCTCTACAATCTTTACTTTAGAAAATCTTCGAAAATTTCTCAAAGACATAAAAAACTAGAAATTGCGTTGAAACTCCTTAATTTATGGGAAAATAAGTTAATGAGTAAAATACTCGAGAAAAGTCTTAACCTTCATTTTACATTAATTAATTACTTTACTATTGAAAGAGTATTACACGAATTAGCCTATGAACTACTCTTCAGACCACAAAATATAATAATTCCAATACTTGGTCTTAAAGAAATAATTGACAAATATTAGGTATTTTTCTACTCTTCATTATTTTCTGGAATTTTAGCAAATTCATATGAATAATGGGAGGATGAGATATCTAGCTCTTTGATCTGATTTTTATATTTTTGGCGTAAACTTTTATTTCCTTTCATTTCTTCCTCGATATAGTTAGGATTTAGCTCTTTTTGCTCGAATAAGCGCCATAAAAAGGCTTCAACAAACTTTTTCGGTCCAAATTTTTTTACAACTAAAAGATTGTTATTATCATCAAGAATACTACTAAAAAAACCTAAATTATCGCAAAAATCAACTTTGTAATGTATATCTTCTTGCTTTCCATAAATTCTAGCAATATCATTTATGAATACTCCCAATTTATCTCCAAAGTTTAATTGTTCGCTTTCATCCAATCGTTCAATTAGATTTCGTAAGAAACTTCGCTTTACAACGACTAAATCGCGATCATTTAACGATTGAAGTGCTGATTTCTGTTTTATCACATATTTTGAAAGCTCTAAATAATTTTTAATTAGACTAGTTTTGGTAGTTCCTATCCTTTCGTTCATTTTATCTAAATATTCGTTCAGTTCTTCATCAATTCTTATCGTTATAACCTTGGTTGGTTTTTTTGGTGCAATATTCTTACTCAATTAAGATCAACTCTTATTTAATTTATTGTAGAATTTGTATGCATTTAATTATATATGTTACTATTGTAATCAAAGTATTTTAATTATTATATTTTTAAGAAAATATAATGGGAAATTTATGTGAATTTATTAGCTTTTATTTCTTTCCTCTTGGTGTAAAAAAACTATAATCTAATGTATGAGACAATTATGATAAGCTCAGAATCTCAAGTAATTTAAGCATACTTAACTAATTTGTCTTATTATTTTTGCATTAATGAAAAAAAAAATATTTCTAAAATTCGTTTTAAAGTATTACTTTTTAAATAGACAACTTTTTGATTAAAAAAGGTGATAAGTTAATTAGAATAATTTTAGCATCACTTTATCATAAAAGTAAACTAAAGAATCTAAGAAAGATTTCAAGTCGTTTGACTATAGATTTAGAAGTCAGACTATTTCGGAAATATTTTTCGCGTCTATTTTTACTTGTATTAATTGTAGGAGAATGTAACATATGTAGTAAAATGTTATCGAATGAATATTGAATTACACTTAAAAGTATGAATAAACTTTGTAATTATGTATCCCAAGATAAAAGATCACTTAAATTTTTGTGTAGGGTTAGATTATATTTATGGAGTTGAGTGAAACTAATATATCAAATTCTGAATTGACAGATTCAGAATTAAAAAAAACAGAAGTGAATGAAGTATTAGAATTAGATCTGTATAAAGAAAATCATGGTCCCAACATGAATAACTCTGACAAACAAATCGAAGACATAGCTAAAGCACTCACGTCAGGAACAAGACGCTCGATCCTTCGCCTAATTCAAAAAACAAATGAGGCGATGGATGTTTCTAACATTGCTTCAATTTTAAACATGACAGAAGCCAATATATCAGCTCAAATTAAAAAACTTCAAGAAGCAGGGTTAATCTATTGCGACTATTGCTCGGGAAATCACGGTGTTAGAAAAATAAGTAAAGTGAAATTTAATAAAGTAATCATAAATATCTGAGAAAACACTTTTTTTACCGTGAGAGTTTTAGAATATTTGTACCTAGTTCTCGCGGAAATTAGAAATTAACACATTTTTGATCTTTTCAAAGTGTCCTAAATTTACTGATAGGAGGTCTTCTAGGGCGTCATTTAAACCTGTTTTTTCAATTTTCTCAATTATTTTATAGTATGGACTTTTTTTGAGAGTTTTTACGAGTGCTTTATTTTCTTCGAGTTTATTTAACAAATAATCGCTACATTTTATTCCTTCGATACTTAAAATTTTTTGAATAATTGATAACAGCATTGTGTCAAAAGTAACTCTTAAGATGATTTCTCTATCGAAATCTTTTTTAGTGTGAAAAAGATAGTCTTTAAGTAGTGATATTGATTCTTTGAATAGTTTGATAGAATCGAGTCCAAGACTTTCAATTCTATCATTAAATTCTACATTCCTTGTAGCTGTTAAGCATATCGCTGAAAATGTTTGATATTCAGCTACAAAATGAATGAATCTGGCCTTGGCGTTTAACACTGTATTTTTAGATTCTGCATCTTTTAATAAATCTTCAAGGTTATCTAGCGATTTTTTAAAATATGTAGAAATAGTATAAAATTTCTCTGCAGCGGCTTCGAATTCTTTATTAATAAGTAAAGAGTGGGCGTTTTTTTCTTCTTGCTTATAAAGTTCGTCGAATTCATTTAAGATCATAACTGCTTTTAAAATCAATTGCTTTCCTGTATCTTTTGTTAACTGGGATCGTTCAAACGATTGACCCGCTTCTAATAGGAGAATAGAAGCTAGATTTTTATATTCTTCTGGATCTGATTCTAGTAAATAATCCGAAGCTTTTTTCCAACTTTCCCCTGCAGTTTCCCAATCTTTCATCCTAAAAGAAATATTTCCTAATTGAATTAGCAATTTTGCTGATATTTCGTATAGTTTTAATTCTTCAGTTTTTCGAATGATTGATTTTAATCTGTACGTTGCGTGAATGTTGTTCCTAAATTGAGAAATTATGTGAGTAATTCTGATATATAATTCATCTAATTTAATATAACCGCCTAAATCGAGGTATATTTGTGCTGCTTTCTCATATTCTCTTATTGATTCTTCTCCTTTCCCTTCATCGGCTAACATTTCAGCAGAATCAATTAGTTTGATCGCTTCAACTTCTCTTTCTTCTTTATCGTCGTTGTTATACATGATCAGGATAACACTTTTAATTAGAGTTTAATGTGATCTCAGTAATTAGGAATCCTAATTAAGTAATCTATAAGCTATATTACTTAAGTAATTGTATGCAATTAACCTTATTTAAATTTTGATACTAAATAATTTTCTTATTTTTTACGATTATAAATTATCAAACAGCCTAATATTGTTGTTTTTCATCACGCTTTTTAACTCTATAGCTTGATAAACAGACGCAAAACATTCTTTTGCATCTTCGATTGCTCCATAAAATATAAAGTTAGAGTACCAGGACGCTATAAACATAACACTTGCTTTACGATACTTAGTGTGAAATTTAAGATTTAATCTGGGTGAAGAATATTTAAAAAGAAAAAGTGTAGGTGCCGTGCCCACAGGGAGTCTAAGAGATTTACTAACTATCTGTTGTGTATCAAGGATGTGAGAAAAGCTTTCAATATCAATTACACCCCCATCGATCCAGATTTTTTCTATGCTCAATTCTTTCAATCCATCTATAATACTAAGATCACCCGGTTGATTCTTTTCTGTAATATAGGCATACCTCTGCGTTGAACTCATGTTACTGGCTCCAAGGATTAAAACTACAACCGATGATATTCTGTTCTTCTTTATGAGTTCAAGTTCTTTTTTATTCTTGAGGTTTGATATCGAGTTATATATATACTCGTCCGATTTGATACCTTCTTCATTTAAATATTCAATCCCAGCAATTTTTGCATCAAAACTACCACCTAAAACAAACGGGGGATCATAGGCGTCTAAATAAAATTCTAGATATTTGACCATAGCTTCAGGTGTAACAGCAGATATTTCAACTAAATCTGGAAGTTTATACTGATTTGCTAAACTTTTTTGCATATCAATTCTTTTTTTTGCCCTATTCACATCAAACTGAAGATCGTCCTTCCTGTCAATAAGCGTTTGACCCTGATAAAACATGGTACCTATTAAAATTGGGGGTAACTCAAAATTACCATACCCTAATTTCGTACTACCATATAAAAAATAATCTTCCATCATACCTAGTCCGTTAATTAAATTGGTTGATAAGATAAAATATCTTTCATCTATATTTATAGATAATATTTGCACGAATGTTTTAAAAAGGAAGATTAATATTGATGCAGTTTAACACCGCAGTTTTTGCATCTACTTTTTTGTAAATCTTTAAAACATTTTTCATGGTACAAAGTATCGCAGTTTTGGCACTTTAAGATATTTTGCCCTTCTTCAAAAATAAAATTACACACAGGACAAGAACCAAACATTGCGTCCGAATCCAAGTCGCTGAATTTAATTGATTCTACATGAGAACGCTCGGGTCTTGCCGGGCCCTTTTTTTTTTTAATTATTGGTTTCGCTAGAGATGTGAGTTTTTGAGCTTGGGATACTTCAGTTGGAATTTTTAATAAATAGTAACAATGAGGGCATCGCACCGCTCCAGCTTGTTTCATTTTTCTCTCTTTTTGGGAATTAGCCCAAGAGGATAAACAATGCACATGATAAGGCGCTTGGCAGTTAGGACAATATCTACCGCTAATGTAGAACGAACTTTTCGTATAAGGATTTACATCAGAAAAACAGATTGAACACTTTTTATAATCTGCTAAGCCCCTAATCTGTAATAAACGCTGCTCTTGGTCTTTAGTTAAATCTTGAACTCTTAAAAGATCAGCAGCAATTTTTCTGAGAAAAGCAGGATTTTCAATATAAGAAGTAGCCCCATCACCATAAGTTTTTATATTTGAGATTGCTAAGTCGTGTGCTGCTTGTAATAAGGATTGCTCGTCGTTATTGTAATAATAATTGCCCCCCGTGAGATCACTCATCCTTTTTAAGGTATTAAGAGGAGATAGTTCGCCTAGACGAAATGAATCTATTTTTATATTTAAACCTTGAGCCAAGCGCGCCATTTTCAATGGATCAATAGACATCTTAGTGAAGTTTCCGTCAGAAATCACAAGAATACGAGGAATTTTAGCCTCGATTTTCCGTAATTCTGAGATAATCAATTTAATTGAAAGTCCTAAAGCCTCTCCCATTGCAGACTTCCCTGAGACTTCTAGAGAGTCTAGGGCTTCGAAAATATTACTTGCGTTATTTGTAAAATCCAGTTTTTTTTTTGGTTTATCAGAAAAATTAACCACCGCAAAGGCACTTGAGTTATCTTCTGCAAATCTTTCATTTATTAATTTTTTCACAGCATCTACGCTGCTTTTCATGCGATTTGGTTTATAATCTGCTCGGTACATAGACCTAGATGTGTCAATACAGATAACTATATTTTCTGGGTGCCGTTCAGCCAAGATCAAATACCCTTTATGCTTTTACAAAAGCCCTTATTTATTTCTAAAATTTATATGATACAATAAGAATAAATAATTATGTTTTTCCACAAAACTAAAATTTTATTAATTAGATATTTTACTATAAAATAAAGTTACACTATAAATTAACTTAAATTGATATTAAATCCGATGTAGCATGTCTGAAGAGGATACAAAGAACATTGTGATTAAAGATTTTTTCAAACGTTCAGTCATTCTTAACGAATTAGATGAAGCATTAAAATTCAAGCCAGATACTCTAATTGGGATAGATCAAATTTCTTCTGAAAAATTATTTGAGAATAATGTTAAAAGTATAGAGGAGTTAGCACATCTCTCTTTAGAGAGTCTTCCTAATATTAAAGAAATACCTATTAATGTACTTATGAAATGGGTTAAGATCGCTCAAGTATTAGAAAGAGCAATAAAGGAAAAAATAAAAACTCATAAAAAAATATTAATGATTGGATTAGATAATGGGGGAAAAACTAGTATCTTAGCTGTTCTTCAAGATAAATTCTCAATAATCAAGTCTCTTCTACCAACCAGGGGAGTAAAACGTGAAAAATTAGATTTTTTTGGGTATCCAATACTTTCTTGGGATTTAGGGGGACAAGTTCAATATAGGGAAAAACTTTACTTTAACAGACCTGAATTATTTTTTACTGAAGCGGATTTAGTTTTATATGTTATTGATACACAAGATAGTGATAGATTCGCAGAAGCAGCGAACTATTTCCGTCAAGTTTTGACTGTATTAAGGGATTTAAACGAGTTTCCTCCAATTTTAGTGGTGTTATCGAAAAGTGATCAGGACATTCGTACATCTCTCGAGTGGCAGAATAATGTATCTGCGATAAAAAACAAGTTTAATAGTATAGTAAGAGAACATGAAAATACTTCAATCGGTTATTCCGATACAACAATATATCAAAAAGAAACTATAATGCAGATGTTTAGCGAAGCGTTAAAATTAATATCCGAAACATCTGAAATTATAGAAAATATCCTTGAAGATTTTACATCTACGATAGAAGGAAAAGCTACAAGTTTAATTTCTATGGATGGTTTAATATTTGGAAGTTATACGAGTTCAGATATAGATGAGGCACTATTAAATAACACTGCTTTGATCATGCAAACGCTTTCAAACTTTCATAATTCAATCGGGTTAATAAGAGAACCTTCTATGACGCTTGATTTTCCTCTAAATGGATTTGCTATTCGAGGAGAAAAATTATTTGAATACTCGGAACTGAAAATTCCTGTCTATTTATGGCTTTTATCAGATAATGTAGATTTAATTTATGAAAAAATCGACTATTTCAAACAGCAACTACTACCTTTGATTAATTTATTTCTTTAATCAAACATTTTTTCGTAAGTTTAATTTAGTCCTAATACGCTCAAATCTTCTTTTGTTGAGAGAAATACTATTTTTCTTCGAGAAGATTTCAAATTTATAAATAAAAGATATATAGAAATAAAAATTTGCTATTACGACTCTTTGCCCTTTTTATATCCTATCTGTCATAAACATATTCCTTGCTCCTATGACATTCACAATTTCCTTTTTAATTCTAAAGATCATTTCTCTACTTAAAGAATCTAATTGTTCAGAATAAAGTATCTCTTTTATACGATTTCTAACCCTCTTTCGGAGGTCTCGAGGCAGATATACTTTTATTAGTTGGCTCTCTTCTAATAAAACCAGCAAAGAAATAATATTTGTACTAGGTTCTTTATTGTTATTAACCACGTTTTGGATTTCCTCTAATAGCTGTGATTTTATTTCTGGTTTCTGTAAAAAGTAGAGTTTCCTTTTTAATTGTTGGTTGATTTCACTCTTTAAAATGCCTTGTTGTTCCATAAGATCGAAATATAAATAATAATATTCATATTTCTTTGAAAGTTCATCAATCCATTTCATTAAACTTCGTTTCTTCTCTGATTTTCCTATAATTTCAAGTATTTGATCTAAAAATTCGTCTTCCGTTGAACTTGAATTAATAATTTCAATGCTTTTTTCTGTAATATTTATTTTTCCTTGAAGAAATAGATCCATTAATAATGCTCCTGCAAAACCTAAACTCTCGAAGCCCTTAGAATCGCAAACCCCCTTTTGCTCGTTTAAAACCACTAGTAAATAACTTTTTGATATAAGAATTTTGATATCTCCTCCATTCATTATATAAAAAATAATTGTTTTAAATTCTTTATTTATAAAAATATAGAATTCTTTAGGTATTTAAGTTATTAGAAAAACAAATTCACAATCTGAGAATTGATCAGATAAGGGAGTTATATATGTTTTATTATATTTATTAAATTGAGAATGTTATATTTGAAATCGTAAAAAAGAGAAATACTACCATGGTGAAGCGTAGAAAAACGGGAGCATATGAACATTTTTGTGTTCTTATTTTCGCACAAGGAATTTGGAAAGAAACTGATAGGGATAGTGTGAGAAATTTGATAAAAGAAAAATTGAAAAGCATGAAAGAGGCTTCTTATAATATTTTCTTTAAATTGACCCATCGGGAACAGATGCCTATTTATGCAGATTGTCATTTATGCCAACCCATCTATAAAATGTTTGAGGAATTTAAGGGGAGTAATGATGGGATTCTGTATCAAGGTCACCATTATCTTATTCCTGAAGATGATTTTGATGATATGAAATCTCTTGCACACTTGATTATTTCTCATAATAATGTTAAGAAATTTTATTTATTATACCTTGACGGCTTAGGAGAGATTAAGAGAACTATTTTAGACAATATGAATTTAGAAGAATTTAAAGAAAAATTAAATTTCAAAAAATGTAACATTACTGAATTTATCTCCATAATAGATAGTAATAAATTTAAGAACAGAACAGTCTATGAAATAACTAAAAGTAGAGGTGCGTATAATTGAGTGAAGAGGAACATCAAGAAAAAAAGAATCAACGGGCAAAAGAAGTAGCTGCAGCAATGGTTGAAAATATAAAAAAGAATATGGAAGAACCTGATTTTTTTGATAAAAGAGAAAAAATACTACAAGAAGTTACGGATAAAGTTCTTAAAAAACGGGAAGACAGGCATAAAATACTTGAAGAGGAATGAAATATCAATTGAATTACTCGTTCTTAAAAATCTCGTAAATTAACTTAAATTCAACTTACATCTCTAGATCTTTTCTTGCTGAAAGTAGAAATTCGGTGCTTCTATCCATCATCTCAATTGCTTTATTAATTTTTTCTACCACAGAATTTAAACCATTATCCTTTGCAATATCTCTCCATTTTATATAGCTTTCTTTGTGTGAATTGTTGTGTGCCGCCCAATGTTCGCATAATTTGGAGAGCTTTAATATTTGTTTTTCTACCATTTTAATCAGTATTTGTATTTATTGAGTGTTAAAATCGATAATTTCCTTAAAATAAAATAAGGAAAAATGGGAAGAATATAATCCATTTATTACAAAGAGGCTAAGAAACCCGATACTGCTAAATCAGACATTTCATCATCGAGTAAGTTATCTTCCATTTCGTCTACGAGTAGATCAAATTTATACGAGCACTTATCTCCTCCTGTTAGGATACATTCTACTTCTTCACTGTCCACATCAATACCTAACACATCAAAAGCACTGTTGAATATACCGAGATATAGTAAACACAAGTTTTTAGCCATGATATTTGCTTTTTCTTGGGTTGCTAAGGATTCGTATACATTTATAATAATGTGATCTTTTTTGAATGTTCCAGTAAGTACACCATACCCCATTAGCATCATAACCTCGAGTGTGCCCAATAGAACTTCCTTTTTAGTAGCCATAGACTCACTACTCCAGTCTTTATTATAAAAAAACTTTTCCATAAATATTTTACCGAGAGATTTTCCCACCCATATAAGGATATCTTCGGCATTTGTTCCAGCGAATTCACAAAATTCCATGATCTCATTAGGACGAAGCATAATAAGCCTCATTTCTTTATCTTTTTCACCTAGAAATAGTTGTCCTTCCTTTTCTTCAACATTTATTTGTAGTTCTTTTTTTAATCGTTTGATCATGATTTTACCTTGTCTAATAATGATAAATCTTAACTAACATTATTTTTGAAAGTATTTAATATAATAGAAATTTAAACTGCTAGGCTTATAAATTTATTGACAAACCAATATTTATATAGATTTTCTACGCTGAGACTAAAGTAAAAATCGTGTTTAATACTTTTTCAATATTAAAGCTAGTTTTAACTGATGTGAAAATAAATTTCCAATTGTTATGCTGTAGAATATCAAATTCAAAGAATCTATGAATTTCTTTTTCTGTTCTTATTAATTGTTCAACATTATTGTTATGATTAATTAAATCAGTCTTATTACCAATGATTAAAAGAGGTATATCTTTTAGATCGTTTTCGTTGTATATTCTCCAAAACTCAGCTTTTGATTCGTCAAAGCGTAATTGGTTGGCAACATCAATCATATATATAATTATATTCGAATCCTGAAGCCCAAGTAGCCATCTTTCCCTGAAAGAGCTTTGACCGGGAGAATCCCAAATCGATAGAAGCCCATCTTCTCTTTGGATATACTCAATGTTAAATCTCTTGTTTGGCGTAAAAAAGTTATCTTTATATTGACCAGTTTTAATCCTTCTAGTTAAGGAAGTCTTTCCAACATTGTCAATTCCAAATAAAAATACTTTTGTAAATAATCCTGAGGGTTGAAAAGAAACTTCTGGGGCTGTTTCAAGGGTTTCGTCTCCGAATCTTTTTATATCAATAAATAAGGTTATTAATAAGTTCTCTATCTCCATTTCGTCTTTAAAAGAACAGCATTTTTCTGTATTTAGCAATTCATTGGATAAATCTTCAAAAATTTCTTTATAATCGAGGGGATTATCTTCTTTTTCAAATATTAATCCAATAAGCATTTCATAATTAACGCATATAGTAAATATGTTTTGGTCTCCAATAACTTGCGAAATGGGGCTACTAATTACGAAAGGGGTTGTATCTCTCTTTTTTTCATTTAAACTACTTGAATTTTTCGTGTTTTCAAAACGTGGATCTACTAGAGATCCATGATCATGACCGTGAATGATTTTTAAAACTATCTCATTATTCTCTTTTTTATCTATATCTTCGGGATAACTATAGATATCAAGATTGTTTAGATCGTGTGAATTTTTGCGTTTTAACAAAAATATTTTTAATAACACAGAATTTACCTGATCATTTATTCCCTTAAGGATGTAAATAAAAAATGCTTAAAAAAAGTTTGGAATTGGACGAAGAACCTCTCTTATAAACTTTATGCTATTGAGTCATTAATAAACAAGCAGAAAAATAATAAAACTTAGAAACTTAAGAGTTTTTGAAAAAAGCTTCATGAATCTGTTTCTTCTTTCCTTTCATCTTGTTCTTCTATAATCTCATCTTGTTCTTCTATAATCTCATCTTGTTCTTCTTCAGAGGGTTCTTTTGGCTCTTCTTTTACTTCTTCAGACGGTTTTTCTCCAATAGGAGTATCACACACAGGACACTTCGTCCAACCAGGTCTTAAACTATATCCGCAGCTAGAACATTCAGACATATCTTGATCAGGTTGCCATTCAGGAATATTCAATCCTCCTCTTCTTCTTTTCTCCGCTAAATCTTGCAGTTCTTCTTCCTTCCAAACTTCCATTCCTTCAGGTATACCTGAGCCACGCTCTTCAGCGAATTTCGTTAAATCTTCTTCGCTCCAAGTTGGAAGATCTGGTTGTGCTGCCAATCTTTTTTGAGCTTCACTAGCGAGTTCTTCAGGAGTCCAAGTTTTCAATTCCTGACCCCCAGGGGTTCTGACACCCCCGCCAGTTGGTCCTGAAACAGGTATACCCTGAGTAGGTATTTGTTGACTCTGTGAAGGCGCTTGACAATACGAAGCGGATAATCTTAATAAAGCTTCAAAACAGTTTCCATATTGAGAATCTCCTTGACTCTCGTCAGCGATTAAAACAATACTTTTTTTATCGGATGGCAAAGGCACGGCTATACTACACACGGCAATATCTGATGTAATTCTTCCAGATTCTAAGGCAGTAGTAACCTTTTTCATAGAATTAACTAAATCATCATCCTTCATCAAAAAATCGCAGATAGGGTCACCATGTCTTTGAAATTCTTCGTGATATTTTGCTAATTGATTTTTAGTTATTGCCGAATCTAGCGAATCTATGAGGGCGCTAACATATGGGAATATATGAGATTTTGGTTCTTTTTGAGTAGCATCTATTTTGTAATCCCCCAGATCTAAATTTCCTGTAAAAGGCGCAAACAAAGGTTCTTGATCCTTGATCTTCCCATATAATGTTGTTCTACCAATGAAACATTTAATTTCTCCGTAGTAGGCAATAGAGTCATCCAAAAGCTCTACTTTATCGTTGTATGTTATCCGCGGAATAGTTCGAAAGACCACATCAACCCAGGGCATTTCTTTTACAGGAATTATTGCTACACAAGTTTTAATTATTAATTCTGATAGTTTTTTAAGGTATTCTTTCAGTTTTTTCTTGATTTCTTTATACTTGTCTTTTTCAAGTTCGGTTTCAGCTTTATTCATAAACTCCTTGAATTTTTCCTCATTTTTTTTCACCGAACCCCCAAAACTTTTTACTTCTCCTACAATGTTATCTTTTAGAATGAATGTAGCGTCGTTTATGATATCTTTTTGTAGTTCTGTGAGTTCTTCCACCAAGTATTCGCTTACTTCAAAATTTAGACTATTTATAAAGATTTCAAACAGTTTCGCTTCTGACATTTTCTAAACCTTATTCTATCGATTAATTTCTTTTTATAAATATAGCAACGAAATGAATATAAAAATTTATTTAAAACATAGTCATTTCACTAGTAGTTATTAAACATCGAATTTTTAAGATTAGTGTGAAGAATAAATGAATGTAAACAATATCACAGTCTGTTTTATTTCTACAGTTTCAAAAGATGTCCAAAATTACTTAATAGAAAACCTTAAAAACCTTTCAAATGTAAAGATTATTTTTCCAGAAGATACTTCTGAAGAATCTTTATTAAAAATAGTTCCTAATGCTGATATATTAATTGGATGGAGACCCTCAAAAACCATTTTAGACCGAGCATCTAAACTGAAATTATTTATTAATCCGGGTGCTGGTGTAAATCATCTTTTAAAATTATTTACTAGGCTAAATAAGAAACGAAAAGTTTTGCTAGTTAACGGACACGGTAATTCTTATTTCGTAGCTCAGCATGTTGTAGCCTTACTTTTAACCCTTATGAATAAAACTATTCCTCATCATATCTGGATGAAAGAAGGAAGGTGGCGTACTGGAGACGATGATGCGGAGTCAATTCCTTTGCGTTCACGAAAAATTGGACTTCTAGGGTATGGCGCAATTAACCAAAAAGTTCATCAATTTCTTTCGGGATTTGAAGTAAAATTCCACATATTAAGAGTTAATTGGAACAAACAGAAGGACGAATTACCGACTCCAGCTAAAAAATATAATTTCAACCAACTTCATGACTTCTTAAAAGAAATTGATGTTTTAATTATAGGAATTCCAGTTACTTCGTTAACATCAGGACTAATAAAATCAGAAGAGATTAGCTTATTAGGATCAAATGGACTAATTGTCAATGTATCTAGAGGAGAGATCATAAACCAAGAAGATCTTTACAAAGCTTTGAAAAATAAAATAATTTTGGGTGCAGCTATAGATGTCTGGTATGATTATCATCCACATCGAGATAAAAACGGTGTTAAACGGCCCTATAAATTCCCTTTTCATACGCTTGATAATATCATTTTATCTCCGCATAGGGGATATTCTCCTTTCAGGGATCTGTTAAGGTGGAATGAAGTAGTGGAAAATATTACCCGTATGGCAATGAATCAGGGAAACCTAATTAATGTTGTTAATCTTGAAGAGGAATATTAACTTCATAGTTATTTAAAGATTAAATATGTTTGTTTATTCTCCTAAGCATTAATAAATTGTTTCTAATATTTAGGATTATGAAAATTATTATCTTTTGGAGCTTTTTATCATAATACGTGAAATACTGAATATTTGAAAAAAAAATCTAATTAATTATCTGTTCATTTAGATATTTGTTTATAGAATTACAATATTTGATTATTTCCGAATTTTCTCGCGAAAATCGCGACATATAATTTTTTTTTCCAAACTTAAAAGTCCGACATTATTTCTAAATAAGAATTTTTAATTTTTATAAAAAAATTTTACCTACTTTAAAAAATTTTCAAAAATATTTTCATGAATAACTTTAAAAACGATATTTATTAACTTACTTCTATTTCTATAACTAAAATGAAGTGGGGGATGTGAAAATTGCCATATTAAGAATTTGGGTAAATTATATTTTAAAAAAATATATTAACCCACTAAAAAACAATGTTTATATATTATTTTTGTATAAATAATTATATATAGAATAATCAAAAAAAAATATGGTTAAGGCGATTGGATGAAGATTGTTACCGTTAACGTACCTGAAAGTTATATAGATGCTATAAATAAATTAATAGGACAAGAAGGATTGTATCCCAGTCGATCTGAATTAATAAGATGTGCAGTCCGGGAGTTCCTTATAAAAGAACTCAAACTAGCTAATAATATGGCAAAATATAATGAAGTAGAGATAGAAGATTTTGACGATAAAAATTTTGTAAGAGTACCAGTTGAAGGAGTAAATGAAAACTCCGAACCAGTGCGAGAATTTAAAACATACAAAATTTTAAAGAGGTTAGAACATTAAATCCTGTTATAAACGCATTTAGATATATTTTGTGATCAGATTATTAGAAATATTGAGTTTTTTATTCTCTTTTCTTTTTTTCTTTCTAAATTCTCAAGAAAACTAAGTGAATTAGCTTTTCCGATATTTTTGTAAGATTGAACAAATTTTTATTTTTAGTTATTATCCTAAAAAATTTTATATTTTAACTAGATATTTCTTTAAGTATTATGAGATGGTTGAATACGATATAAAAATAGTATTATATTGATGATTGTCTAAGTTAAATATTTAATAGTGGTATTTTCTATTACAATACTATCGCAAATTAAAGGGTGTAATATAATTTCGAGTAAAAAAATGATTCCCGATTTTATGGAATGGGGAATTATAAACAAGGAAAATTTCAAAGGTAAAACATCATATGATGTTCCGATTAAGAGATGGGATCCCTTATCGACAGTATGCATAACATCAGAGGAGTTTGGTCTAAGAGAGGATCGCAAAAGATATTATGGTCACTTTGCTTATATATCTCCAATCAGAAGTGCAAGACCAAAAGGATTTAAGACTAACGAAGAGGAAAAGCAATTCTTTGACTGTTCAAAGAGAGTCGCGCTAAAGCATAAAGATGTGTTTACATCGGTTACAGAAGGAAAGCCAATTTACGATGATTGGGGAAAACAATTAGGGGACGGTTTTACAATGATAATTACTGAAGACGAGAAAAAAAAAGAAAATCCTTTCCTAGAAATGCCATATCAAAACCAAAGAATATCAGATGATTGTAAAGCCTTGACACTAATTAATAGGTATCCTTCGATGGCTCGGGTTATCGATCCTGATGTTGAAAAATTAATAACTGATAAATTACCTTCAAATTTAAAACTCTCGAGGGGTATAAATTTAGTTACAATCTCAAGGAAATTTTATCCATCCTTGTGTTTTAATTTAATTCCAGAAGATATTTTAGCGAGTATTTTCTTATCAATGAAAGCTGCAATTCTTTATTGCGTTGAAGAAGCGATTGGGAGAGATTTTTACGATATTCCGATATCACCCTTTTTCAATATAGGTCTTAAAGTTGGAGGCTCGCAGCCTCGAATACATAGCCAAGTCTATATCGATTTAAATATGGACGGTCATGGAAGCCGATTAGAAGGACATCTTGAAGCATTTAAAGAAATGGGGGATAAATGTCATCTATGCCAGACATCTCATGGAGAGAGTGATCGAGTTATCATAAAGACGAAATTTTGGACATTTTATACCACAGGGAGTCCTGTGAGGAATTATCACATTCGATTTCATCCAAATGAACATTTGCGTAGGTTTTCTCAGTTAAAAGTCAATCAAATAAACGATCTTGCTAGAACATTAAAGGCTATCTTCCAAGGTTTGGATGATATTTCAATCGATAAAAATCGAAATATACTATTTAACTGTTGTCCTTTCCACTACGATGCAAATTTCCATTTATTTGGAGACATCATTCCTCACGAGATTATAGGTGGGGCTGAAATGGTCGATGATATGAGAGTTGCGAGAAAATTACCACATATAGCTGCTAGCGAAATCCAAAAATCGATTGAAAAATATGTTAACGAGATAGAATGGTAATAGATTTATATTTATTATTCACGATATAAATAATGTAAAATTTTTTGAGAGGTTCAATTTGAAAGAATGGTCTGCTATAATACTCGCCGGAGGTAGAGGAAAAAGACTCTTACCTTTAACTTCGCTTATCCCTAAACCATTAGTGAAGGTAACAAATAAAGCAATGGTAGATTATTCAATAGCTCACCTTATTTTTGCTGATATCAAGCATATTATTCTTGCTTTGGCTTATCAGGGAAAAGAATTAAAAGAATATATAGAAAAAACATGGACACCTGACAAATTAGGTGATGTTGAGTTAGAGTGTGTCGTTCAAGAGAGTAGAGGTACCGCAGATGCATACAGATTATTAGACGATAGATTAGATTCTGAGAATATTGTTGTGAGTATGGCAGACATCGTTACGAACCTCCCAATGAGAAGTTTTATGGACTTTCATTTAGAGAAAGGTGGAATTAGCACTATTTCTATGAAAACCAGTGAAAGTCATACAAGCCAGTACGGAGTTGTTCTTTTAGATAATAATAGAAAAATTTATCTATTTTTAGAAAAACCTGCTCCCATGGAACTATATTTAAGTAGCATGGCTCAAAGAACAGATTTATTTTTACATACAAACATAATAAATACAGGAATTTATTGTTTTAAAAAAGAAATTGATAAAATGTTACAAGAAACTGGTTTAATGGACTTCGGCAGCGAAGTTTTCCCTTACCTCCTCGAGAATTATTATGATTTATATGGATTTGTAAAGAATTATTATTGGCTTGACTGTGGTAATTCCCAGACTTATTTGTGGGCAAACTGGGATTTGTTACGAAAATATTCTTGGCCTATTACTCCCAATGGTGAAGAATACGATGGAGTTTTTCTCATGGGAATTATCAATTCTGGTCAAAATGTAAGTATTGAAAAACCTACTTGTTTTGGGGAATTTGTTGAACTTTTTAATCGAGTAAAGATTAAACCACTTAGCTCTATTGGAAACCGCGTCAAAATCGGTGAAGATACATTAATAGAAAAGAGTGTTATTTGGGACGATGTAGATATTGGAGCAGGGTGTCATATTGATAGTTCTATAGTTTGTAATAACTGCGAAATTGGGGACAATGTCGTTTTGCATAATGCAATAGTTGCACCAAATAGTAAAATCAGCAGTGATACTCAAATAAGAGATAAAACGCTGGAACTTGGCACTAATATTTAAGAATCTTTTTAGATGGGAGTTTGGTTTAAACTAGAGTGCGCAAATCTTCTAAAAATTGATTGACTTGAAATTTTGAAGTTTTCGCTATTTTAGTAATTTTTTGAAAATAAATTAGCAATTCTTCTAGCTCATTACTTATCCTATTATTAGATTTTGCTATTTTATCAATTATAGCAGTTAACCAAATCCACCTTGTGAAATTGGCAAATTCTTCTGCATTATACCATAGATAACTATGATATCTATTTACTTGTAAATATGCTTGTATTTCAGGGTCTCTAAAGAAAGATTGAAAGATCGCAAAAAAGTCTTTTTCAGCATATTCTATTGAATTAGACCAGTTTTGGAGAGAAACCATTAGTTTTATAATTGACCCAACATCTAGATTTTTCGCATCCTCTTTTAGTGATAATTCTCTCAATGTATTTCTTATATACTTTGATAATCGCCACTCATCAAACAAACTTCGGCTTTTCAGTTCATAATTTTTTTCTGAAATTACTCTTCCTAATTGATGAATAAATAACCAAGAAACTAATATCCCCCATTCAAATTCCGACTTAGGAAGAATTTTGGCTAAAGCGTTCTTCAAATTAGTAGAAATGTCTAAATGAGTCAAACCCTTATGTAATTGTAAAGTTACAATTAATTTCGAATGAATTTCTTTTTCTATTTCGGTCACATCCTTATTACTCGAAGAATACTTCTTCACTTCAAATAAAAATGAATTTAATTTTGTAGTTATACCCTCTACAATTAATTCCGTTTTCTGTGTTTCCAATAGATTTTTAAAATTATTAATATTGACTATTTTCCTAAAGGATTCGAGTAATGGTTGGTATATTATTTCATGGAGAGTCTCTTTAATGTTGTGTACACCTCTTCCCCCTAGAAGATCGTACAATTGAGCGTAGTGGAAGAATTCATTATCATTAACTATCTGGAAATCCATAAATAAAAAGCATTGAAATGCTTGGAGTTCTAAATATAAACCTTGATCGTGAAGATCTTGATTTCGTCTTATATATTCTAATCCAGTTAAATAATCTTTAAAGATGCAGTATCCTTCTTTCGGTAATTTTAACCCCTCATTTAACGTTTTTTGGGTTTGAACTTTATCATCTTCTTGTTTAACAGTAAAACCAACAGAATTTTTAATAAAACCTTTTGTTTCGGTATATTTATTATGATAAATAATCAAAGCTCGTTCATTATTAACTCTATTTGAATACGCAAATACATCTTCATTAACCGTATTTCCACTCCAAAAATCATAGAGTAAAAAATTATTCGCATTAGCAAATAAATAGCGTTTCTTCATTATAGGAAATATTATTTTTTCATGCTGTTGAAGCAAGCCCAAATTGATTTTTTCATCCCAATAAGCACGTCTATATTCCATACCGTATTTTTCGTGAAAACCCTCTATTTGACCGTGGCCAAACATAGGTAAACCAGGCATAGTTATCATCATTAAACAAACACCAAAATATTTCCCGCCATCCCCAAATTGTTTAATAGCAGTTTCTTCATCAGGATTATTCATGAAATTAACAAATCGTTTAAGGATTTCAGGGTCGAATTGTAAAGTATTTTTTAAAACTAATCGATACATAGCGTTATCTTCGTCTCGGAGCATATTCATAAAGGCTGAATTATATACGCGATGCATTCCTAAAGTTCTTACGAAAAATCCCTCGAGTAACCAGAAGGCTTCCGCTAGCAATAAAGTATCAGGGTTTTCTTCATTGATTCTATCTACAACTTCACGCCAGAACTCTTGTGGCATTAGTTTATAAAACTCATCTTTTGAAATACCATGTTCTGCTCTTGACGGAATAGCACCTCCAGTTCCAGGTTCAGGAAACCATAGGCGTTGAAAATGTTTTCTCGTTAGAGTCATAGCGGCATCAAAACGAATAATGGGGAACATCTTAGAAACATGTACTATGGTTTGTATAACTTCTTCTCGAACATCAGGATTTAGAAAATTTAATTGAGCGGTGTCGTTCCAAGGAAAACTTGTTCCATCGTTTCCGTGGTAGATATATTTTTGGTTTCCTGATCGAAAATCCACATGTTTAAATGTAACAGCTGCATCGGTTCTCGAAAAATACTTATCTTCTAAATAAATTCCTACCTTTGGATCACCTGATAAATTATCTCCTGAAAAAGTATACGAGGGAAAGGGGGAATATGGTAGGGATATATACCAATCGGGATGCTCCATCACCCATTTTGAAACAATTCCTGTATGATTAGGGACCATATCGCAGGCGAGACGAATTCCTCTAGCTATTGCTCTCTCCTGCAAATTCTTATAAGCTTCATACCCTCCCAAGTCATAAGCGATATTATAATCGTACGTTGAATAAGCACTTGCTTCCGCTTCTGGATTTCCACACCATCTTTTAATAGTTTTTGATGCTTGACTTCTCTCCCATAAACCAATAAGCCACAATCCAGTAAAGCCCCATTCTTTTAGTTGTTCTAATTCTTCATCAGGTATTTCGTTTAATTTGGAGATAACTCTCTTATATTTTACAGATAATTGATTCATCCATACATATACATTTTTAGCTATCATCACAACTTTAGGCATCCATTCTTTATCGAGAGTGTAATTTTCAAGTTCTAATGCGTCATAATCATAAGCCTCTGACTTTCCTGGGCCTAACCCTCTTAATCTTTCTTCTTCTCTTATGATATCAATAGCAACTAAGATCTTGAATAGGTATTTTCTGACTAACTCCCCCCAGTTTTCATGAATATATTCTAATTGCTCACGAATTGAATGGGGATATTTAATAGCGGGTTCATTTAGCATTTCTATTAAATTTAGATTATTTGGACCGAATCTAGCTTTTTCATCGAAAAAATTTGTAATTTCATCGATAATTTCCCTATAAGCAGTCCTTTTTTCAAGGGATTCATCATCAAATAGTTCAATAAAAGGAGAATAAGAAGGATTACTATTTCCAAACCAAATGGTTATGAATTCATCGAGAAAATGGATTTTGTTTCCAACTCCTTGAACTTCTTCTATCAAAAATTCTTCGATATTAACTTCTTCTTGGTATACTTTTTCAGGAGGAAATTCTTCTATCAAAGAAAATATGGCCTCGTTTAGCCTTATATCTCCAATCTTATCTTTTAAATATTCAAAAAGTTCAACGGTTAGAAATTCATTTTTAGTTTCCTGTCTGTACAAATCTAGTAGATATTTTTTTATTTCATACATTAGTGCCATTCCATTGAATTCACCTATTCGAATAGCTATTTCAGGGTAGTTGATTAAGTCTCTCTTTTGATTTAATTTCTGTACGAATAATCTAACTAAATGCGTATCACCGTCAAATTCTATATCTCCTCTTTCAGTAAATTTGAAGTCATTTAATTCATACTTATTTCTTGCATCTCTCGAAATTTTCATAAGGAATTCACTACCTAGTATATAATCTTATATTTTATTATACCCGATTTATTATTTGTTGATTGTTTTTTTAACTAAAGTTATTAATGTAAAACAAGCTATAATAATTATATTTTACAATTCGAAAATTCCAAATTTAAATGGTTTAAATTGTTCCAGCGTGCTCAAAATTTAGATGAACTTAATAAAAACGGTCGAATAGTAGGAAGGGCAAATTATATTTTTACACCTGAGATTGCAAGTTCAATTGGTTCTATTCATGGAAGTTCATTTAAACTGGATGAAACTGTTGTTATTGGTCGTGATTACCATAACGATAGTCGCATGTTAAAGAGAGGATATACCTCAGGAATAATGAGCACCGGAATAAATGTTTTAAATCTCGCAGAATGCACTTTTCCATTATTAGAATTTACTATTAGACGATTTGGGGCAAGTGGAGGTGCTTATTTTTCTGGAGGTCATCTTTATAGCGAAGATGTAGGAGTACGATTTGCTGATGCAGGAGGAATTGAACTATCTCCCTTAAAAATAGAAAAAATCATTCAATCGCTTAATACTTATCCAGCACAGATTAGACGCGTTGATCCAAGAATGATAGGACGAATAATTGCTATCCCTCAAACTCAAGACGTATATATTAAATCCTTAGAACAGTTCGTAAATAAGAAGCAGATCAGAGATGCTAACTTAAAAATAGTAATAGATTGTTCATTTAGTCCAACGGGAAGAATAACTCCACTATTAGTTAACGAAATAGGTGTGGAGGTTATCGCCCTCAATACTCACTATCGAGAAAGATCAAAAATACCCGTACCGAGTGTTAATACAATTAAAAATACTGCGGATATTGTGAAAGCGTCAAATAGTCATTTAGGAGTATGTTTTGATGTCGACGGATCACGGATATTAGTTTTAGATGAAAATGGTTTAGAAATTAGTTTTGAGGATTTATTAATGTTATTCATTGCTTACGATCAACGAATTAAAAATTCTAAAAATAGTCCGGTCATAATAACACCATCATTCTCTCCCGTCGTCAAAAATTTCATCAAAGAAAGTGGGTACCAAATTAAACTCGTAGATAATTATCCTGGAGAACTTTCGCGACAAATAAGACAGGAAAGAGCGTGTTTTGCTGCTGCAGATTCTCTAAAATTCTATTTTCCTAATTATGCACCTTTTAGCGATGGAAATTACATTCTACTAAAAATTTTGGAAATAATGTCTGCTCAAAAAGATTTAATTAGCTCTCTTATTAAAGGATTCCCTAAGGGTATAAAGGTTAATAAAACTATACCAGTCTCGGCTGATGTTATGGAAGGAATGCATAATAGATTAATTGAATTTGCTGATCAACATGAATTGAAGTACCAAGACATTATAAATGAATTAAAAATAATAGATGATGATGTGTACGTAAATATTAAAGTCGCCTTAAATAGAAATGCAATATTGTTATCTGCGGAATCAAGTGATAAGAATAAGTCAGAGAAAATGATACTAAATTTATCTAAAATTATTTCGAAATTATAATTATTATAGCTAGTAGAAAATATTTACTCTTAAAATCAAATTATTTATAATTTTTTGGTGCTAATATAAATTCTCAGAAGCTAAATTAATAACGGTCTGGTATTAATTTAAAATAACATGTTGTTATATTATATATAATTATTAACAAAATTAAAAATAATAATTAAAGGAAGGTTTTATAGTGGCTATGTTTGACATAAATTCTATTATCATTACTGGAACTTTATTTGTAATATTTGGTGTCTTTTTGTTCTTCGATCTTTTCAAAAGGAACGAACGTTATGGCTATATAGCATATATTGTTGCTCTGATTCCAATAAATTTCTTATGGTTTCTTCAATTTGATGTTCTTGGGGTATATTTAATTTTATTTATACTCTGGAACTTGTGTTTATTACGGGATTTGTTTGGTGTTGTAAGAAAAGAAGATCCAAAAGAAATTAACGACATCGTTTTATATTTAGCTTTGGGTATTGTAGTACAGGCTATTATTACGGCGATTTTGCCAGTTTCTATTCCCACGATGCAGACCAATACCATCCCGTACTGGTTTTTCTATTTTCCTGACATTTACACAGGTGCTTATGGAATTGAAGCATGGGTAAATCTCACAATTTTATTGTCGTTTAGGGTTATGGCTACAATATTAATTGGATTGGTAATTGTACCACTACTCGTAGATCTTAGGGACGAAGAAGTACCTCTACCCGTTTTTATCATCATAATTGGTCTGTTTATTTTACCTTTTCTCTACTTGAGCTACATATGGTTACCTGAAGCAATGGGAGTATTAACTTTTCTTATGAGCGTAATATTATTCATTGTTCTGTTAATTATCACTCGGAGCGGAAAAGAAGTCAAGAAAAAGAAGTAACATTTTAATTTTTATTTTTTTGTTATTATTTTTAAATATAAAAGATTATTGTCATTATTTTTATATATAAATGATAATAAACTATCGAAATTACATATAACCTATTTATAATCGTATTTACTATTATATTAGTGATAAGATTTGGCAAAAAAAAATGAGGATTTAGAGGAAACAAATGATAAAGGTTCGATAAAGACTGAAGTAGAATATGATTTAAAGGCAATTTCTGGTGTAGGAGACACCACCGTAAAAAAATTGCAAGAAGCAGGGATTGTGTCAATCAGAACTCTTGCTGTTTACCCCATTACTAAATTAATGGATGAAGCAGGTATTGGGGAAAAAACTGCTCAAAAAATAATTAAAGCCGCTCAAGACATTGAAAATATGGGATTTAAAAGTGCTGATATCATTTGGGAAAAAAGAAGAAAACTAAACCGCTTGACGACTAATAGCTCGACTCTAGATGAAATCTTAGCAGGGGGTATTGAACCCGGTTCTGTTACTGAGTTTTATGGAGAATATAGAACAGGTAAGACTCAAATTGCTCATCAACTCTGCGTTAACGTTCAATTACCTTATGAAGAAGGAGGTTTGGAAGGGAATGCTCTTTACATCGACACAGAAGCAACTTTTAGACCTGAAAGAATAATTCAAATGGCAGAAGCGAAAGATTTAGATTATAACAAAACCTTGAGAAATATTGTTGTTGGGCGCGCTTATAATAGCGATCATCAAGTACTTTTAATCAGAGAAGCATCAAAAATAGTAAAAGAAAAGAATATTAAATTAATAGTCGTGGATTCGATAATAGGTCATTTTCGAAGCGAATATGTGGGAAGGGGCACTTTAGCAAATAGACAACAAATTCTTAACGGCCATATTCACGATTTATTACGATTAACAGAGGTATTTGACGAGTTAGCTGTAATGTTTACTAACCAAGTTTCTTCGAAACCTGATGTATTCTATGGAAATCCAACAGTGGCTACGGGTGGCCACATTCTCGCCCATGGTGCTACGGTGAGGATATATTTAAGAAAAGGAAAGGGAGAACAGAGGGTAGCCAAAATGATTGACGCACCACATTTAGCAGAAGCTGAAGCTGTATTTTCAATAACAGAGGATGGTATAAAAGATTAAGTTATTTAGGTTAACCAAATAAAGAAAATATTAAAAATACTAATAATTAAGATTTACTTCGACATCAATACCTTCTCTTACGGCTTGAGTGACTACACAGTATTGCTCGAACATCTTTTTACATTGGTCTGCCCTTTTACGCGTAACTGGATCACTAATTTTAATATTAATATCGACATCTACTTTCATTACTCTCAGAAATCCCTTTTTATTACGAGCTATTGTTAATTCTGCTTCTGCATTTAAGTCGTCAAGAGTGAGATTTTTCTTTTTCAAACAAAATATGAAACTGGCACTCAAGCAACCTAATAACGCTAATCCTAACATTCTAGAAGGGTTAGGTCCTAGCATATCTAATTCATTTTTATGAGTATCATCAATATAGCAATCTTTTACTTTCATATCACCAAGGTCGCACTTGAATACCATATTTTCTTCCAGTGTTATTCCTACTTTTGGTTTCATCCCTTCAACCATTATTTTTCACTTCAATTCCAATCATTATTGAATATTAATAAGATAGTATGATGTAAAACGATCAATTTACTCTTAAATCTTTTTCCTTTTAATTATAGAGCATCTACTTTTATATTTCTAATTTTTTTAGGATGAAATGTCGAGATAAATGAAAATACAAGCCCAAAAAATAGAATAAAGAGATTAGAACAAATTCAAAAGCAAAAATAATAATAAAGGCCATCATAATTATGAAGAGTATTACTTCAATTCCTAAACTTATTCTACTGCTGTAATATTTTGTATCAAAAAAGGATTCTGCTCTTTTATATTTAGATAAATATTCGGGTAAATTATCAAATTCGTCTTTTGTTATGAGTAACTTTAATCCAACTTGCTTTTTTTGAAAATACAAGAAGTTAGTTCCCCAATCAAAAGTGTCTATGATAATGTGTATAGAATAAGCTATACCACTAAACGTTAATATTGGCCAATTAATGATAATTCCAAGCACTAGTATTAGAAAACCTGGAATTATTGAATGAGAAATTAGCATTCTGTGATTGTGATTTGTAGCAAATTTAGCAAATAATACATCAAAATCACAAATAAAAGAAAATAAGACGATAAAAACGAAATCAAGTAAATTAAAGCTGTAAAAATAGTTTAAAATTGAAGCAAATATTATACCTACGGCAAAGTGACTGTTAATATGCATGTTATTGTCCTTAAAATGTTTTAAACGATATAATTCTTATTTCTAACTCTTTTCATTACTTTAGTTTTAGTTTCAAATCCCTTAGGACCTTTTTTTTCAACTAAAAAAGATGCTGATGCTGAAGCGATATACGCTATTTCCTCTATCTTTTTCCAAGACATATCAGAATTTATTAATTCATATAAAAAAATAGCTAAATAAACATCCCCTGGACCAGTTTCATCTACAACTCTCTTAGGTTTATACGCAGGGATTTTTATGACAGCTTCTCCACATTTCATTATCATTGAACCTGCCTCTCCCATTGTCATTATGTATATCGCGTTATTATCAAAAATCTTACACCAATCCATTATTTTTTTTGGGTCTTCTAGATTTGATAACAGCTTCATTTCAATTTCAGAACCTTTAAGAATTAATTTATCGCCTATCAGTCTAATTATTTTTTTTATATTTGTTAAAATAGATTCTTCTCTAATATATGATACTTTTCCAGCCTCATCAATGTTTCTAATAAACCCTTGTAAATCTATTCCAATATAAGCCTTTGGAAAATTTTCTAGTATTTTAAAAACATATTCATAAGAGATTTCATTACATAATGGAGCTAATACGATAATTTGGGGGGGATTTGAAAAAAAGAATTCAGGAATGTCCTCAAATATAAGATTTGGACTCCTAGATTTGAGCGTTAGCGTTCTAGAATGATCTAAATACTCAAGGATAAATTTTGTATTGGCAACCTCTAGCGATTTAATCCCTCTAAGATCGATATTGTTGTTATCAAATTTCTTTAGGAGGGATTTATCGAAGTTACGAGTTCCTAAATTTGATATAATCCTTATCTTCGCCGTCTTTTCATATTTTTTTAGAGATAAAGAACCAAAAGTAACACTTCCACCCAAAGATGGTTTTCTTATTTCCTTAAATCTAACAATGCTATCAACTGCTAAGTGTCCGATAAAACAAATGTTGACATTTGATGTTGTATTTTTCTCGTGATTACCCATGTTTTCTTCTTTTAATCTCTTATTATTGAAAAAACTTATTTATTCATAATATTTGAAAATTTAAAATAGTCTTAGTATGAGAAGAGAAAATCGTTAAAATAATGGAGTAATTATTAAATTTTTATAAATTCTTTTAATTAGGCTTGAGAAATTCTTTTATTTAACTCTAAAATTTTTTTATCTTTTTCATTTATCGTAGATTTTAATTTATTAATATTCTTTTGCAAATTTTCAACTAATTCTGCCATAGGGTTTCCCGAAATTTCAGTTGGTGAAATTGCTGATAATTTTAAATCCGCTATGAAGCGATCTTTTTCTCTTAGTTTGTTTTCGAGATTTGTAATTTGTAATTCAAACTGACTAGTATCATCCTGTACTGCTTCCTTCTTCCCCGAACTGAGAGATTTTTGCATATTTTCTAGATCCTTTTTAAGCGTCTCATTCTCTTTTTTCAGCTCCTCTAAATCATTCTCGCTAAATTGATAACCCTGTCCTTCTAAGGCGCTTTTAAGTTCTGTTTTTTCCTGCTTTAACTTATCAATTATTCGTTTATACTTTGTTAAATCCGATTGTAAGTCCTGGCACAATATTTCAAGTGGTTTTGAAGATGATTCTACAGGTAGAGGTTTAATGACTGAAGGTTCTGGTTGGGATACATCTACTACAAAATCCACAGGTTTAGTTCTTAATTTTTCAACCATTTCTTCATTTAACATCTCTATTTCTTTTGTTAAATCTGAAACTTTTATCTCCATATTTTGTATTATAGAATTTTTGTCTATAATTTGAGTTCTTAATTCGTCTACTAAGGCATTATTTAAAGAAGAGTCTGCTTGTATTGGAGATCCTGCTGTTGCTTGTAAATTAGAAATTAATTTATCTTTAGCTTTAATTTCTCCGTCTTTTTCTAATAATAATTTTATCATAC
This sequence comes from Promethearchaeota archaeon, assembly GCA_013375495.1. Next base: position 68,248 of record JABXKC010000012.1, read on the forward strand.
TTTTTACTTTACTTTCTAACTCGGTATTTTCCTGTGTTAATTCGCTCATTTTTATGTTTATTTCTGTTACTGCCTCATCTTTTTCTATTCTTAATTTTTCTTTTTCCTCGACAGCTTTTTTTAGTACATCCTCAGACTTCGTAATCAGCTCAATATTTTCAGTAATTTTACTCCGTAAAAGTTCGTTTTCTTTTTGTATATCTCCAATTACCGAGGGAGTGTTTTCTGTTGACAATTTTTTTTTCCAAAGACTTATAAAATCCTCAACCTTCTCATTTTCCTCTGGCATATTTCTCAAAATTTTTTCTTTAATTTTAGTTTTTTTATTTTAAGTTATTTCATTAATATTCCGGAAAAATATCCAACGCAATATCCATATTCTCCTCTGACATCGGTACTAGTATAGTACTTCAATAATTTGCCATTGCTGCAATTTAAATTCTTGCAAATCAATATTAATGTCGTTATCGTCTGTGCTCCACACACGGTTGTTTTGGAAGCAGCCAAAAGAGTTTTTTTTGAATCCAATTCTACAAAAGCATCAATAACGTCATGATCTATTTTTTTAAATTGATCTAGCTGCTCTCTATTAGACACATTTTTATGGGACATATCTGATGAAGCTACTATGACAACATCTTTATTCAGAGCCTTAATTGATGTTGCTATATCATCTGCTAATGTTTCAAATACAGGGTAATCCTTTTTACCCCCCATTTTTATAGTTACTATTTTTACATCTTTATTTTTCGCGCAATATTTAATGAAAGGTAGTTGTATTTCTATATTATGTTCTTGCTCCATAAATCCGGTAAATGCGGAAGAATCATCAACAATAATATCGCTAGTCCCAAGAATCTTCTGAGATAACTCGACATCGATCTCCAAGTTTCCTATTGGTGTTTCCCAAGCCCCATCTCCTAAAAGAGCGACTCCTCCATAACCTACATGATCTGTTCCTAATACTATAACTGTGTCTGGGATTTTCTCTTTAAATAAATGTAAATAGGTAAAGGCAGCACATCTTCCCGAGAAAGCATATCCCGCATGAGGAGATATTGCCCCAATTATTGATCTCGTTTCCTTATTTAGTGATTCAGGCAATTTACCAGGTCCGAATTTGCTATCGTAAAAAGAAGACTCTAGGTCTTTTATTAGAACTTCTTTTCTACTAGGATACCAACTTCCCGCGTGTGATGCTTTTCTAATAACCATATTTATCTCCTTCCCATAAATAACATTTATTGAGAAATATATATACTTTCATCTGTTATTTTCTTAATTAAAAGAATTATTAAATTATTTTTAATACATCTTATTAGATGACTGACGAAAAAGAATCTCCTATTTCACTGGAGGATATAGACGAAAAAGACATCCCAGAAAAAATTCCAGCTAAATTTATCAATAATCGCGTAATAGTTTTTAATCCTCTCTTTGCTTCGTATTTATATGTAAAACAAAAGTTTTTTGGGTCTCCTGTTGGGATAAGCAAACCTCGATTAGAATACTTTTCTAAACCTTCGGAACTCTCCTTAATAGAAGCGTTCTATTTGTTAAAAAACGATAAAATTACTATTTTCGACCCTAAATTAGATAAGTACTACTCACATGATGAATTTTACGAAATAAGTAAAAAAAACCACCATAAATTTGAAGAAAAATTTGTTATTTATCAAGATTTAAGAAAAAAAGGGTACATCCCGCGTCCCGGTTTAAAGTTTGGTGCTGATTTTGTAGTATACAAAAAAGGACCGGGATTAGAGCACTCCCCGTTTATAGCTCATGTTTTGCCTCATGACGCAAAAATAACCGCTATTGATATGGTTCGTGCAGGACGTTTGGCTACATCAGTAAGGAAGAAGTTCGTTATTGCTAATCCTCTAACTATGAGTTATTACTTCTTTGAATGGTTCAAACCCTAAACCAGATAAAAAGAACAATTATTATAATTCTACTACTTTTTTTGAGTTGTATAAACCAAACTCACTGAATCATTACTGATGTTCTTCTTTAGCTTTTCAATTGGCTTAAAATCTTCGTTTAGAACATAATGGCTAATTTGCATGATCTCATTGAGGACTTCGTTACATTTTCTATCGTTGAGTATAAAACCTCGTTTTATAAGCGATTTGCTTTTATTATACAAGAGAAGAATGACCTTGATGAGACCTAGCATTTTTTTACTACTCGTAAAATTATCGATCTCGTTGAAAGCGTTTTGTATAAAAAAGGCATTTCTAATAAGATCTGCTATAAATAGTTCTAACTTTTGATCTTCAGCTAAATTTTTCTGCCCTAGCAGTTGAGTAATGTATTTTAAATCATTTTCTTTTGCTAATATCTCATTTACCTGCTTTCTACACTCAAACCAATCTAGTTTTATATCAAACCAATTTTCATCTGTTTTCTCCCACCAATCTACTAAGTATTCAGGATAATTTGAATAAGAATTAATCCAACTAATCGCGGGATAATGTTTCAGATAAGCTAATTTGGAATCTAGAGCCCATATTCCCTGAACAACGCGTTTCGTAGCAGATGTAACTGGCTCACTGAAATCGCCAGCAGGAGGTGATATAGAACCTATAATGGTTATGGACCCCTTTCTTCTTTTTCCGTTAGGATCGTGCCCTTGGGTCGTAAAAACACCAGCTCGTTCATAAAAACTTGATAATTTTGAGGGTAAATAAGCCGGATAGCCTTCTTCGGCAGGCATTTCCTCTAATAACCCCGATATCTCTCTTAAAGATTCTGCCCATCTTGAGATACTATCTGCAATAACCGCGACATCGTATCCCATATCTCTGTAATATTCTGCGATTGTTATACCTGAGAAAAGGCTTGCTTCTCGAGCAGACACGGGCATATTTGAAGTATTTACAATAAGAACGATGCGATCCAGTAACGGTCTTCCAGTATCAGGATCAATCGTTTCAGTGAACTGTTTAAGGAAGTTGGCTATCTCATTCCCAGGTTCACCACACCCTATGAATACAATTAAATCTGCACTACAATACTTAGCAATGTTTTGTTGGATAATTGTTTTGCCTGTTCCAAATCCTCCTGGAACAGCAAATGTACCCCCTTTAGCTATGGGAAATAATAAATCTATGATCCGCACACCAGTCAACAAAGGCTCGTTAGGTTGTTCTTTTTCGCTAAAAGGCTTTCTCTTTGTAACTGGCCATTTTTGTAGCATGCAAAAAGTTTCCGTTTTGTTATCGATTTTCAAACTATATATATCGTCAATAATGGTATAATCCCCTTCTTCTGCAATAAAAGACAATATGCCTGATTTTCCAGGTGGCACCATTATTTTATGGTATAAAGAAGAAGTTTCTTGAACCGTTCCAATCTCGTCACCACCAGACACGAAATCAGTTATTTTTCTGGTTGGAACAAATTGCCATTCTTTCGTTCTTGAAAGAGATGGGAATTCAAGTCCTTTATTTAATCTTCCTTCTTGAAAAAAATCGAAAGTAAGGTCTAGAGGTCGTTGTATTCCATCAAAAACATTTGCTATTAACCCCGGGCCTAATTCCATAGACAAAGGCTCTTGTAGGTTAACAACCTTTTCGTTCAATTTAATACTGTTAGTGTTTTCAAAAGATTGAGCAATAATACGGTCCGAGTAGATTTGGATTACTTGACATAAGAAATTATGATTGCTTATTTTAATTAAATCATTAAGTCTGACAGCACTCTCCAATCCTTTTATTTCCACTAATGATCCGTTAACCGCAGAGATAAAACCCTCCTTGGATTCGTTAATAGCTACAACCATTTTTATATTCTCAATTTTTTTACTATTTTAAAAATTATAATGTTCGCGTTCCGCAGATTGGGCATTTTTTTATAGATTTGGGAATCGTCATCCCACAGGTTTTACATTTCTTGATTACTTCTTTTAATTCAAAATCCTTACCACATGTAGGGCACTTTTTCTTGTAACCAGTTATCATCATTCCGCAATTTTCGCATTTATTGATAAGAGATTTACGATACCTAAAATTTAGGTCCACATTTCTTAACTTTTTTTGCACTAATTCCTCAGAATCTGTTTCAATGTTCAATTCTAACTTTCTAGGAGGACGTTGATTTTTATTTCGTTTTTTATCAGGATATAGTTCTGAATAAATGGTTTTTGTTTTTGTTTTTCTAAAGATAGATCCAAGAACAATTGAAGACATACAAAAGAGGAGTAATATTGTAATAAAAGGATTAATCCCAATTATAGATAAAATGTAAAAGAGGAATACAACAAAAACTAAATAAATGATTAGAATTAATATTCTTACAAGTTTTCCTCTTTGGCGTACTGGTTTTTCCTTATAATCTCCCTTATTCTCGTTTTTCATTGTATAATTTCCTACTTGAAAATCAAAATTATTAGTTACATATATTTTTTAGATACTAGTTTTTCTGCTTCAATTATGTCCTTTTGAGTTATTTTTGACTCGATTTCTTTGTCTATTTCTTCGGATATTACATCTTTAATGCTACTTATCTTGAAATCTATTACTGAATATATATCGTCTGAATAGAACGGAATGTAGTTTAGACCACTACCTTGATAAAATTTAAAGAAAAATTCATAGAAATGAAGTCTGATAGCATTTATAAAGACTAATAATCCTTCTAGCAGAATTACAATCATATTCCCAAATACAGAACCTACGATATTAATAATATCGTTAACTATACCCTCACCTTGAACCAAATTACCCATTGCTGTGATTGCAACCATTAATGATATGTGTGCTAGGGCTAACGCTAGTAATCTTATATAAGACGCTATGTTACTCATAATTGATAGGAGCGTTTCAAAAGTCTCCATTGTACCCTCTCCAATAAGGCCACCAAAAGATTCTTCACTCAAATAAGATATATGTAATATTTTACCTAATGGTTTTAACACTATTAACAATAAACCGGGAATTAACGGTAACAAAATAGGGTAGGTAATAAATATAAAGTAACCAAACTGGAATATAACTTGAGGTTCTAACCAAGAATAAATATCAAATCCAAAAGTAAAAATTAGAATGGTTCCTCCAGTTAATAACAATATTTTCATTAAGGAATCAGTAAAACCTAAAAATTTTCTATTTTGTTTCCAATAATTTAAAAATTGAACGAACCAGCCCAAATTAATGTGAAACACTCCAACCAAGACAGCAAACTTAAAAACTGACATTATATTATCTAAAGGATTGTACAAAGTAATATTCAATATAGGAATCGTCATAGGCTCTAAATGCATGTAAACGGTACTAAATAACTTAATTTCATGCATTCCAAAAAATTCCCCGTAGAGAAAACCAATTATTACTGCCCCAACACCACAATATAGAATGATCCAGCAAAAATTTAAAAAATCCTTTCCTTTTTTGTTTCTATAAACTATCGCACCAACTAAACCTGCAATAATTAAGACAAGACCATGTCCAATATCTCCAAACATTATCCCAAACAAAATCGGAAATGTTATCGCAATAATAGGGGTAGGATCAATTTCTGAATACGCAGGAACCCCATACATTTTAGTAACTGTTTCAAAAGGTCTAACAAAGAAATTATTCCTCATGATAGTAGGAGCTGTATTTCTTAAATCTTTTTTTACTTTTTCCTTTTCTTTCACTGATGTTTCTTCTTTTGAAATTGTTCCTTCTTTTGCGTCTTTAGACTTCCCAGAAGGTACGTGATCCTTATCTTCTTTCAGACTTACAAATTTACTTTTTGTAATATTGATTGAATCGATTGTAATTTTATCTTTAAATTTTTCAATTAACCCTTGTTGTATTTCTTTCTCTTTCCCTTTAGGTAGGTAAAAACTCAAACTTAATCGATTTAAGGATAGTTCTTCAAATTGATGTGAAACCCAGTTATATTCTTCTAAATTTTTCACTATCTCATAGGCGGCAGCAAACAGAAGGAGGTGATCGTCTCTTATTCTATCTAATTCTATTTGATTTTTATTTAAAGATGTAATTACAAACTTGATTTCTTTTGCTATACGGGGAAAGTTTATACCATCAGAGAGTAAATACTTTTTTAGAATCGGTACCTCTTCAGCGTGAATTAGCCGTATCCTATCTCGAAATTCTTCCTCGTTTTCCTTAGGATGGATTATAAAAAACGCTATTCTATCATTACTTAAATAATCGTAATGAAGAAAATTTGGGAAATGTGAGAACTCAAAGATATTTTCAATATTTTCTAAATTCTTTGCAAATGTTGTAAAGGCTTTAAACTCCAAAACTTTGAATTTCATTAATTTATCTCGCGTTAACTTGTATTTCTCCAAAAAGAGATAACTTCCATGGATTGTATTAATTTTTTCTAGCTCAATTTCAATAGAAGTGCGACTTTTTTTTAACTCGTTAATACGATTTGAATAGTAATTGATTTCATTTACGAGTTGGTTTATTAAATCGTTAATATCTTTCACTTCAAATTTTTTCCTCTCATCAGGTTCAATACTTAATTTCTGGAAATCAGATTCTGTAATATCAAGACTTTTAAATAAAGATTCTAAACTCTGACTTAATTTATTAATTCTCTCAAATAAAGCATCATTCTTTTCAAATTTCGCACTTTCTTCAGGTCTAGTTTTAATGTGAACTAAACTGAGTTGAGATAGATATTGTAGGAGGATATCCCTGTAATTTTGATTAATATTAACCCTAAATAATACCATTGCACTTTTTTCTGTCATTTTTTAATCACTTCGAATTAAATTACTTTTTTTATCAAGGCTTTTGTATTCTTTAAACGAACGTAGTTTTCTCTTTCGTTTTCTTCTAATATCTCTTTAATTTTTTTAATTTCGAGTTGTAACTCAGGAATTATTACATTCTTTAATCCTTTAATTCTCCTGTTTATTTTCTTGTAAGATAGAGATATTTTTAACATTATATCTTCTAATCTTGCATAGACAATGAGATGTTCAAAAAATTCCTCTAAAACTATTATTAAATCATCAAGGTAATGACTTGAATTTTCAAAGGAATATGCAGGAAGTAATTCCTCCTTTATCAATTCATATTCTATTACAGGTATTAACGATCCAATCTTTTTAAAATACTTTACATCTATCGTAGGTTTGTACTGGAGTTTACTCAACTTACTGATTAAGCTAAAATCTCTTTTTCCCATTTCTTTATAAGTTTGATGAAGCTTAATCATAGTTTCTTTGTATAAATCGATGAAGGTTTCACGACTCCTTAAATAACTATCCCAATTTTCTTTAATCTCAAACATTAGTTGCTCTAATTTAAATTTTAAAAAGTTTTCACCTTTAACCGCAAAAGTTAATCTCTTCTGCAACGAGAGTAGATTAGTTTTTGTGGGCCGGAGTTCACGAAAGGACGCTTTTAATTACACCTCTCCAACATAATATTTATCGATTAATTGTTGGTGGATTCTAAATAATTGGTGCCTTGGCATATGAGATAAAGCTTTCCAAGCAATATCTAGCGTTGAATTGATATCTCTTTCTTCAGAATAACTTTGATTTAAAAAAGTTTGCTCGAAGACTTCTCCAAATTTCAATAAAGCCTTCTGATTATAATTTAATCCATCTTCTCCGACAATCGAAATAAGATCTCTAACTTCAAGAGTAGCGGAGTAAGAAGATAATAATTGAGAGCTAACATCCGCATGGTCTTCTCTGGTAGTATCTTTACCAATCGCATCTTTCATTAACCGGGAAATAGAAGCTAAAACCTCAAGCGGAGGATAAATTCCTTTTTTATCTAAATTGCGATTTAGAACTAATTGCCCTTCGGTAATATATCCAGTAGTATCCGGAATAGGGTGGGCTATATCTCCACCTGGCATTGTCAGAATCGGTATTTGTGTTATAGTACCCTTTTTACCCTTAATTTTTCCAGTTCTTTCATAAAGGGAAGCAAAATCAGTATATAAATATCCGGGGTATCCCTTCCTGCTAGGAATCTCTTCTTTAGCAGAGCTAAGCTCCCTTAAAGCTTCCGCATAATTGGTCATGTCAATTAATATTACGAGAACGTGCATATCTTTTTCAAACGCAAAATATTCTGCCGTTGATAAAGCTACACGAGGAACTATTAATCTTTCCATTATTGGATCGTCAGCAAAATTGATAAAAGAAATAATATTCTGAATATTTCCACTCTCTTGAAAACGTTTCATGAAAAAAATCGCTTCATCCTGGATGATTCCTATCCCACAAAAAATTATTAAGAAAGGTTCTTCGGTCAATACTTTGGCTTGAGTAACAATTTGAGCTGCTAATAAATTATGGGGCATTCCTTGATCGCTAAAAATGGGGAGTTTTTGTCCTCTAATTAATGTAAAAAGGCCATCTATCACAGAGATCCCTGTTTGGATAACTTCTGAAGGATATTCTCGAGCGAATGGATTAATTGGTAAACCGTTTATATCTCTTTCTATTTCAGTTAATATTTCAGATTGTAATACTTGTTTAGTATTAATATCAATCGGCTTTCCTAAGGAGTTAAATACTCTTCCAAACATATCACTAGATATTTTTATTTTGAATGAATCTTCAGTGAAGATAATTATAGAATTTTCTGAAGAAAGTCCAGCTGTATCTTCAAATACTTCGATAGTTATCGTACTTTGGTCCATTTTCACTACTTGACCCGTACGTTCTTTTCCATCGTTTGTTTGAATTTTGACGATCTCACCATATTGTACATCGTGTTTATTATCTAAAAACACTAAAGGTCCAATAATTTTTTTGATCTTTCGATAAATTACGCTCATTTTTTCTTAAAAACACCGTGTAATAATTTTAAAGATTCTATTTCATTAATCAGTTTACTTCTTAAGTTTTCTAAGTTTTTAAAGTCATTATTTGAAACTGAACGACCAATTCTAAGGATCTCATTTACAACCTTAAGTTCTTTGATTTCTTCGATTAAATATCCTTGATTTATTAACTGATTACCTTCGTTATACAATAATAATATGAGTTTTACAAACCCAATTAATTTTCTAATCCCTGTAAAGCAGTCAATCGAATCAAATGCATTTTGAATTAGAAAGCTATTTCTAGTTATTCTAGCAATAAAAAGGATAAATTGTTGATTTTCAGGTAAATTTTCTTCACCTACTAACTGGACAATATTTTTAAGTTCATTCTCTTGAGATAGCAAGCTATTTATTTTTTTTCGACACTCATACCAATCTATGTCTATCTCAGGCCAATAAATATCTCTTTCATACCACCAATCAGAGATGAATTCAGGGTATTTTGAATATGAGTTTAGCCAATTTATTGCGGGGTAGTGCTTGGAGTATGCTAGATTTGCGTCTAATGCCCAAAATGCTTGAACAAAACGCTTAGTTGTTGAAGTTACGGGCTCACTGAAATCTCCTGAAGGAGGAGACACTGAACCGATAATAGTTAAAGAACCATAATTCTCTTTTCCTAAATCTTCATCCCCAAAAAGATTAACGAAGCCGGCTCTTTCATAAAAACTAGAAATCTTAGAAGGTAAATACGCAGGATATCCTTCTTCAGCGGGCATTTCTTCTAATAATCCAGAAATTTCTCTCAAGGATTCTGCCCACCTTGAGGTACTATCAGCTAAAACGGCTACGTCGAAGCCCATATCTCTATAATACTCTCCAATAGTAACTCCAGAGAAAATACTGGCCTCTCGAGCAGATACAGGCATATTTGAAGTATTCGCAATGATAACAATTCGTTCCAGTAATGAGTGACCGGTAGTTGGGTCAGTGATTTCAGAGAATTGTTTTAGAACATCTGCTATTTCATTTCCGCGTTCTCCACATCCAACAAAAATTATAACATCTGCGTTGCTCCATTTTGCTAAAGATTGTTGAATTACGGTTTTACCCGTTCCAAAACCACCAGGAACCGCTACTGTGCCTCCTTTTACTATTGGAAATAATAAATCAATTACCCTCATTCCGGTTATTAGTGGTTCTTGAGGATAACTTCGTTCTTTATATGGTCTATGCTTTGTAATTGGCCATTTCTGAATCATATTAAAGGATTTTTCTTGTGATCCTCTTTTTAAACGATAGATATCATCAATTACCGTATACTCCCCTTCCTCTGCTATATAAGTAATTTTTCCAAAAACGCCTACCGGAACCATTATTTTATGCTCAATAAGTTGAGTCTCTTGAACAACTCCAATAACATATCCCGTACTTACAAAATCATCAACCTTCCGTAATGGCTTAAACACCCATTTTTTCTCCCTTGATAGGGATGGATTATCTGCGCCTCTCTCTAAAAAACCGCCCTCTTCAGATTTTAAAAAAATTGCTTCTAGAGGTCTCTGAATACCATCAAATATTTTACCTAATAATCCCGGACCTAATTCCATGGATAACGGTTCTTGTAAACTTATAACTTCTTCATTTAGTTTTAAATTATTAGTATTTTCAAATACTTTTGCGATCACATGATCGGGATAAATTTGAATGACTTCACCTAAAATTTTATGCTTAGACTCCCTAATTAAATCATTTAAGCGTACTTGGTCTTCTAAGCCCTTAATCTCTATTAAGGCTCCATTTATGGATGAAATGTATCCAGATTTAATTTTTTCTTGTGTTTCATTCATAATCCTTTAAGTAATTATCTAAAGCTAATTTTTGATTTTGAATAAATTGAACATAATCATTTTCAAGCTTTTGAATATCTGATTCCGAATCTGAAAAAATTTTTGAAAACTCAATCTCTATAATTGAAGTGTGCTTTTTTAATTCATTTTCAATTGTATAATTATAAGAAATATTTCCTGCTAACACGACGCAAATAAAACCTCCTGTGAAATCTTTTTCTGATTTCTTTAACTTGACTTTGTTCTTAAAAATTTTTTCTATTTGTTCATTATTATTACTAAAAAAGGCGTAGTCTCTTGAATTTAAGGTAATAATAATCTCTGGCGGCTTATCAACAATATATTTAATAGTTTCAAGAGTTTTTATTATAAACTTAGCGTAATTGGGATAGTTGTTTTTTATTTTATTGTTTATTAAAGCTGTTAAGTCAGAAATCAGCTCTAACATTAACATATTTTTAGATTTCAATACTTCTTCTTTAATTTTTAAAAGAGTTGAAGAGAGAGAACTATTTAATAATTTGTTAAATGTTTCATTAAAGTGCGCTTTCATCTTTAAAGAACTTTCTCTTGTTCTCTCCTTATTTTTCTTCTTAGCTTCTGCTATTTGAAAGAGAGTTTGTTGATTGATGCTTTTTATGTCAATTTCTGCTTGCCTTATTAAATACAACCCCAATTTCCCAAACCTTTCCTTTATTTCATGTCCTTCACTAATGGCTGACCACCTTCAATTATATAATATCCGCTATTAATTCATGAATCTTATCAAATATCTTATCGCGATTTTTAATATCTGGTTGAAAAATATCTGGTAAAAGATATACAAAAGGAATCCTATTATTAGTCTTAAAATCCATAATATATTCAAGAAGTTCGTCTGGTAACTCCATATTTATTATTATCATGGCTATTGATGACCTTTTTATTAAATTCTCGAATATTTTGATAAATTCTTCTTTATTATCGACGGCAGTCCCTTCAATACCTAGGAGTCCAAATAAGGAGACTATTTCGTCATAACCAATAACATGAATTTTTTCATCGGGCATTAAAAATCAAATCCTAATTTTTCAAATAGTAAACTAGTTAATCCTTCTTTATTTTCTTGGTAATATTTTACGATATTATTACATAAATTCGTCAATAATTCTTCAAAATTTACAGATTTCTCATTTATTTTGGTAGAAACTTTAGCTAACGCAGTGTTAATAATTTCTTGATTTTTATAAATTGTATTTTCCATTTCCTTTTCTTGAGAATTCCTAGCATTTCGAATATCTTCTAAACTTTCTTTTTTAGCTTTCTCAGTTAAATCATCATAAATTTTTTCGATTTCTTCAACCCATTTAAAAATTTCCATTATTTTAAAACCTAACTTACTATTTTTTATTTATTAAATGATTAATTTCATATCTATAACTTTTTTAATACTTTAAACTTCTTATGAATAATTTTAATTACTCTTGGTAGGATATCAAACTTGATCTCTTTTTCTTTTTTTATTAAAACTTCTAATATCTTAAATATTGTGAAAAAGTCAATATCGTCGATTTTAATTTTAAATTTTTTGAAATAATAATCAATGTAAAATTGTTCTATTGACCTAATTATATGTTTAGTGTCAATTTTTAATTTAATGAAAATCTGATCTGTTTTTATTACATTCCTAAGAAATGCTTCCACGCTTAAGAGAAAATCGTCAGTAGTCTTAAGATTTAACAAATAGCTGAGTTTATCCTCATTTAAAAATAAATAATTATCCACTAAAAATTGTGATAATAATTTTCTATCGATTTTATTTTTAATTCCTCTATAAATCACATTTAAGTTATAAATCTCAGTTTTATACTTCACAAATAACGAGATCATTATTTTTTCTTTTTTATTTAAATTCTTTACTTGCTCTCTGAGATGATTAAAATATAATTGATCCAAAAATGCCTCCAATACAAAAATCTCTTTATTTTTCTTAAAATAAAGAATCCCTTCTCTAATAGGAATATTATATAAAGTTTTTTTAAGAAATATTTGAATTTCATCTAAAGTAGTGAGTTTAAGCAAATCTTCAATGAATTCTGTGTTATCTAAATATATTTCAACTAAAAAGTTAATATTTTTTCTCCTTTCCTCTTGTTTCATCCCAATTATTAAACTGATGATTATCTGTTTGAGATTTTGAATTTCGTACTTCAATAGGTAGTTTTTTAGAAATTTTCTCATATTTAGAGGAGAAAATTGTTGGATTTTTCCGATTAGTTTAATATAATTATTCATTAAAGCGCCTTCGATTTCTTCTATAGTATAATCCTTTACCTCAATATTTGGATAAAAAGGTTGAATGAGGTCTATAAAAGTTTCAATGTCGTAGACTGTTTTCAATCTTCTTAAGGTATCATCATCAATAATTAAATTTTGATAAATTGATAATTTGATAAATGTATACGCATAAGATGGAATAATTATACTCGTGTAAAATCACCTAACTATAGAATTAAAATAATAAACGAAATTAAATCGGGTTAGGAATTTTTGTCCAGAGTAAGATTGCTACAATTAAACCATACACGGCTAACGCTTCGCACAATGCTACAATCAAAAATGCTTTAAAAAAACTTTCTTCTCTCTCGGATAAGGACGATATAGCTGCTGTACCTACCGTTCTTATAGCCATAGCACTACCTAATACTGACGCAGCGAGTGCTATTGCTGCTGAAATAGCTAATATTGCAGCTGTTGGTGAGTTATAATAATCAAAACTCTCTGTTTGTGCCGCTACCATCGTTATAACGCCATCTACACTTAGAAATACAAATAGCACAAGCACTAACTGAAATAACCCGAGTAAAAGATAAAATTTCTTCTTTCCATTCATAGAATTCACAACTTTTACTTGTTTTTATAAATATTATTTTAAAATAAAATAGTAAAAGTATGTGTATAAATTTTTCTAATTATTCCTATAAATTCGAAATTTGTCTAAAAATCAACAAACTGCTTCATGGATAGGAAGGAATATAATATATAGGGATTTAATGATTATTGGTATAACAACACCCTCATTAGATCCGCAATATCGTGAACTCGATCTGCCATCTGTTCTAAAAGAACTATGCTATCTCTAACCCTCAACAGAGTTCTGATATCTTCAACATTAGAGTATATGAACTCAAGAAATTGCCTGTAAGTTCTGTCGATCTCGGATTCACGTTCATGAATAGTTGTAGTATTTCCAAAAACCATATCTGGTTTGTCTCTTAAGTTCTTTATGGCAGTTTTTAAAATGTCAACCATTTCCATAACTTGGTTTAATAGCTTATGATATTTCTTTTTAATTTCTTTTGCAATCTTTCCATCTAATTTAATTTTAGCCAGCATATCAACAAATTCAAGAGGATAATTAATGATGTTATCCATTCTCAGCACTAAATTTACGTAAGCCCCAAGATTAAAGGCTTCTGCTTCTGAAAAATTTCGTATTAATCGTATTTTTAACTCGTCAGCTTCCTCTTCAGATAATTGCATTTTACTCTTCTTCTTTTCTAGATTTTTTTTATTAGATTCAAAATCTTCTGCCCAAGCGGAGTAGTATACTCCCATATCACTAGTTACACTATAAATTATTCTAGAATGCTCTATGAGAAGCGTAATGATTTCTTCTTTAACCTTTCTATTAGATGACATTTTTAGAATCACTAAATTATAAATATTCTATGAATATAATATGATTAAATAAATAAAAATCATCAGTTTTTAAAGGAATCTAATTAAAAAAGATTAATAGTATCTGTTATTTATAAGAATTATAATGGATTTTGAATCATTTCTATTTAAATCTATTATTTATAGAATACGCGAATAAGGGTGTATTTAGCTAAAATGGGATTAAAGTCGAAAATGAAAGATTGGCGCAAATATTCTGAAATGTCTAATTTAGGGATTATAGCTCGCCGAAAATTTTTTAACAACGCCTTTGACGGAGCTCTAACTTGTGCGGGTATAGTGAGTGGAAGCTTTATAATATTCCTATCAAATCCGGGTCAAAATTTAAGCTCAACTATTATTGTGATAACAGGATTTTCCACAGCTTTAGCAATTGGTATAAGTGGCCTATGGGGGGCGTTTCTCTCTGAAGAAGCCGAACGAAAGAAAAAAATGTTTGACTTAAAAAAAGAAATGGTAATTTTTAAAGAAGAAACTGGCGAAAGTGATGAAAGTAAAGAGATAACTAAAAAAAAACATACTAAGAAAGTGAATTTAGAGAAAATTGAGATTCAAAAAGCAATGATCACTCCCATTAATATAGAGCACCCAGATCAATATGGTAAAGATTTTCTAAACAATAAGAAGGATAAAAATAATGAGAATAAATCATTAATAGAGCAATCAGAAAGATTTGCAACCATAGTTGCATCCTTAGTAGACGGAGGTGCTCCTGTTCTGGGATCAGTCCTCCCACTATTACCTTTTTTCTTTGGTACAGTTTTATCGTTGTTTCATTTTATCATATCTTACGCTGTATTGGTCGGTATATTAGTTTATTTAGGGATTTTCCTCGGAAATATTTCTGGCGGAGGCCGTTTAAAATATACTTTACACCTTGTTACAGCGGGTATCACTACTTTAATCGTATCCCTACTGCTTGAATTAGCCATCTCACCTTAATTTAAATTTTAACTGTAATTTAATTTAGTATTTCTCAAACATTATGTATATAAGTGATAATAACCAAATAGGAATAAAGAGCAATTAGAATCTCAGTTTTATTTTAAAACAAACCAATTTAGAATAATAAAGATCATTAAAAAGTAATGTGATCCCTGTAAAAATAGTTTAAAATGATTGATAAGGTTAAAACCTACGCCAATATTACCGATTTTTTATCCATTGCCCGTCGTTATTTTGTAAATAACTTTTACGACGGTATATTGACTGTTTTAGGTATTATTCTTGGTTTTTTTATTTCAATACTGAGAGGAAATCAACTAACTATAAATAGTTATCTTGTTCTATTAACAGGTTTTGCGACTTCTATTTCAATGTTAGTATCTGGGTTGAGTGGGTCATATATTTCGGAAAAAGCAGAACTAAGAAAATTAAAATTAGAATTAGACAAAGCGATGGTGCTAGTAGAGGAGGAACAAAAAAATGAAGAAGATATTAAAGTTGAAAACGAAGAAATCGAGAAAGCTATGATAACTATAAATCTAAATCGTAAAAATGAGAGAAAGAAAAGAGGAGTTAAGAATCCAAAAAGCAAGAAGAAAAAAGTAAAAACTATACAGGAAAAAGCAGAACGATTCGCATCCATAGTGGTTTCACTTGTAAATGGTTGTGCTCCTTTTTTAGGAGGGATTATTCCACTAATTCCTTTCTTTTTAACAGAAAATTCAGGTTTTGACACTTTCATTTATTCCTTTTTAATAATCTTTGTTTGTATTGTTCTACTCGGTAGTTTTGTAGGTTTTATTTCGCAAGAATCAATATTAAAAAACATCCTTCAAATGTTAGCTGCTTTTGGAATAACTATGTTAATATCTATTTTATTGTTAAATTAAGATAAAATTAGATTTTATCGAAAAATTAAAATTTTTAAGATAATTTCTTTACAAAAATTAATTCATTTTAACTGATTAAAATTGAAAAATTTCATAGGGATTGATATAGGTTCTTTAGCAACAAAGATTGCACTTATAAGCGAGGGCAAATTAATTGATCACCGAACAGAAAGATCCACATACGATTTTAAAAGAATAGGGCATAATTTGTTTGATGATTTACTGAAAAAAAATAATTTAAACAAGGATGAGGTATTTTTGATGAGTACTGGCTACGGAAGAAACACAATAGATATAGCAGATGACCGAGTAACCGAAATTACTGCCCATGCAAAAGGTACGCAATTTTTCTTTCCAGAAGTCCACTCGGTTATAGATATTGGAGGCCAAGATAGTAAAGCAATTGTAATATCTAAGAAAACTGGAAATGTCGTAGACTTTCAAATGAACGATAAATGTGCTGCAGGAACGGGTAGGTTCTTAGAAGTCATGGCTCACGCTTTAGAGGTGCCTATTGATCAATTTGGAAATTTAGCTTTAAAATCTAACAAATCTGCTTCAATTAGTTCCACATGTACTGTGTTTGCGGAAAGTGAAGTAATTAGCTTATTTGCAAGAGGCGCTTCCAAGGAAGAAATAGC
>JABXKC010000130.1 GCA_013375495.1 Promethearchaeota archaeon
GTAGATATTCGTTTTCATGGTAAACAATGGCAGCGACTGAAAATTCCTCCTTTAGACTCATTTTTACCTTAACTCATTATGTTAGTATAATAGAATAAAAATCAGTTAAGCTCATAAATTTTGCCCAAATAATGTAAATCAGCTTAAGCTGTTCTAACTTATTAGATCTTTCGAGCTTGAAGGGTGGGAGTGTGTTCCGGATAACATAAAATCTATAGTTGACCAAGCGATTTATAGACTGCTACGGCAAGATTATTGGCACGTGTATCTGAAATCATAATATTTTTTTTAGTCTCTTCAGGTGTTTGAACTCTCATTCGATTCATAACATAAGCAAATGACATTTTGTTTTTTTGGTCCATAATTACTCTGCTTCCCCCCGTTCCTCCCCAATTACACACTTTGTCATTCGGAAATTGCCTTCTCTCGCTTTTCAATCCTAACCCCATGCCATACCGTTCCAATCCGCCGTTTACGACGTCAATTCCTTTAAATTGCTCTTCCATGAGTACGTTTGTACATGTATGTTTTGATAAAAACCTAATTCCATCCACTTCTCCTCGACACGCGATTATGGAGCCTATTTTTGCTGTAGAGCGAGCGTTGCCATGCCCAT
>JABXKC010000131.1 GCA_013375495.1 Promethearchaeota archaeon
GGCTCCATGCCTTTTACAAATAAAAGAGGAAGGATAACCTAATATTATAATTTTTAGGTAGTTAAAAATTACAATAAAACTTAAAAAAACTAACCTTTCTAATAAATCTAAGTTCAAAAAACTAGAGTAGATAATAATAAATAAATAATAATAACATATAATTAACATCATCTTATGCATTTAATATTAAAAAGACAAGTTTAACTCTTAAAAAGACAGCATTTTAAGGTTCTAAAGATAAATATATTTTTATATTTTTATTATTAATTATATTATTTATCATATAATTAATACAGAGATAAAATTTATTTACTAAACTATAATGAAATATATAGTAAATAATAGTCAATATAATGAAATAAAAAATAATATTATTAAATTATGCAAGAAATATTACGTAAATTATAAATTAAATTAAAATTATTCATTTATTTTTTCTAACTCATTAAATAATTCGTCTTTTGTTTTCTTTATTTCTTTATTTGTTTTTTTTCTTTCAAAAACATTTTGTAAATTAAATTTATATTTTTGATTAGTTAAGGTATTTATTTTCTCAATTAAAATTGATTTTGATTTCTTATTATTAATATCAGACAAAGTAGAGATTATTGTTATC
>JABXKC010000132.1 GCA_013375495.1 Promethearchaeota archaeon
GTTTTTATAAAATAAATGTAAATCAGACTTAATAAATTACACAAATAACTAAATTAATGGGCCGGTTATCATTTAGTCAATATATATCTTCAAAAAACACACCGAAAATAATCTCCATCTAAAGGATTGTAAAAATTTTTAATATTTTTTGAAAAATTCAAATTCCAAATAAACCTCACCTGGTGAAAAAGAGAACCTAGTGAAAAATACGGGAAAGAAAATAACTATTTTTGTTTTAAAAATTTTTTTCCACTTTTATAATTTTGTTTTGTAGGGTATTGAGTTTTAATAGTATCTCCATATTTCTCTTTCATTTTAGCTATACCTTCTTCGTCAGATGATTTTTTAGAAAAAGTTCCATCTCCTCTATCATTTAAAAGTAGTTTTTTGTAATCTTCTAAATAACCTTCAGGTAGATCTGTTACATATCTATTTAATATATTTTTTTTTGCTTTAGCGTCTATAGCAGGATTTCTACCTTCAGCAAAATTTTCTCTTGGTTCTATTGGTGTAGGTGTTTCTGGTCTTGTCAACCAAGACATCATCTGTTCGTATTCGCCTATTTTCATTACATACCCATTAGGTAAGATAAGCCGCCGTTAGCTTGTTTGGTTCT
>JABXKC010000133.1 GCA_013375495.1 Promethearchaeota archaeon
ACCAGGATATTGAATTTGGAGGTAGTGAAGTCTATCTTTTAGACGTTGAAAAGAATCATTTTGTTCATACTAACCATTTTTTGAAGAATGAAAAACTAAATTCAAAACCAGAATTATTACTTAGCTCATTTAATAGATACAAAATCGCAAGCAATTTGGCAAAAAGTTACCGAACCCAGTCATTAGAGTTTATGAAAAGTATATTATTGGATGATACTGATTCTGAATTACCAATATGTAGAAAATATATCCCTGGTAGAGTTAAGGAAAAAGTTGGCACCGTATGCACAATTTTGATGGATTTGAACCAGGAAGTGATGCATATTACTAAAGGAAGTCCTCTTCATAATCCATTTACCAAAATCTCACTAAATTAAATAAATCCTTAAGCTTATCTTTGTATATCTATTTTTTTGATATAATAAAAAGATGAAATTTCGAAGAAATGCTTATAAATTTCAAAGAAATTTTCATTGAAATCAGACTCTGAATTTACCTTTCATGAAATTTTTTATGCTTATATACGTTTAGAATGAAAGATTTCTTAGATGCATTTAAAAATTCTTAAAAATAAAAAAAAAATTATCTAATTTTGTGCTTTTTAAGATATACC
>JABXKC010000134.1 GCA_013375495.1 Promethearchaeota archaeon
TTGAGAACTACAAGATTCAAGTACCCTTCTTCATACCTTTTCTTAGAACCGAAAACAAATTTCATGAGGTTCTCATCTCCGTCATAGTTCCCGCCATACTCCTGTTTGGGCTAATTGGGTTTAACTAATATATAAAAAAAAATGCGCACGCGAGTGCAAGGCAAGAAATTCTCGGCAGTATCACCTTCTCCCAACGACATTAACCTCCGTTGGCGAGACTTGCGAGGCACGAAGTGCCGAAGCGCGCAGGCGAATTCAATAATTCAAGATTTTTTGGGATAGCTACCTCACATCATCCTGAGGACAGGTGACAGAGGCAGGTTCTTCCAAGTTACTCTTCGAGAATATCGTAAAGTAACATTTTAATTTTTACATCTAAATATTTTAAGCGGAAAAATCGCCTAAAAAACAGAGATAATCTTAAATATTGGTTTTTCTTCTTTTGTCTCTTTTCTTTGGAATGTTACTTTTTAAAAGTTTTTTGAATTTTGAAGGAAAGATTTAAGATAATTACGTATAAATCTATTAGATGTTGAATTGAAAACATTCATTGGATAAATTCTTTCAACATCAGATAATACGTTAATTGTTTCAAATTTGTTAATTTTTGTTA
>JABXKC010000135.1 GCA_013375495.1 Promethearchaeota archaeon
TATTATTTTTTTTTTCAAATCTAATGAAGAATTTTTGCGCTTTTCTGAGAAAGTTAAAGTACTTGGGTTTTAGAATGCTCATCAAATTATTATTAAGAAAATTATAACGATTTCGCAGGCTCATTTTTTCTAAAATATCATCATTAATACATTGAACTTCTCCTTTTTTATTTTCCATATTAAGACAACTCCCTACTTTAGTTAAGAAATTCTAACTATAATTAGTATTAATCCAAATTCTTAATATAGTTTTATCCCAAATAAAAAGAAAATTGAAGTGGATTTTAAAAAACTATTAAAACTCAAAAACTACTTAGAGTGAGTTATGTCAACATTAGCGTTTTCAGCTGATATCATGTAATTCTCAAGAGTTTTAAATATCTTTTCAGACCGATATTTTATTTTTTCCAATGCTTTAATGATCCTTATCCAAATATTTGTATTATCAGTGCCTTTAATTAAGGAAATTATCAATTCACAGCATTGTCTTTATCTAAATCTCCACTTAAAAAATCTTTCTGAATTTTTTCCGGCGTTAGAGATTCTTTCATATCTTAGTAAGATTAATATTTTTAAAAACTGAATATATACCAACAATTAACTAATATTT
>JABXKC010000136.1 GCA_013375495.1 Promethearchaeota archaeon
TGTTGTTTTCCATAGCATCTTTCCCACGAGTTCTTTGGGTGCCTTCTTTCATAATAAAAATAGGTTGTCCGCCTAATTGTGCCATATTTTTTCACTTATTTTTACAAATTTTAATTTTTTTTAAAAATTATATATAATGATCTCTAAGTCATAAAATTAAAAAACTTTACGAAATTTTGGATTTACTTAAAAAACAAGCATTATGAAGAAATTTCGAAAAGTTGATTTTATAAAAAATTTTTATTTTACATATAAACAAAATATCGATTCCATAACATTAAAAGTGATTAAATATATTTATAAGACGTGAGTTAGCATGAGTCAGCGAGAATTACATGGTAGGAAACTATTTGGATATAGTATAGGATATACTGGAATACTTTTAGCTGATATTTTTCGAGGAGTCTTTATTTTTCAGTATTATGTGTATACCATAAATTTGAATGCTCTACTTGTGACGATTGGAATGGCTATTCGTTTAATTATTGCTGCTTTATCTTCAATAATTTTCGGAGTGCTAGCAGATAACAAAAAGCCTGGAAGATTTGGAAAACGGCGTCCTTTCCTATTTTATTTATTACCGGTATGGGTTTTAACAAGTATTTTAGT
>JABXKC010000137.1 GCA_013375495.1 Promethearchaeota archaeon
AAAATCAAGATGGAGTATTCGGTGCGCAATTATCAGGTGCTGGGATGGGTGGCTGCGCTATGATCTTGGTAGACAAGAAAAAGCGGGATACAATAAAGAATTTAATTAATGATAACTATGTGAAATATTTTAAAAAGAAATGTTCAATTTCTTTTTGCCAACCTGTTAATGGACTCTCTATTTATTCATCAATTTAAAAAGTAAGTTTGTAAAGCATTTATTCTATGTCAATACCATATTTTTTAAATACTTTTAGAAGCTCATCGCTCGCCAACTTTTTTAGTATATCTTCTAACGGTGCTAAAACTTCGTCTTTCTTAGCTGTTCTGTTTTGACTAATTCTTCCTACCTTAACTTCAAAACCAGACTGCGACCATGAATATTCATCATTAAATGTAAACCATATCTCTCTATATGCTCCTCCCTGTCCTCCATCGCGGGCTAAGGGCTTTTTCTCTATTGGCACTTCTGGGTCCTGTAAATAACACCAATCAAGAATAACCCATTCATACCCTCTTTCTGAATCCTTTCTATCAGCTAAATAAATGCAATAAGCATGTCCTCCTAATTCCTCATCTGAAGGTGCGAATTCTGGATCTGCAAACACT
>JABXKC010000138.1 GCA_013375495.1 Promethearchaeota archaeon
GGGGAGACGTGGGGAGGGCCCAGACCGGATGTTTGTATCCGATGCTGAGGGCAACGAGTATGAGGCTTACCCTTGGACCGCAGAGGATGCCATGGAGGGTGTCATGAAGGAGCACTATGACTATATACTCCCCGGTAAGACAACTAGTGGTAAGGTGGTCTTTATCATTCCGGAAGAGGCAAGTGGCTTAAAGGTATTCTATAAACAGCAATGGCCTCCAATAACACTCGCAGAGTGGGTGATTGAATAATCAATAATTCGGGTTTCGCAGCCGCCTGAACTCAATATGCTGAAAGGAAGCTAATGAAAAAGAAAATTGTATGGCTGGGGGTGAGCTGGTTAATAGTGGCAGCTTTAGTGCTGGCATCTTGTGGTCCAACAGTACCGGAGGGGGAGCAGGAAGAGGAAGAAGAAGAGGAAGAGGAAGAAGAAGAGGACGAGGAGAAATTTCTTACTCTCAGCATAGGAGAAACAGGCACGAGAGCAGATGTAGAAGTGACCGTATCAGAGGCAATCATAGCAGATAGTTATGAGTACATTAACGAGGATACAGGGAGTAAAGCTACTAAGGAAGCAAGCCTGGGTACGTTCTTCCTCATCACCCATGT
>JABXKC010000139.1 GCA_013375495.1 Promethearchaeota archaeon
CCTGAAAGTTCAGAGGGAGTGTGATGAGACCTTTCAGCTAATCCGACTAATCTCAATAGATCCATCGATCTCTTTCGTTTTCCCCTGCGACTTAATTTTCCAGAGAAATGTAAGGGCACCATAACATTTTCTAAGGCAGTCATTTGTGGTAAAAGGTTATAGAATTGAAATACAAATCCTATTCTATCTCTTCTTATATTGGCTAATTCATTATCAGAGAGCATAGATATATTCCTACCTTCCAAGAAAATTTTACCTCGAGTTGGAGTATCAAGTCCACCGATAAGGTTTAGTAATGTAGTCTTTCCTGAACCCGATGGCCCCATGATGTCTATAAAATCTCCTTTCTCTATTGTTAAATCGATACCCCGCAATGCTGCGACAGCTGTTGTACCAAGTAGATAAGTCTTATGGAGATTCTCAACTGTAATCAGGTGGTCATAATCTCTCTCAACACCTTTTTCCTGTTTTTCAAAGTTCACAATCTCTTTTTCAATCGTATCTGACTTATCTTTTTTCTTAGATTTTTCTTTTTTTTTGCCCTTAGATTTTTCTTTATTTTCTTCTTTATGGCTCTTAGATTTTTCTTTAATTTCTTTTTTTTCT
>JABXKC010000013.1 GCA_013375495.1 Promethearchaeota archaeon
AATCTACATCAAAAACATCTGAGTCTATATTAAGGTATTTCTTAATACGCTCTAAAAACTCATTATAATCATCATCATACTCATCAGACAAAAATATCACCTTTTTAAAAATGACAAAAAGAACTTGTTATTGTCAAGAACTAGATGACAATTCGGACTTAAAAATCTTCAGATTATATCTTATCATACCTAAATACTAAAAATAAATAATCTTACTATATTCATCAAAGCGTTTGACATTAAGAAATTCAGGAATTTCCGCAATTTGAGTTCCTCTTACAATTATATTTTTCAAAAGCTTTAGGTGCCTCATTGATCTAGGGAGGGATGAGATGTCATTGTTTACTAAACTCAACGATTCAAGTGAAGATAACTTTCCAATTGAATCCGGAAGACTGGTTAATTGATTATATGGCAAACCTAGGCTTTTTAACGCTTTTAAATTGGAAATTTCTGTTGGAATATTTTGTATCTGATTTGCACTTAAGCTTAAAGTTTCTAAGCCTTTAATTTTAAAAATAATTTCTGGAATATATTTTAAACCCCAACCTTGCAAAAGCAAATGTTTAGCATCGTAAATATTTCCAGATTTGCATTTATTTTGGAACTCTTTAAGCCCAATAACAGTTTGAGATCGATATTTAGTGTAAATTTCACCTTTTCCATCAGGATATAGAAGACGAATAGGGCGAAGGCTTTGTCCAGGCGTATGCGCGCGAATCTTTTGCCGAAAATCTTTAAGACATATTTTTCTTTCGGCTCTGTTGCTTTTGTCTAGCCAATTTAATGAAGCTTCATGCTTCCAACTTGCTGCTTCCAATATTTCATTGCGTAAATCCTCCAATAGTTCCGCTCCAGTTATAAGAATGAAATACCCGATCACAAAATAAGGAGCTCTCCTGAAGGACCTATTGTCGACCATTTTTTTAAGAGCAGCAAAATTTTTCTCCAGATTTTCGCGCGTTAAAATCCGCTCGTTTTGATAAAAGTCAGTATAAAAATCTATCCCACACGCTTCTAACATAAATGAAGCTGTGTCTAATTCTTCGTCGTCGTCTCCCAATACATTAGGGCTGGTTCTTGCCATCTCTTAAACCTTTCTTTTATTGTTTACATTTTATGTTTCAATAGGAAAAATAAGAAAAGAAGGATATATAAATATTGTAGGTAAAAAAAATTTCTTATTTATTATTTAAATCAATCACGAAAAGTATACCTTAATATTGCGCTCCGTTTTGCACTGGAAAAACTCGTGTGGAAAAGAAATTTAGTTCGAGGCGCAATTAGACGTGAAGTTAACCCTTCGAGCCATCCTAATTTCGTCAACAACTCGCGACCATCGTTACAGAACTTAATCATTTTAACAGCAAGTGGGCTCAAGAAAAATTTGTAGTTTTCAATTAAACTTTTTACGCCCCCCATGTATGTAGCTATATAATTTCTTAAAGTTGCCGTACTCTTTTTAATTCAAATTCCATATCAGAGTTTGGGAACTTATCGCCTCTGAAAACGATATGCATGAAAACGACATAATCACAGGCGAGGACGTTGATCGCTTCTACACCATCGGAAGCATGTATAACAACGGAAGTATTGGCGTCGAGTCAGGAAAAACGTTTTATAGACTGAGAGTGGAAGAATTAAACAAAATAAAAGGCCAACTTAGTTTTAAAGTAGACTTAGCTTCGGAATCGAAAGATCGTCGTAGAACGAACAATTACCTTGAGATAGTCGAAAAAGTAACTTAAATAAAAAGAATTATTCGAGAGGTGAACAAACCTAATGGAATATAACGACGAAAATAGAGAAAGATTAGCGGTAAAAGTGGCAGAAGGCTGGGATCACAAGGAGCTGTTTTCTTACGCAGTATTAAACCTTATGGAAACTTACGATAAAAGTAAACAAGCGTTCAAAGTCGATTGCAAATCAATGGGAATGTAAATTTATAAAAATCCTTTTTTATTTTTTATTTTTTGATAACAAATTTTTGAATTTTTGTCTCCTTTTATCTCTTAAAACCCTATCTTGATACCTCTTTGCCAGTTTTACGAGACGCTATGGCTTTTCAAGTAGGGCTATTAGCGTCCTACTATCATTTTGGAAAAGAGGTTTTAGAATTTAAATTTGGAATTTGAAAATATACGCTTGAAACATTACCACTTGTTCGGCGTAAAAAATTTTACTGGGTATCTGATAATAGAATCGAAGAATTCTACGATTTTTATATGGAAAAAACCTCAAAGCAAAGGTATCGAAATGCATTTTATTTGATGTCTGGCGCTAAGGGAGGAAATAGAATCAAATTATTCGGTCTTTCAGATATTAAGGACTCTCGTGAATTTTTTGGTATTAAAGCAGTTTTTAACGACATTACAATAAATAAAAAAAAAAAGGGAAATATGTTTGCGATATGTCTCAAAAACGGCGACTAATTGGTATTTGGGTTATCAATTCATTTCATGAGACTTTCGCAATCGTTTTTTACAACTGCAAATACTTTATGGTACAATTACGCAATCAATTGTCAAATTTAATAAAATTTTCGCAAAAATTTAAATGCTATCAAACAAACCTCTATTTTATATTTTAAATAATAGTTAGGGTCGTTGCTACGCAAAAATACGTTAAATTGAATCTGTACTATCTCGGAGAGTCCTCGAAAGGGCATAAAATCTACAGAGCAAGCAAGTGGAATAAAAGTTTAGAGAATTTGGGTGGAAAACTAGTTCTTACGGAAAGTTTTGAAGAGATCGGTAAAATTAAAGAAATTTTTGGCCCAATAACTTTACCATTCATTTCAATGAAAATTAATTCTAAGACAGCCTTTAATCCAAATGATAACCTGTACGCCAAAATGCGTTAGAATGTAAGGAACCTTTCCATAAATACAATCTTAAAAAAGGTGTAGATTATTTCAAGTTGGAATCAAAGCAATACTTTCGTTAAAGAAAAGACGGAACGAAGTCTTGATAATTGTAGTGAATGCGGTGAAAATATTTTATTTGATGAAAATAGAGGTTCATTAGTATGTGAAAAATGTGGCCTTGTTCACTCTGAAAAACACATAGACCAGGGTCCAGAATGGCGAGCTTTTGATTCCGATCAAAAAAAGAAAAGAACAAGAACTGGGGCACCTATGACATATATGATCCACGACAAAGGACTCAGTACAATGATTGATTGGAAAAATCGGGATATCTTTGGTAAGGAGATTTCTGCTAAAATCAGAGGTCAAATATATCGCCTAAGAAAGTGGCAAAGTAGAATTAGGGTCTCAGATGCCACCGAAAGAAACCTAACTTTTGCTTTAAGTGAATTAGATCGAATGGCATCAAATCTTGATCTTCAGAAAAATCTTCGTGAATGTTCTGCAAAAATCTATAGAGATGCTGTTGAAGCTCATTTAATTAGGGGTCGAAGCATTGAAGGGGTTGCTGCTGCAAGTCTTTACGCCGCATGTAGGATGTACAAAGTCCCACGCACTTTAAACGAGATCGCAGAAGTTGCTAGAGTCAACAAAAAAGAAATTGGGCGATCCTATCGATTTATCTCAAAAGAATTGGAATTAAATTTAAATCCAACAAAACCATTGGATTTTCTTACTCGCTTTATATCTGAATTAGAACTCTCTACCGAATGCCATAAAATGGCCAAAAAAATTATTAAAATGGCGGAATTAAGGGGTTTGACCTCAGGAAGGGGTCCAACTGGAGTATGCGCAGCAGCTATCTACGCTGCAAGTATTTTGAGTGAAGAAAGGAGGACCCAAAGGATAATTGCCAAAATATCCCAAGTGACAGAGGTAACCGTTAGAAATCGATTTCAAGAGCTGATTGAGAACTTAAATCTTGGAATCCAAAAGAAGTAATTATTTCCAGATATATTTTCAATTTCGCAAAGTAAGATTTTCATACATTCTTTATCTCATATTTCTTTTGAAATAATATCATGATAATATACCATTTAAAGACTTTTTTCTAATTTCTATTTTATAAATCAATTGATTTTTATAGGTATTATAGAATGAAACAAGAAAATAACAGATTAATCAATCAAATTGAGGTCAATTACTTTTTGTACCGGATTAAAGAAAACTTCCCCAATTTTGTTGCTGGAGTGATCACGGACAAAAATGGATTCCCAATAGGTTCAGAGATCTCAAAGAGACTTTGGATACACGAGAATAAATTAGCTTTATGGGCAATTTCTAAAAATAAAGAAAATAAAGATTTATTTAACGATCCAAACTTGGTTCAGCTGAAGTTTGATATTGATAAAGGGAAAAAGTTTAAACTGTTCATTTTATTAGAAAAATCAAAATATAACAAAAGTGGAGTAAAACCATTAAAAACGTTAATTAGAGCGCAAGAACTATTTTAATCCGTTGCGGAACATGTAATTATTTCATGTGAATTAAGTTTTTATAGATAAACTTTTATTTTTATATTAAGAAAGTAGTGAAAGACTACAGTTTACTTTAAATAATTTCATTTTAAAATAATAAGACGCACTTAACATTGTCTAGACGCGCTTAAAAAAGGTGTAAGCAATTGAGTTATTCTCAGGACGAACGTATTTTGAAAAAGCTCTTGAAGGAAATCATTAATAGCACACCTGGCTTAAAATACGTAATTATAATAGATGATACGGGAATAACCATTATGAGCGAGTCTAAATTCATTTTGAAGTCTCCTACCGAAGAAGACATTTCCGTTGAAAAAATAGGAGCAATTGGAGGAGCAGTATTTACGGCTGGAGAAGAACAAGGATATATCTTAGGGTATGGAAATATACATTTACAAATAACTGAATATTTTAAAGGTATGATCTTTTCACTTAAGGTTGGGAAGGGTATCTTATGTATAGCCACTGATAAAAATATTCAAATAGGACTCGTTAGAGCAATTATGAACAAATATTCTCAAAAGATTTCTTCTGTGTTGGATAGATATCTTCAAGAAGAAAAAGGAGAAATGGAAAAAGAATTAAAAGAACTTTTTAATTCGGACACGATTAGCCTTCTATGAACGGCGTTCTATAATACTTGAAATTCTTTTTCTATTTTAAATCAGCATATATTGTTGCCTAAGAACACTAACACAAATTTATCATCTAATGGTAATACCATAAATCTAATAAGTTCTCTCGTGCTAGGCAGTAATTTCTATGCCTTTTTGGGGCATAATCATGTATCCTGCCTGGGTGCTGACTCCAATCTCATCGCACGGTAATACCTAAGCTAGATTAAGAGCCCATTTTTACAGGATGAATATTGATTAATAAATTCAGGATGTTTGCATAACTTTGCACGCGTAATCACGGGTTATCATACGCGTCCTCGAATATGCGGATGTTCCATCATCATTTTCCCAAATAATAATATTAAACGCCAGCTAAAAAATTTATTCTATTTTAACGGAAAATTAAATTACTTTTGGTTAATAAGAGTTAAGAGATCATTATACGAACCCAAAAATTGCTTGATTTTAGGATGATTTAATCCATCCTTAGGAATGCCTTCGAATATAACCTTTCCATCATTTAAAACAAGCATTTTATCTGCCCAATTTTCTATAAAAAAAAGATTGTGAGTAGTAAATAAAATTGTCATTTTTTGCTCTTTTTTAAGAGTTTTAAAAATTTGTAGGTGGTTATATATTGATTTGAAATCAAGATTTGCGAAGGGCTCGTCTAATATTAAAAGTTTAGGCTTCATTACTAATAGTCCTGCTAAAGCAGCTCGTTTCTTCTGTCCCCAAGATAAATCGTATGGAGAATTTTTACTATATTGCGTTAAATTAACAGCTTCGAGCGCCCATTCAACTCTCTTGTTCACTTCAGGTTCTTCAAGTCCAAGATTCCTTGCTCCAAATCCTATATCTTCTCTTATAGTTGGAGCAAATAATTGATCGTCAGGATTTTGAAACAGAAATCCAATTTTCTGGCGTAACTTCCATAATTGATTTCTGTCTCTTGTTAAGATTTCGTCAAATAATTTGATCACTCCATCTTTAGGTTTCAGTAAACCAACTAATAATCTAAGTAAGGTAGTTTTACCTGACCCATTGTTTCCTGTTAGAGCATAGATTGAATTTTCTTCAATTTTTAATGATAAATCGTCAATAGAAAAATTTGAATTATAATTAAAATTCAAGTTTTCTACTTCTATAAGATGAATAATTTTAAAACCTCCATATATATCTGTTTTAGATTTATAAAGTAGATGAGAGAAATGATGATGAATAAAAACATTATTACAATAAGTATATCCGCTAATTTTATTTTCTTTGAAGAAAAGGTGATTTTACCAGAAAATCCTCTCATTTTTAAGCTCTCATATAATTTTTCGCTTCTTTCCATATTGTGTACTACATTCTTTCCCATTATGAACGCATGAGTTTTAAGCCTTTGCCAATATGACGTAAAGTTTTTTCCTCTTAAATCTTGTGCTTCCAATACTTTTTTGTTAGATTTTGCGAGAATAGGGATGTAATGAAGCATAATAACGATACTTCCAACAAAAAATGATGGAATTACTCTTAGTTTAGTTAACACTTCAATAAATTCAGAATATGTTAAAGAGGTTAGAAATGTTAAGAATACAAAAGCAGCCCCTAAAATTCGAAAAAATAAAGTTAAAGCGAACATTAATCCCTCTTTATATATATTTAGTAAAATTCCAATATTCAATTGAAAGAAAACCGTGTTTCCAACATAGAAAGGAATAAAAATTGTGATGAGAAATATAAAAGGAATTAATGCTTTAAGTTTTGAAAAGATCTTTATTATATGTAAGCGAAACACGAAATTAAAAAGGATAACAAATGAAATAACTGCAATTACTAAATAAACATCATATATCAAAAGAAAAGGAATAACTAAAATAAAGGGGAGAATAAACCGAATTAAAGGATGAATTTTATTTAAGAAATTTTTTTCATCTTCGTGTTTGAAAGGTAATTCGATGTCCAATTTATTTTATCTCCTTAAATCTATATTATATAATACGAAAAGTAAAGTATTTCGATGTATAAGACTCAAATGGTTCTAAATTGATTCTTCATATTATTTTATAATATCATCATATCGTTTATAAATAATACTAAATTATGTAAAAATATTATTCATAACAAAAAAATTAACCGATAATAAAAAATAGGAAAACAAAAAATGCACTTACCAGACGGATTATTAGATCCTATTACAACTATAGTGTTGTGGATTATTACTATTGCTACTATGATTTTTGGATATTTTAGAATGGGTAAAATGTTTGAGAAAGAGGATTCTGAAAAATTAATCCCTTACATTGGAGTTTTAGCTGCTATTATTTTTGCTTTTCAGTTCGTTAATTATCCCGTTCCAGGAGGAACCTCTGGTCATTTGGTTGGAGGTACTTTAGTGGCGATTATCCTTGGTCCTTGGGCGTCAGTAATCGTATTATTTTTAATTTTAGTTATTCAAAGTCTTTTTGGAGATGGGGGGATTACCGCGCTAGGAGCAAATGCTTTTAATATGGGGATAATCGGAGGTATAGTGGGTTTTTATTTAGTTGTACTATTTGTAAGACTTCTAAATTATACATCTTTGAAAAAAGAATTAAAAGTTTCAATCGCTACTGCTTTAGGTTCTTATATAGCAATTGTTTTAGCTTCTTTCATATGTGGTATTGAAATCGCTATCAGTGGCACAATTCCAATTGAAATTGCTGTTCCGGCTATGGTTTTTTGGCATATCCTGATAGGTATCGGCGAAGGAATAATCTCAGCTTTAATTGTATTTTATATCTATAAGACTAAGCCCGATTTTATTACATCTGAATCAATCCTCAGGGTGAAATAAGAATGAGCGTAATAAAAAGGAATAAATGGCCTTTAATCGCAATTCTAATTATAATTACTGCGCTAATGTTTGCATTAGCAGTAGGATTTACAATTGGATTTCTTTCTGAAAATCCTGATGGGTTAGAAAGAGTCTTAACGGATTATTTCGGTGAAGAATGGCTTGAAAATCTATTTTCTCCTTGGATTCCTTTTTTAAGTTGGCTTTCCAACGATTATATTGCAGGAATCGTCGGTATTGTTCTTTCTGTGACAGTATTGATGGGTGTATTTTATTTAATTAATCACCATAAGAAAAGAAAATTAAAATAAACTATAATTTCATATGTATTATCACTTCTGAAAAACAAAAAATTTTTTCAAATGATATATTTTCTGGTTTATAATATCAATTTTAAAAAAAAAGTTCCATCTTAAATTAATGAACTTAATTTTCTTCATAAAATCGGTAACAATTGACATTAGTAAATACACAATTAAAGATATTCCAGGATCTTCCGGAAGGTTTGATGTTATCTCGAGGTGTGTCTTATCGGCACTTACACTGAACAACAAACTTGAAAAAGGTGTTCAAATTTGGATTTTTCTTGATAAGTACGGAACATTTATTTTTGACTCTGATCTGTTCAATGATGAGCGTTTTCCAAAAAACGAAATTCTTTTGACAAATTTTTTCGTAGAATATATTAAAAAAGCGAATAAACAAGAAAAGTATCCTGAAACACCAATAGACTCAATAAAATACTCAAAATTATATATATTTGATGCTATTAAGAATTTCGTTGAAAAAAAATATAAAATCTATGTGTTAAACGAGGATGGAATTGATTTTAGAAAAGAATTTGAGGAATTGAGTTCAAAGGATAATTTGTTATTTATTCTAGGAGATCAAAGCGGCGATCTCCTTAACAATGAAGAATTGAAGAAGTTCAATTTGACCAACTTGAGCTTAGGAAATCGCTCTTACTTAGCATCTTCTACGATTCGATTAATTAAAATGAATTTGCAATTATTTATATGAAAAATTTTTTATTATAGAGTACTTTTAAATTTAATTATCGTCAATACTTATTTAGGCAGAAATATTGAGTAAACCAGAGCAAACTAATATTAAACGGAGCAATCAGCGAAGAGTTTTAAATAAATTTGTTGATCTTCCGGTTAAGCTGTTAATTAGATCCGGATTTACACCAAATATATTGTCGTTTTGTGGTTTTTTCTGTTCTATAACTGTTGCTGTTTTATTAGCATGGGGAGGATTACATTTTCCTTTTCCAATAGCGTGGATTCTCCCATTTGTGATGTTTTGGGCTGGTGCTTTTGATGTGTTTGACGGAGAAGTAGCCCGGAGGACAGGTAATATATCAAAATCGGGAGCTTTTTTAGATTCGAACTTAGACCGCCTTTCTGATGCAATCTTAGTCTTAGGATTAATAATGGGCGGGTATTTTAAAATGGGTGAATATTTTAATTATATAATTGGATTTGTGATATTATTTTTAATTATCATGATTTCTTATATTCGAGCCAGAGCTGAAAACGAAGGCATTGTTATGAAAGGCGTAGGCTTTATGGAAAGAGCAGAAAGATTAATTATACTCTGGTTTGCCTTTATCGCCGAATTTTGGATTTTTTATCTATCAAACCTTTTATATGGAACTCCTTTCACATTATTTTTCCCTATATTCACAATAATATTTACAGGGTTGCTTACTTTAACTATAGTTCAAAGATTAATATTTTCCTTTAAATCATTGAGCAAAATTGAAACGCAAGATAAAAATTAACCACTACTCTTTGTAAGAAAACCTTATTAGGGAAAATGTTTACTATGTCTCTAAGCGAAAGAATAAATTTTTTAAAGTTTGTCTTATTCTAAGACATAGAAATAAAACATAATTACTTATAGAAAAAAGCTGAAAAATCATTCCAAAGAAAAGAAGAAGTGGCGGTAAAACTGGCTCAAGTAAGGGAAGTTACAAAAATGTTCAATGTAGTAAATGTGGGCGTTCTGTTCCTCGAAGTAAGGCTAAGGCAGTAACTAGGCGAACTTCTTTAGTTGATGGGAGAATGTATACTGAGTTGAAGAAAACTGGAACGATTATTCAATCCCCAAGTTCAAAAAAATATTATTGTATAAGTTGCGCTGTTCATAGTCATCAAGTTAGTCAAAGAAGTAAAGCTTCAAGAAAATTTTAAGTTATATATTTAGAGCTTTGAAGAAAGAAGGCAACGAATAGATAATTTCGCATTCGTTTTTTGATACAACTTCAATGATCGCTCTGATTAAATAAGTATCTTTCAATTGTGCACTTGGATTGTAAATTTTAACTTTTGATGTAGGTTTAAATTTAAGTGTATAGTTTTCAGCGATTCCAGTAACTATTTCGTCCGTTTTAAGAATGATACCTAATAATCCTAGTTCATAATGAGAAACTATGAAAAGATACTTAGAAACGCCTTTAACTCCCATCTTTTCAAAGTGAACTACTTCTAAGTAATCTTCTTGTAACTCCTGGGGAAGTTTGATATAAGGAATAATTTTCTTTTTCCCAGTAATGTATGGAAACGGAGTGTAAAAGAGGATATTGAAAGTGGAGATTTTTTTGATTTGATCGTTATATTTCTCTACGTCTTTTACCGAATAAGCTTTATTAAGCAAGACATCTAATTTATCTACCATAATATCTTCTGTAGAGTACCCATTCAAAACGGTTGCGATGTAAGAGCGTTTTAACTTTTCTATTAAGATGTCGCTCCTGATTTTTAGCTTATAGTCAATGCTGATCTCTAACGCTTCGTTGTAAAGATTTGCTGCTAATTGTGAATGACCTAACGCTAAAAAATAATCTCCAAGCTCGCTAAAAACGATAATAGCGTCTAAAAAGTTCTTTTCCATATCCATATTTGAGATTTCTTCCATAATAGCCATCGCAGTCTCTCCTTCTTCTCCTTGAATGTAAAGAGCAATAGATTTACCAATCGCACATTTAAGTTTGAGACGTTCGTCGCTATAGATGTCAGCAAGCTCTTCAGTAAAGTTATAAGCCATTATAGCATTATTATAGAGTCCATGAAACAATAAGATCAACGCTTTTACATAATTTAAAGTTAAACAGGTTTGATGATTATGAATTATTGTAGAAAATAGCGCTGCTCTTTCCAAAGAATCTATAGCGTTATTTACTCTCCCTAAAGAAATCAAAATAAAGGCTCTTAAGAATTCCATCTTTGAAATTTCGCTACATATTAACTTTTCGACGATTTCATAATTTTTTAAATTAGTTAATTGACCAGAGGCTATTTGCAAAAGTGAAATTAAGAATCCATTCCCCTTCTTTAAATATTTTACTGCGTTTTTAGAATCGTGCTTCTCAATCGCTTTACGAGCTTGTATTAGATATTCACGAGATATTTTTAGATTTTCAAGGAAATTTATGATTCCAGATACTAGTTCCTCTTCACTATTTGCAAGTTTCTGGTTTTCAATATATTTTTCACAAATTGTGATTTCTTGATCATACTTGCTTGTACCTATTTCAAACTTAACGGGTTCCTTTTGACTATCAACATCATGTGCATCTTGGGTCACGATTGAATCTTGGGTAACACTGATTGCCTTTTCAATTAACCATGTTATCTTTTCTTCAGCAGGATATATTTTAGAGCGCTCTATCATATACGAAAGCGTGTAGTTCAAACTTTTCTTCCAAGTGTTTTTGAAATAGCTCCTTAGTTGCTTATTAGAAATTGTTCGATGAATTTTTAATAGAAAACTAGAAAGAGATAAAATGTTTATCTTTCCGTGGAAAAACAAATTAGCGTTTTTAACGAGTTTAAAATCGTCAGAAACTAAATTAATAGAACTGTTATTATCCTCTTTACGTAATTTCTGAGATAAACATAATAAGGATAAATCCGGATCTTGGGCGGGGAAGCGAATTCCTTGCTGGCTAAGGTCGTTTTTAATAGTTTCAATTTGTGAATTTTCAATCTTTTCGATCTTTACGATTTTTTGAAATTTTTCTCGAAAAGTATTAGACGCTTTAATTTCATCAAAAACTACGGCGCTAATGTAATAATTAAACCCTAAATCTAAACCTGCTTGATGTAAATTTTCCAGAATATTTTTTACTCTAATAGAATTCATACAAATAAAGAAATTTGCATCGAATACAATTATTTCATTTTTCGTTGGCATAATAACATGGAACTTATTTTATCATCTTAAAGTAAAGTTAATTCTTTTAACACTTTTTAGATATTAATAATTATATTAAATCTCTAGTATTTTTCAAAATCTAAGATTCGGTGGTTTTTTATTAAAATTATTAGTGTAATTGGGTATTCTGGAAGCGGAAAGACACACCTTATTGAAAATCTTATAAAGAAATTGAAGTTTGAACTAAACTTTGAAGTAGGTGTAATAAAATATATACACAATCATCGGATCGACGAAGAAGGAAAAGATTCGTTTAGATTCTCTCAATCAGGCGCAGTGTTTTCCATTATAAAAAATAGATTTGATGAAAGTGCAATTTTTCTAAAGAAGGAAGTCATTTTAAACGATTTAATACAATGGCTTGATGACAGCCCGTTTAAATTAGATGTGATTTTTTTTGAGAGTTTTAGGAATCTACCTTACCCAACTATTTTATGTGTAGAAGATTTAAATCATATAGGAGCACAATTAAATGAAAACGTTAAAATGATATCTGGTCTAATTACTATGAGTGATTTTACTCAAAGCGAAGGATTTAGACTACCAGTAGTTGATATCGAAAGAAATTTCAAAGAATTCTGTAGCTTATTTGAGCTATTCAAAAAACCTTAAGGATCAATGTGGTTATCTCAAATTTTCCCAGATAACCGAGATTTGCCGGCAAATAAATTCCAAGTCTTGAATGTTTTCCATATCATTTGTGTTTTCAATAAGGTAATCCCTTAAAACTTCATAAGGTTCAGATTTTTTGCCACATTCTTTAATTAAACCACGTATCTTTAAAATAAAATTATTAATTGGAATGATAAGCCCACTGATTAACCATTCTTCGAATATTAAATTATTCGAAGATAAGAAGTTAAAGGTGATGAGAAATCTATCAAAATCTTCATATTGATAAAAGTGTTTTTCGGGAATTTGTATATTGTAATTATCTAAATCTTTTAAAAGGGTATCTTTATTCAAGCTAATAATAACATCGGGCCAAACATCGTCTGAAACATTGAGATCGCTGAATATGAACAATTCTAATACCCTTAAAGCAATATTTCTCCCAATATATCTGCTTCTAGGGTCAATAAAGTTTTTTGATGCTTGTCCGGGGAGTTTTCTAATAAATATTTTATCTATAAGGACATAGAGCATTCTACAGATGTGATCAACAACTACTTTGAATGTTAGTGGTTCATTAATTGGGTTTTCTTCTAATATTTTGTTTTCACTTTCAATTAAACGTTTAATACTCGTGTTTATACTGTGTAAGAAAGCCCTGAAGAAGTCGTAGTTAATCTGAGAGAGATCCTTATTGAAAATAATTTTGAAAAACAGGTTTGGATTTTCTAAATTCGATATAATTGAGAAATTATCCAAGAATTCTTGTACATCTTTTATGGTATTAGCATTGATTACATTATCTAATTTTTTATTAATTTTATTCAAGCCAATCTTAAAATCTTCAGGTAAAAACAACAGATCCCCAACTTCTAAAGCTTCTAAACTTCCGCTACCAAAGAAATATTTTGTGTACAATAAAAACAAATTAAATTGTTGCGAGGGTAAATTGTTAGATTGGAATGTAGAGTAGAGCGTCGATTTCTTGTCAATAGTGTCAAAGATTCGAAGTAAGGAGTTTTTCTTTTCATTAGTGTAATCAAAATTCTGTAAAAATTCTTTCTTTATGATATCTAGTTTAGGAAAGACAGAGTCTTCAACTCTACTACAAACAAAATTCAAGAAATCTAATAGCGGTGAAAAATTTTGGAGCAGATTACACTTTTTATAAAAGAAATATAAGAGATCCACTAGTTTATCTTTTGCGAAAGAATACTCATTAAGCGCAATTTCGTAGACTTTATCTCTACCATCTAATAGCTTATCATGAAATGTTTTTGGAACATCTTTAAAGTATTTTAAAAAGTAATATAAATACATGTGGTAATAATTATTGTACAACTCGTCGTGGCTGTTTTTGATGACTATTAAGAAATTAATAATATTATCACTTTCGCCATTTTCTAGTATAGCTCCGTCTAACACCACATAAAATTTTTCTTCAAGAAGCATTCTCAAATTGACACCTAAGATCGCTACGACTAGATAAAGATAGCCAAAAGGAGAAGCAATTCCATTTGCGTTATTGTTAAAAGCCTCGCTGAATTCCTTAAAATATTCCTGTTCTTCGGGAGAGATGTAATAGCTATATTCTAAAAATAGCTGGTCGTCAGATATTTTTTCCTTAATAATTAGATCTAAGGAATTAGTATCAAATCCACAAAACTTCTGTAGATAAAATTTAAAATAATCGTGAAAAAAATGGAAAAAGAAGGTGCTATAGGTTTTCTTAATGATTCTATTTTGGTTTTTAAATTTAAACTGTTCCCATTCTTTTCTAATTTCTTCTTTAAATTCTTTAAAGGAATTGTTATTAGATTCTAAAATATCGAAAAATACTTGGGAATTCTTCTTAAACGTTAATTCTTTCCCTTTCGCTCTTTCTCCGATGGATTTCAGTATCGTATGTAATTCCTTATTTACCACAATAAATCAAAATTTAATTTAGTATAATATTAGAATATATTTAATCAAAACAACCCTTAGTTATAAAAATATAATCAAATGTATATATTACATGTGAAAATTCAAAAATAAAAATCTTGGTAAAAGAAAAAAAAACTGATCTTTTATTTTAAGTATGCAATTTTGATATCAATTAGCTTATAAATTACACAATTTTAGTAATTTCGTCGATCTCACTATAGCTCATTTGCGACTTCTTATGATTTTCATCGAGGATTAAATATTTCCCTTTTTCGGATGTAAAATTTCCAATGACTTCGGAATTAATCCCATTTTTTTTTAATAAATTAATTAAATCTTCAGTATAACGGTTATTAACTGAGATTAAGAGAGAACCAGACGAAATTGTGCTATATGGATTTATTTTAAAAACTTTACTTAATTCCCGTGGTTCTGACAAAATATTTATTAGTTCTTTTTTAATCAATAATCCTAAATCAGACGCGATTGCTATTTCGGCAAGACCGCAAAATAGACCCCCTTCCGTCAAATCATGCATAGAAGTTAGAAGAAAATTTTCGTTGGATATTATGGCTTCATTATAGACGCTAATTCCTGGATTATAAAGATAATTTTTACATTTTTCGATAAAATCATTGTCATAACCTTTTTGTTTTAATACCTCTTCTTTTTCACGAGCTATAATAGATGTTCCCTCAATAAAAATTCCCTTGGTTAGGATAATTGAATCGTTTGCATGTGCTCCTGAAGATAGAACTAGTTTTTCCTTCTCCACTTCGCCAAGCAGAGAACCAATTAATATTGGTCTATCAATGCCCGCAGTAATCTCTGTGTGACCACCAACAACGGTTATTCCTAAAGATTTACATGTGTCATGGATGTTTTTAAAAATGTATTCAATTAAATCTCCATCAGTTAGCCCTGCAGGTAATAATATAGTTGATTGAAACCATTTTGGAGTGGCCCCTGTGCAAACAACATCGTTAACATTTACATGTACAGCATAGTATCCAATTTCATCAGTTACAAATGTTATTGGATCGGTTTTAGCGACTAAATAGTTGTCACCCATATCAATTACAGCAGCATCTTCTCCTATTTTGGAGCCTACAACGACTCTACTGTCTTTTAAATGAGTAGATGATACAAAATTTTCCAACATCTTATTGAGAAGATTATGCTTTAGCTTGCCGATAAGAAATTTATTGTGTTTCTCTCTCATAGCTTTAATTTATAATTAGAAGTATTTATTATATAAATATAGAAGAAACTACAAAAAATTTTTGAAATTTACCAATTTAAGGCTTTTTCAAGTATTTTTTTTAAATTTAACAAAATTCGACATTAAAAATTGGACTTAAATAAATTTATATAACTTTTACAATCTATTTTATACATAGTAGTAATTATTTAAATTGAAAATACACTTGTAAAAAAAGGTTGATTAAGATCGGGTTAGGTAAGGCGTTAGGTTTCAGTTTACTAGCTTTTATTGGTTTGAATTTTCTATTTATAATAATAGCGAAAACAATTAGTGGTGATTTAAATCTCCTTTTTGGCGCTATAAGTAGCGATCCATTAATCATATTACTCATTTTTTTCGGACCTATTATTAATATGCCCGGAAATGTTATAACTTCAATATATGGTCAAGTTACTTTAGGTCTCTTTGATGATTTGTTAATTCAAAACATAGGATTCCTAGTTTCTCCATTTGTTGCATCATTAGTGGCGGGGCGCACTGGAGATGGTAAAGGAGGTAGTTTTGGAGGATGGATGCTTGCTGCACTGATAGGCTCTGCGGCTTTAGGGGTTTTAGCTTTTATTAGTCCAAGCACATTGTTATACTATTTTATTCCAGTAATTGATCCTGTTTTACTATTAATTGGATTTATATTAAGTGGGGTCGTAAACGGCATATTTTACGGTTGTTTCGCGCTATTATTTTCGAAGACAGAAATGTATTAAGTATTTAACTTTCTGATTATTTTTTCTTTTTATATTTATGAGCTATAATCGAGTGTATTCCAAAGAGTAGATTGAAAAGAACAAAGATAGCAAATAGTCCTCCCGCTTGTAGGATCTGCATCTCAACGGCCACAATTTTAGGAGCAATTTTTGAAACTTGGACATAAATTTTCATTATTATAAGAAATAAAGCGATTGTATCTACCTTAAGGATTTTTAACTTAGCTTTAATGTAATCAACTCTATCATAAACAGTACCCAATATATATAAAAATAAGATAATATCGACTATAAACGAAGTAATGACATAAATTGGGTCTCCTGACACAGTGCTAAAAAATACTCCGTATAAATAATCAAAAAGGATGTATAAAGCGTAGAAGAGCGTAAGCAAAAAAAATAGAGTTAGATACGCTGAAAACTTCTTTGTTATAATTAACCGAATAAAAGCGATTCCTAACAGACTTATATTTACCCAAAACATTATCTGGAGAATTCTTATAACAACTAAAAACAGTTCTGTTGGTGTGTGGCTGAAGAAGATAACTACTATTCTAATTATCCACCAATTTAGAAAACCAAAAACTAAAAATTCAATTAATCGAGTTATTATTCGAGATTTCTTCATTTTATAAAGATAATCATCTATTTTTGTAGAGGTATCCATGCATATTTTAAATGCGAAAAATGCCATAAAAAACTGATTAACGGTTAGAGGAATAATAAAAAATAATTCTGAAGTAGGGAAAAATATTGATTGGTATAAAATAAAGGTTAAAACTATCGAAAACGCATAAATAACTAAGAAGAACCACTTTTTCAATTCATTAATTTGCTTAAAAAATGAAACGAGAAATAAAATTAGGGCAAAAAATAATAAACTTCCACCAAATATAAAAATGGATAAGCCAAGCAATACACTGGATAAAAATTTATTTATAATAATCAGAATCCAAGTTAAGGCAAACGAGATTATAATAAAAATAAATACCGGTTTTTTAAATACGCCTTTAAGTCCAGCTATAAATCCCATACGTTTTCCACTATTTAATTAGAATTAGTTGGAAGTTATTTAATCCAATTTACTTTAACATTACTTTCGCTATTATTTTAGATTTTAGTTTCGTGGTATTAACCCCTTAATATATAGTTCACTCTTAGTTTAATATAAGAAAAACAATAATATATGCAAAATTGAGAATATAGCCCTAACTACGCTCAAAAATAGACAATTTAGTAGGTAGTGGTGCAGATTACCGACAAAATAGGAAACAGCACTTCTACTCGAATTACAAAGGGGTTTAATAATATAAATTTAGAATCTAAGGTGTAAAAATTGAGTTCTGGAAAAGCGGATGTTAATTTTCCTATGGAAATTTTAGAGAAACCGGTAACTTATGATGTTCCCCTAGAGCCAATTTTCGAAAAACTGGATATTAACAGTTTCAAAAATATAAGTTTTGACAATAAGATCACAAAATTTTATGGTAAGATCATCAATCTTCACTTCTTTTTATCTGACAATAAAGAGTTAACTAATAACCAGAAGTTAGATTATTGTACTATTGAACGATATTTTATGAAACTCTATTTAAGAGAAATGATGAAAAAAAAGTAATATAATTATTCATCTTTGTGTAAATTTTCATAATTATGTGATTTTAGAAATTCAATATAATCACAGTAAAGTGATAAGCTTTTTGCAGCGGCTCTTAATGACAGAAAATAGAGTACTCGCTCTTCATGAAGTAGATTTTTAACTGTTGAGAATCGTTGAGCAAGTTCCGATGAGTCAGCAATGCTTGGCAAACAAAACATAAATGGTTTCCTTGTTGATTTCTGGATTTCAATCATCTTTTTGAAAACATGATTATATATAAAGTGGGGCCATAACGGAATTACGATAATATCGATGTTTGGATCGTTTACTACAATCTCAATACAATTTACGAATACATCTACGACAAAACCAAGAGCACCTAAATCCACGGGATTCTTCACATTTACGTTTTCATACGGAAGTATTTCGCTAAGTTTTTTTTGGGAATCTAAAGTTAATTCCGGAATCTTCAAATTATAAAACCCAAATAAATCTGTGGTATTTACGCTAGATCCTCCCCCCGGAGTTATTATTCCTACATTACTCCCTTTTGGAATATATTTTGGAAATAACAATTCAAATGTCTTCATTGCGTTCCAAAACTCTTCGTTATCTTTAACTATTGTAGCACCTGTTTGCTTGGCCATTGAATGCCATAACCTTAAATCACTTGCTATGGCGCCAGTGTGGGAAAATGCTGCTCTCGAGCCATCGTCAGTATAACCTCCTTTCCATATAATAACTGGTTTGTTTTTTGTAGTTTTTTTCAGCTGCAAAAAGAATTCGTGACCCGTAGTAGAACCAAATGATTCTAAGTAAGCTGCGATTATATGAGTTGTCGAATCCTTATGATAGTATTTTAGAAAATCTAGGCAATTCAGGTCTATTTGATTACCAAATGACACACCGTACCTAAACCTTATATCCCTTTTATATCCTATATCTAATAACTGGCTCATGTGCCCTCCAGATTGAGACATAAACGAGACCTTCCCTGAAGCATTCTTTTTTGCGCTGAATGAAAATGCCATACCATCAGCAGCGTTATATGGCCCTATACAATTTGGTCCTATTATTCTTGTGCTTGATCCCGTTACTATTTGTTTTAATTTCTTTTCTAACTCTAATCCTGATAAGTCGCCCGTTTCAGAAAAACCAGATGAAAAAATAATAACCCATGGGACTTCTATTTCTACGCACTCTTTTAATACTTTCAGAACATTTTTAGTCTTTACTGAGATATAAGTTGTATCTATAGGATAAGGGATGTCAAGAACTGAAGGATAACATGTCCAATCGAGTACCTTATCGTATTTTGGATTTACCGGGTAAAAGGTATCTGCCCATTTTGATGTCTTAAAGGCTGATAAATACAACATTGCTCCAAAGGGAGATTTCTCGCTAGCTCCCACGAATGCAATGTGTTTTGGGTGGAAAA
Organism: Promethearchaeota archaeon; assembly: GCA_013375495.1. The sequence continues at coordinate 19,608 of JABXKC010000013.1, forward strand.
TAGTGTCAAACTTATCAAAACTAAGATCTTTGGTTACCATTCATTTAAGTAAAAATTTGAAGCATTTTATTATTTTTGAAATTCAAGGTCTAATTGCGTTGTATACAATTTTGTCTCTAATTATATGAATAGTGATAAATATGATGAGAGAGAAACAGAATTACATGTGGTATTTATCTTTTCCATAGAACAAATCAGGATAAACGGGCTCAAAATTTTCGTTAAACAGTTTATGGTTTCGCCATTTCTTGTCTTTATCGTTCCAAATTAGGTTTGTTAAAGGGTTGTATGTCTCTATAAATTTCAAATCATTGAATGTTGACTTTATTAAATTCTCCCCGTTAACTAAGTCGTTTAAAATTAGGTAGTGATCAATTCCCATGTATTCAAAAAGCAAATCGAAAAGCTTTTCGAACTCGTCAAATTGAAAATCGGGAAAATATAATTTAATCATAATACCGTTCTCGAACTTTACTATATCCTCAAATCCATGAATGTAATATTCTCCTTCCATTTCATAAATGGCCCCGATGTTAAAAAAGCTAAAAATCTTAAGAATTGACTCGTTATGTTCTTTATTAACATCTGGTAAAATGATTGTAATCTCTTCCACTAAATCTAAATTCTTTAAAGTAATAAAGGGGTGAATTAATTCTTTCTTTAACAATTCTATTATACTTGTATTTATATTAAAATAACGCCTTGTTAAGTAAGATTTAATATCCAACGATTTCCAGTTATATATCTGAGATAGAGCTTTAAACTCAGAGGAATTGGGTCCAAGATAATTTGAACTGTTTAAATCACCAATATCGAATTCCTTTAAATCGGGAATTTGGATTTTATAATCAGGATTAAACAAAATATTTTGGAAATATATCTTAAACCGATTTGGGTCAAGATCCCAACCATCTGAACTTAGATTGTAATTGAAATGTAATAATTGATATATTTTTTTAATGAAAAATAAACAATATTCTCTGATGATTTTTTTCGATTTGGTTAACCAATTTAAATACGAAGATATGCCGGGATTGCGATATGGAAAGATATATTGAAATAAAAAAGAATTAGAGTTATCAAACTGTGCGGAGAAACTAACCGATTGGAACGAGTTGTTCATTAAAAGCTTAAAATCAATGTTGTTAATATCTGTTGGATAGAAATACAATAAATACTGACTCATACCAAAATTCTGAAACGAGGGTATAAAATCGATTGATTTAATGAAATTTTTGAAAAAGAATTTTTCTTGGGATTTTTTAAACTCACTAAGATTTAATAAGGATTCATCTAACTTACGATGAAATTCGAAAAGATTATGTAATTTATTAAAACTTAAATCTACATGTTCACCTCTAATACGATCCTCAACAGATTTAATAAGATAAGATAAGTTATTCTCTTTTGACCAAAATTTATTTTGTTGAATAGATTTTGCTTCTGGGAGTGGTTTTTGCACTTCACCAAGAATACTTCTAACATTCATAAAAAACTGTCCAAAAATATCTTTCGTGTAAAAAAATTCTTTTTGTTCCAAATCGTAAAAATCTTTCCGTGAAAAAGATTTTTGAACACCGCTCCACCCGTATCTTTTAACGCTTAATAAATTATCTTCAAAAATATTTTTGAATATTGAAATCAGTATGCTTTTTTCTTCGCTATTTAAATAGGGTAGAAAGAAACCTACATACGATATATTATTAGAAAGAATCCCCATTCTTTTTGCTATGTATGATACTTTCTTCAGTTTTTCAACAGTTTCCGCATTGTTTTTTAGTAATAAGACAAAAAAGAGGGTCATAGTGGGTTGGATAGTGACAATTAAATTAGGTTTAATTACAGGTGGAATGTTATTCAAGAAATTATCTAGCTTTGCTTCAATCAACTGATAGGATACATCGGATAATTCGTAGCTTTCATATGAACTGCTTAATTTCTTTTCCTTTGATTTAAAAATGGTGTTTAGCAAAGATGTATTTTGTACAATCATTCGAATAGATTGTAAGTTAAAAATTTTCAAGTCATAACAAGTGCTAAAGATTTTAAAGAAATTGTTAAATTTGTTTAATTCTTTTTCAAAACTCTCTTTTGATTTAAAATATAGGGGGAGGATTTCATTAATTATTATCTTCTTAATCAGCGAACTATTAAAAGTAATGTTACTTTCAATTGAATAAGAAACACCATGTCTTTTAATATGTTCAAGAAATTCGAAAATACTATTGATAGAAGGATTGATTTTTAAAATTTCTTTAATTAAATTAAATATGACAATGTACTTATGGAGCATATTTTTTATATAAAAAAATCCAAACGATTCGTTTGTTTTTAAGAATTCTAAAAATAAATCTCTCAGTTTTGGTAATGATTGAATAATTAACAGATTAGACTTTAAGTCTGTGATAAATTTGCTTTGGCTAATAACCTCGTTAATGAGGTCTGACTTCATTAATTTAAGAGATCCCGCTCTTCTTTCGAAATTAAATCCGTATTGGGAATAATAACGGATTCTGTCAATTATTAACCAATCAAGAAGCGTTAATTTTGATTCATATACTTCTTGTCCATAATCCAGTGAATTATCTAATTCGTATTCTTTTTCATATAACGGATTCTCTTTATTAACTATGGTTTTTTTGTTATGATATTCTCGAAAATAATTCAGGTTGACAAAGGATTCATTTTTTTTACCAGTAGTCAATCTAATTTGTAGGATATATCCATTCTCCTCGAATTTCTTTAAGAACTTTTTTAAATCAACTAAATATTGATTTGGAATAACGAAAAAACCGTCAATTTCGTAAGCGAAACTATATCTACATTCCTTAAGGAGAACAAAAAAAGGCAACTCGTTAATAACTTGGTTGACTCTTGACCTCTTTAAAACGGGATTGAATTTTATGTAGCAATTAATTGAGGAAATATTTAATGCTGGCCAGTTTACTCTATAACTAGGTGATAAATTACTAAATTGTTTAATCCATTGCATATTTTTTGTAAATTTATTTAGAGTTAGAGGGGTTTGAATGATCCGTTGTTCTTTGAATTCTTTAAAATAATGTTGATAGTCCAATAATGCCGTATAGTATTGAACTTCATCAAAGATTTTAACGAGAACTCTTATTGTTTCAATAATTTCATCGTTATACAGCGACTTTGATGATAATAATTGGTATTCTTTGAAAAAAGTAATATAGAAATCATGTTCTTTTTCACCAATTATTTGGATATTCCTTCGAATATACTTCATGAAAAATACAAATGGTGCATCAACATTTTCTAAACTGTCTCGTTTTAAAAAATTTTCAAGGCGATTATACTCCATCGATAGGAACTCATAATCAATCAATTTATTTCCTATGAGCAAATTCCATTCTTTAATTGATTTTAACTTCTCGAGATCAATAACCACTTTTTGATTAATGAAAATGTCAATGATTTTCATTTGAGAGGCTTGTACTGGAATAAAACATTTATATGCCTCCCTCAGCAAAATAATTGGAACAAATCTATAAAAATTACGGTAAACATGAACATTTAGCACTCTATTGTTATAAAATCTTTCCGCTCCAACAGAGAAAATATCTTTTTGAAACTCTGAATCAATCTTTTCTTCGTCTTTAATGGATATTTCAATTCTATAATCAATTGGTTCTAATTTGAGATACAACTCAATTTCTTGAAGTAAATCATTAAAAAAAGAATCTATATTTTCTACCAATCTTTCTACTGGAGTATCGATTAAAAAATCAATATTTAGCTTTCTCATCTAATCTCTTTAGAAATTTAGAATTATAATTTTATTTGGTGTAAGCACTTATATATTTTGTTATGTCGCTAATTTTCAAATTTAATAATTGCTTGCTTTTTTTTTAACTATTTAAACTACTCGTATGTCTCATTTTATTTTCTTTCAGTTTAAATAGAAAGGTTATGAAATAAATATGATACGGAAAGGTTCTATAGAATCGCTAATAATATCAAGAGCGATTTAAATCATCATAATTTTCATATCACTATAAATTTGTTGAGGTAAGATGCAAATGCCAAGTTCAGCAATATGTCCTTAAATTGTTCTCCCGCATTTGGAGTTATCGCATAACTCTAAGCGGGAAAACTATATTTTTTCTCTTTTTTTGTAAGTATAATGCAAGATATCTGGCAATGTTTGGTCTTTGATCAGGTTTTCTAATAGTAAAGGAAGTTGTAATACAGTTAATTAAACCAATCAAATTAAGTCATATGCTCAGTACAGAAAAAAAAATATTAATTAAATTCTTTAATTTGTTTGATTTTATTTACCAATACGAGAGTTAACTGAATTCCGCAGGAAAAGGCAAACAAGATTGAAGAAAGAAAAATCAACATTTCCACACTGATAATAGCAGATAACGATGTTCCTATAGGAGCAAAAACAATATTTGCGATTGATTGGGACATTACTAATATCTGATACACAAATGTTTTATATCGTGTGTTCACTGAAATAGTTTGAGCAATAGATACATACATATAATTAGCTATATAACCTGAAAATGCAAGACCACATTGAGTCAGTAAAAACATTGGGAAATTTGAAAAAGGTAATAGAACAAGGAAAAGTAAATAGAAGCAACAAAAAATAAAGAGAAGAAAAATATTATTTATCCTTTTAGCGATTCTTGAAGCAAAGTAATATCCAAAAAGAGCAAATATTGTGATCACATAATACAAGGAAAAGAAAATTCTTAAGGAAAACTCATTATATCTCGTTAAAACCCACGAGCTAACTAACGATAAAAAGATTAAATCTGAGGACGCTAAAAAGAAAGCAATATATAAGAAAAAAGCAAACCAAAAAACCCTTTTTTGGCTCTTTTTTTTAATATTTTTACTTTCAATATCTTTATTACTATTTTTTGAAGTTTGATCGCTGAATATGGTGTTATTTCTCAAAAACAGAACTATAGAGAGCAATGGTAAAGTCATCATCCAACCGATCATGAAGAACAATTCCCATTGCGGTAAAGAGTAAATATTTTTAATAATAAAATCGAAAACCAAAGATACTAAAAGAAAACTAACTCCTCTTGCCCCGTTTACAATTAATATCATATGGTGTTTAATTTTTGGCGATTTCACACTAAGCGTGAGGAAAATCTTACTCATAATTGTACGAATAAACATCCTGCTAAGAAAATATACTCCCAAAAAAATTCCATACAATAATAGGATGTTTTTATTAATAAGAAAGATTGAGAAGCACGAACATAGCAAAATAGCGCAAAGAAATACAAAGATTTTGTGATTTCGTTCAGATTCTATATGAGCATCAAGAATATAGGCAAAAATAGGCGTTAATATTAACGACAGATACCCAAAAAATTGGATGAATGCTAAATTGTTTCGATTAACAGCCAAAATCTCGTAATAAAACAACGGAATGTATAAAACAAAATACGCTTCAAACACTCCCAATGTGAAATAGACTAAGAAAAAAATTCCATACATCTTTTTAACATTCAAATAAAGAACCTTAACATTTTATTTCTAACTAGAGTAGATATATACATTATTTTTAGGATTTCAATATTTAAAGAAAAAGGTTTTGTAATCTTTTAAAGCTTGGATGATTTAGAAGAGGAACTAGCTGATACTGAGGGCCCTCGAATTAAATATTAAAAATTTCGAAGTTTAAATAGTTTCGAATTAAAAATATATTGTCTCATAATTTCCCCTTATCATGAGAGAGAGAACAATGAGAATGTTTGAGCTCAACATTGTATTGTTTCGCAAAAGTTTTTTCTTTCTATAAAATCAAACTTCTCATTAGTTATCTCATTTAATTAATAAAATCTTAAAAATAAGTTTTCGACAGTAGTATTATTTTTAAAAAATTTTTAATGTAAATTCAGACTACCTAAACCAATTAAAAAATAATAAATAATTATTTAAAAAGGCACAATTTAAAATTTTGGAGAAAGTAAAATGGGTAGACCTAGTCCATTAGAAATTTATGCTCTATTAGACAAAAGTAATTGTAAAGATTGTGGAAGAGAGACTTGCATGGCATTTGCTACAGATTTACTCGAACGGCAAGTAACAGTCCAAGATTGCACGCATTTAATGCAGGATCCAAAACAAGCAAAAAAACGTGAAAAACTAATCGTAATTGTTACTCCACCGCAAAAATCGGTTATAATAGGAGTTGGCGAACGTCAATGTAAATGTGGTGGCGAAGAGGTACTTAATCGCCATCAACTCACATATTATAACGAAACAGCGATATTCATGGAAATTGCAGACGATGATCCAGATCTGGAAAAAACAGCTAAATACTTAACAGATCTAGTAATAGAAAGAATGGGAGAAATGTTAAGAGTAAACGGTATTACATTGAGATGTGTATCAGGTGACTCTGAACAATTTAAACTTGCTGCAAAAAAACTTACGGAGGCATCAGATCTCCCCGTAATGCTAGCTTGTATGAATTTAGATATTTTGCTCGCTGCTGCCGCTGAAATTAAAGATTATAAACCTTTGCTTTATGCTGCAACTAAAGATTCGTGGGAACAGGTAGGTAAATTTGCGGTTCAAAATAATTTACCTATCGTAGCCGTCTCAAATGACTTAGATGAATTGATGTCATTAAGTGCTTCTTTACAGAAACTTGGAGTAAAGGAAATAGTTTTAGACGCTATGACTGTTTTCGGATCAGGAAATGTTGCTTTAACTTATGATAATATAATGCAATTGAGGATTGCAGCAATTGATAAGGAAGACTCAAACGCAGGCTTCCCAGTTATGGGGGTTCCCGCTGCGTACTGGATTCAAGTTAAGACTGACGACGATAAGAAACTTTGGGAACATCAATATCAAGAAATTATTATGTCAGCAATAATGGAATCCATAGATACAAGCCTTATTGTTCTTCACAGTGGTAAGAGGGAGGAGGATATTTGGGTTTTGCTAGCAATTATGACTTTAAGACAGAGCGTATTTAGTGATCCTCGTATTTATCCTACAGTAGATCCTGGTTTATACGAAGTCGGAGAGCCAGATAAAGAAGCTCCTATTTTTGTGACTTCGAATTACCGGTTAACCAAAATTCCTGTAGAAATAGATATTAAAGGAGCAAATGTGAATGCGTATCTTTTAGTTGTAGATTCCGAAGGCATCGGTATTGAATCAGCTGTCGCAGGAGGGCAATTCAGTGCAGGTTCGATCGCGGAAGCGGTCAAAGAATTTGGAGCGTTTGAAAAGGTGAACCATCGCATTTTAATTATTCCAGGCATGGCAGCACGATTGAGTGGAGCCTTAGAAGACGAAGCCGACGCCTATGTAGTAGTTGGTCCTCGGGATAGTTCTGGAATTGGAAAATACATGAAGGAACAATGGAAACCTGAAGAATTTATGAAAATATACGAAGATTTGAAGGAGTAGTTAATTCTATTTCTTACTTTTTTTATATCTTTAACCTACTATTTTTTAAAATAAAGAATAAATCAGGTTTGGGAACAATTCTTTAACACTGTTTAATATTAGAGTTTTTGTTCTAGTTAAACATCGTAATTCTTCAGCGGAATGGTTTCCTGTTAATAGTCCTATGAACGGTGCATTTATATTTTCAGCAAGAGCCCGGTCTTTTGGATGATCCCCAATAATCACAATATTATATTCGCTATATTTATTTTGTAAATGATTTTTTAGATTAGGGTCTAACTTGCTCTTTACATTTTCGCTTTCACCTATGACGTATTCAAAGTATTTAAAAATACCTAGAATTTTTGTAATTTGTACTGCCAGATCTTGCCTTTTTGAAGTTATTACGCCTAAAGTAAAATCTTTTTGTTTTAATTTTTCTAATGTTTCTTTAACGCCAGGCAATAAGCAGCCTTGATAAATTCCTTTTTCCGAATAGTATTCTCGGAAAGCTGAAGATAATTTTTGCGGATTAAAATCGGACACTCCTTTAAACATGTCATCTAAGGGTGTTCCAATCATTTCTTCGATCTCTGAGCTTTCAAGGGTAGGAACATTATACTTTTTAAGAGCGTAATTGAAGGAGTTAACGATTCCCTCCCTATTATTTATTAGTGTGTTATCTAAATCAAAACTTAAAAGAATATTCTTATCTTTCACACTTTATTACATTCCTAAGAAATTATATTTTTAAAATATGATTAGAATAAAAATTGAAAAAATAAAAATGTTTAATTTAGAACATATTAAATTGTCAATAGCGGATCTCCTAAGAGAGTCATCCCAATTGAATCCGGATCGCTAGGACCGTGGAGAGGGTTCCAATACCATAATCTCATTGCTTCACCAAATATTTTACCTTGGCTTAAAGGAGTATAAAAATAGCTATTCATTGTCATACCACCTATTTTCGATGAGCCAACTACTACCAATGTATTATTTGAAAAGAGATATTGAGTACCTAAATTAGTTTGGTATTTAAAATTAGTAGCCGAACACGCAAATAGATTGTAAAATAATGCTTGAGTACTAATATTGTAAATATCTTTATAAGTTACTTTACCTTCTGCACCATACCCGCCTGGACCAAATAAATGTTCGTAGGGCCAGGAATGTACAAACACATGCACGAACTCGTAAATATCTGTTAACCGTGATTTATAATCTGTTGCGTTCGTATTAGAATTTGTGCTTATACATGTTATATTCGTATAGGCAGTCATATCTCCAAGCCACTCGCTTGTCCAAGCTGACCAGTCGTCATCTATATATACTAACTGCGAATGAGGGCGAGTGAGCTGTCCAATTCTATAAGCGTGGTTTCGAGCGAAATAGTCTTGATACGCCGTTAGATGATCTGTATTATTTAACGATTCAGGACATATACGACCAACCCAAATTTCGGGAAAAATATCGCCCGTTCCGTTATTGTGAGCATCAAATAAACCGTCTGCCACATCGTTATCAACCCACGTTCCATCTAAATCAGTAAGATAGAGATCACAAGGATAATTTCTCCAAATGTACCAGAAATTATCATAATATCGTAGTATTGCAGCTGGTAAGTCTCCAATCAATACTGCCCCTTCTAAACCTCCAGGTTGCCTACTTGCATTAATCAAATCGTTTCTAAGGAGTGTGATGTTTGTATGTGACCAATTGACGACTTGTACGGTATATCCTTGATTTATTACGTCTTGTTCGTATTGATCGATTTCAGTTGATATACTACTTGCTATAGTGGAGTTTACATAAATTCGCACGACGCCCGGATTACTCGTTGTAGGTTGTTTAAAATACGGTAGTACAAATGTAAGAGTAACGGCTACACCGATTAATAATGGTATAATTATCAATATCGCTTTAATTTGTCTTTTCATATTAATAACCTTAATTGAGTTATAATTCCAATTTTAGAAGAATATATTCTTATACATATATTACCAACACGATATAGTGTTGTTATAAATAGGATAAATTATGACCTATTTATTTATATTGTTTCTAGAGGTATAGAATAGAATAGAAATTTGAAGTTCTAAGCTTTGTATCCTTTAAAGAATTTTAAAAGAAATAATATTTCTTCTGATCCTTGAATAATTCGTTGAAATTCGTAAGGAAAGTTTTCAAACTTAACTTCTTTTCCCTCCGAGACCCATTTAATTATCAATTTTACTAAATCTTTATATTTGTTTACCGTTGTTCCTTCTGATTCTATCTCAGAGAGGATATCGAGGGCTTTTTTAGTTTTTCCGTTAAGAATAGAAGAAATAGCTGCCATCACGTAAGATTGAACTATATGAGAATATCCAATCTTCTTTATATTCGCCGCTCGATAATAATACCGATACACATTTTTTAGCATTTCATTAACAAGGAAGTCCTTTGCGGTATCGAGTTGCTGATAAAATTTTATACTTTCCATAATAAGAGTAGCTGCTGTATAGAACTGCTTATTTTTTAGTCCTTCTTTAGCAATTATGTTTAAACCTCTAATTATTTGATTGAAAATACCAAATCGGTTGTATTCCAAATTTCCTTCAACTGCTATATCATAAGCGTTTAAATAACACTCTGTTGAATCGTTCACATTCTCAATTTTCCAATAATTATCTCCTGCTTTCACATAGTGCTTATATGTCATCTCTAAATTGTTCAATTCTTTAAAAGTCACAGCTGCATTAAAAAAATTAGTCGCGGCTTCATTGAAATCCTCAATCCCCTCGCAATAATTACCGGCCAAAACAAAACAAGAAGCAGATTCAATTAAATTGTTATTAATCTCTTGATAGCATAATGCTGCTCCTCGATAGTACCTCGCTATTTTATAGTAATTTTTCTTATTTTTTTCTAATCTTTCTGCTAAATTGATATAAGCACCAGCTTCTTTCTTAGAGTAATTTACAAATTGTTCTTCGTCATCGATAATTTTGTAGAGAGATTTTAAAACTTGCGAAATTTGAGATATTGCTAGATTATCGTTTTTTTCCTCAAAAGTTTGAAAAAGTAAGGAAAAAAACTCTATGCCATCGTAAATTATGCTATTAGATTTATCGATCTCGTCTAATTCTTGATAGCACGAAGAAATTTGTTTATAAGAATAAGAAAGTAAATCAAAATATTGATAATCTTTTGCGATATTTACTACATTTAAGTAATATTTTATTGCGTTTTTAAAGTCATTAAATTTTAGGTATAATCCTGCAATATTTTCATAATTTTGAGCCAACTTTCTTGTTTCGTTAAATTCTTTTAAAATTTTGCTTTCCTGCTTCAGGTAATCAATACTTCCTAAGATGTTCTTTCTACTAGATTTAGGCTCGTTTAATTTTTCATAGAGATCTGCAATTCGTAAGAAAATCTCTGCAATCTCATGTAATTTTCCTTGAAGCTTAAAAGAATTAATCTGGGTGTTCCAATACTTGACTATTAACTTATATAACTTATTAGATTGAACAGAAACAACTTTTTCTAATATTTCTGTTATTGAATAAAGAAATTCACCAGCTTCAAAAAGTTCTCCAGAATCAGCGATTTCATAAGCAGATAAAATAGAGTTATTAATTGCTTTTTGTATAAGGTCGTTCCTTTTCTTCTCATTTTTGATTTTATCAATCTGCATTAAGGATTCTCTTATACTTTCGAGATCATCACCATAATCGCTAAATGAATCCTCTTGAAGAATCTGAGATCAACCCTAAAATTGATAATTAAATTTATGCATTAAAATTAAAAAACACTAAAAAAAATAATGGTTTTAAGAGAAGAATAGAAAATTTTTTAATTCCAGATTGACAAAATCTAATTTATTCAACGCAAACACAAAACTGAGTTAAATTTAGCGATTTAATTTTCTTTTGTATTAGAAATCAACATTTATTGATTTCTTGAATTAATTTTAAATACTAAAAAGGTTTTATTTATAATAGCAAAAACAACAACTTAAGGTAAAACAAATTGAAGCAAACAGCAGATATTTTAGAAACAGGGATTATTGAAACCTATATTCCCGAGAGGAAAATGTTAGTTAAGGATTTACTCAGAGAGCTAAATCTGGAGGGGAAATATTTTGGAATACTCATAAACGGGAAGAAAGCTGACGAAGACACTGAAATCTCTCCTAAAGATGACATTACGATACTTCCCCACATTGCTGGCGGGAACTAGAAATAATTTTGATCCTCTTATTTTTCTAAAGGTTTTTAATCTAAAGATATTCTCATTAGATCGATAGCTAAAATAGAGTTGGGGAATATCTCTTTAGCGTCTTCCAATAATTTAATAGCGTCTTCTTGATATCTTGACGATATATGAGTTAATATTAATTGTTTTGCTCCCATTTTTTTCGCATCAGTAGCAGCATCCACAGAAGTAGAATGCATTTTTTCTTCAGCGATATCAGAAAGGTCTTTTGAAAAAGTTGCTTCGTGAATTAATATATCAGAATTTTTTCCTAATTCAATTAAATTTTCGCAAGGGATTGTGTCTCCTGAATATGTTACTTTTCTTCCTGGTTGTTTTGGGCCCACAATTCCTTCTTTAAAGGGATCAATTGTTTTTCCTTCATATTCGATGATTTCTCCTTCTTGCAATTTCTTCCATAGTGCACTCTGAGGTATTCCGAGTTCATTTGCTCTTTCAGGTTTAAATTTTCCATGACGTGGTTTTTCAACGAAAGAATAAGCAAAAGTTAGCACTGAATGATCTACTTTTGTATATCTTAGAGTATATTTATCGTTTTCAAAAATAATATTATCATCTAAGTCAGATTCTTTAGTTGGGGTTTCTGAGTCTAGACTTTCGAAGATAATTAATTTCTTATTTTCATTATCGATTTCTACTATACTAATGGGATAATTTGCTTTAAGTCCTAGTATTTTTTTATGGATAAATAAATAGAGAAAAAGGTTTCTGGGTCCAAAAATAGTAATAGGGGCAGTTCTGTGGTTTAAACCGAATCTAAACAATAGGCCTGGAAGGCCTATGATGTGGTCCCCATGAAAGTGTGAAATTAATATTTTTAAAGGTTTGTTGAATTTTAAACCTGCTTCAACAAATTTTCTTTGGAGGTCTTCTCCGCAGTCGAATAAAATAATTTCACTATTATATTTAAGCGCAGTTGAAGGAAGGTTTCGTTCGCGAACGGGAATTGCGGCTGACGATCCTAAGACTACAATCTCCATAAATCTTCATTTAATATTCATTATTTACTTTTTCTTAATTGAGAAATTTCTAACCTCTGCTGAATATTCTGTTTGCTCAAATCATCAACCAAACTTTCGAGTTCTTTAAGTCTTAAATTAGATTCGGGACTGACAGTGTGAGTTGTATTATTTTGAGTCTGACTTTGAATTCTAAGCGAGTCTAAGTCAGCCTTTAATTTGTTAGTTTTTTGATCTTTTAATTTGAGTTGGTTATCCAATTCTTCATATTTTCTTTTTATCCTTATTGCTTCATTTTTAATAGTAGCAATTTCTTCTTCTTTCGTTTTGAGCGCATGTTTTGATTCATCTAGTTGTTTTTGTAAGAAGCTTGCCATTTCTCTTTGAATTTTTAATTTTCCCTCAGCATCTCCTTGAGGAAGAGTATCTGTAGGGATATTTTGTACTGCATTAATTTGTTGCTTAAGGCTTGCAATTTGCGTTTTTGATTTATTTAATTTATTTGTTAATTCTTCAACTACTTGTTTTAAAGAATCAGGTCCGGATAAGCTTTCCAAATGTATCGCAGAAGTATTAAGATTTTCAATTTCTTTATTTTTATATTCTAATTCTCCAGTTAATTGAGTTATTTTATCTTTTAGCTCCTGAACATTTTTATCTTCTTTTGGTTCTTTTTTCTTTTTATCTTTTTTCTCGTATTTATCTAATTTCTTCTTTAATTCATCATTTTGTCTCTTTACCTTATTAAGAGAATTCTGTAGTTCTTCTAGTAGGTTTTTTGAAATGTCTCTGCTGGTTTCTTTTGGTTCTACTTCCGATTGAATGGGCTTTTTTTCTAGATTCTCCTTTAAATCGGCAATTTGATCCGTGAGCATTTCAATATTTTTATCCTTTTCTATCAATTTTTCGTTAAATTCATCGCTTCCAAAATCATTACTTTTTAATCTCCTAATTATTGATTCTTGTTTGTTAATTTTATCTTGCAATTCATGGAGGAGGAGATTTAGAGGCGATTTCTCCTTTTCTCTTAACTCTTCGACACTAATGACAGAAGAACTACTAGATTTTTTAATTTCAAGATCAAGCTTCTTTTGTAATTCTATTTTTTCCATCCTTAGAAAACCCATTCTATCTTTTAGTTCTCTATTTTCTCGAGCTTTTGCATCTAATTCAAGATTTAATTTTTCTTCTTTTGCTTTTTTTATTTTTGACTTTGGAGCTCGTTCGTCGAACATTTCCTCGTAGTTCATAATTTCTACTTCAAGGGTTTCAATTTTATCAAGGTATGTATTAATTTGATCATCCCTTTCTATTAACTCTGATTCTAGATCGTCAATTTTTCTTTTAAAGTTCTTTTCATCTGTCATTTTCGCACCTTACAATTTATCTAGAAATAATAATTTTATATTATTTATATAAAATCAGTTTTTTAATCTTTTTCTTTCTGAAAATAAAATTAATACATATCGAAATCCTTGATAGTAAATTTCTTTATTCTCCCGAGTATAGGAAAAAGACTCAAATAATTAAAGATTAAAAAAGCTACAAAAAGTATACCATTAATAATAAAGGGAATTGAAATATGAGGTAAATAGGCTCTATACAGTAAAATTGTAGAATTCAATATCATTCCAATACCTAAACTTAAAAAAAGCGAAGGTATAATTATATACAAAGCTTCTAAGAAGAGAATTCTCTTAATTGATTTATATTGTGACCCAACTGCCCTCATAATTAAGAAATCTTTAGCTTTTTCTAAAATATTACCTTTTTGGTAATTATATAGAGAAACAATTGAAATTATAGCCATCATAATAATAATTAGAGAGGGATATAACGTTAAATTATTCAGAAACTCGTAATTATTCTCGAAAATTTGATTTAAATTAACAAAACTGAAATCCTCTCCAAGAGTGTCATTAATAATTAATTCTATATTTCCTTTTATGTTATTATATTCACCCGGTTTAATTTTTAATAAAATAAGATTTATCTCATTCGAACTAAAATTTAACTCTCCTTGCATAACTTCTAAATCTATATACCCCGCGAACCCACTATAAAAACTATCTAATACTACACCAGAAATCTCAAATGAGTGACCTAATCCTAATTCTTCAATTCTCATACTCTGATCTAAAGGATAATCGAAAAATTTATAACCTAATCCATCCCCAATCATCATATTGATTGGATCAGACTCCTCAAAATAAATCCCTTCTATTTCGAAATCTTGTAGTATTTTACTTGTATTTACTCCAAGAATAGGAATAGATGCTGAACGCTGTTGCCCGGCAACTATATAACCTCCCTCCGTAAGAAAGTGATAACCATCTAATTCAGTGACGTTGAAAAAATTTATCAAACGCTGGTCTATTTTTTCAATTTCCGAAATATTCATAAGATCTTGGACATCACTAAGATTGAATAAGAAATTTGGGTCTAAAAAATCAATGTCGTTCTCATTAATAATAATTTCAGGGCTGGAAAACATAGAATACATTAAAGTATAGTTTTGAATAACGTCTTTATGACCTATAGCGATAATATCTGTACCTTGAGATTTTGCTATCCATTCTTGAGATGAATTTCTTAATACACTACTACCTAATCCTAATGTAAAAATTATTAAGGAAATTAAAGAAAAAACTATCAAATATCTCTTAAATTCACCCTTTCTCCTAATAGTATTAATTATAGAAATTTTAAAGTTATATCCAATTGAACTCAACCATCTAGGGATCGATGAAAGTTTTTTTGAAGCGTCATAACTATATGAAATATCTCTTGAAAACAATTTAATAGTGTTTTGGGTTCCAATTTTCCTTAAAATTACGCCTGGAACAATATATATTCCTCCAAGACATGAAAAAAACAAGATCGGAGTAAAAATATAATCAATTTGAAATGATGTGAAAATTCCAAAAAATGGAGTAATGATTGCGAGAATACCGTACGAGATAAATCCAATTATAATACCCAAAAGAAAACCAATTATAAACACGAGATAAGCTTCAGTCAAATAAAAACTATATAATTTTCTAGGTAGAGATCCCAGCGCTTTCATAATAGCAATATCACGCTTTTTGGATATAATTAGAGTACTAGTAACAATAATTACCACAAAAAATGCCATAATCAACATCAGGATAAGAATAAGCGTGGTAAAATCTGTATATACAATGCTAATACTTCCAGAGAAATAAAAGGCATTTTCATAACTATAATTTATAAAAGTATTAAAACCAATTGCCGATGTAAAATTTATTAAGAATATCGTGAAAGCAATAACTAAAACAATCATTAATGTGTAAGAAAAAGTCGTTTCCCGTTTCCTATAGAAATCTTTTATGGCAAAATCAAACGAAATGTTATTGACACCAGATTTTTATAATTTTAAATTAAGATTTTGATTTATTCTTCGTTAATTATTTTTCCATCCTCAAAAGATAGAATTCGATCAGCAAGTTCGATTAGAAAATCGTCGTGAGTGGCAATAATAATTGTTTTATTATCTTTCTTCATGTTATTAAAGAGATCTCGTATAAACAAACTAGTTTTTTTATCTAAATTTGCAGTAGGTTCGTCTGCCAAAATTATTTCAGGATTGTTCGCTAATGCTCTTGCTATTGCTACCCTCTGTTGTTCACCAGCTGAAAGTTGGAATGGAAGATGTTCTCTTCGGTCTCCTAAACCCACTTGTTTCAAGAGACTTACTGCTCTTTCTCTTTGCTCTTTTAAATCCATACCCGCTAATTTCATAGGAAACATTACATTTTCTTCAGCAGTTAGAGTGCTAATAAGATTATAATTTTGAAAAATGAATCCTACATTTATTAACCTAAACGTGGCAAGAGATTCTTCCTGTAAATTTGTTATTTTAACCATATTTGAAAAAATAACTCCGCTATTAGGAGAGTCAAGCCCGCCTATCAAATTTAATAGAGTAGTTTTACCCGCCCCAGATGGACCTTTTATTATTACAAAATCAGATTCCTTTATTCTTAAGGATACATCATCAACAGCTCTTACTATAAATTCACCAATTTCATAATCTTTAACTAATTGATTCGCTAAAATAACAAGATCATTCGTTCTAATTTCTTCTAAAAGGTAAATGTCCTCTACATCTTGAGGTTCTTCAAGAAATTCTTTCTCCATTTTTAATCCTATAGCTCATTCTTTTTTGAATTCTTTTTTTTATAATTTTTAGTTATTTAAAACCTTATGTTATAAATTAAGCTGTCAAGTCAATATTAGGTTGAAAGAGACGATTTAGACAAAAGTTTATAAAGTGCCATGTTATTATGTATTTTTTGTCTAAAACTTCATCCCGCAAAATAATTCTTCCCGGTCAACTTGAATTAAAAAGAAAGAGAATGAGAGAAGCCGGAAATTGAGCAGGTTGCCCTGCAAGATTTTGGGATAAAATTTAGTTTCCGTACGTTACCATTTAAATGTTCCCTTCAACGGGGAAAACCCGGCGAAATAGGAAATTAGGGGATATTTTAAATTTGCGACTTCACTCTAAACTAATATGTAACGCGGTAATATATAAACTTTTTCAATATTTTACTATTTTGTAGTTGAAATCATTAAATTTGAGCTTCTCTTTATCTCCTTTTTCAGACGAGGTTATACATTATTGTCCTAATATAATTGGAAAATATTTATCTTAAGTAAGATTTTTTATTATTAATTATTTACAAATCATGGATTTTATTATGGATTTTGAGAAGTTAACAGAACTAATAATCGAATTAGAAGTAGATGATATTGAAGCTGCTGTAAAGGAAGCGTTAGAAGTAGATGGAAAGGAGCCTTTTGATATCTTAAATGCCTTAACTAAAGGAATGGACGAAGTAGGTCGTAGATACGAAGAAAAAGAATATTATCTTACTGAACTCGTACTCGCTGGCGAAACAATGAAAGAGGCGTTTAAAGTACTCCAACCCGCTTTAGCGGCAGCGGATCAATCACAAGACAAGGTAAAAATAATCCTCGCAACAGTTAAAGGAGATAATCACGATATTGGTAAGAATATTTTAGGATCGTTATTACTAAGTTCTGGTTTTGAATTGTTCGACTTAGGAATGGACGTTGATGAAACTGTTATAGTGGATAAAGTAAAGGAAACTGGGGCTCATATTATTGCTTTGAGTTCATTGTTAACAATGACCGTTGAACAAATTAAAGCGGTTCACGAAGCTTTAATCGCAGCAGGACTAAGGGATTCTGTAAAACTAATAGTTGGTGGAGCTCCTTTGAATATGGAACTTGCCCAGAAGCTGGGTGCAGACTTATTTGCTGACGATGCGGTTTCAGGTGTAAGAGTTATCAAGGATGCATTTGGAATATAATTCACTTTTTATCTATTTTTATTTATATACTTTAGTCTTTCAGACTTCAATGTGTCAAGGCTGATATTTATAAATTATAAAGTCGCTTTATATGAAGTTGATTTTTCTAATTTTAAATGACCAAAAAGTTGTTTAAAATATAATAAGAACGTTTAATTTCTTAAGGAAAGTATATCCCATAGGAGAATTATAAATTGAATTAATTCTAAATACAAAAAATCTTTATATAAGATATACAAGTAATAGAAGGTTGTTAAAATGTCTGGAGAAAAAAAGGAGATCGAATACGAAGAAGAATTGGATACAAGAGGTTTATTTTGCCCAGAACCGCTATTCGAAGTCAGAAATTTTTCAGAAACTTTGGATATTGGTCAGTGTTTTAAAGTGTTAGCTGACGATCCAGCAGCGGAAGAAGATTTGACAAGGTGGGCAAAGAGAACGGGAACAGAATTAGTCGAATTTTTGAAGGATGGAGAAGATCTAATATTTTACTTCAAGAAAAAGAAATAAATAATGGAGGTTAAAATTATGAGCGTTTATTTAGACAATCAAGCTGCAAAACCAGTTGATGATAGAGTCATTTCTGAAATGATGATGTATTTTAACGATAAATTTGCTAACCCCGCTTCGCTTCACTGTGATGGGGATATTGCTACTGACATTTTAGAAAAATCGCGGGAAAAAGTTGCAAATTTTGTGAATGCACCTAATCGCTCTGATATTTTATTCACTTCAGGTGCTACAGAATCGAATAACTTAGGCGTAATCGGAGCGGCAATGAGACAGAAGAAAAAAGGGAATCACATCATAATTTCTGAAATCGAGCACATCTCGATCTTAAATATTGCTAAGTATCTTGAAAGACAGGGATTTCGAGTTAGCAGAGTTGCTGTAGATAGGTTTGGTATTATCCGATTAGATAAACTTGAGAAACTAATCACAGACGAAACGATATTAATTTCGATATCTACTGCGAGCAATGAAGTTGGTTCACTTCAACCAACTGCTGAGATAAGTAAACTAGCGCAAGATAAGGGAATTCTATTCCATACGGATGCAGTAGCTAGTGAAAGCGTGCTTCCTATCGATGTTCAAAAGGTTCCGATCGATTTAATCACATTATCATCAAATGATATTTATGGACCGCGAGGAGTTGGCGCGCTTTATATGAAAAAAGGGGTACGAGTAAATCCTATAATAATTGGAGGAGGACAAGAGAGGGGTTTTAGATCAGGCTCTGAAAATATTCCAGGAATCGTAGGATTTGCAAAAGCTGCAGAAATTATGAAAGAAGAAATGCCACAAGAATCAGAAAAACTGAAAATATTAAGGAATAAGTTGATTAAAAACGTCTTAGAAACCATACCTAAGTCGTACTTAAACGGACATCCTGAAAAAAGGCTTCCTCACAACGCACATTTTAGATTTGATTATATTGAGGGAGAATCATTAATTCTGACTCTAAAAGAGCACAACATAGCAGCTGCTACTGGTTCAGCATGCAGTTCAAAAACATTAGAACCATCTCATTCACTCATCGCTATGGGACTCCTCCATGAAGAAGCTCATGGAAGCCTATTAGTTTCCTTGGGTAGGACAACTCGTGAAGAAGATGTGGATAGACTTATAGAAATACTGCCAGACCAAGTAAAAAGGTTGAGAAAGTTATCACCATTAACGCCTTCTGATCTATTAAAAAAATATGAAGAGGTAAAATAACAAAATGAAATCTACTCAATATTCTGATAAAGTATTAGATCATTTTAAGAATCCCCGAAATGTGGGGGAAATAGAAGAAGCGGATGGAATTGGCCAAGTTGGGAATCCCGTTTGTGGAGATCTTATGTGGATATATATAAAAGTTGGCAAAAATAACGACGGCGAGGAGATAATTGATGATATTAAATTTAAAACGTTTGGTTGCGGATCAGCAGTTTCTACATCTTCTATGATAACTGAGATGGCAAAAGGTATGACTCTTGACGAGGCTTATAAAATATCGAGACAAGATGTAGCTGATGAATTAGACGGGTTGCCACCGATTAAAATGCATTGTTCGAATCTAGCTGCTGATGCATTACAAGCGGCAATTAATAACTATCGCTTAGGTACGACTCCAGAAGTAGAAATTGCGACTTCATGTCAATTAGGCGTTAGAGTAATATTAGGAATAGAAAAGTTTTTTGGAAAGGGAGTATACGATATTGTTCCAGCAGATTTGGAGGAACTTAGAGAAAAGAGAATCCTGGTAGTTGATTCGGGAGATGATTCCTTAGAACTCGCAATAAAATTAACAGAATACACTGGAAGAGTAATTTTAGTAACAACTGCTAAGTCAATCCCAGGTACCGTCGAATTACGTAAAAAACTTAAACATTCGGACGTTAAAATATTACACGAATCAGATCTTATTGAAGTTCACGGAGAACTGGATGAAGTTGAAAAGGTAACAATACACGACAACGATGAAGACGAGAATTACGAGCTTTTTGTGGATGTTGTAATAATTTTAGATTATAGAGGCTAATTTTTTCCTTTAATTTTTCTTATTTTTCAAAAACATAATAATAATCAAACCTTTTTCTATAAAACAAATTCAAAAATAGTAACTTTTTAGTTCTTAGATAAATCAATAAATCATAAGAACGCTCTTTAAATGGTATTATTAATTTTGAAAATTATAAGTAGTGATCAGGATCGATCACAACTAAAAATATATGAGAAGAAAATACGATGGAAAAAGTAATTATTGTTGGTGGAGTAGCTGGAGGAGCCTCGGCTGCAGCCAGACTTCGAAGATTAAGAGAAGATTTAGAAATTATTGTGCTTGAAAGAGGGCCATTTGTTTCTTTTGCTAATTGTGGTTTACCCTATTATGTAGGTCAAGTTATAAAAGAAGAAAGACGACTAAAACTTATGACACCTAAGAGATTTCTCAATCGGTTTAATATCGATGTAAAAGTAGACAATGAAGTGAAAAATATCGATAAAACTAATAGAAAAGTTACCGTAGAGGATCTTAAAAATGAGAATACAATAATTTTAGACTACGATTATCTAATTCTTTCTCCTGGAGCAACTCCGATTATTCCTCCTTTCGCAGGAATAAACGATGTTCCAGTTTTTACCATAAGAAATATACCTGATTCTAATAAAATATTACAACATCTAGAGCAGAACAAAATTAAGCACGCTACTATTATTGGAGGAGGTTTTATAGGCTTAGAAATGGCAGAAAATCTTAAGCGTCGAGGAATTAAGGTGAAAATTGTTGAAATGCTTGACCAGGTAATGGCTCCTTTGGATAAAGAAATTGCTCAGTTCGTTCATCAGGAATTACTTCTAAATGGTGTCTGCTTACAGTTGGAGGATCCAGTAGATTCATTTAAAACCGATAGTGAAGGAAACTTTTACGTTATTCCTAAAAGGGGGGATAAAATAAAAACTGATATGGTAATTCTAGCAATTGGTGTAAAACCAGAAAATCTTTTAGCTAAAGAAGCAGGATTAGATATTGGCCCAAAAGGACACATTATTGTAAATGAGCAAATGAGAACGTCTGATCCTTCTATATTCGCGGTTGGAGATGCCATTCAAATAGAGAATTATGTTACGAAGCAACCAACCGGAATACCTTTGGCTGGCCCAGCTAATAAGCAGGGTAGGATTGCCGCTGATGTTATCGCTGGACGGAAATCAAAGTACAAGGGAGCATTAGGTGCCTCTGTTGTGAAAGTATTCGATTTGACTGTTGCTTCAGTAGGTTTAAGTGAAAAAGAGTTAAAGCAAACTGATATTGAATATGAAAAAATCTATGTTCATCCTAATAACCATGCTGGTTACTACCCCGGAGCAGAACCAATAACCCTAAAACTCATTTTTGAGACCCCAAATGGAAGAATTCTTGGAGCTCAAGCTGTAGGAGGTTCGGGAACAGAAAAAAGAATTGATGTAATTTCCACTGTCATGAAATTTTATGGAACAGTTTTTGATTTAGAGGAACTTGAGCTTACTTATGCCCCTCCTTACGGTTCTGCTAAAGACGCTGTAAACATGGCAGGATTTGTTGCATCTAATGTGCTTAGAGGTGATATGCCTATCTGGCACTGGCACGATATAGACAAAATTAAAGCAGATAATAGTTATTTTATTGATGTTCGAACAGCTGGAGAATTTCAAGTGGGAACTATCGATGGAGCGGTGAATATAAGCGATTTGGAGTTGAGAAATCGGTTGGATGAAATTCCAAAAGATAAAAATATTTATCTATTCTGTGAAGTAGGATTCAGAGCTTACCTTTCTTCAAGATTATTAAGTCAAAAGGGATACAATGTTAGGAACCTTACAGGGGGATACAAATTATTTAAAACAGCTAAAGCTACAACTGAAGAAATAGCTGCTGAGTGTGGTGCATCCGAAGAGATTATAGAAGAATTTGTTGAAAAGAAACGTAAAATTACGGATGATTACATAGAAGTGGATGCTTCTGGTTTAGCTTGTCCCGGTCCATTAAATGCTCTCATAAAATCTCTTGAAACATTACCAGACGATAAAAAACTAAAAATATTTGCCACCGATCCGGGATTTAAAGCCAGTGTTGAAGCTTATGCTAAATTAAATGAAGCCGTTAAATTATTATCTTTAGCCAAAGAAGAAGGGAAATTAGTTGCTACATTAGAAAAAGGTATTACAACTTATGAAGAGATTGAAGCACCGGTGAAACCTGAGAAAAAGACTAGGAAACAATTAAGAAGTAAAGGAGCACCGGCATTATCAGATATAAGCGCAACCGAATTATATGAAAGGATTGATACAGATGAACCTCCAGCAATTTTAATTGATGTAAGGACACCACAAGAGTATCATGGAAGAACCGGGCATGTCAAAAAGTCTAAACTTATGCCCTTAGGTGAATTAATGTACAATGTTGATGCTTTAGAACAATATATGGATGAAGAAGTTGTAGTAATTTGTCACAGTGGATCGCGCTCGATGATGGCAGCTCAAATTTTAGCAAGAGCTGGTTTTACTGATGTCAGAAATTTAACCGGTGGAATGATAATGTGGCACAGAAAAGGTTATCCTGTAGAAAATGGTGGTGTCAAAAGCACAAACTATTAATATTAAAGAAGTCAAATGTTAAAACCTATTTTCTAAGAGATTCTAAAAAATAATCTGTGATATATTTAATTTTTTTATCAGATTTATTTTTATAATTAACGTATCTAAAATTGAAAACACATAAGGGACATGATGAAACAATCTCCTCAGTATTGACTTTATCAAATAATTGTTTACCTATCTTTATGCTAATACTATTATCCACACCTCTAATTCCAGAACCCGCCCCACAACAAGGACATTCATTATGTTCCTCTGCTAGTTCTTTTACCTCTATTCCACATTTTCTCAATAGCGCTCTAGGTTCTGTATATAGAGGTCCACTTTTATACTTTCTTCCAAGTCGGCACGGATCGTGATATGTTATAGATTTATTTAAGGGAGTTAAATCAATCTTTTTCTTGTTTTCTAATTCATAAATAACATCAATTATGTGTCTTACTTTTATTTTATACTCATTAAAATAAAGAGGGTATACTTTATCAAAAGCATATAGACATCCACCGCAAGTAACAATTAGATTTTTTATTCCCTTAGATCTAAAAAGTTCCAAATTGGTTTGAAATACTTTTTTGGCGAGATTTAAATTGCCTGCTGAATAAATATATTCTCCACAGCACGGTTCACTTTCAAAAATCTTAAAATCGTAATTACTCTCTTTTAGTATTTTATAGGCTGCACTCGCACTTTCTTTTACCCGAAAGGAAGACATACATCCAAAAAACAATAATGTGTCTGAATCTTTATTTTCGTAAACTTCTTCATCTTTATATTCTTCAGGTAACCAATCTAAACGCTCGTTTGGATTTCCATTCACTGAATTATCCTTTTCTATAATACCTTTAATAATTTTGGTATGAATAGATAAAGGTGCTCTATTCTGCTCTACTAATTTCATTTTAGAATAATGGATTATTTCAGAGATCAAAATATCTTGTGGACAAGCTAGATCACATAGAGCACATAAAGTACATGTATACAATCCAATAAGTTCTTCTTCAGTTATTTCTTTATTAATAAATACCTTTTCAGCAATTTTCAGTCTCCCGTTCGGAGATTTAAATTCATCATTTGATACTATAAAGGTATCACAATACTCCATGCATGTTTTGCAATCTTTACAAGCATGAATACTATTGATAATATTATTTTGATCCATTTTTATCATCTATCATTTCTAATAGATATTTGAAGAAATATTTTCCTAGATTAATTGTAGAAAACCTTTAAATTATAAGTAAAAAAGTAATTTTAAGCCAAATAAATATATATTCAAAAATATTCAATGTATTGAAAATTTCCAAAAAATAAATCAAAAAAGGTGAGAATATGAAAAAAACTGTTGAGAATTTATTTGCCGCATTCTTGGGAGAATCTCAAGCGCGAAATAGATATACTATGTTTTCTTCAATCGCTAAAAAGGAAGGGTATGTTCTAATATCTAAGATTTTTGAGGAGACTGCAAATCAAGAAAGGGAACACGGTGGTTGGAACTATAAAATGCTTCAGGATCTCAAGAAGGAAAATAATTTTGATGAATTGGAGATAAAAGCTGTTGGTCCTACAACATATGGAACTACAGAAGAAAATTTGAAATCTGCTATTGCGGGTGAAGACTACGAATGGCAGGAGATGTATCCTGGGTTTGCTGATACCGCAGAAAAGGAAGGATATCCAGATATAGCTAAGAGATTTCGAGCTATTGCTTCCGCAGAAAAACATCATTCAGAGAGGTATGGCAAACTTTTAAAATTAGTAGGCAATGATATCTTCTTTAAACGAGGAGATAAGGTTGTATGGATATGTCTTGAATGTGGTTACCAAGTTGAACTAAACGAGCTTCCAGATGACTTTGAATGTCCAAGCTGTTCACATCCAAGAAGTTATTTCAGAAAAAGATGCGAAGACTACTAAAATAAGAATATATCTTATAAAATTTAAACAAAATAATTAAATATTAACTTTCAAATATTAGAAACAACTCTGTTCTAAAAGAAAGAAAGTGAATGATGGATATGAAACAGAAGGAAATTTATAAATGTGATGTTTGTGGAAAAGTAATCGAAATCCTTAATCCTGCGGCGCCAGAGACTATATGTTGCGGAAAACCTATGAATCTGATGGAGGAAAAAACCGCTGATTGGAAGGGTGAAAAACACATTCCTAAAATAACGATTGATGGTAATAAGGTCACCGTTGATGTTGGTATTTCTATGGGAACACCTCACCCTATGACTGACGAACATTATATTATGTGGATTGAGTTAATCTGCAAAGATAATTGCTACAAAAGGCAAATGTTAGCTCCTGGAATGGAACCTAAAGCTACGTTTGTAGTTGCGGATACTACAGGTCTTGTTGCTAGGGAATATTGCAATCTTCATGGACTGTATAAAGGTAACGAATAAATTATTTTTAATACTCTCTTTATTTTTTTTAAAAATTAATATCAAGTTTTTAATTAGGTTATAGGTTTTAAAGTATAGAATATGCTATTATTACTCCAAATTATTGTATTAATCTGTTTTATTGTTGTTATTATTGCTCTATTTAGAGAAAAGGTTGATTTTCTTTTTTATTCTATGGTTGCTATGCTTGTAGCTGCTGCGGCTACATTTTTACTATCTCCAGATGGAGTATCGACAGAGGAGCTTTTTCTATCTGTAGATTGGGAGGTAATATTTTTCTTAGTCTCTTTATTTACAATTGTAGCAATTCTAGAAGAACAGTGCATCTTTCAGGAAGTAGCAAGAAGGATTACAACGAAATTCAGTACGAACACACGAAAATTCTTCTGGGTAATTTGTCTTACATCGACTATAAGTGCTGCTTTTATCGAAGATATTTCAGTAGCTATAATATTTATACCGATGATCATTTCGACTAGCGAAAAGATGAAAATTAATCCTGCTCCAATATTATTGGGAATGACTATTTGTATTAATCTCGCGGCTACATTAACCCCCTTTGGTTCTGCCCAAAACCTCCTAATAGCAAATGAATTTAATCTTTCTTCAATCTGGTTTTTTTCGAATATGAGTATTTACTTTATTCTGGGAACCTTCCTTACACTCTTCTTATTAGATAAATTTGTGTTAAAGAAACATATTGATGATATTTGGATTCCACACTGTAAAGAAAATGAAGAACCATTAAAACAAGAGCATTTTGAAGAGCATGAGCTCGTTATTTTAGAAGACCCAATCGAAAAAAAAGTATTCAATAGAAATATAATTGGTTTAGTTGTATTCTTTATTTTATTGATTTTGATAAACAATATTTTATTCGTTGGATTATTAAGTTTACTTCTTTTTGTTTTTATTAATCCTAGACTAAATGCTGTGGGAAAGAAGAAACCAGCTATTTCCTATTATTTAAAAAAAGTCGATTTTAAACTAATTTTCTTCTTTATTAGTCTTTTTGTATTAGTATTTTCATTTGAGAAAGCCGGAATAATAGATCTTCTAGCAATATTTGTACTTAACATTATTCCCTCTAATCTGTTTTTAACGAGTATCTTGATCCTAGTTTTTACATCTCTTCTTTCTGGATTACTTGATAATATTCCAGTAACTGTTTTATTTCTTCCAATAATAGGTGTGTTAACGCAACCACCAGTAGAATTTGCATCTGCCCCGTTATTGATTGCATTTATATTGGGAATCAACTTAGGGGGAAATATATTACCACAGGGATCTGCTGCCGATATGATGACATTAGAATTATCAAAAAAGTATTGTGCCGATGATCTAAATTATAGGCGGTTATTCAAAGTTGGTGGTATTTTTGCAGTTTTACACATCCTAATTGGGGTAGGTTATCTCGCAGTTATGACTTTCTTATTCTATTAAAAAGTAGAGCAGATAAGTTTAAAATTACTTTTTGGAAAAACATTTAAATTAGAAATTTTAATATTTTGATTAAGATATCCAATAGAATATTATAATAAATGAGATGATTTTAATGGCAAAATTTACAAGAGAAACCACAGATGGTTCTATAACTATTGACTTTAAAAGACGTGGGAGGTTGGGTGACTCAGTTTAAAGGATAATATTTTATCCAAATTATTAAACCAATTAAACAGATTATCCCTGGTAAAAGAGTCATGCTAATATTAGAACACCCTCTACATGATTCTAGATTAACATCTTAAGATATAAATATTCGAACTCAACTTTCTGAAGCAATTTTAGTTGATATTCTAGTTGTTGCATTATTATGGTCCCGTATCCTTTTCTAGGACCACCCATTACAGTTAAGACTCTCAATTTTTATCCTTACATTTTAGAATTTGTATTAACTTAAATAATAAATATTTGACTTTCTATTTAGAGTTATTGTTGGTTCTACATAGTCTGAGTTAAGCCTACATAGTAGTAAAAACTGAGGTTTCACAGCGTCTATCAAGATTTAAAGCAATTTGACTACTTTAAGTAAGTTAAAAAATTACTAAAAATATGAGTAAAAAAAAAGCTATTATTTTAGATAGAGATGGGGTATTAATAGAGGATAAAAATTATTCATACAAAATTGAAGATTTAGAAGTATTACCCGGAGTTATTGAGGGTTTAAAGCAATTGCAGGAGGAATTCATCTTTTTTATAGTGACCAATCAATCTGGTATAGGGAGAGGCTATTATACATTAGAAGACTTCCATAAATATAACGAGTATTTGATATCGATATTAAATGAAAATAATATTGCAATTGAAAAAACCTTTTTCTGTCCACATGTTAAGGAGGATAACTGTGATTGTAGAAAACCGAACCCAACATTTTTAAAAAAAATAGCTGATCAATGGGATGTTGATTTGGAATCTTCTTGGATGATGGGTGATCATCCGTCTGATATACAATTTGGGATTAATAGAGGTTGTAAAACAGTCTATATGATTACAGGACATGGAAAAAAGCATTTGCAAGATTTAGAAGTAAGGGGAATAGTGCCCAACTTAGTTCACTCTAATTTTTTTGATGCTGCTAAAGAAATACTTCAAATAATATTTGAAAAGACTTAATGATTTGATATTTTACAAATTACGCTTTTCTTCGTAATCTTTTTTCCTTTGTTCATGCAAAATACGCACTTCTTTTTTCATCGTTTCTACAACCTTTCCGGTTAAAGGATAATATTTTATCCATATTAATAAACCGATTAAACATACGATTCCCGGTAGAAGAGTCATACTAATGTTAACACTTAAAGAAGCTGCAGCTAAACCATGAGTTGGTGATAATCCACCAACGGCCTCTACATATATTAAACCAAAAGCCGTCATTATTGCAGGTGGTACCGCTAAGGCTACGCTTATCATGGGTTTACTAAGTAATGGCCCGATACCAGCATAAAATCCCTCTCTCCTTTCACCAGAAATTTTCCAATAATCATAGTCTATGGTATCTGCTCTCATAGGATTATGTTGGATAAATTCTCCTGAAAACCCTAGCATAAATATTGAAAACCCAATCGAAACAAGAATCCAATTACCTAAGAGTCCAGCGAAAAAACTGGATAACCCCCCTATGCTTAAAGCTCCAAAATAAAATGAAATCGATGCTTTTGTTGAGTATTTTTTAGCAATTTTTAGAATGATAGGAATTGAAATAACCACGCAAATAATTGGCCCTATCCAAAAAACAAGCATGTTTAATCCTTCCATTGGTCCTAAAACCCAAGTCAAGTAGAATGGTAAACTTACCATCACTAAATTCAAGAATAATACCGAAACTCCGTCATATATTACATAAACTCTAAAAGACGGATTTTTAAAAGCTAGTTTTATTGATTTAAATAAAGGAGTTTTATTTTCAGGAATATGTTCACTATGTTCTCGTACGTATTTTGATAAAATTAAGTAAGGAAAGATGCCAAAAATAGCGATAATTACCACTAGCACTTGAAATTGAGCAATAGTACCTGAATTAGGATCTGCTAAGAATATAATTGGAATAATAAAGCCAATTAAAATCGCAGGTAATTGAAATGCAGTACCGTAGAGTTGTATCTTTTCTCTTTCCCTTTGATTTAAGGTCATTTGTGGGAGCAATGCAACATACGCACACAATACGAGAGTAAACAAAGTATCGTAAGCAATTTGGGTCACAAGATACCATACAAAAAGCCACACTTGAATTACGAGATTTGAAGTTTGCCCTCTCCACGCATCTGGTGGAAAAAACACCAAAGCAAAACATAAACTAAAAATTGGAGCCCCAAATTTAATATATGGGACATATCTTTGTACTTCGCCTTTTTTTTTATTATAGTACCGAGTGTTTCCAATTGCATTACCAAAGATTGGGTCGTTTACTACGTTCCAAACCGCATACACAATTTGTGCAATAGTTATCCAAATTGTTATCAAACCCATCCACGCAAAATAAAAAGATTGGATTACTCCCATAACTCCTCCATAGAATGTACCTGGCATTTGAGCGAAAGCGTAGGATAACTTTTCCCTCATAGGAACAATTCCCGCATTTCTATCTTCCAAAAATTGAGCTTCCTCAGTAGCTTTATTAGGCATTTTATTATCCCCAAATTCGTAAAAATCCCAAATTAACTAATACATTAGAAAATATGAATCTGCATTTTAATATTGTGTAAAATATAGGTAAAAAAGAGTAATTAAATAATAAAATTTAATATTTAAGCTCTATCTCGTTTGAATACACTTGGCATAGCATGTTCATATTTTTTCATCGCAAAACGTGATATGATAATACGCTGTATTTCACTTGTTCCTTCATAGATTTGATAAAGTTTTGCATCTCGGAATAATTTTTCAACAGGATATGTTCTTAGATAACCATATCCTCCATATATTTGTACTGCTTCGGTTGTTACATTCATTGCAACATCAGAGGCGAATGCTTTTGAGATAGCGGAACTCATGTTATTATCTAATCCTTGATCTGCTTCCCAAGCTGCTTTATGAGTCAATAATCGGGCCGCTTCTATATCTTTATACATATTTGCTATTTTTTCTTGAATTACTTGATAATTCGCTATTGGCCTACCAAACGCTTCTCTTTTTTGAGCATAATCAATTGAGTATTCCATAGCCGAACGGGCACATCCTACACAAAAAGCTCCTATTGCAGGACGGGTGTGAGCAAATGTCTGCATCCCTAAAACAAAACCTCTACCTGGTTTAGCTAGAACATTCTCTTTAGGGATTCTTACATTTTTTAGAGCTACGGCAACAGTATTGGACGATCTTTGACCAAGTTTAGGGATATGTTTTCCTAATTTTACCCCTTCCGTTTTAGTATCTACGATAAAAGCGCCTATTCCTTTATGTTTTTTTTCAGGGTCTTCCGTTGCAAATACTGTAATATAATCAGCATATCCACCATTTGTAATCCAGAATTTAGCTCCATTTAAAATATACTCATCTCCATCTTTTTCAGCACGACATTTCATGCCAGCCACATCTGACCCCATTGTTGGTTCTGATGTTGCGAACGCGATAAGCTTAAATTCGTTTACTAACTCTCCTAAAATTCTCTCCTTTTGCTCATCATTTCCTCCAATAACGATTGGCTCAGCACCAAGGTTATTATCGAAAATAGAGGTTGCCATTCCAGGGCAAGCAGAAGAAATCTCTTCTACCACTAAACAAGCATCAAGTAAACCATAACCTTGTCCACCGTATTCCTTTGGTATTCCTAAATTTAGTAATTTTTCCTCCCATGCTT
This sequence comes from Promethearchaeota archaeon, assembly GCA_013375495.1. Next base: position 50,419 of record JABXKC010000013.1, read on the forward strand.
TCTTTATTACTGGCATGGGGAATTCTTCAGATTCATCGTACTTTCGAGCAACGGGTAAAACCTCTCTTATGGCAAAATCTCTAGCTTTTGCCTTCAATTTTATTTGTTCTTCTGTTAATGTAAAATCCATGAGTTTAAATCTCCATTTTTTTAACTAATTTATCCACAATTTCCTTAAAATTTAAATCACTAGGTTTTGGAACGAATTGTATCTCGATTGAATCATCCAACATCGCTATCCCAGTAGCTTCCATTTCACTGATTATAGCTCTAACCGCGCCTCTGCTCCAACCATATGAACCAAAAGCTAACCCAACTTTGTTAAGTGGTTTTAAGCCTTTCTGGTAACATAAATATTCTGCTACGGAGGGAAATAGACCTCGATTTAAAGTTGGACTTCCTATAATAATCGCTTTAGCTTTCATTGCTTCAGTCATAACATCGCTATAATCAGAAGATGTTAAATTGAACCTTTTTACAGGAATTCCCCTACGCCAAATCTCGTGGTACAATTCTTTCGCAATCTTGGTTGTGCTTTCCCACATGCTGTCGTAGATAATCACAGCAGATTTTTCTTCAATTTCTCCGGTTGACCATTTTGTATAAGCCTCTATGATTTCAGGGATATACTTTCTCCAACACACCCCATGTGATGGACAAATGAGATCTATCGGTAAAGCTCCAACGACGGGGAGTGTCTTAGCAATTAAGCTAGATAAATGAAGCAAAATGTTTGCATAGTATTTTTCTGCTTCCCAAATTATTTCTGAAAAGTTACTTTCATCATCCCAGTGTTTTGATGCGGCAAAATGTTGACCGAAAGCATCATTAGAAAATAATATATTTTTTCCGTTTTCATTAACCATAAAAGAAACCATCGAATCAGGCCAATGGATCATCGGAATAGGAACGAAAGTAAAAGTTTTACCATTTCCAATGTCTAAAGTATCACCGTTTTTTACTGCTCGTATTTTTTCAAAAATATTTTTATCTACTTCTTCATGATAATGTTGTTCTAAAATTTCAACCCCCTTTGTGGAGGCAATAATCTCAGCATTTGGCAAATAACCCAATATTAACGGAAACGAACCCGAATGATCTGGTTCGATATGGTTCATAATTAGATAATCAATATCTTTTAAATCACATACCGCTTGAATGTTTTCTAAATAATACTTGAAGTACTGTCTTTTTACCGTATCAATTAATATTGTTTTATCTCCACTTTTTACAATATATGCATTATAAGAAGAACCCTTATGAGTCGAATACCCATGAAAATTCCTTACTTCCCAGTCTACATATCCAACATAGTATACATCTTTTAATAGTTCTAAGCTTGACATCATCTTCTCCCTTTTAATAATTAATAGAATATTGTTAATTAAGTTATTAGAACTTTAAGTTATTTTAAAGTTAATTTATATATCCTATAAATTTTTATCAACTAATCAAGTCTAAAATTAGGCCTTTCTTTAAATTTCACATAAAAAGGAAGAAAAAAATAAATTAATATTAATTAAGGTGATTTTTAAATTTGTGTAAAGAAACTCTTATCAACTACGCAGACTGGGCATACCCAATCATCAGGGAGATCTTCGACAATTTAATATTTGTCTTGTGGTCTTAAATTCTTAAGTATCCTTAGAAGTATTAAACCTAAGGCATTTAGGCCTAAAACTTCTAGATACTTTTAACCTAATCCACAAGTATTGATTCGACAGAGTCAAACTTTCTATGGATTAAAATTATTCCAAAACTACTTAAGATCAAGACAATTATGAAAAATCCTCCAAATGGAATCGATATCGGGAGATTAATTATTGGCTTAGATACTGAAACTAAAATGTGCTCGTAGATGATAGTTCCATTAGCATACTTAAATTGTAATATGGATTGTACTCCCGTCTCATTATCGAATGAATAGAAAAAAGTGATAATTTCACCATTTGCCATAGAGATTGAGATTACAGATGTTCCTGTAACATTTACATATGAGCTCGGGGGTATTTCAAACTGAGAAAAATATTCAAAGGGAGGGGTGGGGCAAAAATATGAAAGTAAGTTCAAACCAAACGCATGCTTTGGGACAAGTCCCGAAGAGTTTTCCAAGTCTGGTTCTGGTGAAAAAGAACCGAGTGTCCAATTCCATATATCTAGGGTGATATTCCAATAACCCTTCCCATATGGTTCGTGTTCCATTTTATAGGTTAGGCTAGTTATGTTTTTAATTGTAAACTTCATTCTTGCGTCTAAATAACTCGTACTTTTAGGGATATTAAACGGGTTTATATTAAATTTAGTAGCCAAATCAGTGATCTTAGTGATCTTCCAAATTATTTCGGCCCCAACTTCAAATCCAAGGAAATATATGGGAAGTTCGGTGACAACCTTAATACAGTTTGAATATGTGTAGCCCGATTCATTATACGCCGCAACGATAAAGTAATAATCATCGTTATTGTGAATATATATTTGATAATTTAAAAGGGTAGAATTGTCTAATAGAATGGTTAAATTCTCATCTATTTCCGTAATGAAACGATTGGAGATGAAAAGAGAATAATTATCTGCTCCAATTGACTTACTCCATGTTAAATTGAAACAACCATCTAGGTCAGGGTCACCCGCATCTGTTAAAAGTAAGGATGGATAAGGATTAGCTTCAGAAGTCTTATTAATGATTAGTTCGGAAGAATTATAATAACCTTTAGTATCATTTGCGTGAAACCTTATTGTTATTAGGTCATACGAAAGGGCAGACCATGCTTGAGTATCTATTGTGTCATTCTCTGTAATAATGAATTTTTTCGGCTCATTATTAATGGTATACCACACTAAGTCTAAATTATCTTCAATAATTCGTATATTGAAATTAGGTGGATTATATCCAAAAATACTTCCATTAGTAGGATAGTTTATTATTATTATAGGTGGTTTATCCTCGCCATCATTCCAAATTGGATAACGATCAACTCCTTCTGCTGAGCCGCTAATATTATAGGGTATATCACCAATTCCATCATCATTGTTATCATTTCCATTATAGTCATCCCAATAATTTCCAATTGTTCCATTGTCCCATCGATTATCATTACCATGGTCATCTAGGGCATTAACATTGTTCTTTAAAAAATTGTTTAAAAATATTGAATTATTCTCACTAGCCCATAGAAATAATCCACCTTCTGAATTATTATTCATAGTATTACCAAAAATAACACTATTATCACAGTTGCTAATTAGAATTCCGTAATCTCTATTGAAATTCGTTTTACATTCAAAAATCTTGTTATGATCCCCAAATTCTATATTAAATCCATACATTTTATTATAAGTAGAGGTAACATTTCGAATTGTACAATTAGTACTAAGAATAAGTGAAATTCCTGTTGAACCATTTGAAAAATCTAAATTAGATATCATTGAATCTCGGCAATAAACTAGTATAATCTGTCCAGCATTGCTAAAATTATTTGAACTCAAACCCACCTCATTTTCATAATAATAAAGGGGTTTGTCATTTATTAAATTAGAAGTATCAATATAATTATTGTGAGAGTCAGTATAAAATCCGCAGTAATTCATGGAATTTTCCATAAAATCATTAAAATAGGAATTATATAATCTTATTCCAAAAAGAGAATTATTAAACAACGAATTATTTGAGATTGTGAAATTATTACATCCTATTAAACATATACCATCTTGACCATTTACATTGATATTGTTACCTGTAATATTATTAAATTTCTCTTCCGCAAGTATAACACCATGTTGTAAATTATTTGATATCAAATTCTCATATAGGGTATTATTATACCCTGAAGCTATATATGACCCATGAATAAAATTGAATTCCAAAAGATTTCCAGATATTAGAGTTGTATTACTATCTTCCATAACAATTCCATTTAAATTATTCGAACAGGTATTATTAATTAGTTTGCCATTTAGAACATTCTGAAGTTTAATACCAGCATCCCCTCGCCAAGAACCTTCTGTTCCTGAATTATGAAAAATACTATTTCTAATCTCAAAATAGACATCAGAATGGTTTATATATAAACAATTACCAAATCTTTGCCCATCAATCGATACATTCTCAATTATATAGGGGTTGTTAATCGTGCCATTGCCATAGCACCATATTTCCGATGATGCGAGAGATACCCAATTATCATTTCCATCTATTACAATAGGAGATATTAAAAAAATAGAATTTTTTGGGACATAATCAGTAAAATCTGCTCCATTTTGATTTAGATTCGTTTTAAAATTTAAAATACAGAAACAATCAAGAAAGAATATAAAACCACTGAGAATAATTATGATTTTTTTTGTTTTATTATTCATTTACGTCAATTCTGAATTATGGTTAACATCTTAAATTTCATTTTGGAAGTATTTAAAATTAACTACAAATTAATATCTTAATAGAAGTGAGGAAGAGATCTCTTTAATTAGAGAGTCTTTTAAAAATTAAAAATTTTAATCCTAGACTTATCTAAATAGAAATAGAAATTTCTATTTCAAGAAAATTATTGATCAATCGGAAAAATACGAGAGAAATAAAGAGAGAATTGATTTATAGAATGAGATTGGATTTTATGAACACGATAGGAGTACAATACATCTCTTTATCCTCTATTAGTACATAAAAAAAGTTACTGATGTGTTAAAAAAAAATATCTACGAATTATTTCTGTAATAAAGTATGAATTAGAGGAAAAGGAAATAATTATGGGTTATAATGCTAATATTGATCTCGAGATTTACCAGAAAGAACAGTTAAAATAAAAAAATTATAAATAAAAAATTAAAATTTAAGATTTATACTTAGATTTGAGTAAAGAAGCTCTTATCAACGCCGCAGACTGGGCATACCCAATCATCAGGGAGATCTTCGAACTTGGTACCTTCTTTATCTTCGTCGTAAACATAACCGCAAGCGCCACATTCCCATTTAGCCACAATAAACAACCTTTATTTTAATTTGTTTAAAATTTTATAAATAAATGTATAATAATCTTTATCTTTATTTTATTTTTAATAAATTTAATTTCTTTAGGTTATAAAGTTCATAAACTTGGGTTATCCAAAAATTTTCAACTAAAAGTTGCAGAAAAATGAAAGATAAATATAAGCCCACTTTGGAATCATTAGACACTCATCCGAATTGTCGGATGGAACTAATAGAATTATGAACGAAAAAATCCTGCTTTTTTCAACGCTTCCATAGAAATTCTGCTACTTGGGCCATCTCCTCTTGCTACATTGACGCTGACTTTACCATCTACAGCTTCAAAAATTTCAGCAACATCACCATGTTTGAATCCGGGGCACAACATAATAGCTTCGATTGACTCGTTTTGTAGAAAATCTTTGGATACTTGTACTGCCTCTTCTTGAGTTTTAACAACAACAGAATGCAATTTATACATTCCAGTATCAATTACAGTTCTATGTTTTTTATAATCTGCATCAGGTGCGTGTGCAATGAATAATGCTTTAAATGTCATATTAATGATTATCCATGATTAATATAAAATTTTTTCCAAGCTATTGTTAATGAATAGAAAATCGTATTTAATATGGATATTAAAGGATATGTTTGAGTATTAAAACAGTTTATCAAAAAAAACCTATTTAGGTCGTCTAATTACCATTCCGGGAGATTTTCGATTTTTTTTTCCGCTTTCGACAACGACAACACCATTTACAAGGACATATGGAATACCTTCAGGAAGTTGATAAGGTTGTTCGTAGGTTGCTTTATCAATAACCGTATTGGGTTCAAAAATAACTAAATCAGCCCAATTGCCTTCTCTAATAAGACCTCTGTCTTGGAGCCCAAGACGTTGAGCAGGAAACGATGTCATCTTGCGAATCGCTTGCTCTAAGGTTAGGACTTTTTCTTCTCTAACGTATTTACCCAGAATTCTAGGATATGTTCCAAAAAACCGTGGATGAAAAGCTCCAGCGCTAAATGAAGCGGGAACTCCAGAACCATCTGTCCCAACCATTTGGTAACGGCTCGTCATGATTCTCTGAATATCTTCTTCTCCCATACTTTGTATCGTAGTCATAACGCCAAGTTCATTGTCAACTAGCAGTTTAAAAAAGGTATCGAAATCATCTGAAAAACCTTTTATTTTTGTGATTTCCGTGATATTCTTTGATATTATATCTTTCCAATTATCGAGATTAACAGTTGAAATATATAAGTTCTGAAAACCCTCGTCACGTATCCAATTTTCCCATCCTTTGATTCCTTCTTTGACCTCTTTTCTAATCCGTTCTTGAATTTCCGGTTTATTTATGCGATTTAAAATATCTTGATTTTTTCCTTCTCGTACCCAGGGAGGAAGGGCAGTCATAAGACTAGACATACCACGTTCATAAGGATACTGATCACATGTTATACTAATACCTCGCTCGTTAGCCCCGTCAATTAAGCTTAAAGTTTCCTTGCTAGTACCCCAGTACGGTTTACCAGATATTTTATGATGAGCTATTTGCCCTCCAGCACAACCAGATTTCTCAACGATTTCAATGACTTCCCCTACGGCCTTTAAAACAGTTGCTCCCTCACCACGTATGTGAGAAAAGTACAATCCATTAAATTCAGCAACTACTTTGGCTAAATCAATTATTTCATCTGTTTTTGCGAACACTTGAGGAGCATAAATCAAACCCGTACTCATACCAAAAGCTCCAGCCTCCATTGCTTCACGCAGATAATCTTTCATTTTTTGAATTTCTTCGGGATTAGCAGGACGATTTTCACCACCTTGGCCAGCAGCCCACTGTAAATTTCCATAACCTATAAAAAACACCAGATTGGCAGAATTCCGTTTCTTTTCGTTATATTCTAGATAATCTGAAAATGAATGATAAGGAAACTCAAATCGAGTAAGGATTGGGTCTATTTTACTTATTAACTTAAGGAAGTCTTCTTCTCTTCCCTCAGGAATGGGGGCCATACCTTCTCCACACATTCCGACCACCGCTGTTGTTACACCTTGGTATAACGTAGAATCTTGACCTCTACTACCCGGTAATATCCAATCAGTATGCGAGTGGATATCTATAAATCCAGGACAAATTATCAAACCTTTGGCATCTATAACTTTCTTAGAGTCACTTTTTATCTTTGGACTTATTTCCACTATTTTTCCATCCTTAATTCCGATTTCTCCAGAATACCAGGGATTTCCCGTTCCATCAATTATTCTTCCATTTTTGATAATGATTTCATAATCCATGCTTAACAAATCTAAGAGTTATATGAGTAGATTAAATAATTATGTATTAAAAAAATAGTAGATTTTCTCAAATTTGAGCAACTAAATTTGAACTTATTTTGGAGATTGCTTTTTCATGAAAAAATTCTTAGAGGTACGACACCTTGGGCATTTATAGTCGTCACCAACCTTTTCAAACGGAATCTCTTGTTCTTCGTCTATATATACATAATTACATCTTTTACAGCGGTGTATTGTCATAATTTTCACTATTTATTTTGTTGTTTTTTGAAACCTTCTTTTGGGTGTTTACAATTTGGACATTTCCAATCGTCAGGTAAATCTTTGAAGAGAAATTCCCTTTTTGTTTCGTCATATTCCGCTCCACAATTAGAGCATATATAGATGTATAATTCGAGGATATCCATAAGTTCTTCTCGGGTAACATCTTGCTCCATTTTTTTATAAACAAATGACATAGCTTTGTTGTCTCCAAAAAGGATAGCTCCTTTGAGAGTGTTATCCTTCAAGATCAATTTCTGATAGCAGCAATCGTCCTTACCTGCTCTTTTTAGAATGTCCCAACTCCCACCCTCTTCTTTTGAGGGATTAAAAATTCCAATTGAAGTTAATTCCATGCCTACTATTTTTAAGGTATTTTTTGGTGTGGTTCCCTTGTATTCTATCTTTTTTAAGCCTAAAACAGATGCAGCGACGATTTTTGATTGTTCCATGCAAGCCGGGATAATTCCCCAAGTTTGATTTTTATATTCCACGCAATCTCCTACAGCAAAAATATCTTTTTTACTTGTCTCCAAGTATGCATCAACAATGATGCCTCGATTGGTTTCTAATCCGGAGTTTTGTGCAAGATCGATAGTAGCTCTAATTCCCGCTTGGATTAAAATAATATCAGCATCGAATTTTTGCCCATCTTTCAATTTAATTCCAGTGACAGCTCCATTACCCATGATTTCTTCGGTTGCTGCACTTAAAACAACATTAATACCTTTAGATTCAATTTCGTTTTTTAACATACCACTACATTCGTCATCTAGTTGCCTTGGTAATAATTGTGGAAAAAATTCAACTACTGTAGTATCTAAGTTAGTATTTTTAATTTGATTAGCCAATTCTAGTCCGAGTAACCCTCCTCCTATAATAATAGCTTTTTTAGCTTTGGACGTTTGAATAAATTCTTTTATTTCTAATGTATCATCAATGGTTCTTAACGTAAATACTCCTTTTCCTACCATTTCTCTTGCGTTTTTTATGGGAGGGATATTTGGAACACTACCTAAAGCCAATATTAATTTATCATAAGAAACAGGGTCGTCCTGACCTTCAATAAAGAGAACGTTTTGATCTGGTTCAATTTTGGTAACCTTACTGTTAAGGTTTAGTTTTACATTTTTATCCTTATACCACTCATCTTTAAAAACGATCAAATCTTCAGCTTGAACTGTACCAGGGATCAATTCTGGTAAATTAACTCTCGTGTAATAGGGATATCGCTCTTGAGTAAAAATCTCAATTTCTACTTCTTCGTTTAAAAAACGTATGTTTTGAGCTGTAAATGTTCCAGCGACATTATTCCCTACGATTACAACTTTCATAGTTTTACTATTTTTAACATTATATTTTAAGATTTTTATTATGAATCTTAAATTAAAGAGGAGAACCGGTTATAAGAACAGGTAATTGAAAAAAAATGGAAAAAAAAAAGTTTAGTATTTAAATTTTCATTCTCTAGTCTTTTTTGGTAATATCCCTAAGATAAATAGCGTAAATAAGCTACTAAATGACCAGGTCCAATAAAACCACGACCCAAAAAGAAATCCAATAAATCCCAAAAATCCTAATAACCATAACCGGTTTGCTCTTTTTACAGGAACTTCAGGGGGGTTAAATGGGACAATTCCTAAAAGGATTAAGAAAAACAAGAAATACAGTCAAAATAGAGGGGCATAAAGTGTTCCTAATCCTCCTAACCACCCTAGATTACATAACCAAACAAGTGGATGTAATGGCCCTAGTTTTCCTAGCGGTTTAATTACTTTTTTTGGACCCTTCTTTCGTTCAATTACGGAGAGTACAATTAAAATAATAGGACCCGCAATTGATAAAGTCAAAGCAATACCGAAAAGCAAAATACCACCGTAGACGCCAAATGCTACCCATAATAATACTATAGCAATAATTACTGCACCTACAATTGGCTCTTTTAGTTTACATGTTATTGCTAGAACAGGTCCACCAACTGTAACAAATAGTGCGAGCCAGAATAAAAACACGAGATTCGTAAGACCAAAGAATACCCAGAGCATCACCATTATGAGTAACCATAGAGCTAACATCAATCTAACTAAACTACTTATTTTTGTATCTTCACTCATTTTAATCACATAAAACGATAGACCAAGTTTTACTAATTCTTCTTTGCAATCATATTATATAATACTATCTATAGATAGTAAGAAATCTAAGAACATGTTCGAAATTAAAAATATATAATCATCTCCATTTAGAGAGAAATAGAACACCAAAATAAACCCACAATTTAAAAAACTGAATTATTTTTACCATAATATATCTTTGTTTTGTTCTATCTCTTCTACTGTAGTAGCTTTCAGAGGGTTGAAGAGGAAAATTCTTAGTTACAGTAACACTTTTTCTTTCAAACAATTAAATGTAGTTAACTGGGGGATCTGCCCAGCATCATCGTTAATATAATGTTATGTTTATAAAAGATTTTCAAAATTCCAAAAAGATATAGGTAATGAAACTCTCTCCTACTAAATAATGGGGTTTTTTTTAGTAATTATTACTTTCAAATATTCAAGATTGAAGATTTATTCGTCGAATAATAAGATATTTAAGATGCATTTTAGATAATTGCATCAACTATGATTTCTTCTTCTGAGATGGGGTACTTAATTATTTCAATGATGAAACCTGTTCATAATTTTTTCCAACAGAAAAGCAGGACGATTTAGGTGAGCGTAGGTATAGGAGAAACCCACAACAGAAAGAAAAATGTTAATAGAAATGATAAAAAATACACATAGAATGACCGGAACGGTCAAATGGTATAATGAAAAGAAAGGATTTGGATTTATAACATCCGATAGGAACAGTGAAGATGTTTTTTTACACCATACTGCACTGCAACCACACGAGGATGTAAATATCGTCCCTGGGGATCGCATTACCTTTATAATCCACAAACGAGAAAAAGGACCCGCTGCTCTTGAAGTAAAGCGAGTTGCGGAAGAAACCAAGATATTACAGTCCGATCAAGTTGGTATTGGTATAAAATTTACTGATCTCGACCTAAGTCCAGAATTATTACGAGCAATAAGAGATGCAGGGTATGTGGACCCGACACCAATTCAAGCACGGGCAATTCCTCTAGTTTTAAAGGGGAAAGATTTGCTTGGGTGTGCTCAGACTGGAACAGGTAAAACGGCAGCATTTGCGCTTCCAACCATGCAGCGATTGATGAATACCCCAAGCAAAGACAAATTGAATATCATAAACAACAATAATTACAAAATAATACGTAAAATACGAGTGTTAGCACTTTCACCAACGAGAGAGCTGGCAATCCAGATTGCAAATAGTTTCAGCATGTATGGAAAATACACTGGACTAAAAAATACTGTCATTTATGGCGGTGTTGGACAAAATCCGCAGGTGAAAAAATTACAGCAAGGTGTAGATATTATAGTTGCGACACCCGGTCGATTACTCGACTTGATGAGACAAGGACATGTAAATCTGAACCATGTCGAGGTGTTGATTTTGGACGAAGGCGATAGGATGCTTGATATGGGTTTCATAAACGATATTCGTTCTATCGTCAAGATGGTACCACAAAAGAATCGACAAACCCTGCTTTTTTCTGCTACAATACCTCGTGAAATAATTAAATTGGCAAAAAATATTTTGCATGATCCCATCCAAATAAATATATCTCCCAATGAGCCCACTTTGGAAATCATTAAACAGGTTGCATTCTTTACAACAAAAAAAAAAAAGCAAGCATTGTTAGAATATTTACTCGCTGATTCAACTATTACTCGAGCACTCGTTTTTACGCGCACTAAGCACGATGCGAATCGAGTTGTTAAGGCCTTACAAAGGAAGGGAACATGTGCAGAGGCGATACATGGAAATAAATCACAATCTGCACGTCAAAATGCACTTAAAAACTTTCGTACAGGAAAAACTCGTGTGTTGGTAGCTACCGATGTTGCTTCGCGGGGACTTGACGTGGATAACATCTCACATGTTATCCAGTTTGACTTACCAGATGTGCCGGAAACTTATTTGCATCGTATCGGTCGGACAGCCAGAGCAGGAGCGGGAGGGAGTGCCTTTACATTCTGCGAAGTGAGCCAAAGCAAACAATTAAAAGAAATCGAGCAGTTGATTCGAATGCGCGTGAAAATAATCCAAAACCACCCCTACACTATTTAATTTCTTTAGGGCATCCTTCAATCGGTTAAATGATAAGAAGGGTTGTGCCACTCGAACTTTCTTTTTTATAAAATTTTTTTATTTAAACAATTTCGTATTCTATAAATGAGGTAGTCCACGGATTTAATGCATAATAATCAATATTCTTGAACATGTTCGAAATTAAAATTATATAATCATCTCCATTTGATCTAAATATGACTGAAATAGAACATCAAAATAAAGTTGTAAGAAAAATAATTCAAATTGATGAAGAGCTATGTACGGGCTGCGGAAATTGTATTGTAGATTGTGCTGAAGCTGCTCTTGAAATTGTCGATGGAAAGGCTAAAGTTGTCAATGATCTTTTCTGTGATGGGTTAGGTGCATGTATACAAGGATGTCCTACGGGTGCTCTTGAAATCATTGAAAGAGAAGCTGCAGAATTTGACGAGGAAGCGGTTGAAAAACGATTAGAGACGTTGAAAAGCAAGGAAGAAGCAGAAATAGAACAGGTAAAACAGATTGTTGCCGAGCATTCGCACCAATGTGGTTGTCCTTCCTCTCAAACGATGGTTTTTGACGAACCTGAAACTCAAACCGAAGTAGGTAGTGGAAAGCTTCCTTCAGCTCTGAGACAATGGCCAGTTCAGATGCATTTAATCAATCCTAACGCTCCATATTATCAAGGAGCAGATGTCTTAATTTCTGCTGACTGTGTTGGTTTTTCATATGGCGATTTTCATAGAGATTTCTTAAAATCCAAATCCATTGCTATTGCTTGTCCTAAACTAGACCAAGGTAAAGAAGTTTATATTGAAAAAATTAAGAGTTTGATAGACGATGCAAAGATTAATACGCTTACTGTAGCTATCATGGAAGTTCCGTGTTGTTCTGGATTATTAGCTCTAGCACAGGAAGGTGCAAAGAGAGCAAGCAGAAAAGTGCCTATCAAATTCGTGGTTATCAGTATACAGGGAGATATCCTAAAAGAAGAGTGGTTATAAAACATTTTTTTCTTTTTCTTTTTAATTTAATGTTATTGAAGGGTCTTCACCCAATTTTAGTGTAATATTATTAATTTCGAAGTTTTTCACACTTAATTAAATTAAATCTTAAAAAGTTTAAACTTCAGTTAAAATTAATAAATTTATAATGAAAATTGTTATAGTTCTTGCAATGCATGGAATGCCGCCTAATGATTTTCCTCAAAAAGAAACTCTCGACTATTTTATGCTCCATTCAAGGCTAGAAAACATGCCAGGGCCACCATCTCCAAAGATGCAACAACAATACGCAGAATTGGACAGCAAAATGCGTAATTGGCCGCGAACTAAAGAAAATGATCAATACTATTTAACTTCAAATGAAATAGCTACTGTTCTTTCAAATCAGACGAGTCATAAGGTTGTAGTTGGATTTAACGAATTTTGTTCTCCATCTCTGGATGAGGCATTTGAGGAAGCCCTACAACTAAATCCTGATAAAATTATTGTTGTTACTCCTATGATGACTCAGGGAGGCGAACATTCCGAAAAAGACATACCTGAAGCTATTGAACGAGCAAAAAAGAAAAATCCAAATATTAAGTTCTCTTACGTATGGCCTTTTGATATTTCTAAAATAGCGGTATTCTTAGCAGAGCAAATTAAGGAGTATTATTAAGATTGAATCAAATCTACATTTCAAACATTACTTTTTTTTTAATTTTTTTGGAGGGTCTGTTTGATGACCGTTTTATTCTCCAAAAAGATTACATAAAAACTCGAAAAGACTCCCATCTGTTAAATTGTTCAATTTACTTAACAGTTTTTGTATCAACCTCCGTAGATTTTTTATTTTGAATTATAAAATACTTAAATCTAACTTATTTATTAATAAAATGATAACAAGAACTTAAAAAAAAAAGAAAAAAAAAAAAAAAGAAAATTTATTCTTTAGTCGTTTTGATTTCCAAAACGAAAAAGTAGGCAATTGGTACGAGAAATAAGCCTCCCAATACGAAAAGAATAATTATCTCATCAAAGTCGGCTGGTAAGCCAATTAGCGTTATTAGCGTTATTAGCGCTAGCGTTATTAGTGCTAGCGTTATTAGCGTTGGCTTAGCGTTATGTTTCCCAGAAATTTCCCGGGGTCGTGGCGCTTTCATTAAGAATATTGAAATCCAAGTACAGATGCTAAAGTAGGCAGAGTGCCATATTAGAAAACTAAACCCCCAATCGCTGTACTCTAGCGATGGTCGCGTTCTAATTCCAAGGGCATCAATTATCACTTGTAAGCCAGTTTCAAGAAGAGGTAACCCCGTTTCTAATCGATTAAACGCACTGATCCACATAAACGGTAAAGTAAAGATCCACCTGTACATACAATAAATTACGCACCAAGCTGCAATTATTATCGCAGAATACTTCATTATTCGTAACCGTTCTTTTGCTTCCTTATCTTTTATCGAGAGAACACGGCGCAGTTGTATAATAGCAAGTGGGAGTACTGACAGGAACCCAATCCCCCATAATGTCTCCACGAATACACCCCTTAATGCAAAATGGGTGATCCCCCCCCATGTGTCAATGGGTTGTGCTAGAACTAAACATCCTACTAGGATATAGGGAGTCTTTTTTATGAATGACTTGAATTTATTAGCACGTGTGTCGTCGGTAGCAGGCAAATAAGCATTAAATCGTAACATTGCATATGCAAATAACCCAGCGAATGAAACTTCCGCTAACGTGTTCGGTATTCGGAAAGTATATGGTATAGCCCATACACTAATCGCTCGATATGCAGAAACTAACGTAAAGATTATCCCCATAATTCGCATCCATTTCCGATATGTTAAATCCTTTCCATCCCTTGGAATCAGGGATCGTTTGTAAATAATTGCACAATACACCAGGCCCACGACGTTAAGAATCACCATAGTCGTATACCAAGGGATTGCCCAAGCTGTTTCAAATTGCAAAATCATATTTTTATCATATCCTTTTTTTTAATTGCTGTGGATATATGACATCTCTATAGGTAATTTTAACTATGAACATTAAGTCTGGGTCATTTTTAAATTTTAATAGGATCAAAATTATTTTAATGTCTTTAAAAATTTTAGAGTCTGGAGATTAATTCTCATATCTAGTTGTGACACTTCAGCGAAATTAGTACTTCAAGAGTCTCTAACCGCAGGATCCATGTTTTTGAATCTTGAGGTACGAAAAGCTAAGAATAAGGCACATCTACATTTCAAACATTACTTTTTTTTTAATTATCTTTCTAAGAGTTACCGATAAAGCAGATTTTGATTTCCCTAACTCGTTAGCTAACTCCTCTAGTGAAATTTTTCTTGGAATTTCAAAAAAACCTAAAGAAAGAGCTTTATTCAAGATTGTGGATTCGTCGAGAGTCAATTTATTCTTATCATCGTCTATACTATAAGGAGAAGTACCAATTCTAAGTAGCGTATAATTGATACCCCTCTGTTCAAAAAGATTTAATAGCTCGTCTATTCTTTCCCTACTTGATACTAACCTCCAGTAAGCGTATCCTTCTCTCACTCGCACGGGAAAGTTAACTAGAACACCACATTTGATTATTGCATATAACAAAAATGGATCCTTTGTTTTTACATTAAATTTTACTCTAGTTTCTTCTTTTTCTAAAACACTAATTTCAATTACAGATTTGTGGTTAGTGATATCCTCTATTATCAAATCGATGCTATGATGATATATTTCAATTATTGAATTTCCAATGGAGTTTTCAAAATCGTAAGGAAGAAAGTGTTCAATTTCCATTCGTACATCACGAAACTTCTTAAATATTTCCGAAATCCACAGTTGGTCTGGAAACTTAATCTTTATTCTTGCTAAACTCGATTTGGGTGAATCCATCTTAATATGTAATAAACAAGAATTTAAAACATTTTTTAGAATTAAAATAAAAAATAATAAATAAAGAAAGAAATATGCTATATTGTAACTATGGTGGAAAATAAGAATCTGCTTTTAGGAATATGTGGGAGTCCCAGAAAACAAGGAACTGCCTATGCAGTTGAATACGCCCTGAAATACGCTTCAGAAAAGTTTGGATTTGACACTGAATTCTGGACAGTAAGAGGAAAGGAAATCAAGTATTGCATACACTGCGATTATTGCATTAGAGAGAAAAAGGGGTGCATAAATGAAGATGATGTTCAAAAACTTTATCTTATATTAGAAGAAGCCAAATATTTACTCATAGGCACTCCAGTATTTCAAGGTAATCTTTCAGGACAATTAAAAACTGTACTAGATCGCTGTCGTGGATTAGTGGGTAAGAATCCTAATGTATTTAAGGATAAGTATGGAATAGCCCTTGCAGTAGGGGGAGATCGAAGCGGAGGACAAGAAATTGCCATTAGAAGCATTTTAGATTTTTACCAACAAAATCATATAATACCCGTTTCTGGAGGTGCATTCGGAGCTAACTTAGGTGCTTCTTTATGGAGTAGGGATAGTGGCGAGGAAGGAGTTCAAAACGACGAAGTTGGGTTAAAATCAATAAGAAAAGTCATAAAAAGATTAGCAGAATTTAAAGAATAGAAAAGAAAAATAATAGTACATATTCTAACTTATTTAACTCCAAACAGTTTCTCAGCTTCTTTTTCTCTGAGTCCTGAGATACCCCAGAGCTCTTTAAACCAATATTTTCCGTTCATAATTACAACTGGCGTATTTACAATACACCCATCCGCGTCACAGAATGTTTTGGTGAAGTTATTATCGTGTAATAACTTATGGACGAATTCTTCGTCGTCTATATCACGCTCTATGTATTCGACATCGTTTTCATGAAGCCATTCCTTCAATTCGGAGCATCTTGAGCAGTCAGCTTTTGAAATTATAATTGGTACTTGCATATTACTCATAATATTTATAACATATCTAACTACTATAAAAAAAGTTTAGGTTCTATTCTATAAATAATTCATAAAGAGATATAATAACAAATCAAATTTACACCAAAATTCATTATAAATCATACAAAATTTTCAAACATAAAATATTATCTAATTTAAAATAATAGCGACTAAAATTATATTATGTTAAGATTAAAAAAATCGAAGGTAATAAAAAGAGTGAAGAGCGCACACTTCATTGGAAGACAGTTGTCACGACTAAAGTTGGGTCAATCCTATTACAGCATTGCGGTATCAACCGTTAGTGCAATATCGTTGATATCCCTAGCTTTTGAGATAAGTTTTTGGATGCTAATAGTTTTTTTTCCTATCCTATTGCTTGGCACATTCCTAATCGGTTATTTCATGGATATTTATAATATTAATACGATGGACACACTGAAAGCTAACGAAATAGGTCATAGATATCTCAATACGAGCGATTTAAAAAGTCAGGAATTTCAACTGTTACAAACTGAAATTGTTCTCGAAGCATTGAAGGCTATTCAGGATAATCGTCAATTAGATCCTAAGGATTTACTAAAGAAGTATGATCTTTATTTTAGAAAATGGAAATCTCCCTATTAATAAGACAAAATAAAAACTGATTTGATAATTTTGTGCTCTTGAATTAACTCAGGTAAGAAAAAGATTTTATATCATCTGTTTTAACAACCAACGGATTGCATTGATAATTTCATCATTCTCACTAAGAACATTAATAGAAAAATATTCTATAGATAGTCCACACTCTTTTAACTCCTCCATATCGAATTTTTCATAAATCATATCGGAAGTTATTTCCTCTTCATCGTCAAATTTATTACCAATAATAAGTATTGGCATGGTATCTCCCTTATCTTGGCACTTATTTAATACTAACTGAAACATTTCAATGGTTTCTTTAAGAGAATCCTTATTAGAAGCATTGAAGATTAAAATGAAGCCCTGAGCATTATCTATACAATCTTCATACAATTTAGTCTTTTTGCCATCCATATCCTCATCAATACATTCGTATGTCAAAACTTCGATGTTATCAATTATAAAATCATAAATTTTACTTGATAAATCTCTCTTCATATTGTTATTTTTATATTGTAGGAATTGTATAACCTCCAAATTCTTTACGAGCTCGGTTTTTCCTGCGTTTCTAGGTCCAAAAATGTAAATCTTCTTTAAATTTCCTTTATCTAACAAATGAACTGATAAATCTAGTTGTGGACTCATTTTTTCTAGATATTTGTTAAAGAGCTTAAAGAATTCTTTTTTAAATTTTTTCGATGCTACACTAAGAGTTTCTTTTTTATTTACACGATTTTTATGACTATGTAGAATCCCTGTAAGTTCATTAAGTTTTTTTAGTTCTGAGGCGTAAGATTCAAGATCTGGGGTTTTAGATAAAAGATAGTTGTAAACATCAGTAATTTCATCCTTAAAGTAAGCGGCTCTTATCATATATGTTATCATTAAGAGTTCTTTTCCCCCTCGCGCAAATTCGGAGTCAATATAAAAAATATGATTAATTGTTTGGTATTTTCTAAAAGTAAAAATGAAATTTCCCTCTTCTTCAGTAAATTCCAGAATTCGACCTAAATCAGGGTGCTCTTGAGGATTCAATGGGGAACTACAATACAAATTAGTAGGTCCTAGAGTTGTATCGAAATACGACAAGGCTAAGATGACTTCTTTTGGCATAGTAATATTAAACGAAATTTGTTTTTATCTAGATTATATTTAAGACGACTTTAGTTTTATATCAAATGTTTTTTGCTTAAAATTGTATGGATATTAACCAATTATATGCTTGGATTTAATAATTTATAAAAATCAAATTTTAATGCTTGTTTTATATTACATACTTAATGGATTCTAATTCTCGAGATGGCGAGTATAACCTTGCTATTAAAAATTTATTTCATGGTAAGATAATGGAACGTGCCTCTGCTGCAAGGCAGATAGGGCATCTAAAAGATGGGAGGGCGACAAACTTATTAGTTAGAGCCTTAAATTCAGAAGAAGACCCAATAGTTATAAACAGAATTATCGAAGCTATGGGGTATATTAAAGATGCTAAAGCTACTATGGTTATCGTAGATTTACTGAAAAAAGAATTAGAAAAAAATGAAAACGAGCAAAATAAGAGCCTTCTGTTTTTGATAGTTGAGAGTTTGATGAAAATTGGAGACAAGAGGGCTTTAGAGCATTTAGGAATACTCTCAAGATCGTGTGAAAGCGATTTAAAAAAGCTCACAGAAGAAGCGATCGAGTGTATAGATCCTGAATGGAAGAAAAATCTTGTTAAAAATGAAAAAAACCAATAATAATCCAAAAATTATAATTATTAAATTTTAAAGGTTAAAATTATGTTCCCAGAATTTATTGAAAGCATAGCACAAGAAGTTAATGGCGAAAACAACAACCAGAAATGGACTATATTCACCCTATCTACCTGTAGCTGGTGCAAACGGTGCAAAACTTGGCTTAACGAGAAAGGTATTAAATATCGTTATGTGGATGTAGATAAAATTGACCCAAGTGAAAAATCAAAAGTGTTAACATTTTTAAGAGAAGAATACAAGCCGGAAAGAATATCTTATCCGTTTGTTGTGTGTGATGACAAATTCGTTGTAGGATATAATCCAAGTAGATATGAAGAATTAGTTAATCTTGGAGGAAAATAAAATGGATATGGAAACAATAGATGGTATGAAAGAGTACATAAAGAAGGTTAGCCAGAAGAATAAATGGATCCTAAATAAAAATCCAGAAGCTTTTGAAGACTTAGTCAATGGTTTAGTAGATAATAAGAAATATTATGACTATCAATCTTGTCCATGTCGACTTGCGTCAGGAAATAGAGAGTTGGATAGAGACTTAATTTGTCCCTGTAATTATGCTCCCGACGATGTGAAGGAATTTGGGGCCTGTTATTGTAATCTATATCTACGACCAGATTTTTATGAAACAATAAATGAAGAGTTTGTTGTTGTTCCTGAGAGGCGCCCTTATGATAAAGAGAAGGCCGTATTAGATCATTTTAAATAAATAGATACAATTAGCTAAGACTTTATCTTTTTTTTTATCTGCATTAAATCTTATTTTTTTGGTTTATCAATCAATTTTTTATAAATAAAATCCTTAAATATTTCGGGTTCTCTTTATAATATATGCCAAATAAAGAACTTACAGATGAAGAATTAGAGGACGAACTAGAAAAAGCCTTTAAAGCGAATGAGGCTAAAAAAGACCATTGTGGTACTCCCATTCCTGAAAGTAAAGAAGTAGGAATCCAAAGAACGGGAGTGAAGTTAAAAAAAGAATAAAATTATATTAAGAGTTTCTAATTCCTTTTTTTCTAATATTTTTACAGATTTTAAAGCTAATCGATTATAGTTAGTTTAGTAAGGGCTCCAATTTCGTTAAATTCAGAAGGCTCCATTCTTAATTCTTTACCAGTTATTTTATTCGCAATTGAAGCTGCAAAAATCGCCCATGGGCATATAGCATGAGTTAATTCTTCTTTAGTCATTACACTCCTCACTTTAGATGTGGAGCAATTTATAGATTCAACGGTAAAAGATTTATCTGATTCCCATTTGATTTTTACTTTCTCTGCCATCCCAATTTTTTCTGCCATTTTCATAAATTCTTTCAAAGCGTCAGATAAACTCAATTTTTCGAGAGTTTTCATATTTAATCCCGACATAGTCATCATTTTCTCAATGAATTCGTAAGTTCTTGGAACGACATATTTAAAGAGCGCAGGCGTCCCTAGGAGTTCCTTTGCTGACTTTTCGTAACCAAACGTTACTCCATGAAGGAGAAATGCTATTTGATTAAACGCAAACCTTGATTTTTCTTTCATTTCCGATCCCCTTTTGTATAGCACAAACACGAATAGTCCTAGTCCTACAATAAACGAGATAGCTGCTGCTGCTTAGAAAGCGTTGAAAACATTAATTATATTACCACATATTGTCCTGATGCGTATTGGATTTTAAAATTTTTCGGGAAAAAACAAAGATCTAAACACGTACTCGTAGGAATGTGTGAATTATTAGGCGATTAGGATTCTTTATAATTCTAAACCTAATATTAAAAACAATTAATCCTAAAATCGATTATCTATGAAGGATATTATAATTTAAACGAATAAAAATTTTAAGAGTAAATTCAAATATTCACAATAGAAAGAAATTTAAATGGTGATCATATGCTATTTTCCCCAAATGAACTTGAAAATGTAAAGAGAGAAATGACTAAGTTAAAAGGCAAAGTTGTGTTAAAATTATTTACCGATTTCAAAACTCAAGAAGATGGCTCAAGAGAAAGGGCGTGCATGGCGTGTGAGGGCGCATATAATTTGTTAACAACACTTGAGGATTTATCAAATGATAAGTTGGGCGTCGAAGAGATATCTATCGAAGAAAACCCAGAAGAAGCAATAAAATACGAAGTATCTCGAATTCCTGCTATTTTATTCGTTAACGACGATGGTAAGGAAATTATCCGTTATTCAGCGCACCCAACAGGATCCGAATTTGTACCCTTTTTAAATTCAATTCAATATTTTAGTGGGGTTAGGCCATATTATGCAGACCAAATCCTTACTCATCTTAAAAAAATTGATAAATCAGAGATGAAGATTTTTATAACTCCAACTTGTCCTTATTGTCCTGCGACTGTTCCAGTATTAACATTATTCGCTATAGTTTCTAAAGGGAAAATTACAGCAGAGGTTATTGATGTTAGTTTAAATCCTGACATCGCAAGGAAGTACGAGGTTCAAGGAGTCCCTCTAACTGTCGTGAACGAGAGCGAAAGAATTGTAGGGATGTTTACTCCTCAAGATTTATTAGACAAATTAACAAAAGGTCAAAGAGATTTTGGAGGAATGTACGCATAATTTAAAATTGAAGAGGTGTTTAAATAATGGCTCAAGACGATAAATACAAGGAAATAATTAAAAGAGAGATGGCGAAACTCACTAAACCTGTAAAGATAAAGGTTTTTACGTCCCAAAGAACAGAAGCAGATGGGAGTAAAATTAGAGCTTGCATGGATTGTGGACAGTTTATGTCACTTCTGAGAATATATGAAGAAAACTCAAATGGGTTGTTAACAATAGAAGAATTATCTATAGATAATAACCCAGAATTCGCTAAGCGCTATGACATCCAACGCGTACCAACAATCTTATTTATTAGTGATGATGGTAGAGAATTAATTCGTTATTTAGCAGCTCCAAGGGGTGGTGAAATCCAACCATTTGTCCAATCATTATTCGCGTTTGCGGGAGCGCCTAATTATTATGAAGCCACAATAAAACAAAATCTCAATCGTATTGAACCATCAACTATCAAAGTAATGATAACAGAAACATGCCCATATTGTCCTACTGTTGTATCTACGGTAAATCAATTTGCAATTGCTTCTGAAGGGAAGATTAGAACTATAATTGTTGATATTATGGCGAATCCAGATATTGGACAATATTACGACGCTTCGGGAGTGCCCTATACTATTATAAACGATAAAAAAACAATAGTTGGAATGGTAGGTCCTCAGGAAATATTACGAGCACTTATTGGGGGAAATATACGAGTACAATACTAATTTTACACCAAAGAGTTAATTTTGAATCTTATAGGGTGCCGTTATATTTATTTTATTTTTACACCGAGTAAGAAAATATTAAGTATTAAGATTACCTATTGAAGAGGTGAAAAAATTGCCGATATCATATGTTTATAAAAGAATGATTCGAGAAGAAATTGAAAAACTGAAGAAACCAGTTACACTTAAAATCTTCACTTCATCGAAGAATCTTCAAGAATCTGTAAAATTTTTGGAGGTCTTGGATATATATCAGAAAGCATCTAAGGGATTGCTTAAAATAGAAGAATATAGGATTGAAGCTAATCCTGAACTTGTTAAAAAGTACAAGATTCAGCAAGTCCCTACAATCTTATTAACAGATACTAAAGATCAGGAAATAATTCGTTATTTAGCCTCACCAATGGCCGCAAAAATCCAACCCTTCGTGCAAGCTTTAATGGTGCTTACGGGAACCCCTAATTATTATGAAAATGTTATTAAAGAAAATTTGGAGAAAATAAATCCTACAGATATCGAGGTATTAATTACTGATTATTGTGCTTATTGTTCTACCATCGTATCAATTTGTAGTCAGTTTGCCTTAGCGTCAGAGGGTATATTGAGGACAAGTGTTATTGATATTATGGTTTTTCCTGAAATTAGTGAAAAATATAATGTAACCACCGTTCCAACTATAGTTATTAACGGAGATAAGAAGTTAATAGGCGATGTAACCGCTGAGGAACTTTTAAATGAACTCATAAATAAGACTTTATAAAAAAAAAAATATAAATAATATTGTCAAAGGAGATGAAATTTTATGTTTAATATTGACATGGAAAGTATCGATCCGGAGAAGACTTACGATGTTATCGTTTTAGGCGGTGGACCAACTGCGATAGGTTGTGCAATTTATGCCGCTCGATTTGCATTGGATGTGTTAGTTATTGGTAAAATTTTTGGAGGTTTGATTGCAACAACTCATCTTGTCGAAAATTATCCCGGAATTACCTCCACAAGCGGCCAAGGTTTTATGGAAATGTTTAAAGACCATATGAATTCCTTACATATTCCTTATATTACCGACGAAATTCGAAGCATAGAGAAAACAAGCAATCACTTCATTTTACACTCGTTTTTTCAAAAGTTTAAGGCGAAAAGTGTGGTTATCGCAACAGGATCCGAAAGAAAAAAGTTGGGGATTCCGGGTGAAGACACATTTGCTGGAAGAGGTGTTTCATATTGTGCCACATGTGACGGCCCGTTTTACAAGGATAAAACTGTATGCGTGATTGGAGGAAGCGATTCTGCGGCTAAAGAAGCGCTGTTTTTATCTCAAAATGTAAAAAAGGTGTATATCATATATCGAGGAGAAGAAATACGTGCTGAACCTATAAATAAAAAAAAAGTTGAGGAAAATCACAAAATTGAAATCATTTATAGAACCAATGTCACAGAAATAAAAGGGGATAAAACTGTAAATTCAGTTATTTTCGATAATGGCACAGAACTTGAAGTTGACGGCGTTTTTATCGAAATAGGATCTATTCCTAATTCAGACTTGGCAAAAAAAATAGGTGTAAATACGAATGATAAGGGAGAAATTATTATCAATAGAAAATCAGAAACAAATGTATGGGGTATATTCGCTGCGGGTGATGTTGCAGATGCACCGTTTAAACAAGCTATAACAGGCGTAGCAGAAGGGGTTGTGGCAGCGTACTCTGCATTCGATCATATTAAAGAGATAAATATTGAATATTAAATTATTCGTCTGTTACTAAATCGATAGTTTTTATAAACAAAGAAATTTAATTTTTATTGTAAAAAGCATTTAATTGGTAAAATATTATGGAAGAAGAAAGACCAGTTCCTCAAATAGTTCGTATGAACCAAGTCTTTGCGGTTGGAGGAACAATAGATCCTGCAGAATTTACGCGTAAAGTTAATAAAAACTTATTGATCTTAAAGCAGAGTGATAAGAACTGTAAAGTGAAGGATATAAAATTTAGTACTTTTTCGGATCCTAGATATTCCAACGCCGGACCTATTTTGCTAGCATTTATTATAGCCGAAGTTGATGTGGACATCACCCCTGAACCTGAAGAACATGGCAGGAAACGAAAAAAGAAAAAGAAAAAGGGCAATTAACCTTCTATCCATTCAAATTAACTCTTTCTTAAAAGTCTGCTAATGGGATTGTTCCCTCGAAATATATCGTTTTTCCATCAAAACTGAGTTGTACTACATTTATTTTTATCTTTTTCTTTCTAGCTTCAGATAGTTTAGATGAAAATTTAGGATCAGTTTTGAAGTTAGGTTTAAATTTAAAAGCTTTACGGAATACTAGAAATAAAAGCATTCCATTGTTGTCAATAATTTCCTGTACATGTCTCGTTCCTCGTTCGGTAGGTGCGTCGGGAAACAACGCAGTATCTTCATTTACAAGAGTAACTCCCTTTACTTCTAGAGGAACGCCATCTAACACGAAATCTATCCTGCTCTTGCCGATTTTTACTTCTTTTCTTATTTCTTTCGCGTTCGCAGTTGCTGGGAGGTACGGAAAAACTCTTAATGCAAGTTTAGAATGAATTGCTGTATCGATAATTATCCAATCTTTTCCTTTTTTAACAGCTTTAACATAATAATCAAGTTTTCCACGAGAATCCGTAAATAATACTTCGCTTCCCTTAGTTAGTAGCTCCGTTAACCTTCCTGGATCGTGAATATGAGCAGATTTTACTTTTTGTTTATAACTAATTTCACTAACAAATCGATTTGGGCGAGTTAAAAATACTCCTTTTTGGAGGTTAGGGATTTCAAAAAGTGGCACTTTTCTGTCTTGCATTCAAAAATTACTCATAGGGGGATGTATTTAGTAAAGGGTATTTTAATTCAATTTAAATAAATTTCATTATATAATATAAACTATAGAGATATATGGAGTTTCATTTTTAACTATTATAATGAGCAATATACCCTATAACGGCAAATTAGTGAGTTATAAGTTCCATCATATCGATACTAATAAGTGCAAAATCTGTAAGGCTTTTTCGTGTGAAGAAGCTTGTTTTAGAGGAATATATGAAGTATTGAATAAGGATTCAGAACCTGTGTGCACTGTAGTAGAGGGACGAGAAGATCACTGCATTAAATGTCATATTTGCACAACTGCATGTAAATTACGAGCTATTACCATAGATTAAATTTAAGAAATTAATCTATTTTTTAGAAAAGAAACGAACTGTTTTTGTAATAACACCTAAAAATAATTGGGATCACGATTATCAAAATTTATAAAATATAAGTATATTTTTTAATTTGTAAAACCATTATCTAATATAGAATTAAAATTAATATTAGGAAATAGATATGATTTCAGACAAATTAAAGCTTGATGATATCGATCGCAGAATAATTACATTAGTACAAGACGACCCAAATCTAACCCATACTCAAATTGCAGAAAAAATTAATAGGTCTCAACCAACTGTTGGGATGAGAATAAAAAAGCTTGAAAAAGAAGGAATCCTTCAATTCCAACCAGGGATTAATTTTAGAAAGGTAGACTTATTTTTAGCAACCGTGGAATTGAATACTAAACGTCCAAATGAAATCCTTGAAATGGCGAGGTTTTGTCCTTTTATGCTGAACGCATTTCGATTAAGTGGTGCTCATAACATTTGTATTTTACTTGCGAGTTCTAAACTTGAAAAATTAGATAATATCGTAAATTATCATTTTAGAAGCGATCCTAGCGTTCAATCTACTTCAATGAATATGGTAACTGAAATTGCTAAGGATTTCATTTTACCTGTAGATTTCGAAAGTGAAGAACATATTCCTACGATAGAAGCAGGATGCGGTGAAAAATGTAAGTTCAAAATGGCTCAATTAAAAGGATTAGTAGATAGTCTTGAGTAGACTCTTTTTTTTAGCTTTCCCCTTCATTTATATCAAATTTATAGTTTGGAAGATTAACATTCATATTACAATCAGGACCGCAAACATTTGAATGATAATCAAATTTCTCTATCTGAAAATCAATTGGAACTACAAAATCATGAACAGAATCAATTAGGATGTTTGTCTTTACATTGATAACATTTGGATCTTTTCTAAAACATAAATCTACTAATTTTTCGATGGTTTGAAGGTCAGAAGCTGCCACAAAGCAGAGTAAATTAAACTCTCCAGAGATTTTGAACGCATGATTGATAAAGGGGCACTTCGAAATTTTACTGACAATTGACTCGACATCTTTGGTTGATATAAAAACTATGGCTACTTTGATGTCAACCTTCTTTATGTTAAACCCTACTTGTTTGGTCAGTAAATGTTTTCGCTCTAGTTTAATGATTCTTGCCCCTACTGCCGGTTGAGACTTTTCTATTTCTCTTGCTATGTCACTGTGAGTGATAGACGGATCCTTCTCCAACATCTCAATGATCTTATAATCATCATCGTCAATACCTAATATTTCCTTAAATGTTTTTTTTATCATAGTCTTTTTCCTTTTCTACCTAGAGAAGCTATTAATTAATTAATTTGATTTTAATAAATTAAAATATTTTTAAATTTTAACTTAAACAATATGAATAGTTATGATCAAGTCGTTTTATTTTATAAATTATTGCGACTTTTTTGCTTTTATTTTAATTTTGAAAATAATTGGAATTTTTTACTTAAATTATCACTGTAAAAATATTTAATGTAAAAATTATCGCAGTAAAACCGATGAACCCAATTAAAAAGTAGATAGGTTGACCTTTTTCTTTTTCAGGAAGTACTTCCCTCACAATTGTGTAGAGAATCACTCCCGAAATAAAAGAAAAAAAGATATAGAATAACTCGGTGTATTCAAAACTAATTAAATCTAATAATAATCCAATTAAAACGCCTAAGAAGTTTGAAAGAGCTAGAACATATTTTCTAGTCATATTCTCATCAACAGCGTATGTATCGTAGATGTCTAGATCAGTAAATATGATATGGCTTTCAGATCTATTTGTTATAACTGCTCTAAACCAGGCGAATAGGAAAAATAATATCCCTCCAATTAAATCAAATGCTAATAACCCTACTACGATAATCCCTACGAGAAGATGATATGAGAAATTAGTAAAAAAACGCAAATTGCTTAAATCTTCGCTAATATTTGTTTGAATCTTAACCTTATAGCGATTTATTTTCTTTTTGAATTCTTCACCTAGTATGTGTAAATCTGCTATTGTTTGAGCTATATCCTTCAGAGCTATATCGTCTAAATCATCTTTTTCTAGTTCTTTAGATAATATATTTTCGATATTTTCTTCAACATTCTGCAATGTTTTTTCTTTTTTGATTAATTTACGCATTCTCCTTTGCGACATAGATTCAACCTTTTGTACAATTAATTTCTCAGAAATGTGAATAAAGACAAAACCAATCAGCACAAATAGGTACTCGAAAAATGCAAGTTCAAATGGGAGTATGGGTATATTTTCAGCAATTTCTGGGAGGAGAACTAAGAAGAAATAAGAGATAGAGATGCCCGCAATTAAAGAAACATTGAGTTTAGGATGCGTACGTTGATAAAAATCGACTAGGAAAAAAAGAGCACCAAATATTAAAGATACGACAGCTATAATTGAAAAACTGATTGACATTAAATATTTTATTACGATTTTAATATAAAAGGTTTTTAGAATTAGAATTTCCTTAATTTTTCACTTTTGATGTTTCTCAATTTTGTCAAAAAGTATATAATTAACGGATGTGAATAATTAATATTTAAGGATATCTTTTAAAGATAAAATCGATTTTTTAAAATTGTAATTTTATTTATTATGTTAGTTTTCATAATTAATCAACTAGATTAATGAAATGTGGTGACACTCAATCCAGTTCTTTATAATTAATTCGGAAGAAGATAAAGCTTCCATGAATATGCGAGAAGTTTTTTTGAATTCTAAACATCATTCTTTTATAAAGACTGGTACTTTATGGCAAGAAAATCCAATATTTAATTTAGAAAAATCATCATTAGAAGGGAAATATGATAATTTTCTTGATGAAAATCAAGTCTTTTTAGGTTTGACGACGGAACCCCTAATATTTCTTGAAAACCTCAAGCTTGATGGAACTGATCTCGCACCCGAGTTAATTATTTTCGCTAGCAGGCATACATCCGTGACTGCACGACCCGCATTTTTAGTTCATACAACCGGCAATTGGAGTAGTAATGCGGATTTTGGTGGAAAACCTCAAGATTTATCCAAAACTAGTGCTCTATTACATAAGGCAGGCATAGAATCATTAAGAGAACAAACAGAAAAATTTACTATTCCTGACTTCTCTTTAGATATAGAAGTAACTCATCATGGACCAACCACTTTAGATATTCCTCTAATTTTTATGGAATTAGGGAGTAGTAAACAGGAATGGGTAATTAAGGAAGCAGGTGAACTAGTAGCAAATGCTATTGTTAACTCAGTATTTAAATATCTTGTTTTTAAAAAGCAGAAAAATCAACAAGTTGGTTTAGGATTTGGTGGTACTCATTATGCACCTAATTTTAAAAGATTAATTACCAATAATAACATCGCGCTTTCATTTATTTGTCCAAAGTATTACATCAAAGAATTAAACGAAAACCTAATTAAGATGATGACCAACAACACATTAGAAGAAATTGATTATTTCATAGTAGATTGGAAGGGCACTAATTCTGAAGATAAAAAACACTTGATTCCCTTACTTGAAAAGTTTGACATCCCTATTAGGAAAACAAGAAGTTTCTCAACTACTTAAGATTGAGTAGGTTTTCCAGTGGACGAATACAACTATTATTTTAATTTTATATAGTATTCTACTAAGTTTTTAAAAACATAGTGACAAGCTATGTAACCTTGTGTAGCTGCTTTTTGTAAAACTTTATTGAGGAACTCTTGATGAATAGAATCATCATCAATGGTTACATTTAATTCCCTAACATTGTAATAGCTGCGATAAAATAAAGTTGGCCAATCTACTAATGAACGAATAGTTTGATTGTAGGACTTCTTACCTTCTTCAGATAGTTCTAACTCTTTTTTTAAGCTATAAGAAAGAGATTTACCTTTTTTTACTTTAGTGATAAATCCATCAGAGGCTATTTCATGCATGTACGTTTTAAGTTGATTTGATTTAAGTTGTATATTAATTTTTTTAAGATTATCGATGATTTCTGTGGTCTTTTGGGCTTTAAACTTTATTAATAAATAATTTCTTGCAAAGATGTTGTATTTTAGGGGAACAGTTTCGTGATCGAGTTGATTATATTGGATTAAATTACCTAAAATTTCTTTTGCAACAAAATACTTAAGAATAATTCGATCGCCCTCTTTGAAATTTCTTAGAAAAATTTCAGAATCTTCAAAATATGAGTTATAAAGAGCCGATAGAAGCGATTTTATCGAATGAAATCCGTCTTCGAAAGAAATTTTAATCGTGTTCAGTGCTTTAATTCTATAATCTATGTCTGTCAGAAATTTTTCTTTCTCAACTTTAATGTAACGAACCAAGTGAGGTTCTACTTTTAAGGTAGCAAAATTTTCATCCCATTCTTTTTTAAAACGATTAGATTGAGTGCTAGCGATAGTATAGAGCTTATACGCAACAGCGAATAATTTATTTAAGAATTCCTCTCCAGATACAACAGTCATCTACGAATCCCTTAACTTTCTAGCTCTATTATTTAGAATTAATTATTATTAAACACTAAAAAGTATTAAAGTTTTATTTAAATTAAGTAATATGGTAATACAATTGAGAAAAAATAAAAAAATAAGGTGGCAATCGGCTTGAGAATAGAACACATTGCTGTAAGTTCGAATACCGAAGAAGATAGCGAGGATTTTTTTACCAAATTATTAGATATGAAAAGGGAGAGAACCTTCCTTGTATCTGAAGACCTTACTGAACAATTTTTTGGAGTTAGAAAAGAACAAAAAATAATTAGGTATGGAAATGATGAAATGAGCGTTGAAGTTTTTATAACGGACGATAATAGCAAAAAAATAGATAAATTTACCCATATATGCCTGATAATTGAGGATCGAGAAAAACTCATAGAAAGAGCAAAGCAATTAAATTTCAAACTAATAAAAGTCCCTAGAAAGAACAGTGACGGCTATTATTTATTTTTAAAAGATTATTTCGGTAATCTATATGAGATTAAATAACAAAAACATTTTTTAGCGTAGATTTTTATTAAAACATGGGGCGTTTTATAATGCCTTAAAATAATGAATGTTAAGATTACAAATGCCTGGATCATATAAGCTAAAAATAGTTTTAGGAGGATCACGAAATTCAGGAAAAACCACATTCATTAATAGCAATAGAAACAGTAACAGTCCAATTGGCGTTTCTTTTGAATCTGTTGAATGTTTCATTAACGAAGGGGATCATTTTAAGTTTATTATATGGGATCTAAAAGATAGCGAAAGATTTAGATTTCTTTTTCCTTATTTTTGTCGAGGCGCTAGTGCAGGATTATTGTGTGTTGATTTATCTAATTATAAGTCCTTTTTAGACTTAACTAGGTGGGTAAATCTTTTTAGGGAGAGCGCTAGAGGTATTCCAATACTTTTAATTGGCACCAAAGCCGATTTAGCAATAAGAGAAGTAACAGATGAAATAATTAACGAATTCATTACTACTAAAGGAATTGAATATGCTGGGGAATCATCCCTATTGGATTTAGATAGTAAGATTGAAGAAGTATTTAAAAATTTAGTTCAAGCATTAAATCCTAATATTTCCATAGATTATTTTCATATTTCCAAAAAGGAAGACGATGAAGAATTTAAGATTTTGGAAAAATTCTTTGATCGATGCCCTGTATGCAAAAAAATGAATCATCATAGCGCAAATTTGAAAGTAATATTTTCTAATAAGACCAACCCTAATACTCTGGATTTAAGAGAAAACTTAATTAGATTAGTTGATAACATAGATATAATTAATTTCGAATACTCGAATCACATTTCTGTTGGAATTCCTTGTTGTGAATGTTATAAGGAATTATTTGACTAATACTTTAAAATTCCTGAGGCAGTAATTATGTCTTTGTGATCAAATGCTAGTTTTAAAGATTCAATTTCTGAAACTTGCAAAATTTCCAGAGATTGAGCATCATCCTTCGCGATTGGGGTCTCAGTTTTAGTAAAAGGTTCACATAAAAATGCAATCGAGAGATTGTGTCCTCTGGGATCACGTTTTGGATCCGAAAATACCCCTATAAGATTAATGATATTCACATTGATATTCGTTTCTTCATAAGCTTCTCTGACACATGCCGCTTCTACAGTTTCACCTATATTTACAAAACCACCTGGTAGAGCTAATTCTCCTTTAAAGGGGGGATTTTTTCTACGAATTAAAACAATAAAATTTTCTTGATATTTTATGACCGCATCAACAGCTACTAATGGAGTTATAGGTTTTGACATAATTAATCATCCCATACATCAGAGCTCAGTAAATGCTCTATACGTGTTCGACGCGGTCTAACGAACTTAGTTCGACTTAGTTTTCGCTCTAAAAGTAGACTCCTTTCGAGATTTGTAGAATTTACCATAAATACTTCGATATCACCCTCATCTAAAATAATGTGATTAAAGCTAGGACTATCGTCCGCTCTAACTTTATTAGAAGTCGAAGTACCACAGTAAAGGAATGTTGTCGGCCCGATGACATATGCGTGCGGTACGTGTCTATGTCCCATTAATACCAAATCAAGCTCAAATAATTGAGTAAATTCGAGAATCTCTCCTGCATCTCTCACGGTGGTAAATTTTTGGCCTGAAAGAGGTACTGGTATTAAGTGATGGTGAAGTGCCATAACTCTATTTTCCAGATTTTTGTCAAATTGGCGACCTAACCAGTCTAATTGCTCGTCCCCGCATTCTCCATGAGAGATATCATCCCTTGCGCTACAAATACCAACGATTATAGTATCTTTTTCATCTAGGATTAATCTTGATCTTCTAGGACCAATAATTCTTTCAAAGAATATTATACCACTGTTTTTTGCATCGTGATTTCCTGGTACTGCTAGGAATTTTGTAGATTCTCTAATTCTTTTTATATAAGGTAATACTTCCCTAAATTGAGTGATTCTACCTTTATGAATTATATCTCCAGTGCATACAACAGCATCAGGAGAATGTTCTTTAATGTATTTAATAACATTTTCCATATATTCAGGTACAAACTCAGAACCATAATGTAAATCACTTATTTGTATGAGATTAACCATATTAGCGCAACTACTCTTGATGAGATTATTTTTTCTATAAGGTGTTCTAATGCATATTAAATTTTAAACTATATTAAAGAATGTTAATTTACATTTAGTAAAATTTTACTATTATTCTACTACAAAAAAAATAGCTTTCAAAATGAATTTATACAACAATATTATGCTTATTTTTAAACGCATATTTGCTTGTTAAAAATATTCCGCATTTTCCTAGATTGAGATATTTTGTCTAAAAAGATTTTATCTTTGCAATCTATGCATATATTTTTAGCTTTTAACCATCTTAATTGTCCACATTCAGGACAAAAAAATTCTTTATATACTAATTTCATCATAAATTTCACCATTAAATTCTATTGTATTTTAGGATTTTGACTACATCTAGATTAATCTGATCTATAATAATGTCAAATGATTTTTCAAGCGGAGTTTCGGTAAATTTCCTCTTGAGTTTTGAATATTCTTCCTTTTTTTCTGTTAAATCTTCTAATATTTCTTCAAACATAATTAATCTATTATTTTCTCGTTTCTCTATAATAATACAAGATTATTTTTTGTTTTAAGCTATTTCGCCATAGTATATAGATTCTATATAGTTAAATTATATATGTAGAAGTAAGAAAAACTAGGCTTTTTCAAAATAGTTTGAAAAGATATATATATTAAATTGTTAAAAGACTTAATGGGTGCTACGATAATTTTAATTTAAGTTTAATTTCTCTTTTATGTAGTTAATTAAATCGTCAATTTTTACTTCTTTACCCGCGATAAAGACTTGACCATAATCTTCCTTACCGCCGCCTTTACCACCGTATTTCGAAGCGATTTGTTTAACAAAATTCCCCATGTTGAAGTCTGATCTTTTCATAAGCTCTTTCCCTACCATTCCAATAATAGTAGTCCCTTTCTCATCTTTACTGATAAAAATTGTATTCAGATCTTCAGATTTACGCAGGATTTTCACGCTTAAATTTTTAAGATCGTTTTGGGAAAGATTTTCAAAGGATTTAATAATCATTTTAGAGTCGTTGAATAAAAATGCTGATTTGACAAGATTTTCCATGAATTGTTCGTTAAACAAGTTTTCTACATCTTTTAATTTTACTTTAGCACCGTTCCATTCATTATATAATTTTTCTACCTTCAGAGGAACATCTTCTTTTTTTGTGTTTAGAATTCGAGATAATTCCGTTAAAATTTCCAATTCAAAAGTATTAACTGAATTCAGAACCATGTCTTTTTCACTAAATTTTCCCGTTTGAAGTGATTTATTTAAGTTCTTCCATTTATTTAATAATTCTTCAACTCTACCTACAAGTTTGTTCTGTGGAATTTCTAATAATTTTTCAAGTTGTTTTAAAATGAGAGATTCTTCTACTTCAAGCTCTTGTGTTGCAGATCCTGCAGTAAAAGTCAATCTCACTATACCATCTTGAATTTTTTGAGATTTAATTATTTTAATTCTTCCAGTTTCTGAAGTATTATTCAAGTGCGTTCCACCACAAGCTTCTACATCTATTCCTGGAATATCAACAATTCTAATATTTTTTCCAGGTACTGCACCTCCTTGATAAATTGTCATCCCGTATTTCTGTTCCGCTTCCGATCGTGGAATAAAGGAAAGATTCACATCAATTGCTTCGTCAACTATTTCATTTGCTTTATTTTCTATTTTTAGTAAATTTTCTCTAGAGATTTGTTCGTAATGAGTAATATCCAAATTGGAATGTTTCATAGTCTTCTTAGCTCCAGCTTGATTAATATGGGCCCCCAATACAAAACGGGCAGCAGCATTTACAATGTGAGTAGCAGTATGGTGTTGAGAAAGTTGAGTACGCCATTCTTTGTCAACTTCAACTTTAACATTTTCTCCTTCCTTAAATTTTGGTTCTTCAGATAAAATGTGAAT
>JABXKC010000140.1 GCA_013375495.1 Promethearchaeota archaeon
TCATCACTAATCTCACGTTCAACTAGACTACTTCCGGGCAATAGTTTTCCAGACATTATTTTTGTTTTTAATTCTTTATAGATAGTATTTTTCATTTTTTATTATAACCAATCCATGTATACCATTGGTATATTTACTATAAAAATAATAGTATAATCCTATTAGTTTGTCAAGTGTTGTTGCGGGCTTGTTGTTTTTAAAGAAAAATAAGGGAAATCCCTATTAGAATACCTTTGCTGAATCATCCTTTTAGGACTCTAAAAACGGGAGGAGGTGTATTTATGGAAACATGAAACTTTTTTGGATATAATAAAGCAGTGTCGGTGAATTTATAATTGAAGAGATAAAGGGAGAAATAGAAAGGGTATTTAATGAAGAAGTGAGATTAAACCTTTTATTTGATTAAAAATTTAAAAATATTACCAAATAATTAGGGTCGGATTTATCCGACCCTAATAAAAAAATAACACAAAAAACTCAAAAATATTTTTTCTATCTAAAAACGAAAAATGATTAACCAAAAACTTTATCACGGCAACGCCGTACTGCTACAAATTATAATTAAAGTTTGTCAAAGGACTGTTGTCCCCTGACAAAGTCTAT
>JABXKC010000141.1 GCA_013375495.1 Promethearchaeota archaeon
CTTTTCTTAATGGTCCTATTGGACTTTTAACGGTTCTTGATTTTAAAAAACCAAAATTCTCTAATTTTCTTAATATTGGATAAATTGTACCTGATTGAGCTTCCCAAGTCCCCGCAAACTGTTTATTTAAGTTATTTATCAAGTCATAACCAGATTGCTCTTTACTGTTAAAAATTGTCTCTATAATTGTAAATTCAAGAGGAGTGAGTTTATCTTTTTTTAAACTGTCAAATAATCCTTTTTTTATCCTAGATCTTAAATTTTTTATATCTTCCTCAAGATCTAAAAATTTTCCTAGCCACATTATAATGTTAACTTACTCTTCCTCCTACTTCTTCATTCGTTTACGCATTTTTTCCATTTCCTTTTCAATAGCTCTCTCTCTTCGCGATTTAGTTTCACCTTTATCATCAATTCTTCCTCGATAATATACCAAATACGCGATATTATGTATGACTAAAGCTGCACCCCAAAAAATTAACGGATATATTGCCCAGTAATAAGTTGGAATTGTAATCAAGTTAATAATAAATAGATACAACATCACAAATATAAAAGCACATATATGGAATATTATACCTCTTTTAGCTATTGGATAA
>JABXKC010000142.1 GCA_013375495.1 Promethearchaeota archaeon
TTCTCTTTAAGTAAAAACCAGGAGTAAACCCGCGATTATAAACTTTTTTTAATTCAGTTACCCATCTTCCAGCTTTTTTTTTTGTAAACGTACCAGCATAGTAATCTTCAATTGATACACGATAAGTTTTAGTAACCACTTCGACATAGTGAGGGTGACGCATCCTGCCTTCAATTTTGAAAGCATCTACTCTAGCCTTTATTAGATCTGGAATATAAGCTATTGTACAAAGATCACGTGAATTCATAAATCGCACTCCATCATAAATATATTCAGTACCAGATTCTTCCCTTACCCACCACCGTCTTCTACAAGGCTGTATACAATTACCTCGATTCGCGGATTTTGCTTCTGTACCGCAAATATCTTGAGAGAAATAGCACCTACCGCTTATAGAAGTACACATTGCTCCGTGAATGAAAATTTCTATTTCAGATTTGGTGAGATTCCTTTTAATTTCTTTGATTTTCTCTAAGGATAGTTCTCTTGCCAGTATTAATCTTTCTGCTCCTAATTTTTCATAAAACCTTGCAGATAAAGAATTAGATACGTTGCACTGTGTAGATATGTGAAATTGTACTCCCAATTC
>JABXKC010000143.1 GCA_013375495.1 Promethearchaeota archaeon
TATCAAAAGAACAATTATGGATCAATAAGTATAAAAGATTTAAAAGTATAAAAGTAATAAATCTTCAAGCGGCATTCAATCCAATATATCAATTAAATTTAAAGCGTAATATTAGATGTAGCAATTGTAAAAAAATAATAAAATTTAAAAATTACAATAAACATTTACAAACTAATTATTGTATAAATTATAATTCTAATTTAAATTCATAATAAACTTTTTAAGAAAAAGTTTAGACAAAAACAAACTTTTTAGAAAAAAGTTTAATCAAAAATATTGTTAGTTAAATTTAATTATAAATTCTTTTTTAATTATTTTAATACCATCATTAATTAATCTATCATCATATCTTTTAATATTATAATCTAATATCCTTTGTCTATTTTTTTGATAATAAATTTTATTATATAATCTTTTATTTTGTGTAGGATTATATATTTGAAATAAATAGTCTTCAATATTTGTCATATATTTTAATATATATTATTTTAAAAAGATTTAAATTAAAAAGATTTAAGCAAAATAGCAATTTACTTTTCCGTCCTTAATAGTCATTACTTTAAGCATTTCTAAATAGACACGCAGGGT
>JABXKC010000144.1 GCA_013375495.1 Promethearchaeota archaeon
ATCTTCGCCTGCTGGCGGCTTGCGTTAGCCTGCTGGCTAACATACGTGTATTTTAACATAGATTCAAACATAGTCAACAAAAAAATGAAAAAAAGTGCTTTATTAGAACATAAAAAGCTGGATCCCTGCCTACTGCATGCAGGGATTTGTGTGATATCCGCTTACGCGGGCACAAGCTTTATTGGCCAGCCGCCGTGGGTGTTGATTGTCGCGTCAATTTGATTTCATAATAATAATCATATTTAGTTCACACTAACTTAATCTAATCAATGTTTACAGAAATAGTCAGTTATAATTCTTGTTTCTCCATACCATTCGATGCTTTGGGTTATTCTGGTTTTCTCCATTAATTTGAAAGCCGTTCTTTTTGTAGCATTTGATCGCATCAGTGCTTGTCTTTTTGACATGGAGAATAAGAAACTGCCTTTTATCTTGCATTTCTTTTAGTAGCTCAGATCCAAAACCTTTTCGTTTTGGATAAGCAAATAATTCAAAACTATAATTTTGTAAATTGTCATCATCTTCAACATTTTCATTTCTTATTGTTATGAATGCCACAATCGAATCATTCTTAATTTTGACATATGT
>JABXKC010000145.1 GCA_013375495.1 Promethearchaeota archaeon
GGGAGCGGTCTAGAATTATATAATAGCGATAATAACAACATTTCGGAAAACACCGCAAACAATAATAATGGGAACGGGATATATTTATGGGATAATTGCGATTCGAATACAATTTCGGGAAACACCGCAAACAATACTAATGGGAGCGGGATATATTTATGGGATAATTGCGTTTCGAATACAATTTCGGGAAACACTGCAAACAATAATAGTCGGAACGGGATATATTTATGGGATAATTGCGATTCGAATACAATTTTGGGAAACACCGCAAATAATAATACAGACTCAGGGATACAATTCTATTATTTGTGTTATAATAACGATATTTTGGGAAACACCGCAAATAATAATACAGACTCAGGGATATCTTTATACAATAGTTATACTAATAACATTGCGGGAAACACCGCAAATAATAATACAGACTCAGGGATATCTTTATACAATAGTAATACTAATAACATTTCGGGAAACACCGCAAATAATAATACAAACTCAGGGACATATTTAGAGGGAAGTGATACTAACGACATTTTGGAAAACACCGCAAATGACAATAAGTATGGGATATATTTAAATAA
>JABXKC010000146.1 GCA_013375495.1 Promethearchaeota archaeon
AAAAAATTACTTAAAAATGGAACAATTGCTCAAGTGAATCCTTTTAATCCTAAGCAAAAGAGCATTGACCATTTAGCAGTCCTACTAAAAGGTCCTAAAGGAACCGTTTACCAAGGCGGTTTGTTTAAACTGGAAATTAAATACCCTCCAACCTATCCCAGGCATCCGCCCTTTGTACGTCTACATACTCCTATATGGCATCCAAATTTTTGGCCAAAACCTCATGAATATCCTGGTCAGAGAAATATTTGTTTAGCGCTTGTAGATCCAAATTTTGTAGGAAAAAAGGGAGGCTGGAGTCCATCAAAAACTATTGTTACAGTGATACAAGCAATTACTGCGATGTTCAACACCCGAGGTTTATTTATTAACCCCAAAGATGTCTTTAATAAGAAAGCAGCTCTTGAAATGATGAATGATCAAAAGAAATTTGAGAAAAAAGTAAAAACCCTGGTCAAAAAATATGCTAATCAGAAATGGTGAAAATAATAAATGAATAGTGAAGATGACAAATCTGAAGAAGACACCATTAAAGAAGCATTAAAAAAGAGAATCAAGGAGAAAATTAAAAAAGAGTTATTGG
>JABXKC010000147.1 GCA_013375495.1 Promethearchaeota archaeon
TAATTTGTTTTAGTTTTATCAGTAAGATCATCACCTCTACCATCTTTCATGGAATTAATTTTAGTAAGTATATTATCTATATTCAAATTGGGTTCTGTTTCATCCTTGGTAGGTTCCTTATAATTTTTAATATCTTTTATAATACTATCAATAACACTACGATTAATAGTGCGTCCTCCATATTTAGCTACTAGTTGATTAACAAGTTCAGTCATTTATATATAATAAGAAATTATTTTCTTTTATAAAGTAGTATTTTTATCTTTAAGTATTTTTTCACATTTTATTTTATTAAAATTTTAGTATCTAATATAAAGCAAAGAATAATTTTTCAGTATAACCATTAATAAAATTGTTTTTCCATTCATTTTCATTTCTAATCTTTTTTTTAATATCATTAGGAATAGGTTTATTTTTCATTTCATCCATAATTTCAGTAGCATATTTTTTATAATCTTCTCTACACTTATTTAAACCTTCATCATTACAATCATCTTTTTTAAGTTCTTTTAAAAGTTTAGCAAATCTTTTATTAACTTTTTGTTTTAAATTTTGTAAAACCATATATTCAAACATTAGGAT
>JABXKC010000148.1 GCA_013375495.1 Promethearchaeota archaeon
TGGTGAAACATTTCAATTAGAATTACCACCTATAAGATATGTGTATCCTACTCTAACTAAATATACTTCTCCTCCTGAGTCATTTTTATATGGTTTTGAATAATGTCTTTTTTAAATCCTTATCATTATGCTTTTTTTATTATACTATATTATAATATAATGAAAAATTATTGTTTTCATGTTCAAGGTTTTCCTATTTGTAGTGAGCGTGATTTAACCCCTATATTAACTGGTAAAACTGATTATTTAGAACATATACCTCATTCTACAATTGCTATTCCAAGAAAACCTATTAGACATATTAATGAAGGCATTCCAAGAAAACCTATTAGACATATTAATGAAGGCATTGATAAGTATTTAAATGATAACGTTGATGATAAACATCATGAAAATATTAAAAAAATTTTACATCCTTTTTTTGTTGATAATGTAACTAAACCTAATATTAAAACTATACCTGAAAATGTTAGAGAAAGAGCTATATTTAATAGAGCCGCTGAACTATATGGAAAACATGATGCTTCTGTTAGAGAGCAAATTGTTGAGCGTTATCTTGGAGAAAAAGGTATTGGAGAA
>JABXKC010000149.1 GCA_013375495.1 Promethearchaeota archaeon
AGATACTTATTATATCATTATAAGGTTGATTTATATTATCATAAATTTTAAATGAATATTTATTTTTTGACCATTCTATTATCTTTTGTGCAATACACATTATTTCTCGTTTTTTCCTTTCATTATATTTTTGTCTACTAGTTGGTCTTTTTAAATATTCAATTAATTCAGTTGGATTTTTAATATAATCATTAAATTTACATTCTCTTATCTTTGATTCTAGTGATTCAATAATTTCATGTTTAGTCAAATTTTTATCTAAATCAATTTCCAAATTTTTAAAACAATTAATTAAATCTTTTTTAGAATGTGATTTATTTACAAAAAACATATAATATATATTATATTTTTTTTATTTATAATTAATCTTCTTGTTCTTTTTTAACATAAACAGCTTGTTGTGTTGCAATACTATTTCCCATCATCTTAGCATCTTTTTCCATATCTTCTTTTACTTTAGAATATTTACTTGATAAATAAATTTTGCGTAAAAGGGTTGTTGATATCTTTTTTCCTAAATATTTTTCACTATACTTTAATAATGTTTTTGATAATTCAATTCTAGTCAATGGTTTCC
>JABXKC010000014.1 GCA_013375495.1 Promethearchaeota archaeon
ATATTTACAAATTGCTACGCTTCAGATGCCCCATGTTTACCTTCTAGAGCTTCGCTTTTTACAGGAAGATTTGGTATTCATACGGGAATAGTAGGTCACGGTGGGACTGCAGCAGATTTGCGATTAACTGGGAAAGAGCGAGGGTTTGATGATAACTATCTAAGGAATAATTGGATCAGTACTCTTAAAAGTGCGAAATTTTATACTGTATCAATATCTCCCTTTGCAGAAAGACATTCAGCATTCTGGTTTTGCTCTGGTTGGAATGAAATGTACAATCCCGGTAAAAGAGGTCATGAAATAGCTAATGATGTCTTTCCTTTCGCAAAGAAATGGTTGGAAGATAATGGGAAGAAGGATAACTGGTTTTTACATCTAAACTTGTGGGACCCTCACACACCCTACCGAACCCCTTTATCGTTTGAGCCTTCCTTTGAAAAGGATCCACCTCCTTCTTGGATAACAGAAGATATTATTAATGAACACAGGAATAGCTATGGACCTCGCTCTGCACGCGATATTGGGGGCTTTGATAGATTGAAACTAACTCAGTTCTATAAAAGAATACAAAGCATACGGGAAATAGAAAATCTTAATGATTTTACAAAATGGATCAACGCGTATGATGTTGGAATAAGATATGCCGACGATTTTGTAGGTAAAGTCATTGATATAATTAAAAATTTAGGAGTTTATGACGATACTCTTCTCATAATCAGTTCTGATCACGGTGAAGGCCAGGGGGAACTAAATGTGTATGGAGACCACGCAACAGCTTGCCATATTGTGAATCGGGTACCCATGATAATAAAATGGCCACAGAAAAAATGGAAGAAAC
The DNA here is from genome assembly GCA_013375495.1 of Promethearchaeota archaeon. The sequence goes on from JABXKC010000014.1 coordinate 839, forward strand.
AGTATAACTCTCTTATTTATGCTACAGATATTGCTGCAACTATAATTGAAGGAGTAGGCAAAAATGTTCCCGATTTTTGGGATGGGAAGAGTATCTACAAACAACTTGAAAATGGAGATGAATTTGGAAGAAAATATTTAGTAATTAGCCAAAATGCTTGGACTTGTCAACGAACAATAAGGTTTGGAAATTGGACATTGATTCGTACGTATCATACTGGGTTAAGAGACTATCCAGAAACCATGCTCTACGATTTTGAAAATGATTTTCACATGACCAATAACCTTGCAGAGAACAGACCTGACATTGTTGGAAAAGGTTTACAACTTCTTGACGAATGGCATAAAGAAATGATGAAAATATCTCCATCTGCAAAGGATCCAATGTGGACCGTAATAGAGGAAGGCGGACCTCATCACACAAGGAAAATGTTAAATACTTATCTTAGAAGATTAAAGCGATCTGGAAGAGAAGAACTTATCAAAATTATTCAAGAAAGAAGGGAATCTGATTGACATATATTAAAATCAATAAAAGGGTGATTACCTATTCCTACTGATTTCACAAAAGATGTAATTAAAATAATTAAATATATTCCCACCGGAAAAGTGCTCACTTATGGTAAAATAGCAAAATTAGCAGGAAACCCAAAAGCTGCTAGACAAGTATCATGGTTGCTGCATTCTTCAACAAAAAAATATAATTTACCGTGGCATCGTGTTATTAATTCACAAGGAAAAATTGCATTAAAATCCGAAGATGGTAAAGATTATCAAAAAATATTGCTTGAAAAAGAAGGGATTGAATTTATTGAGAATAATAAAGTCGATCTTAAAAAATATCTATGGGAAATTGATTCTATTGCAAATATTTAGGGGAAATATCAATTTATAAAAAATTAAAAAAAAATTATTAAGATAAGAGACTTTTAATGAAATTATGAGAAAAGAAGATTTAGTTAAACCCTCAAAATCTGTTTTTTCACCAGAATCTAGATTTATGAATAATGATAATTCTCAGATAAATGAAGCTGGTACTTTAAAAACTGGCACTACTACAGTTGGATTAGTATGCAAAGACGCAATTATCTTAGGAACTGATAAACGGGCATCTATGAGTTATTTTGTTGCTAGCAAAGTAGCTGAAAAACTGCATAAAATCCAAGAACATTTATACATGACGATAGCTGGTGGTGTCGCTGACGCAATGTATTTAGTTGATGTTTTAAAGGCTGAAACTTCGTTATATCAGTTGAAAGAAGAGAAACCCATTAAAGTAAAAAGTGCTGGAAAATTGTTATCTAACATTCTATACCAGAATAAAATGTATCCATTCCAAGTTGGGCTCATTCTGGGAGGGGTAACAGAAGAAGAAGGACCTGTTCTTTTGGACATTGGAGCATATGGTTCAATTTTACCCGAAAAGTTTTGTGCGGTTGGTAGTGGTCAAAATTTTTCGTATGGTGTTCTTGAAGCTAAATTTAAAGATAATTTAACAATTAAAGAAGGAAAAGAGATTGTAATTAAAGCTATTACTTCATCCATAATTCGAGATATGGCGAGTGGGAACGGAATCGATATTGCTGTTGTTAAAAAAGAAGGTCCCGCAGAAAAGGAATTCATTTCCATAAAAGAATAAATAATCTTCTTTTTTTACTCTATGCGATCCTTTATAAATTCTCCTCTAAATATTTAAACTTTGCGTTAGTTCTATTGCGATTTAGAAACCTTTAAAAATAAAAATTATATTACTAATAGTAGAATTAACACTTTAAACAACTTAGAATAAACTTTTACTCATTGTTAAAATTAAATTTATAATGGAACTTGGAGTCCCATCAAAATGACCTACAACATAATTGTGGACCTTTCGCACAAAGAATCTATCGAAGAATTTCCGGATTTTACCTTAGGGGATGACGATTTAGAAGTTGAATACATTGATAAGAATGAAGGCCCCATAGATTACGATTTACTTGAAGACTATGATATTCTTTTTATTGGTAATGTTCAACAAACCAAAGATGGTAAGGAAGACAAATTTACTAAAGACGAACTACTCGCAATTAAACGTTACGTTGGAGAAGGTGGAGGGCTTTTTCTAACAACGGGTGAAGGAGGTGACAGAGATGTTCCAATGAAGATGGGTTCTATTAGAGTGTTATATAAAATGACGGGGGTTAAAAGATTTTGGAATGGGTTAATTCAAGAATCCACATCGCACTTTTTGGTTAATAAACAAAATGTTCTTGTAACCGAGTTATTTAACCACCCAATAACTGAAGGGATTACGGAAGTAGTTCTTCCTAATTGTACATTCCTTACTATTACGGAGGAAGATATTGAAGACATTATTGTTACTTCAGAAAAAGCGGAGTTTAAATATTTTATTGACAACGATATAGGAGCAGTTGGAACTGTTCCTGTTTGTGTCGTAAGCGAATTTTTCAGCGGAAGATGTGTCACTATTGGTTCATCAGATTGGCTGATTGAAGATGATTTTGGATTAGACGCTGGAGATAATATTAGTTTTCTTACCAATATTATCAAATGGCTTAGTTTTGAAACATAACTCTTTTTCCAATTTTCAAATAATATTTTAAGTGAAGTTAAGATTTTCCCATTGCGAAAACCATTATAAAAATTAAAATATATATATTAATCATGGTTTTTAGAATTCTTCGGCCAGACTCAACTTTAGTTTGGAACAACGAAGAGCTTCGCAAACGATTTCCAAGATATCGTGGTATTATTGATGATAAAGAAGTTGCGAGATATATTATCGCTAAAAGCTTGAGTTGTGAATTCAACTCAGATGATAAAATTGAAAACCTAGAAAAATTGTTAAAAGAGAAGTCAGTAGAACTTAATGAGTTGTTAAAGAATCCTGTTCAAGATATTAAAAATCGAACTATAGTTTCTAAAAATTACATCGATTTGACTGAAGAATTAGCGCTAAATTACCTTGAAGGTTGTATATTTTGTGAAAGAAAGTGCTCAGTTAATCGAATTGCTGGTGAAAAAGGATTTTGCCTTATATCTAAAGACTCTTACATTTCTTCTGCTTTTCTTCATATGGGAGAGGAAGCACCGTTAATTCCGAGTGGCACCATATTCTTCCAAGGATGTAATTTTGGATGTGTTTTCTGCCAAAACTACGATATTTCTCAAAAATGGAAGGAACGAAGAAAAATCGAGGATATTGCTCAAAAAGTTGACGTAAAACAATTAGCAACTCTCGCAGAAAAATTAGTTGGGAAAGGTGCTATTAATATTAACTATGTAGGAGGAGATCCTATACCCAATATTCATACTATTATTGGGAGTTTCCAATATCAATCATCAAACATTACTCAGCTTTGGAATTCAAACTTTTATCTTTCAGACAAGGGATTATCTCTGATTATTGACCTTATTGATTTCTGGTTACCTGATTTCAAATATGGAAATAATGAATGTGGAAAAAAATATTCTGGCATTGATAAATATTTTGATGTAGTAGCTAGAAATCACAAGAGAATTCATGATGAGGGAAGTGGTGAAATAATAATTCGACACCTAATAATGCCTAATCATATAGAATGCTGTTCTAAACCAATATTGGATTATGTCGCTAAAGAACTTCCAAAAGCGGTTATGAATCTAATGGGTCAGTATCATCCAGAGTACTTTGCACATAAATATAAAGAAATAAACAGAAGGCCCTCAATGGAAGAAATCCATGAAGTAAAAAATTATGCTGATGATTTAGGGATTTTATACGAGCCAGTCTCCTAAATTTAGAAAAAATAATAAGTAATGAATAATTCCAAAATCATAGTAACTTACGCTTAACTAACATAATTTTATGGTTTTAGTAATGAATTTAGATGAAGTAAAAGGACTTGGTAAAAAGCAAGAAGTTTTATTAGAAGCTGGAATTGATTCCGTCGAAAAATTAGCAAATGCTAATATTGATGATTTAACGCAACTTAAAGGTATTGGAAAGGCTACTGCAGAAAAATTTGTCAGTAACGCTAAAGATTTATTAGGTGAATCCAAGGAAGATATTTCAGGAGGTGACCAACCTAAGGTTGATGAAGCTACTGAAGTTGATGACGAAGAAAAAAGAAAAGAAGAAGAAGCTAAGGTATTAGAAGAAAAGAAAAAGAAATTAGCCGGTAAAAAACTCGAGGAAGGGGATTTTGTCCTCCTAAAAATGACCGCGAGGACCCAAAAAGGCAAAATATTTAGGGTATCTTCTGAGGAAGACGCGAAAAAAGCAGGGATTTACGAAGAAGAAAAGGCGAAGCAAGGATATTACACTCCAGAATTTGTAATCGTAGGAAAACCCGGGTTTTTGAACGAGGGACTCACCGAAACTTTAAAGGATTTGAATTTTTTTGAAAAGAAATCTGTAAGAATTCCGCCTACTAAGGCATTTGGTAAAAGAGATCCTCAAAAAATCGAAAGAATTGGAATAGCCAAATTTAGAAAATTAAACGATGGTAAGAATCCCGAATACGGTCAAGATTATACAAATAAAAAGGGTCAAAGAGGAGTAGTTTCTAATATTATTCAAGGAAAAGTAGTTATTGATTACAATCACCCGCTAGCAGGTCAATCAGTAGATTACAATCTTGAAGTAATTGATAAGATCGATCAATTTAACGATAGAATCGAGTATTTTATGGTTTCTAAGGGAATTCCAAAGGAAAATGCTAGTGAATTTCAAATAAATCATTTGAAGGATAAAACTCTTGAAATCACTATCCCTAAGATGTTCTTGTTCCAAAACCTAACTTATCTTAAATTCGGACTTGCAATGGATTTACAAACCCATATGGCTGATGAAATAGAAGATGTTAAATTTATTGAAGTTTACGAGAAAATGCCCATTCCACAAACGCCTGCGGAATCAGTGATGCAAAAAGTAGATGAATACAATAAAGAGCACGACCACGATCATGATCATAATCACGAAACAGAAGATAGTTAATAATGATCCCTTTGTTTTAATAAACTAAATTTATTCTATTCCCTTATTTCTTGATATTTTTTTAATATTAAATCACAAACTCTTGAGACAGGATCAATTTCATGTTTCCAATTTGAAAATTCGGGAAAAGTACCTGCGTCCACCACATATAATTTATTAGTCTTGTTCTCTCTTACAAGATCTAAATGACCGAACAAAAGATTACAATTTTGCTTCCATTTTCTCAAGTATTCCTCAATTTCTCTATCAGACTCTATTGAATTCGTTTCGGCGTGTTCATTTGTTAAAGGTTGCTTCTCACAAATACAGAAATTATCCTCAATGAAGTATGCTAAATAATGAGTACCCTCAATATACTTTTCTAAATAAAGAGGTTCCTCATATTCAAGAGTAAAATCTTCAATTTTATTATAAACCCTGATTCCTTTACTTCCTGAACCAAAAATTGGTTTAGAAATAAGGGGGAAATAAGAGTTTTGTAATTGTTGTTTTAGAGTATTAATATACCCCATATATGTAGAAGGAACTAATAGTCCAGCTTTTTTCATAGCAAAATTCGATTCAATTCGATCTTTATGAATATAACTAATATTTGTGTTGGGAATAACAGGAATCTTATTTGTCTCTAAAAAATAACCTGCATAAAGATAAAGCCTGTGTTTAGATTTTAATATGTAAAATTCATTTTCCAAGAGTGATTCATTAATGCATAAATTAGTTGCGGTATAAATACTCACTTGATGTCCATTGCTTTCAAAATAATCCTTGATTTTTCCACTGAAATTTCCGGTTCTTTTTGATAAAATCCCTATTTTCATATTTTTAAGATTTCAAGTTTTAGCTTGTCTAATTAAATAATCTGCTACTATTTTTGGACCATTTTTTAAGTAATCAAAATTGGGTGAAGAATTTATATCTGTCATATAATAGACACCCTTTTTTGATCTTAGAAAATCCATTGAGCTAATTTTCAATCCAATTGTTTCTGCTGCTTTATAAGCCATTTCGGTTAATTCAGCATCCTTATCAATTTTTATCCTAGATTTCATTTTATCAGGATTAACTAAGACAGGTATTTGTTTAAAGTAAAATATATCGTCTCCAATGAGATATACCTTGTACTCCCATTTACTATTAACAAAATCTTGAAAATATACATGTGTATATTTAGGTTTGATGCCGCTGGATTCCTCTATAGCCCGCATATCGGTAACCTTCAAGAAACCTCCCTTTTTCTGAATTTGAGGACTAAATGCGTAATTTTTTTGGTCAATAATATTCTTCATAATATATTCTTTGTAAGAAGGCGAAATTCCTATGGGATTTAAAGTAAAATCAGGAATTTGAATTCCTACCTTTCTCAAAAAGACGCTGTTTAAAAATCTATTAAAAGCGAGTGAAATGCTCCTTGAAGAATTTATTACTGGAATTTTTGTTTCTTGTTCAATTAATTTGACTAAGTTAATTATTAAATCTCCTTTCGCTTTCACAAAAAATATGTTTTCATCAAAATCATAATTTGAGAAATCCAAAAAGTAATCCTCTTCTATGTAAAAAGAAATTTCTGCTAAACTCTTACAATAATTTAAAAATTGGATTAATTTTTTTTCTAAGTGATATCTATCTGTAATCAAACCAATTTTTATCAAAGGGCTCACCTAAAATTTAAACAACCGACGAAAATTGAATAATTTTTATTAATGATTACTATAATTCTAAGTTAGTTTAAAAGAATTGCTTGAATTAATCAATACATTTATATATTTTAATTTGTTTTTAAGAAATCAAATTAGACGGGTTTTTTAAATGGCTAATAATATAAAAAGGAAGTATATTGGAGCCATTTGTAATAGGGATCTTGAAGTAATGGAAAATATCAAGAAATTCCTATTGAAGAATTATAATATAACCATAGTAAATTTAATGAAAAATGGATTTACATCCTTTAACGCAAAATATTTAGAGAAAAAATTAAAAAAATATCCAATATCTTTTTTAATCGTAAAGCTTACAACTCAACAAGCAAACAAAAGAATTTATAATATTATTAATGGAGTTTGTCCAGATATTCCTATCCTAAATGATTTAAAGTCTGTTCAAATTTGTGAGAGTAGAATTGATACTTTTAGTAGTATTAAAAATGATGATAAAAAAATTCACATTCCGAGATTATTTAGTTCTAAAATTGATGCGTTAGAAGCTTCTCTTAAAGGTGTTGATATCATCATAAAACTAGATGCTCATAATATACCTGGATTGCCAAAAAATGATAGAATTGTTGGAATTGCTAAAAATCCAACAGAGTTGAACGAATTAACTAAGAACCATGATGAAAACACCCTATTTTTCCAAGAATATTTAGGAGAACACGATATTATTTATAAAATATATGTAATAGGTAACTGGGTTGTTTCGATTACATCTCATAATCGTTTACAACGATTAAGTGGATTATCACCACTGGATCTCATGCACATTCGAGTTCCGGTAGAAGAAAAATTCAAAAGAAGGATTATTCGGCTTGGAAGAAAACTTGGAATGTCCGTTTTTGGAATAGACTACATTCTAACTGATAAAGGCCCATATATAGTAGATATTAATGATTTTCCAAGTTTTAATAGTATTCCAGAAGGAGTAAGTTTAATATCAGATCATATTTATAATGTAATAAATATAAGGGAAATGTATCAAAAAGCCTTCCTTAAAGCTAAGAGTTAGTCGAAAATCTAACAGATTACATCAAAATCACTGTTATTACCTTTTCTTTCTTTTCACTATTTCCATTAATTCAATTACAGCTCCAAATATCTTTACTGTATCCATGTAAGCATATTTTAGCTTTGGTGGAAACATGCCTGATTGCACAACATCTATTCCTTCTTTTTGGAACTTATCAACATATTTATCTAAATCTTCAACAAACACTCCAAAATGGTGGAATCCTTCTTTCTGAGAATCCACAAACTCTTTATATACAGAATCGCCTTTAAGCCATTCAAAAATCTCAATTGATGTGGATAAGCATCTACTTACGCCTATTTTTATTGAAAATTTCGTCTCTCTTCCCCGATATGTGGCAGGATGATCTAAATCTTCAGAAAATTCAAATTTAGGCATGTTAAATAGCGATTCCATCATCTTAGCATGTTTTTCAGGTTCTTGAGATATATAACAAATATGTTGGATCTTCAGATTTTTAAAATCTAATTCTAGATTATCTTCCATATTAAATCCCCTTTATTAATTGAATTAAAGATATTATGAAATAATTAGACGATTTTGAATATAAACTTATTAGGTTTTTTTTTTCAAAAAAATTACTTTGAAATGAAACTCGGAATTTACCTTTCGATTCCTATTTTAATGGAAAGTCATTTGGCAGTATGAGCTGGCTTTTTGGATATATATTCCTCTTAAAGGTTTCAATATAAATATCTAATAAAGATAACCCGATTATTGCTTTGTTAATGCCTTTTCTATATTATTTAATTCTTTTTCTAATTCCTTCTTCCTCTGTTCAAGCAATTTTTCTCGTTCTTTCAGTTCTTCCTCACTTGGCTTCTTTAGATATTCTCTTTTCTCATGAGTGGATTGTGAATCGTTCAGTTCTTTTAAAACATCACGCCTACTAACACGATCCTTTTTAAGTGGTGGATCCGTTTTGTTAGGATAAATTGATTTATTTATTTCAGCAATCCTCTTCCTTACTGCAGACCTAATAAATTTAGACTTAGTTTGTAATTGTAAATGTGAATATCTATCGATTTTCTTGTATAGATTCTCGGTTACCATGACTTTAATAAATTTTTCTTTTTTTTCCTCCTTCATTTCAAGCACCCACTAGTAATCTAATTATGATCATTATGATCATTATGATCCACTTTATATTTAAATCTATTTAAAACACAAAAGTAGTATGCAGACTCTGAATTTACCTTTCGCGTCGATTTTCTATAAATTCTAAAAGTCTCTTTTTTGCTATATAATCATCTAATTGTTCTGGGGGATGTTTATTAAAAAAAGAACATGCAGATTGTAAAATCCCTCCAATTCTACGATCTTTAGCAATTTTAGAAACTCGAATACAATCTGCTAAAATTCCTGCAGAATTATTTCCATCTTCTACGAACATCGTAATATCAACTCTTACTGGAGCACCACCGAAAATTCGACCTTCGAGTCTCATGTACGCCTCTTTCTGATTCTTCAAGAATGGAATGTAATCGACAGCAGACACTCGACATTCAACTTCCTCCTTATTTTGAAGGTTAGCGACAACTGCTTCAGTTTTAGATTGACGTTTTCCTTTTTCATAAACAAGATTTCCATTAGGTTGAGGTGTTAACAAGTTACAAAAATCTGAGGACCCCCCCCAATCCAGCTGAATGGTGCGATCAAGAACAGCTCCTCTCATAGGAAATAAATTTGTTAATGAGCGATGGATAATAGTGGCTCCAATTTGAGATTTTACATCATCCCCTATAAGCGAGAGGTTTAAATCCTCGGCTTTTTTTACGATTTCTGGATCTTTAACTACATGAGACGGCATCCCATTAACAACACAAGCACCCGCACTAAGAGCTGCCATTGCATAAAACTTTACAGCTTTATGACATCCCGTAGGAAGTAAGATCACTGCAATATCAACATTTTTCTTTTTCATCTCTTCCATAACATTAGATATGGGCTGGTTATTATCTGTAGGAACGATATTTTTTATATTACTCTCTAAACCATCCAATATTGGCCCTTTTAGCACTGGAGCGTTTAGATATTCAGGTTCAAAGAAATTCATATTGCAATTTGGTTCAGTAAAAATCGCTTTACTTAGATCTTTACCCACTTTGTTTGAATTAACATCAAAACCTAAAACAAAATTTATATCAGAAACTTGGTACTGAGTAATTTCTGGTAATAAACCAATAATTTCATTTGGATGCTTTTTATATTTTTCAATTCCTTGAACTAAAGCACTTGCAACATCTCCTACACCAATAAGACAAATGTTGATTTTATTCGCCATAATATTTCATTAATTAGTTGATATTATTTAAAAGATTTCAAAATATACTATACATAGAACTTCGATATATTAGCATTCTGACACATTTAAGAGTATGGTTATTATTTGAAATACAAAATCTCAAAGATATTAAATTTCTTAGTATTAAATGGTTCAATTTTGAATTACGATGATGAGTCACAACAGAAATAAAAAAAAAGAATAATATTATATTCATAAATTTACAGTTTCTTCTACTTTAAAAAATACCGGAATCGAGGCTAGAAAAAAGACGGGACCGAGTAAGAAAATCCAAGGAATACCAAATAATGTGGCAACTAAGCCTCCTGCGAAGGAACCAATAATCTGTGAAACTGTATTAACAATGTTTAGTATTCCTGTAAATTTTCCACGTTTATCCTCGGGTAACAAATCTTGAGACCACGCATTCAAAGGTGTTACTAACGCTAATACACCAACTAACACGAATGGTAAACCAATCATAAATAGAATATAATTACCCGAAGCAAAAGGCATTATTAAAAATCCAACGCTTACTATAGTCAGAGATAAGGGTACAAATCTTTTTCTACCAAATTTATCAGACAATCTACCTAAATAAATCGTTGCGATGAATACAAATGGAAAAGCAATTACGATTCCTAATAACAGCTGTAGAGTTGAAAGCCCTTGGTCGAAAATAAAAATAAATAAGAATGGCATAATGGAAGAAATTCCGGATTGGAAGATTACAAGTGCAAGAACAATTTTAAAGAATTCTTTTTGTGATTTTAGCTCTGCTATATTGAAAGTTTGCTTGAGCTCCTTAAAGAACTTTTTTTTCTCGGGCAGCTCAGAAACAGCTTTTTCTTTTATAAAGAAAAATCCTATAATTCCAACTGTAGCAAAAAGAAGTCCGCCCATGGACAATAATATTAGATGGCCCTCCTGTGTAATAATCGTTCCTGTAGCACCTGGGCGAGGATCAGGAATCCCAAATAATTCATTTCCTAGCAATAAAAATGCTACACCAATTAATAATCCAATATAGCTAACTGAATTAATGATACCATTTGCTCTCCCCCTATTTTCAACTTCTACTGTGTCTGGAATAAGAGATCTTTCAGCTACAAGAAATGCATTTGAAGCAATGCCAATAATCAAAACATCGATTATTAAACACAAGTAGTAATTCAATGACAATCCATAAAACATCATTGCAATACCTGCAACAACCCCTAAAAGTAGATAGGGCCGTCTTCTTCCATATTTTGATCTTGTATTATCACTTACTATACCCCATACAATCATTATTATTAAGCCCATTGTAGCAGATAAAGAGACCATAACCGAAATGTATAGTTCTGGTAAAAAAAGTACGTGATCTAAGAAAGTATTGAAATAATTTTGCTCGAAGAAAAAGAAGAGATAATCTCCCATGTAGAGCAATCCAATTAATAACACTTGTCTTCGAAGAAATTTACTAAATGCTTTTTCTTTCAAATTTATATCCCCTTTTATTAAAAATGTGATTATTTTTCAAAATTTTTAATAGAAAAAGAAGGTATGTATTGAGGGAAAATTTAAGAACATTCTGCGCTTCTTTAATTTTAATTGATGATAAGAAACGTCGTTTTTTCAGCTAGGGAAGATCACGAAATTGTAAAAGGCGTTATAAACCGGCTTAAAAATTTATCTGATGTTAACTTGCACTTCCACGATCCCACTCAAAAGTTTTTTAACCTTTCCAGAATGCCTAAACCGATTAAAGAAGCAGATTTAATTATAGTCAAGGTGAGAAACGATTGTTCTATTGATTTGCTTCATTACGCAAAAACACATAATATTCCAACTCTACATAATGTCGATACGGTTCTAATGTGTAAAAACAAGATATCCCTTGATTACTCTCTTAGAAAGGTATTTAAAAATCATCCTCAAATTAGCAAAAGATTTTCATTTCCTAACTCATGGAATAACAACATTACTGATGTTCAAATATTTAAAAAATGGACTTTACCCAAGATTCCAATTGTAATCAAAAGTCATTATCAGCACGATAAATATAATCGATTTAATTTTCTAGTTAGAGAGATTGATGAAGTAGACATTTTTTGCAATAAATACAAACATCTTTTATACTATGATGTTTATATTCAAAAGTTTATTGAATGTGATGGATTTGAAAGAAAGGTTTATGTAATTGGAGATAAGGTTTTTGGCATTATAAGAGAAAATCCAATTTACATATATTTAAGAAATGAGCCAAATAATATTGATGTCGATACAATTATAAGGAAGGAATTTAAAATCTCTGAAGAAATTAGAGTACTAGCCGAAATCTTATCAGAAGATCTTAACCTTAAAATTTTTGGATTTGATTTAATAAAATTAACAGATAAGAATCGTTTTTATCTTATCGACTTAAACGATTTTCCTGGATTTAGAGGAATAAAAAATGTAGAAAACGCCTTATCCAGTTATTTAATAGAATTTATTAGATCATTATAGATTTTATCCATTTAACATAAAAGGAACGATTATAACAAACGAAATAATTCCATATAAGATGCAGAAATAGCTAAAATTGATTTTTTGGGCGATTTTTAATAAGATTTCCATTGAGAGATAACCTACAATGAAACTAATTACTGTTATAATTAAAATCGTGAAGAGGTCAATTGTTCCAAAAACCGATCCTTCTCCGAAGATTATATCCATTCCGATTGATGCAAGAGCTACTGGGACTGACATGAGAAAACTTAATCTTAGACTTTGATCTTGGTCGTATTTCTCGAATAAGATAGTAGAAACCGTGGCACCTGAACGAGATATTCCAGGAAGTATGGCAATCCCTTGGATTAATCCAGAAATGGTCGAATCCTTTAGAAGTTCCCGATCTGACACGGTATTGATCGATTTATTTCCATATTCCTTTCTAAGAGTCAATAACACAATCCCAGTGACAATTAAAAACCCAGAAATCACTAAAGTTAACACATCACCCTGAGCTACATCAAATCCTTCAATAATAACAAATTTGAAAAGGAAATATAACGGGATAGCAGTTATGCCGGTCCCTATTGTAGCATAAATTAACCAGTTTCTTTTTTTGATATCATTTCCATCAACTTCATACTTCCCTGGGAGTAGTGACTTAACAATATGAATGTAATCTTTTCTTAACTTAATCAAGACTGCGATAGTTGTCCCTAAATGGACCCATATACTTAAACTAAAAGCTTGGTCAGGAGGAATTCCAAAAAAATTAACTGATACTATCATAACTTGTCCAGAAGAAGAGATTGGTAACCATTCGAATAAACCTTGAAGTATTGCAATTATTATAAAATCAATCATTTAAATCACTCAAATCTTTTCAATCCTTTAAAAATACAACGTTTTATCTCGTCACGTGCTTTTCGAAAACCTTCAACACCTTTCATAGAAGGGTCTTCAATATCTCCATTTTCTCCAGCAAATTCTCTTAAAGTTAAGACTTTATTATCGTCTGAGTTATTATACTTTAACACTTCTTCTTTATGTTTTTCAGTTAGCGTCAGGATTAAATCTGCTTGTTTTATTAATTCTGGTTTTTTCTTTAGGTCAATCGATCTAGCATCTTCAGATAAAACAATCCCAATATCTCTCATAACTAATTTTGCATCTAAGGAAATGAGCATACCATCCCTTGCGTTTGAAGCAATACCGCCGGAAGATACCGAAACATCCATTCCATTTCGAGAAAAAAAATCTCTAAGAAATCCTTCAGCTATCTTACTTCTTGCTGTGCTAACGCTACATACTATAAGTAATTTAGTATAGGGAAAATTCATCGATACTATAGAAAATTCTTTGTCTTAATAATTAGTTTTTGGAATGAGCTGGATAAGATTAAATTACAATTATTGAATTGGTATAATTTGGAGTTTACCAAACTCCAATTTCTAGATTAAATTATCTTTCGTAGCAAATTTTATTCCTTTTTCTCTCATGTCTTGAAGAGATTTTGATATATTTCCAGGAGGTAAGTCGATACCTCTAGTTAAATTTACTAAAAAATAAACTTCAAAACCAAAATCAATCCCATCTAGTGCTGTGAAGTAACAACAGTAATCTAGTGCTAAACCACACACAAAAATCCTTTTGATATTGAGAGATGTTAAAAATCCCGCTAACCCCGTTTCAGTTTTCTTATCATTTTCAATAAACCCGGAATAACTATCAACATTAGGATTATAACCTTTGCGAATTATAGCGTGAGCTAAATTTACTTTCAGTTTGTCGTGAAAATTGGCACCTTTAGAACCTTGCACACAATGATCTGGCCATAAAAATGGACCAATTCCTTCGGATTGAAACTCATCACCGGGATTTTTATCAGGATGGCTGCTAGCAAATGACATATGATTCTTTGGGTGCCAATCTTGTGTCAATACTATTATTCCATTATATTTTTTGAATATTTCAGAGAGATAATTTATATTATCAATAATCTGATCGCCCTCTTCGACTGGTAAAGCTCCCCCCGGCATAAAATCATTCTGCATATCGACAATAATTAGTGCATCCTGCTTACTTAAGTTAATATTTTTTTGATGATATGGTTTCTCAATACTCATACCATCTTATAAAAAAACAAGAATAATAAATTTTTATCAAAATTATGTAAAAACTAATTTTATTTTCTATTTACATTTATGAAGCTATTTCATTCATGTTTTTAAAGAGTTTAAAATAGAATGTAGAACCCTTATTTCTCCCAGCGGATTCAACCCAAATATGTCCCCCGTGCAAATTAATAATTTCTTTTGAGATGTATAAACCTAATCCTGAACCTTCTATGTCTACATCCATCTTTTGACCATATCGTTCTATTTTTCCGAATTTTAAAAATAAACTTTCCATTTCTTTCTCTGTTAAGCCTATTCCTGAGTCGGCTATATTGAAATAAACAACATCGCCTTTTTCCTCGAGCGATATTTTTATGATTCCCTTTTTAGGAGTATTTTTAATTGCATTTGATAATAAATTAGTGATTACTTGTTCGATTCTCATTTTATCAATTTCAATACTTACATCTTCGGGCATATTTAATTCTATAATCATATTTCGCTTATTTGCTAAATATCGATTGTCATTAACGCAATTCTTTATAATTTCAACAATATTTTCTTTTTCAAGATTCAATTTTAACTTCTCTGATTCGATTCTGGAAGCATCAAGTAAATTTTCAATTAATATTTTTAATCTCTTTCCGCCTCGATTAATTAATTCGATAAATTCTAAAGCTTCTGAGCAAGTTTTGTCTTTATAAACCTCTAAAAGGATTTGAGTACCACCAAATATAGAAGTTATAGGCGTTTTCAATTCGTGGGACACTCTTGAAATTAATTCAGATTTCATCTTATTTAATTCTAATAATCTCTCATTTTCTTCAATTATGAGATTTTCTGCTCTTTTTTTTTCAGTTATATCTTGAGCAATTGATTCAAAAAAAATCTCGTTATCCAATTTTATCATTGAACTTTGATATAATATCCATACTATAATACCATTCTTTTTTTTTATTTGTAGTTCTATAGGTTTTGGATTTTTTCCCTTGAAAAGCTGTATATTCATGCTTTTTAAGGTCTGTAATTGATCTGAGTTTACCATACCAAATTCTTTATAATTTCTCCCAATCATCTCACTTTTACTATAACCTAAAATTCTCTCGGCAGAAGAATTCATATCCAAGATTATTCCGCTTATATTTAACAATAATATAGCATCAGGAGAGTTTTTATACAAATTTCGATATTTCTCTTCAGATTCCATTAGTGCTAATTCTGTTTGTCTCCTTTCTGTAATATTTCGAGAAATGAATAAATATTTTTGTTTTCTTTGATCATCCCTAAACATCTTTGCTTTAACTTCAAACCATAAATAATTACCATTCTTATGCCGCATTCTTGATACATGAATTCCTTCTTCATTTTTAAATAATCTGAGCATAAACTTTCTAATTTTAGAATAATCTTCGGGATGGTTCAGCTTAATATCATATTCTCCAACTATATCTTCAAGGGCGTAACCTAATACTTGTTGATGAGTTCTTTCATTTATATATTCTATTTTAAAATCTTCAGAAAGCACTCTTATTAAATCGTTAGAATTTTCGGTGATTAGTCGGTATTTTTGCTCTGATTCTTTTAGTTTTTGTTCAGCGGTCTTCTTGTCAGTAATATCCTTTAGAGTTGAAATAAAGCCAATTACAACCCCTTCGTCATCATAATAATTTTTAGATGAACTTGAAAACCATATGTAATCTCCGTGCTTTGGTAAAATTCTAAATTCAACAGGTTTTTCAGAAAATGTTTTCTCTTTTATGGCAGTTTTAAAATAAATAATCAATTCCTTTACATCGTCTTTATGTATATACTGAAAGTATCTACTATTTTTGTTGATTTCTCTACCTTTCAACAATTTCGATAACTGAGGTGAGATGTATATTAATTTTCCCTGAAAATCTATTATGACGATCGCATCCTTAGTATTTTCTATAATATTTCGAAATTCTTTTTCAGATTCCTTTAATTTTTCTTCCGCTCTTTTTTTATCAGTTATATCTTTTAAAATAGTAACGATTTGGACGACTTGATTATTATTTATAATGGGTATCTTTCTGACTTCCATATAAATTGATTTATCATTGAGCGTAGTAAATTCTTCTGTAACTACTTTTTTACCCGTCTTGAAGACTGTATCGTATTCTTCAGATACATTTTCAGGTAAAAAAGAAAACACATCAAAAATATTTTTTCCAATTACTTCTTCAGTTAGATTAAATAGGGTTAACCACTCCTTGAAAGTGTTATTAGTTAGAATTATATTGTATTCCCTATCAATAACATGAATAGGATCTCCCATGGATTCAATAATAGTGCGATATTGATGTTCAGAATCTCTTAGCTTCACTTCTGTAATCTTTTTTTCTGTAACATCTCGGATAATTGCTATTATTTTAGTTTTTCCTTCACGTTTGATGACTCCTCCCTTGGCTGAAACATGAACGTACCTGCCATTTTTGTGTTTTGCCTTGTATTCATATGTTATATGCTTTTTATCTTCTATCGCGTTTTTCATCAAATTCATTACATTTAATAAATCGTCAGGATGAATAAATTGAAATCCATTCTTTCCAATGACTTCACGAGGTTCATATCCAAACATTTGGTAACATTGAGGACTTATATAAGTAAATTTGCCGTTTAAATCAATTTCTACAATTGTATCTACTATATCGTTTATGATACTATGGTAAATATCGTCAGGAACATCAAGTGGTTTTTGCTCGCTATTCTTATTTGAAATCAATCTCATAACCCCTGTTAATATACAATAAAAATATAATATTTTATATTTTTATAAGTGAAATTGTCTACAAAGAAGTTCTAATTAAAAGTTCGTACAAAAATCTAATTAATTCTCCTTAATTGTAGATCAAGGAGAAACTGATTATAACTATATTCAAAAAAGATACTTGTTCGTTAATTTGATACGAAAATTAATTTTATTAAAATAAATAGACCAATTAAAAAAAATTTATTTGCAAATCGTCATTAATAAATAGTACCTCTTAATTTATTGCGCTTGTAGTAAAGTGGTATTATACCAGGTTCCCAACCTGGTGTCCCGGGTTCAATTCCCGGCAGGCGCATTTAACATTTCGCGTTTACCAAGATAATCCTTTAATAAAACGTAAATCACTAATTAATTTGTTTGCTTCATGGTTAGGAACTTCTAAAAAGGCGTGAAATGTATTTTGCCAGAAAGCCCGTCCTGAAGTACTGGAACGGATATCTTCCGCAAATTTAATAGAATTTCTTACTGGTATAAGGATTTCGATAATAGCTTGATAATCTTTTTCCTGATCAACAATTTTGATTTTTGCAGAATATTTCGAGAGTAAAGCAAGTGTATTTTTAATATGATCTGGTGGTAATTGAATAATGGTATGATATATCGGCTCAAGTAGGATTAGTTCAGCTTGGTTTAAAGCCTTTTTGATAGCCTCGTAGAACATTGTAGATAATTCATTAAAAGCGTTTTCTTCATCTAACTTTACGATGTTTAGATTTTCAATATAAATTTTAATTCCTGTGAGTTTTTCCCCACACAAAAATCCATTAGATAAAATTTTCCCAATAATTTCAATAATCGTTTCCTTATAAAATTGGTTCAGATCTTCATTCGCATTATAGATCAAAATATTATCATTATCATAGAACATCCAAAAGTCTTGAATTTCGGCCTCTGTTAAATCGGTATATTCTCTCAGTAATTCTACTAATCTGGTTTCGGGTTTAATTGCTCTAAAGTCATGAGTATGAAAAAATGTAGCTGTTTTTTCATCTAATCTCTCAATTTTAATTTTAAGAGAGTTTTTATAGATCGGCGATACTACAGACACAATCGAAGAGCTATGTCTACATGATTCTTTAAACACTGCTCGTGGTTCAGATATTGAAACATTAACTCCTCGTTTTTCTATTTCATTTGCAGTTATTTCTAAGTGTAATGGTCCCACACCAGATAGCAGAAATTCACCATTTTCTTCGTTTATTTCAAATCTTAAATTTGGGTCTTCGATTAATAAGTTTTCAATCAATTCTATCATTTTATCTAATTCTCGTAAATATTCAGGTTCGACTGAAACTGTGACTACAGGTGTAGATACATATTTAACATCTTCAAAGGGTATCATTTTACTTGCAAATTCAGAGGCTATTATCGTTTCTCCACTTTGTATTCGTTTCAATCCTTCAATTGCCACAATATTTCCAACTGGTACTTGTTCAACTTGTTCTCTCCTCTGTCCCATAAATATAGCAGTTCTTCTGATAGTATCATTATTATTTTCCCTTAATAAGAATACTTCCTCTTTCATAGAACACATTCCAGAAAAAATTCTTCCCGTTCCTACTAAACTATGTTTATCTGCTTGTACTTTACTTAAGCATATTATGAGAGGTCCCTTAGGATCACAATTGATCATTGCTTTTCCTATCTCTGAACTTAAATCACCATCCCAAATTTTACCAATTCTATAGTTTTGTGCTTCTTTGGGATTGGGGAGGTGATCTACAACCATTTCTAAAATTGCGTTGTGAACTGGGAAATAAACCGCTAAATCGGCGTAACTTTCTTTAGTGTAAGTTTCTTTTTGATATCGCGATCTAATATCTGAAAACTTCAGGTCATTGCTCTCCAAGAGATTTAGCGTAAAACCCCATTTGTGGAGAGCTGAACCGAATGCAACATTTCCATCTGCTGGAGAAACTTGCCACTCTTTTTTAAATGGTTTGTCTGCGAATCTTTTAACAAGTGTGTTAAAATTTTTAATGATACGAGTATACTTCTTTCTTATTTGATCATCTGTTAACTTTAATTCCCTGATAAGCCGGTCTACTTTGTTAATATAAAGCACGGGTTTTACCCCTTCTTGAAGCGATTGCTTAATTACAGTCTCAGATTGAGTGATTATCTCTTCTACAGCATCAACAACAACAACTACTCCATCTATTAATCTTAAAGCACGAGTTACTTTCCCACTAAAATCTAAGTGACCAGGCGTATCAACAAGATTTATTAGGAAAGGATCGTGTGCTTCAAGTGATTTCTCATAATATAAAGATATGTTAGTAGATTTCATTGTTATCCCACGCTTTTGTTCTTCCTCTAAATAATCTAAAGCACGCGCTTCACCTGCTAAATCTGGTGATAATAACCCTGCTTCGCTTAAAAGGGAGTCTGAAAGAGTGGTCTTACCATGGTCTATATGTCCGACAAAACCGATGTTTCTAATATTCTCAGTTTTATCCATCATATTCAGTATTTCTGAGATCTCCTTTCTACGAGGCATCTTTACCTTTTTCTCTTGTAAAATGTTAATTATATATTATTTAACCATGATTGATTTGATTAAAATTTAAGGATTATTCGAAATTATAAGGAGCGGGAAATGAAAATTCTCATTACTCAAGATCTTCTTCATTAAGTGAAACAATACGCTACACTTTCAGTTGGGTCAGAGCTTTCAAAGAAATCATTTCCCGCATAATTAACCAATTACTATTATAAATTTACATCACCATCTATTACAACGAGTCGTCCTTTAACACTCAGTTTTTTATCACAAAATAGTTCAATCGCTTTTGGGAAGATTTTATGCTCCCATTCTAATACTCGTGGTCCTAAAGTAGCTTCAGTGTCAGTATCATATACAGGAACACATTTCTGAATGATAATTGGTCCATGATCCGATTCAACATCAACAAAATGAACTGTGCACCCTGAGACTTTTGCTCCGTATTCTAATACATCTCTATGTGCATGTAATCCTTTAAATGCTGGTAATAGAGCGGGGTGAATATTCATAACATTCCCATTGAAAGTTTTAATAAATATCTTGCTTACTAACCTCATATAACCTACTAAAACGATTAAATCACAATTATATTTTTTTAATATTTCTATCATTTTTTCATCGTATTCTTCCCTTGGGAGATGAAGAAACTTATCGGATTCAATTAACTCAAAAGGAATATTGTGATTTTTTGCTCGCTCCATACAATACGCACCAGCTTTATTACAAATAAGTACTTCCACACTTGCTTTGTTTTTTAAAATGCCATCTTCACAAGCGGTAATGATAGCTTCTAAATTGGAACCTGAGCCACTAGCTATCGCACCAATTTTTAATTTTAACATACTTGTTTCTAACGCTCTATTTTGAAATTAGTTTATGAAATTAATCAATAGATATGCAAAATAGCACAATCTATAATGAAAATGTTTTTATTTGATTAACTTATATATTATATAGAAATTAGAATTAATTCATTCTTAAAGTTAATCTCTGGTATTAGTATTAATATCTAAGAATTATTCTATTTGTTTAAAACCATTATTAAAAGAACTAATATAACTACGTATATAATTTTAAAGGAGATTGTAATCAGATTATTACAATTAATTCAATCTGAAAATCAGATTATACCTGATTTTTATATCAAGAAATTAAAATAGAATTATAAAGAAAATTGACTATATATGAGTTTTGAAGGAGAATTACAAAGAATTAAAGAAGAAATTATCAAATATCTCCCTCCCGAGATAGAGGTAAAAAAAATTGAGTTTGAGGGTCCAGAAATAGCAGTTTATTCTGAAAATACTAATCTAGAATCAATTGAAAGTACAGAAATATTGAAAGATCTCGCAAAATCTATGAGAAAAAGGGTTGTTTTTCGCTGGAATGTAGAAAAACGAAAAGATCCCTCTGAAACAGAAGATTACATTAGAAATTTAATTAGTGAAGACGCCGAAATTTCAGAGATTGAGTTTGATCATACCCGTGGCGAGGTCATTATAGAATCAGGTAAACCTGGATTAGTTATTGGCAAAAAAGGCGTAAATTTGAAAGAGATTAGGATGAATACTTTTTGGCAGCCAAAGACCATTAGAACCCCTCCATTAGCTTCAAGAACCATTAGTTTAATTAGACAAATGTTGACTAAAGAACGGCAGAATCAAAAAGATATTCTTCTTAATATTGGGAAGCGAATTCACAGACCTGCTCTTTTTAACGATTTAGATATTCGCTTAACTTCATTAGGAGGTTTTAGGGAGGTAGGAAGATCATGTATATTAATGCAAACACGAGACAGCAATGTCCTGTTAGATGTTGGCTTGAATGTTGGGAATAAGAACGATCAATTTCCGCATTTTGATGTTCCAGAGTTCTCCGTAAGAGATTTGGATGCCGTTATAATATCTCACGCTCACCTGGATCATTGTGGGATGGTTCCGTATTTATTTAAGTATGGGTATAGAGGGCCAGTATATTGCACCCTTCCTACTCGCAATCTTTCAACCATGTTACAGCTGGATTTCGTCCAGATCTGCGAAAAAGAGGGCGTTCCGATGCCTTATTCAAAAAGAGATGTAAAAAATGCGGTACTTCATACGATACCCCTTTCGTGGGGGAAAGTTACGGATATCGCCCCAGATATTAAATTGACTCTTCACAATTCTGGACACATACTAGGATCTTCGCTTGTCCATCTACATTTTGGGAAAGGCGGATTTAACTTTATTTACACTGGCGATATGAAGTACCAAAAGACTAGGTTGCTCGAAAAAGCAGCTGTGAAATTCCCTAGAGTTGAAGCTTTACTTGTGGAGTCTACTTATGGTGGACCGCAAGATCGAATTCCCAGCAGACAGGATTCTGAACGTGAACTCAGGCAAATTTTAACCTCAACGATTAGGCGCGGTGGTAAAGTTCTCATCCCCGTTTTAGCAGTAGGTAGAGCGCAGGAACTCATAATTGTTCTTGAAGAACTTATCTCTAAGGCTATTATTGATCAAGTTCCTATTTTTCTGGACGGTTTAATCTCAGAAGCAACTGCAATCCACACCGCAAATCCAGATTTCCTTAGTTCTGATCTAAGAGAAAAAATATTACATCAAGGAAAAAACCCATTTTTAAGCGAATTCTTTACTACAGTCTCAGGTCATGATGAAAGAAACGATGTTATTATGGGAGGGCCATGTATAATTTTAGCAACTAGCGGTATGTTAATTGGTGGGCCATCAGTGCAATACTTGAAAGCATTAGCAGAAGACAAGAATAATTCATTAATATTCGTGTCTTATCAAGTGAACGGCACTTTAGGCTCGAGAATACAACGAGGTTTCCGAGAAATTCAGTACACAAATGCAAAAGGGAGAACCCAGCTGGTAAGATTAAACTTGAATGTGTTTACATTGGAGGGATTTAGTGGTCATTCATCTCGTAGTCAAATTTCTCAGTTCCTCCGTAGAATACAGCCCAAACCTAAGTTAGTTATAACTAACCACGGAGAAGAAAGTAAATGCGTTAGTTTATCAACAATGATTCATAAAAAATTAAGAAAAGCAACTAAAAGTCCTAAAAATAGAGAAACTATACTCTTAAAATAGAATCCTTTTGTTGTTTGATCTCTAATTTTATTTTCTTAAGGCTTCTCATTACTATTGCTACAACTCCTTTTATTTAAAATTTATAATAAATCTTAAGTATAGATTAAAGATAATTTAATTTCAATAGAGATGATTTTATGCCAATAATTGAATTAAAAAAAGAGATACTCTCACCTGTGGAAACAATTTACGAGATTTTGAATGATTATTTAGCTTTACCTCGATGGAATATTATAGTAACTGAATGTACTCAACTCGAATCTAAAAAATATTTCTTAAAAACGAATGTTGGTGATATTACAAATATAGAAGTTGAGAATATTCCCCACGAAAAGATGACATCCATTCAAAAAGGAAGTCCCATGCAAAAAATAGGATACATATTCGAACCTAAAGATAATTCAACCTTGGTCACTCTCTGGGCTGAATTTGAATTAGATGACCAAAAAGAAATCATGGAAATGGCTGGAGACTTATTTTTAAAGAGTTTGAAAGTTTACGCTGATTATCTCAGTGCTGGTGGAAATCCAGAAGAATACAAAAAATCCTTTAGTAAAATTAAAAAGGCATAACCATACTATCTTCACTTTTTTTTTATTTCTCCTTTAACGATTTCCTTTTGAGAAGATCAATTTTTTTAACCAGCAATTATTTATTAATTTAAAATTTAATGTGTGATATCTTTGAGATTTAAAAGGTTAAAGATAAGAGAAAATTCTATTAAAATCAGCCGTAGAATAGTTCAGATTTCTGCGTTTCTAGTTGTAAATTATATTATTCTTGAGATATTTTTACCTATTAATCTTATAAGCTTAGAAGGAATCGTTAAAGTATTACCCATTCTAAACTCACCAAGAAATCCTCTTTCTAATGGAGCAGGAATTTTAGAATATATTTTCTTTTCTATGGCAGAAGGTAGTTTTCCATTTTTTCTTTTAGCAGTTTTAATTTTAGTATTGCTATTTACAAATAGGGTATTTTGTGGTTGGATATGTCCAATAGGTGCAATACAAGATATATGTGCTGCGATACCCACTAAAAAAAGAAAGTTCAAAATATCAACACACAAAACACTTCTCAACATCAAGTATGTCTTTGTAATCATTACAATAATTATTATTTTTCCCTTAGGGATTACAAAAAATGCAAATATATTATTTTACATTGATTTTAAAACACAATTAGGTATATTCGCTGACCAACCAATAGGATTTTTCTCTTTATCGGAATTTATTTTTGTATTCTTTCCTGATGTAATTCAAAATGTTTTCTTACCCGTACAATTTGGCGCATTAGAATTCGGAGGTTATGTCTTCTTGATTTTTTATTCTTTACTCATAATTCTATCGGTCTGGTATCCCCGGATTTATTGTAGATATATTTGTCCATTTGCTGCTGTTTCTTCAGCAGTTACTGAATATTCATTTTTAAAATTAGCCAGAAATCCTGTACGATGTGTAGGTAGGTCAGAGTGTGGCATTTGTGAACAAGTTTGCCCAAAACAAATTAGAATTCTAGATGAACCGTTCGAGTTCTTCACAGGAAGTGGGGAGTGTAATTTCTGTTTAGAATGTAAAGAAAAGTGCCCTTACGATGCTGTATTAATAAAATTTGGAAATGTATAAGATATTCTTAATATTTCTATTCAAATACAAGTGAGTTATCGCGTGGATCCTAAAAACCTTAAAATTTATACCTTACATATGAGAAGAGATTCTGATATTGGCGAAAAAGCTATATCTGATTCTCAAGCTATAAGATATTACGAAGAAGATGAAGAATCCGAAGTAGATATTAGACCCGCTTTTTTTAGAGATGTAGATCGCATCGTCCATAGTAAAGCATATGCGCGTTATATAGATAAAACCCAAGTATTTTTTGGAATTAATAATGCGAATATTACGCATCGCTCCTTACATGTTATTCTTGTAGCCAGAATTGCCCGACAAATAGGGCGAATTTTAAAATTTAATACTGATTTAATAGAGGCAATAGCTCTGAGTCATGATGTGGGACACTCGCCATTTGGACACTTAGGAGAAGCTATATTAAATGACATTAGTTTAAAAAATCGCATGGGAGTTTTCAACCATAATGCTCAGGGCGTAAGATGGTTATCTCACCTTGAAAAAAGATTTCCCGATAAACCCGCAAAAGGTTTAAACCTAACCTTACAAGTATTAGATGGCGTTCTTTGCCATGACGGTGAAGTTAACGAGAAAGAATTAAAACCTGTTTCATTAAATGGAAAAACTTGGGAAGATCACTTTGCAGAATATCTTGAAAGTTTCAGTACAAATAAGATTAGAAGAATCCCCATGTCATACGAAGCTATTGCTGTGAGGTTTGCGGATTCCATTGCTTATATTGGGAGAGATATTGAAGACGCAATATTGTTGAAGTTAATTAAAAGGTCAGATATCCCTGAAAGTTGTAGAGATGTACTTGGCGATACTAATCGGAAAATAATGAAAACACTTATAATGGATTTATTGAATACAAGTTTACATAGCAATAAAATCGGATACAGTGAACCTATCTTCGAAGCTTTCAAAGAATTAAAAATATTTAACTATGACAAGATATACAGTCGAAGAGATATGTACAAAACCGAGAATTCTAAATCTTCTTACATTGAAAATTTGACTCAACAGTTTGAGCTGATTTTTGAAAGATCGTTAGAAGATTTAGAAAATGAGAATCCTGACACACCAATTTTCAAAGACCACATAGAATACATAGACGATGAGAATTACTCAACTTATTATAAACCAAATAGAGAACAAGGGAATTTAGCATTAATTGTTCGTGATTACATCGCAGGTATGAGCGATAAATATTTTCACGAGATTTTCACTCAGTTTAGATCTGATTAGAAATAACTCCTTTCAATAGTTTGTTGTTCACTAATTTTACCAGAGGATTTATCTACAATTTGAGAAAATTTATTAATACTTACTATCACTTTATTATTGCTTTCATAACAGTTATTTAATAGGAGTCTTTATTCGAAATAGATCTTATCTTATTTATTCAAGTTTATATACTTTGTAAAACCAATTACTGAACTCGTTACATTTTATCAAAAAGGATTACACAGGGAGGATCAAATTTTTTAGTTTACATAACGGGGTTTTGTTTTTTTCAGTCACGGGGTTTTAATACTCTCAGTTAGAAAAGTATTAAAAAAAACAAGAATTTTTTTTAGAATCCTCCTTGCAATAATGCTAGTGTAATCCAATAAATTATAAGGTTATACTCTAATAAAAATCTATCTTTATTCAAATTTTATTTTTTTTCGAGTCCTATTAAAAAAAAAGTGTCTTGAGAGAATAGCCCGGCACGGAATTTCGATAAATGATTTAAATTCATTAATTTTCGAACCGTGGTCCAGGGGTTCAGGGCCCCCGATGCTTGGCCACTACACCACCGGGCTAAATTTCTTGATTTGATATGAAAATTAATCATATAAATTTATTATTGATTATAATTTTAACTGTTTTTATCGATTCAAAATAACAGATTTATCCCGTCCTTTTAATAATGTGATATCCAAACTTAGATTTAACTGGTTGAGATATTTCTCCGATTTTTAATTTAGTACAAGCGTCCCAAAATTCTGGTACCATATCACCCTTAGAAAATTCTCCGAGGTTTCCTCCCCTTTTTTTACTCGAACAGGTGGAAAACTGGCGTGCTAAAGTATCAAAATTTTCTCCCGCTTGTACATCTTCGTATATTTCTTGAGCTCTGTTAAATTTGTCAACTAAAATATGACTCGCTTTAACTTTTCCTCCACGAATAGGAGATCCTCCTGTTTTTGAACCTTTCGAAAAGGTTCCTTTGCTTTCATACCCTTTACCATATTTATTTTTACCCATTATAAACACCTAATTAGTATTTATTCTATACCTTTATCCTTTCTTCTTAATTCTGCTCTTTTATCCATAATTTTTAAGAATAAATGTTGAGATGTTTCTGGAGGTATTAGTTCATTTTCTTTCTTTTGAAGATTAATTGCTTCTTCTGGGCAACTAACTACACAGTTACCACACCCTATGCATAGAGATTTATCCACAATTGCAATATTATCTTCTATTTGAATAGCATTCATAATACATCTCTCAATACATGTTTCACATCCCATGCATAAATCAGAATCAACTTCAGCGTAGTAGTTTGAAGTTATAAGTTCCCAAGGGCGATCAAGCTTTTTAAGGTTTGTTAATAAATCACAACAAGAACAACAGCAACAAATATAAGAAGGTCGTTTAGAATTTCCGGGTTGAATCACTAATCCCTCTTCTTGTGCTTGTTCAATAATCGAAAAAGCTTCATCTTTTGAAATAATATGGCCATACCCCCGATTAACAGCGTTTAAAGCAGAATTATTTACGGTAAAACAGCGTTCTGACATTGAATTACAGGATTTACTTAGAAGGTCATACCCTTTATGACATATACATGGAGACACTGCGATTTTTTCGGCACCTTCAAATATATTCTTCAATTCATCATAAGTAGCAATGTTATGGTCTGGAGAAATACTTTTTTCAACTGGAATAGTACGAAGTTGGTTTATTTTTGTGCATGTAAATTCATCTCTAAAAGCTTCTTCCATATATTGTTCGAAATCTTCATAAAATTCTTTAGTAATTCGTTTTACTTGGTATTCATACATTCCCACTGCTAACGGTGAATTCTGATACAAAATCTCATCAGTTCCATCCTCTTTTTTCAAAAGAATTCTTCTAATCCCTCCTTTAATAAACATAATCTCCAATAGCTTCTCTAATTGTTCAAGAGTTATCCCTAGTTTCTTAACGCGACGATAAATTTTTTTAATAGGTTCAGGAATAAATCTCATATTCAAAGCGATCTCTGCTTCTCTCGGAGAAAAAAAGAATTTCAGAATTCTTATTTCAACTCCTGATTCTGTTGCAGGATAGCCAATAGGTAATGTGTCAAGATGTTGCTGTAATTTTCTATAAATATCAGATTTTACTTGATTCAAGCTTTAATTCACTCAAAATCTCGAAATAATAATTATAATAATAGGAATAAAATTAAGAATTAAAATTAATTTTATGGTAATTAAAAATTAAACAATACTAAAATAATCAAGAAAGATGAAACGATAAAATACTTAATTTATAATCAAGTATCTAAAATTCTTTATTTCTTTAATTCCATTTATTTCCACTACGATGTTCTGAAATTCTTGAATCTCTCCTTCAAATATCATAAAGATTATAAGATTTTCACCTTGGAAATGTTGGTTTTTGTTTACAACCTGCTCTTTGTATTTGTTCTCGATTTTATTTAGTCTTCTCTGCACACTTGGATCGTGAGGAGCAACAATTATCAAATTGCCAACAATTGTTTTAACAACTGAGCCTATGGCTCCATAAGTTTCCAAATTAGAAATCTCAATATCCGACATTAACCGTAATAAGGCATCTCTTATCAACTTGGATTTATTTTCGTATTGATTTTTGGAAACTAATTTGTTAATAAATTGCTTTAAACTTTCATTGATAGAAAAACTAATAATAGGACTCATTTGAATAGTCAACTCTTTTTATTTCTTATTAATATATTTCATTACTACATTTATAAATATATTTAGCATAAAAATTTATAATTTGATGGCTCGACTAATGACATTATTGAACTTTTCAATGTCATTAACCAATTTATCAGCGTGTTCATCGCTGATTTTATCGTCCTTGCCATATTTATTCAATTCTGTCAACCAATATTCAATTCTTCCTAAGATTGCTTCGTTATCACCTAGAATTTTTCTTACCCTAACAAATGTATCATGTAATTTATTTCGAATATTCTGCGCTTTCCATCGTAACATGCAATAATCTGAAACTTCAGCAAGATTCTGAGTAATAGCCATTACATCAATGGTTCTTTCCCTTTCTTCAGATTTAATCTTCCGGATTATATTTATTTGCTCGAATAATAATTCAATCACTTTAGCTAGAAATCCTGTAAGTTGTCCTGGATTTCCGCACCAGACTCTTACTTCTAAAGACTGACTCGTTTCGGAAACGTAGACTCTTGTTATTATTCTCCCGCCTGTTACTTTTGCTTCAGAACAAAACCACGCTTCAGCTTCATAATTTCCTTTGGCGTCAGAACCTTCGTGAGAAGTGACAGCGCTCGTATCAAAATTTTTCAAAGTACGGATCGCTGCTCTAAATGCCAATCTCGGATCTAAATCAGCGATTAAGAACGCGCGTGCATCGTTTCCTAGTGTTTGAATTGCAGTTTGGCAGTCTTCTATGGTACTCATCGAGGTGCACACTAAAGGACATTTTATTTGAATTTCTTTTTTCCGTATATGAAGCGTGTGTTTAGTGCCCTGGGCATCCTTGTAAATAACATCGCCGCCAACATTGGATATTCCGCATTGTTTAGGCTCAAGATAAAAATCTACGCCTCTACTATTATTAGCTTCAATAACAGGAATGTTAATTAATGGTTGTTTAAGTTTGTAGCTTGAAGGAGCATCTAGGATTACTTTAACATTATTTATTGCCATACTACTCAAGTTACGTACTACAATTTTCATGTGTACTTGCCCGCCTTCAAAATCGTAGTCCCTTACGACTTCAATTTTACCTTCTTCAATAGGTTCAGCTTTTTTTTGCTTTGTCCGAGGTGATCCTGCTGAAGTGCGAGGAACACTATATGCCGTAAACATCCTTTTTCCTAAGTCGATATAACCATCAATATCTCCATTACTAATTAATTGGGCAAGATGTTCCTCTATACTTGACTCAGTGACGCCCAATCGATTTGATAACTCTCTCAAAGGCATTGTTCTATAAGCTCTAGCAATTTCTTTTATTTTTGTCTCCAGATATTTTCGGGTCATAAATTCTCTACGCTGAGTAAAGAGGCCTTTAACTTTTCCAGATTTTATTAGTTCGTGCAGGCTTTTTCTCGCTAATTCCACTGCGATTTTGAGCTTTTTTGCTAGGCTAGATAATTCATATAATCCTACTTCCTTAGAATATTCCTTAATTTCTTTATAAATTTTGTCAGAAGTGATAATTTCGTTTCCGCGATCGGCAAAAAAGCCGTTAATGGCATTTAACCTCATCAAATTAACGCAGAAAGATTTTGCTAACTCTGTTGGTATATCGAAAACTTCTGAAAGTTTAGCTAGTGAAATTCTTCCCTTTTTATTTATTTCTTCTACCAATTGGTCCATTATATATTTTTGAGAATAGTAGAATTGCTTAGTTTGTGAAAACGAACCTTTAATTTGGAATTGACTAATTAGTTTATAAATTACTTTGATCGCTGCTTCAGAACTCATATCAAGCATTACAGCCAAATCAGCAACTTTCATAATTCCCTCATTTTGAATTTTTGAAAGAATTTTCTCCCTGATTTCATATGAGATATAATAAAATATTTGGTTCTTCTGATCAACTATGCCGTATATTCGATCCTCATCGATATATTGATTAATTAATTTTACCATTTGTTGAGCGTTTATTTTAAAAGATTCTATAATTGTTGAGAAGTTAGTAATTGAGGCTCTTTTTAGAAATTCTAAAAAACAGTTTGGACAAATATCCTTTCCAATTATCCTTTTTAATGTCCTACGACATAAGTTAAGCCTATACCCTTGAATTAATTTATATTTTGTTGCTTCTCTGGCCAGTTGCTCTTTAGTTGGAAAAAATAAACCCGGAGATTTTGAATAGGAATTCCAAGTACAAGTTTCATCTGTGCACTCTAAATAATATTGTCCAGATGATAATCTCTCTAGTCTTAAAAGGGATTCACACTCTGGGCATTTGCTATTTTCGATAACAGTACACTTATAAAATTTTTCAGCAGCACTTGCTTTTGAATAGTGTACCTCGTGCTTCTTACAATACCAACTCTCAGTAGTTGCCATATGGTGGATGCAAAAACTCGAATTGCATTTCTCACATGTAAAAGAAATGTTTTGGTTTTCGCAGAATTTGCAATCAACCATTATTTGCTTTTCTCCATCATTGATGTAAGATATAATTAGTTATAATATATATGAAAATACTGATATAAATTATTTTATGAGACCAATATTGATTCTTTTGAATTATTAATGGGTTTTTAATTTTGTGATTAAAATCCAAAATGCTGTTAGTTGCTTGCATAGGGGCTAAAAACTTTCTACTGGAAACACAGAAATTCGGAAAAATGAGAGTAACATAACCATAGTATTAAAAACGACTATGATTAGGATCATGATATAGAAAATAGTGTTTTTTCTGTCTTTTTTTGTCTTCACAATTAGGGAACTACCTTGTTTGGCAAGAGCAAGGGGAAATAATCCCACAAAAGTACCTAAAGAAAAATAAAATACAACTAAAAACCCTTCTATAAATCCATACCCAAGAGATAGCTGAACTGATTGCGAATATATAATTAATTCAAATATACAAGGTGCAAATCCCGCTAATATTCCAAAAAAATAAGGTGTTTTCTTTAATTCCCAATCCAAACTTGGAATATCCTTAGAATATTTAGAGTGAGGCAAATAATCTCTTCTTGTGATAAAAAATAAAAGAAATATACCCGCAAACATAGAAGTAAAAGCTCCAAAAAAATTGATAACAAACGGGTCAGGAATATAAGCAGGGAAGACAAATCTAGGTACTTGTGTAATAAATACCGATACCGATGCAATGATCATATTAGCTGTAATTAATCCCAACCCATAAAGTGCTAAAATGTATATGCTCCTTTTAGGAGTTTTAGCGATACCTAAAGACCAGAAAAAGAAGATAGCTTTATCTTCGCAAGGAATGGCTGTGTGTAATATTCCCAGTAAAAATGTTGGCATAAAAATAATAAAATATTCTTGAACCATTGTCTATTGGATTGGTGTTAATTTTCTAAATTTATTTAATGATCGTTTTAACTTTATTTAACTGTAATTATTTTATATCATTTAAATTTGGATTTTTCAAACTATACTTGCTAAGTCCAATAAATACTAGTATAAGAAAAATAGTCGTTGCAAAATTAAAAGGGAAAAAAGGTTCAGTAAGGAGAAACAGCGCCATAAATGCGATATCAAAAAAGCTAAAGAAAATTATACCTGGTTTGATATATTTTCGAGAAATTTTTGAATTTCGTGGTAGGTCAAATAATATAATGATTAACAATGGAGTTAAAATTAATAGATGATGATTCCAAGAATCAAAATATGTTAGCAACATTATCAAGATGCCAAATACATATCCGTAAATAACTGAATTGCGAGTAACTCGGCGAAAAATAAATATAAAGAAACCTATGCCTCCAAAAATAAGGAAAATGGGAAGGAATATGTATAACTGATATTGAACTAGTAAACTTGCAGGAATTTCAATGAAAAATAAGAAATTTGTAAACAATTTTGTTATACTAAATGAAAAATTGATTAAAGTATTTGCTTCTCCTGTAATATTTAATGCAGTAAAATCTTGCCATAATGTAGGATATATTATAAATATGATACCGTTAATCGCTAATGGAAGTATTATACCAATAAGCCTGACGATGCTGCATTTGAGTTTAAATTTAAACTTTTTTTCATCATAACTATAATGACTTAAAATAAGAAAGGGAAACATAAATATCGTAATAGGTTTGAAAATTCCGGCAACACCTAATATTAGGCTCGCCAAAAACTGCATTTTTATTTGTTTATACTTTAATAACAAATAAAGGGAAAAGACTGTAAAAAATGTAAGATATAAATTTATTTGACCAAGAAAATAACTAAACAACTGAGGAATACTCAATAAAAATATACAAATATAGAATATAACTCGATCATCATTATCTTCATGGTCTTCTCGGCGTATTAACATAATGACCTTATAGAGATAAACAATGATTATAACATTCAGAATAAAATTAATTGAATTAAAGATTATAAATCCCAAATCAAATCCCATCAAGTAAAAAGGAATAAAATATAAAGCAGCTAAGGGAAAATACCTAAATGGCCAAGTATAATTATCAGGATTGTACAATTCCATGAAATCATTAAGGGCAATTTCACCTGCTCTATAATATGCCAAAAAGTCATTTTGACTTCGGAAAAAAACTAGAGTTAGAATTGTAGAAAGAACAAAATAGAGAAAGTGAATAATAATAGTGTATTTAAATATCGGTTTACTCCAAAAGGTTTTCAATTTTTGCTTAATATACTTTAATAGGTTTTGATCGCTCATTGACATGATTTTTTTTCATTCATTCTAATTTCTACAAAATTATACATAGTGTTTATTTATTTCGCTTATGATCCCATATTTTTTTTACTTTAATTGCCTTAATATACAATTTCTCGATTTTTTCGCCAATTTTTTCAAAATCATGTAATTTCACAGCATCTTTATAGGCGTTTTCAACGATATTTTTTTTAAAATTTGAATTTGAGACGATCTTGTTAATTCCTTCAATGAATTCTGCTAAATTTTTAGCTTTGTAACAGGAATATTCATGAACAATCCAATCAAATGCGGATAAATCTCTCGCTACAACAGGTAATTTGCAAATTGCTGCTTCTATTAAAGGAATTCCCTGATTTTCAACCCAAGATGTATTTAATAATAAATCAGCACCATAATATGCCTCTCTAATATCATTATAGAATCCTGTAAATATCACATTATCAATTTTTGTTATCTCATCAATTTCAGGGTTTTTACTTATTGGTCCAACCCAAACAAAGTAATATTCTGGAAATTTCGAAGCTATCTCCCCAAATACTTTAACACCCTTCTTCTTCCAGCTTAAACCCACATTTATAATAACTACCGCATCTTCAGGTATATCATATTTTTGAGAAAGAAATCTTCTAAAATTGACCCTGTATTTTTTATTTTCCTTAAAATCTTCAATACGAATTCCATTGCTCACAACATATATAGGATAAGTCATAGAAGTTTGAATCTTTATTATACACTCCTTAGAAAATTCACTTGGTGTAATTAATAAATGTGCTTGACTATACAAAAGTTTTAGCCAGAATTTAAAAACTTTGTCAAAAATTGGTTTATCGGGTACAAAATTTCCCGCTAAGTCTTCAACTGTTGTATGACCATGAATTACTACAGCAGCTCTTCGTTTGTATTTTTTCTTAAACTTACTAATTTGAAAAAGTGTAATTGGATCGAATGTGGAAGCAGCAATGATGTCGACTTCTCCTTTCTGCGCCCATATGGGTTTTACTTCTTTATTTAATACCCAGATTTTATGTCCTTTTTGACGAAGATCATGTATTACATCATTTGTATTTGTTTCAATCCCACCAATCGTCTTTAGGCTCGTTAATTGTTTATAAAGTTTAAAATTTTCAATAAAAAGAATGTTCATATCTTTCAGTACAATTAATTAGAAAAAAAATTAACTGATTCCATGCAATTAATTCTATGATTCCCTTTGATTGTCACTTAAAATCAGGGTAAACTTAGAAACTACCACAAGGAGGTGGTGGCGGCATACGTATTACCCGATTTTACTTTTCTCCACAAATTTTTTATTACAACTAATATAATAATAGATGTGAGTAATATTAGCAACTAAGGAATTGGATTAAAAATTTTAGTTTTGTTTTTTGTGACTTTGAAAAAATCTAGATGGTAAATTCTCATGGAACTAAGTATCTATTGGATTGGAATGCTATTGGCAATATTAGGGGGATGTTCACATTATTTGGGATTAATCCTTGAGAAGCATGTCATTAACAAAATGCCAAAGGAAGTAAAATTAATGAAGTCTATTATTAAAGAACCATTATGGCTTTTCGCAATATTCATTAGGTTTGGTACTGGTTCAATATTATTTATTTTTGCGCAAATAATAATCGGGCCTGCAATAACTCCCGGTTTGATGGCATCCGGGCTAATTATTTTAGCTATTGGATCCATTAAAATTCTCGGTGAAAAACTTAATTACATGGAAATTGTTGCTATTTTCATAATGATTATAGCTGTAACGTTCATTGGTCTTAGTGGATTCTCTATCGAAATAAGTGAAGAAAATTTGTTGAATCCCAATTTTTTAATCAGAATATCTCTATCAACCGGTATACTAGGTTTAATTGCAATAGTTTTTCAAATACTTCAGGGGAAAATTCCACATTTAAAAGCAGTTTTATTAGCGTTGATATCTGGCTTAATGTTATCATTGAATAATTTTTGGATAACTCCCTTCATATGGTCGTTAGGCAATATGTTTGGGGGATATTTTAACATCGAAGCATTTCTTCTATTTATCGTATCTTCAGTGCTTCTAATAATAGCAAACATTTTAGGTGTTATCAAAATGTCACAAGGTTTTAGAAGTGGTAGGGCAAGCTTCCTTGCTACGATTCAGAATGTTCCAGTACAATTAACTCCCTCAATTCTCTATTTCTTTGTGTTTATGATGATACCTTCAAGAATAATGCCTATTCTTTTTTTTATCCTTGGAGTCGCTCTTATTATTTCAAGTTCTTTTATCTTAGAAAAGAGACAAACTCAAATTGAACAAATAAGCTAATTTTTTCTTTAGAAATGAAA
This sequence comes from Promethearchaeota archaeon, assembly GCA_013375495.1. The sequence continues at coordinate 36,398 of JABXKC010000014.1, forward strand.
GGCCCATTACCATTAAATTTTTTAAATTCGAAAAAATAGTTACTACTAAAACACATAATTTGTGAATCAAAGAGGTTTTTAAAGAATGAAAGTATTACAAACTCCGGAAGAAAGGTTTGAAAACATTCCTGATTTTCCATATGAACCTCATTATTTAGAGATTGATGGGATTAGGATACATTACTTAGACGAAGGACCAAAGAACCAAGAATGTGTGCTACTCATGCATGGCGAACCTTCTTGGTGCTTTTTATATAGGCATATGATTCTTATTATTAGTGAAGCAGGTTTCAGAACAGTTGCTCCAGATTTAGTTGGTTTTGGAAAATCAGATAAACCTACTAAACAAACTGATCACACCTATCAAAAACATGTTGAATGGATGACAAAATGGATGGTTCAGCTTGATCTGAATAAAATTACGCTTTTTTGTCAAGATTGGGGATCATTAATCGGACTTAGAATGGCAATCGAAAATCAGGAAAGATTCGATCGTATTATGTTGTCAAATGGAGGCTTGCCTACAGGAGTAGGAATGGTAAGTAATGCTTTTCAAAAATGGCGTGAATTTTCAAGATCTTCAAAAGAATTTGATATTGGAAGGATTGTTCAAAATGGTACCACAAACGAATTATCAGCAGAAGTTTTGAAAGGATATAACGCTCCATTTCCAGATGATTCTTATAAAGCTGGAGCTCGAATCATGCCTTCTTTAGTACCTATTAGCCGTGATGATCCCGAACATAGAGCGAATAAAAAAGCTGTCAAAATGTTTAGAGAATGGAATAAACCGTTTATAACTGCTTTTTCGGATAGTGACCCCATAACTCGAGGTGGAGATAGATTATGGCAGGAGCATGTACTTGGTGCGAAAGGCCAACCACACACGACTATCAATGGAGCGGGACATTTTGTTCAAGAAGATAAAGGACCTGAATTAGCTAATCTTATTATAACATTTATAAAAAATAATCCCTAATCTCATCATAATCTAACAGAAATGCTTTTTTCTAGTTCCGATTTATAAAGATTGGGAAAACTATAATAAGCCAAACAATCTAAATAATTTATTATATACCTATCTAATTGGTTAAAAATTTGTTTGAATAAAACAGAAGGAGTAGCAGATTTAAATGGATGTAGATCAAGTTTATTTGAAAATCGCTAATACTAAATTAATAAGCTTCAAGAAGCTAAAAGATGGCAGAATTATAGGCACGGGTATTTTAAATCCTCTTCTTGAAAAAGTACGCCTATTTATTATGCTCTATCTACAAGCGAACTTTTACAGGAATTATAACACTCTTGGAAGATATAAAGGAAAAATGGTTGCAAACACTTTTGCACCTCCTGTTGGAAGCCGACCTCAACTCCGAGCGTTTAAGGGCCTTATTAAATCTCACTTACTACCACGACCTTCACCTCTTGCAATGACTTTCGCAGTAACATATCGATGTATGGCTAATTGTGTTCATTGCAGCGCTGGGAAGCATTTCAAAGAAGGCGTAGAGGAACTCACCACAGTAGAGGCTAAAAAACTTATTGACGATGCCCAAAAACTAGGGGTAACAATAATTGCTTTCACGGGTGGAGAACCCTTAATGCGGGATGATCTTTTCGAGTTAATTTCGCATGTAAACAAGAAAAAAGCAATGCCCATTATGTTCACTAATGGATTATTACTCACAGATGAAAATGTGCAAAAATTAGTGGATGCAGGACTTTACTCAATCTTTGTAAGTATAGATAGTCCAATTCCAGAGGAACACGATAATCTGAGAGGCATTCCGGGCCTCTTTGAAACTGCTATCAATGGTATTCAGAAGTTGAAATCAAAAGGAGTGTTAGTTGGTCTTTCTTCCTATGCGACCCGCTCTGCTACTGAAAAAGGGATGTATAAGAAATTGCACGAACTAGGAAAAAAATTAAGAGTTCATAACATAATTCTTTTTGATGGTGTACCTACGGGCAATATGCTAAAAAATACGAGTGAACTTTTAACGCAGGAACTGCAAGAAGAGATTTATACTTACTCCTCTAAAATATTTAAACAAAAAGTCGTACCTCCTCTCTCATCTCAATCGTGGCAAAACTCTGTAGAAGGTAATTTATCAGGCATAGGGTGTCTTGCAGCAAATATCCAATATTATGCATCTGCTTATGGAGATATTGCTCCATGTGATTTTACACCAATTTCTTTTGGCAATATCAGAGACTCGCCTTTAAAGAAGATTTGGAAATCGATGGTGTGCCATCCAGCGTTTGATCACCGAAGCACATTCTGTCGAATGCAGAACTCTGATTTCCGGCACTTCTATATCGATCCGATCCCTAATGATGCCAAACTCCCTTATCCGATAGAAAAACTTCCCCGCGTAGATTATAGGAAGTAGTAAAAATATGAATTGAAGTTACCCTAAAATTTTTGAGTCTTTTCTTTTAATTTAGTGATAAGTTTTAACCCCAAAAGTGGAGTATAAGCGTCTAATATGGATTCTGCAATCTTTATCATCAATTTCACCAATTTAACTTTTAAGTAATACTTATTGCTGTTTTGAATAAAAAGTTTAATAATGGACTCTTTTATCTTAATTCTAAAAATTAAATTATGGTTAGTACGTTTTTTTATCACGCATTTTTTATTTTGGACTTTTGACATTTTAGGATAAGATTTAAAAGATTACGTCTCATATTTTTTCTCCGATTTACTTATTTGTAAGTTTGATAAATTTATGAAAACCAAAAAAAGAGAAACTTCAAAAAAGTAAAAATATACATGACAAAATATAACAAAAAAGCACTTTTTGTGCTTACTAGTCTCGTTTTGTTAATAACGCCAACATTTTTTTCCTTTCCTATAAAGCTACATTCAAAACCAGTAAGTTCGCAAGCAATTAGTTTAACTATTTATGTTACTGATCAACAAATGCCTGGAGTCGTAAATGTCACTGACGATTTTCTAGCCTCTCCACTGGGCTCAGGAGTAACCTCTGTTACCGTTGTATCTACTGGTATTAGTTCTAATGAACGATTAGCTTTCTTACAGACTCTAATGACAGGTGGAACCGCTACTTCAGCTGTGATTGGATTGGATGTAGTTTGGACCGCTATATTTGCTGATAATGGTTGGATTATTAATCTTGACCCGTATTTAGATCCCAATGAAATGGACGATTACGTGGCTGGACTCGTTGATGCCGGAATCTGGAATGGTCACTTATATGCGTATCCATATTTCAATTCTTTAGGTGCATTGTTCTATAGAACTGATTTGTTAGATTTGCACATGTCTGGTTGGACAGAAGCCGATTTTGATACGTGGGAGGAATTAAATGCAACAGCAAATTATATTCTTAACAATGAAAGTGGCTTATTGACAACTGCTGATGCCGATTTAGTTGGGTACGTAGGACAATTCGATGCTTATGAAGGTGGTGTAATTAACTTCTTTGAATGGGTGGGAAGCAACGGAGTTCTTGATGCAATAACTAGTACTGGAGAGGTAAATGTCAATACTCAAGATGTAAATGATGCACTGACATTCGTGAAAGCGTTGATAGCACCTCAATATACTGGGGTACAAGGTAATGACTATATTATTCCCCGCTATGGTCTTGTTCATGACGAAGGATCATCAGTGAGTAAATGGTTAAATAATGAATCGATATTTATGAGACAATGGCCATTCGCGTATGGCTTATCAGAAGATAATAACATGGACTTTGGTCTAAGCCCATTACCTCATTTTGCTAATGCAACAAGTTATAGAACTTCAGTAGTAGGAGGTGCTCTTTTGGCAATTCCAACGACAACAACAGGTACTGCAAGAGAAGCTGCTGTTAATCTTACTAAGTTTCTTGGAGATTCAGTAGCTCAGGAAGCAGAACTTACAGAAGTTTCAAACTTTCCGGCTTTATCATCAGTTTATGCTAGTCCTCCTTCTGGATTTGAGTGGATTCAAAATTGGACAGATCAATTACCTTTGACGCTTTCCAGACCTGTACATCAAGACTATCCTCTTATTTCAGATGTGATAGCTGATTATTTCAACGATTTATTAAGCTGTCAAAAGAGTGTTGATGAAGCACTATTCGATATGGAAAGAGATATTAAGGCAATAATAAATGTGCCACCCGGTAGTTTTGAACTATCTACAAATGCGGGAACTCCTGATGATGATGGCATATTTAATTTGATGTGGACAAACGCGGATGGAGCTCTTAATTACTCTGTATACGATTATTTAAATTATATTACTGAAATTAACGGTAGTTTAACACTTTTAATGGAAGAAACAACCGATCTTTCGCTTCCTTTAAGTGGATACACAGACGGAACATATTACTTTATAGTAGTTGCGTACAACGATTATGGAAATATATTATCAAATTGTATTGAAGTAATTGTACAATTACCTTCAGAACCACAAGAACCAGTGATTTCAGGATATGACACCTTCCTCTTAATAGTAGTTATTGGTACAGTTTTGATTATTATTGTTAAAAAGCGTCGTAAAACTAATTGAATTGCAATTAGCTATTTTATACTATTTAAAATGATTATTTTTAAACAAAAAATGCAAATCTATTCATATATTTCTTATTAACAAAATAGCGAATCTTTAATTTTATTGTTCACATTCAATAAAAAGGGTGTTTGGAGATATGAACCAAAAACAACTTTACTACACTTAAACTATCTTATTAAAAAAATAAACAATATAAAGCAGGAGATAGACCCTGGGAAAAGTATTTCCTATACTGTCTATAATAATTTATAATCTTTTTATTTTTTTAGAAAAAAATTAAATCAGGAAGAGAATTTACTTATTTAATTTAAAATTACCTTAAGAAGTTTTAAATAATGTCATTTATCAAAACAAATAAACAGAAACCAGTTTTTGGAGTAATAGTCGGTAACAGAGATGTTTTCCCAGACCATCTGGCAAAACAAGGACGAATAGAAATTATTAGCGTATTAAAAGAACTAGGATACGAATGCGTTGTTCTAAATGAAAATGACACTAAATTTGGAGTAGTAGAAACGTATTCAGATGCAAAAAAATGTGCAGAACTTTTTGCGAAGAACAAGGGACGCATAACTGGAATCATAGTTATCTTACCAAATTTCGGAGATGAAAAAGGAGTTGTTAATACTTTAAAACTATCAGAATTGAACGTACCAATTCTTATTCAAGCCTCTTCAGACGAAATTGAGAAAATGGGGAGAAAATTTAGAAGAGATGCTTTTTGCGGAAAAATATCCGTGTGTAGCGTATTGTACCAGCATGATATTCCATTTACTTTGACTGAAACGCATACATGCTCCATTACATCTAAACAATTTAAAGCTGATATACTTAAATTTGCTAGTGTGTGTAAAATTGTAAAAAAACTTAAAAACGCAAGATTTGGGCAAATTGGGACCAGGCCCAACGCCTTTGAAACCGTTAGATACAGCGAAAAGATTTTGGAATTCCATGGTATAACTATAGAACCAATCGATCTATCCGAAATATTTGGAGAAATTAGCAGATTAAACGATGGCGATTCAACGGTAAAAGAAAAAATTGAATTCATAAAAAATTATACCCCAACTACGACATTTCCAGAAGATGGATTATTAAAATTAGCGAAATTGGCCGTGGTTGTAGAAAAGTGGGTCTTAGAAAATGAATTGGACGGATTTGCTTTCCAGTGTTGGCCTTCTATTCAAGACAATTTTGGAATTGTGCCATGTGCCATAATGAGCATGTTTAGCGAGGGATTAGTGCCCGCTGCGTGTGAAGTTGATATTTCGGGATTAATCGGTATGTATATTTTACAACTTGCAACTGGAACGCCCTCAGCAATTTTAGATTGGAATAATAATTATGGCGATGATCCGAACAAAATGGTGCTTTTTCACTGTAGTAATCTTCCAAAATCGTTTTTTAGAGATACTAAAATGACAATACATCCAATCATCTCCGATCTCAAAGGTGGCGATCTTAGTTTTGGAGCTATTCAAGGTAGAATTAAAACCGAGCCTTGTACTTTATTAAGGATCGAAACAGACGATCTCTACGGAGAAATTAAAGCACTTTTAGTAGAGGGCAATTATACTGAAGACCCTTTAGAAACTTTTGGAGGATTTGGAGTTATTGAGATTCCTAATTTACAAAATATTTTGAAAGAATTATGCAAAGAAGGGTTTGCTCACCATGTAGCCGCTTCATTAAATAATGTTGCAGACATCATATCTGAGGCTCTTTCAACCTATTTAGGATGGAATTTGATTTACCCAAAATAAATACAATCACTTTCTTTTTATTTTCAAATCTTTTTCAAAAAAGCCTGAATTAATAATCTTCTTTTTTTCCTCGTCAATATGGGTATAAAATTCAATAAAATTTGTTGCATTTGTAGGATTTTGTTCAATCTTTCTAAGTTTAAGTATTCTTTTTCGAGTTAAATAGATTGAGTATTTTGAAATATCACATCCAATCCATCTTCTATTTAATTTATCGGCGACCATTAAAGTAGTTCCGGAACCACAAAAAAAATCTGCTACTCTATCTCCTTTATTACTTCCAATATTAATTATCCGTTCAAGCAAATCGTGGTGCTTTTGTGTAGGAAAACCAGTCCATTCTTTTGAAGCCGGTTGTAAGCATGGTATTTTCCAAACATCATCTAGTTTTTTGTCTGTCACAGTTCGATAGATAACATGACCGTTTTCGTCCTTAACATTTTTTAATACTCCATTTACCATCTCCCGTTTAAGCTGTTTAATTGGACTCTTACGGGGGATTCTTTGTTCCTTTAAAGTAAAATCTGATGACTTAGAATAAACCAGAATATTATCGTGAGCTCTTGGGAGGTTTCTTTTCCCAGCGGAATACTTATTGTAATAATACCAGATAATCTCATTTATGAATCGATTCTTTCCAAAAATTTCGTCTAAGATAAGCTTAATGTAATGACTTGCGTGCCAATCTAGATGAATAAAAATTAAACCTTTTTTTGATAAAAGCCTTCTGAAAATAACAATCCTTTCATATAACATTTGTAAATACGAGTCGATATCCTTATTCCAACAATCAAAATAAGCTACTGAGTCGTGAATATTGTTTCCCTCTAAAACATTAATAGCGTAGTTAGAACCAGAAAAGAAGGGAGGATCAATGTAAATCAAATCAATTTTCTCTTCGAACTTATTAAGTAGATGGTATGAAACTTCTAAATTATCGCCCCAAAATAATAGATTTTTCCGTTCTTGGTTGCTAATTCTCTTATTACTAGGAAAATTTAAATCAAATTCTTCAAAGTAGGCATGATAGTGACTTTTTAGGTTGGAGATATTATTAGAGAATTCTTTTTTATTCTCCCAGATTAACTTTACCATGGAAATTCATTAATTTAATGTTAAATCGAATAAAAGAACTGATAAAACTAAAAATAAAAGAAGAATGATTTTTAATCTTGGTTATTTGCAAGGATATCTTCGAGCTCCTTGTCACTTAAAAATCCCTTAACTGACATAATTTCCCTAATCTTTTCTACAACCTGAGGTGCTCCTTTTGCTTCTTCAATAAAATCTTCTAAAGATTTAACTTTAAGTCCAATTGCTTCTATTTCTTTATTTTTTGCTTCAATATCGTTCTTTGCTTGAATAATTTCAGCTTCTTTACTGTTTAACTGCTCTACTATCTCGTTTCTTAAGCTTTCTATCTCAACATATTTATCCGAAATTGTTTGTTGAAGATCTTTTTTAACTCCTTCCAGTTGCCTATCTTTTTGTTCGTAATCTTCTTTTAAAATCCCAATTTGAGGTTCTAATTTCTCTAACTTATCTTTTGCAATAGAATACTCGCTTTTAAGCTCTAAATGTTCTTTCTTTAAGCTTTCTAATTCCGTACGCATCTGGTTGTTTTCTTCATTTGTAGAACTCAACTCACTTTTGATAGAAGTTAATTCTTGTGTTGCAGTGTTTAGTTCTGTTTCGCATTTTGATAATTCCCCTTTTGTATGACCTAACTCCTTAGATATGTTATCAACATTTTGTTCTCTCTGCTTTAATTGTTGTTCTATATCATCAATTTTTGCTCTAAGGTCCAATAAAAATCGTCCCTCTACTTTTTGAGCCTTTTCTGGACTTTCCTGAGCTTTTTGCCAATCTACAGAAATATTTCTTACACCTTCATTTATTTTCTTTTTATTTCAATATTTTATATTAATATTCTTATGTACAATATATATTTTCTTCAAATTATTTATTTGCTCGTAAATCATCAAACTTCATAAGTAATTTTGAAAATGTCGTATTAAAGCCCATTTTTTTAAAGAGTATGAGTGTTATGAATCACTCAAATTCCTTAAAAATGTTATCTATCTCACGATCTGTAATAAAACCTTTATGAACTAAAGTTTCTCTAATTCGTTCCAAAATTTTGGGCGATGTTCTCACTTCTGTAAGCTTACTTTCGAGTGAATTTAATTTTTTAATTAATTCTTCCGTCTCCTTTTGGTTTGCTTTATTATTTTCGGTAAGAATGTCTATCTCTTTTTTTCTTTTTATAATTTCTTCTTTCGAATTTTCAATTTGTTTGTCCTTAAACTTTATGCTCTGTTCCATCTCATTATTTTTCTCTGATGTAAATTTTAATTCACCTTCTAAATTTGCGATGGTGTTGTTGGCCTCCATTAATTTTAATTCAAGTTCTTCGAGTTTTGGCTTTATCCGAGTTAATTCTATGTCAGTATTTAGTTTATTTTCAGACACGCTATCTAAATTCTTTTTGGCTGATGAAAACTTTTCGCTAATCTTGACTAGGCTCTTTTCCCGACCAGTTAGTTTATATTGAGTTTCTTTTAATAGGTCTTTATTTTTTGCAAAATCCTCTTTCGACTTTGCAAGTTCTCTTTCTAACTCGTTGATTTTGGCCCTTAAGTCTAATAAAACCCTCCCTTCTATCTTTTGAGCTTTATCTGGGTTTAACTCCGCACGTTCCCAATTTATACTAATTTCCGCCCACCTTTTATCAAATTATTAATATTTTTTTGTTCTAATTATTTAATTAATTTCTAAGGTTATATTTGAGATTTTCCTTTAGCAGTAATGAACTTATATAAATAGTCTCTTTTTCTTTTATTAAACTTTTCTAAGCTATTAATTTTTTATAAAGGTAATTTATTTTATTAAATGCCATTAATCAATATGATAACAACTTTAGAAATTTATTAATAAATTGAGCTAGTGAACTTGGATGACTAAAATAAGTCTTGGTTGTGCTGGATGGGATTATGGTGATTGGAAGGGTAATTTTTATCCAAAACTGCTCGAATCACACAATAGACTTGGTTTTTATGCAAAATTTTTTGACATTATTGAAATAAACACTACTTTTTACAGTCTTCCTAAATTTTCAACAGTTCAAAAGTGGAGTGAGCAAGTACCATCGAATTTCAGGTTTATTGTTAAAGTATGGCAAAAAATTACTCACAATTTAAACGATTCCGATCTTGATTACCTAATTTCTCAGTTTTTTTCTCAATTATCTCCGTTGCAAGATAAGTTAATAGCCTTTTTATTGCAATTTCCTCCGTGGTTTAAGTTCACTGAAAAACATTCTGATCAATTAAAATTATTATTTAACGAACTCCCTCCAGAGTATAAATATGTGATAGAATTACGCGATAACTCCTGGTTTAAAGAAGATATAGTTTCGGAGATTATTAACGAAAAAAATATAATTTTGGGAACTACTTATATGCCGGGAATAAAAGCTTATTACTTAAATAATCAGTTAAATTACTATATTCGTCTTATTGGGGACCGTGAGCTAAGTGTGTTTAACAGAATCCAGAGAAAGCAAGAAGAAAGCATAAATGATCTCCTTAGAAACCTACTAATTCTTGAGAAAAAACCAAATATCTTTGAAATTTTTATAATCGTTAATAACCATTTTCAAGGGAATTGTCCAGAATCTACGCTTCTACTAAAGAAGAGATTAAATTTACATATAAAAGAATTTAACCAGCAAAAGAAATTATCGGATTATTTCTGATCTATTCCTTAAAGAAATAAAAATAAAAAGAAGTAGAAATTTAAAGTATATTCGCGAATATGCTTATTCCGAAACCCCATAGCAAAATTCCTTGAACAAACCCGAAGACCATAATAACGAATGCAACAGGAGGCCATGAAAGGAATTTTGAAATTGCTTGAGGTATTTTAATGAAGAATTTAGCTATGAAGGCTACGAGTGCTGTTATAATGATGAATATTATAATTAGCAACAATTTGGGATTAATCCATCCGGCAATAAATGCTACTACTGAATCGGGAACTAAGAGTGCTAAAATAAAGACAGTAGCTGATGCTGCAATAAGGCCAAGGATGCTAGAGAGTGGTAAGTCATTTACTGGTTTAAAAAACATCGCAATTCCAACAACAATCAAGAAAATACATGTAAAGTGATCAGCATGAGGCGTAATATCACCATATTTAAAACTTGGTGGAATATCCAGGATTAAACCCATAGCTCCTGCCCAGATATTAAGTATTCCAACTATCACACCGGAGTAAGATATAACTCTCAAAATTATTCTTAAGCCCTTGGAAAGAGTAGATTCCGAATCAGCTTTTCTTCTGAAAAGCGATCCTCTGCGTTTTCCTTCGAATCCAACCCACGTCAGAGCAATAACTCCGCTAATGAGAACAAAAATCCCTGCTGATTCAGAAACCCAATTAAAGAATCCTACTACATATGGCCAATATTCTGCTTGGTATAACAAATTTATCACATCAAAATAGGTAAATTTTAATAATTAATAGAGTATGCTTTTAAATATTTATTGAATTGCTTTCTCTTTATTATCATTCGATCTTACATATTATAAAATTTTAAATATATGAGGTCTATCTTTTTTTTATGGTAGATACTATCGAAAACTTAAAGAAATTGGGATTAAAGGAAAATCGCAAATATTTAATTCTGGTAATATGGCTTCTTGTAAATATCACAATTATTCAACTACCCTTTGTATTTCCGGTTCAGATTTTTGCAATTAATATGAATTTATTAGATTTAATCGGTGTAATAACTTTCCTTCCTTTTCTAGCTTTCTTAGCCTTTATATTCTTGTATTCGCTAATTGCTAAGAAAGACGTGAAAGAAATAGCATCGTGGAAAGTTTTACTAACATTCTTCTTGACTTTACCAATTTTAATAGTGATAATACCAATTATGGTGGGAATCTTTCTCTTCTCAATATTTTCTTACATATTCTTTACATCGTGGTTTATATTATATGGCGCTTATCTTACGAGTAAAAGATTAGACGAAAACCTCAAAAAGCGCGTTCATAGCTCATTTTACAGAGTCATTCAATTTTTTGGTGGTTCTATCTTTTCAATTGTCTTATTAGTTGCTTACATATTAGGATCGCAGACTATTGGAGTCTTAATAGGTGTAAAATTTACTCAAGCAGTTTACGATACTCTAAACTATGTCGTCATTTTTATAGGGATCATTGTAGTGCTTTTTATAGTCGTTGGAATCGTCTTCATGTTTAAAAAAATCTTTAACGCTTGGTTAGGGATATTTTCATTAATGGTAGTAATTTATACCTTTTATTTACTCATTAAGATTTTTTTAGCTATTAGAAGCACAGGTGGAGAGACGACTTCAATTGCAACCCAATCTGTTATGTTACTTCTAGATCTATTTATACTCCTCTATTCAATTAGCACCTTAATGGGTTCTCAAGCTGAACTTTTAAGTAAAAATATTGGGATTAAGCGAATTGGGGTCGACTCAATTTTAATATGGTTGGTATTTTCAAAGGTAGCTTATGAGTTTATTCACAATTATCCATTTCAGCTATTTAGCGCTTTCGCCTACATTGATTTCATAGATTTTTTAGACGAGGCTGTTATTAACCTAAGTAAAAATATTGGTGTTCTCTTTTTCTTTCTAATTCTTTTAGTAGCTTTGGGATTTTATCAGATAAGGAAATATAATCTTAACGAACGAAAGTTTAAAGATAAAGTCGACCAAGAAGTTAAAGATCTCCTAAGCCCAGTAGATTTTGTAGAACAAGTGAAAGAACCTCTCCATGCACCTGATTTCATAGATGAGCAAGATAATGGTAAATTAAATTCTTACGAAGAAGAGAAACCTAATTCTGAATCTACTGCTAATGATTATTCCGAAGATTTCACTTCATAATATGAAATCTCTCTCTTTTCAAATTATTTTTTTTCTTTTTTAATTTTTAATCGATAAGAAACTACTAATTCTAATGAGATTAATCCTTTAATAATTAGTTTTATTAACCAGTAAATTAGAACTAATCATACTTATATTAATGGGTGCCATCTCTAATGAGCGAAAGTGAGAATGTAATTGATAGGGAATTATTTCTCGAAAAGTTTGAAAAAATGTCGCTAAAAATTGAACAGTTAACACTGGAAATCTCAAAAATGAAAGAAAAGCTAGATAAAACCAATAAGATTAACAGAAGCTTCGGATTAGAAGCGATAAGAAATTCTAAACCCTTAACATTTACAAAAGAAATTCAAGGGATAAAGAGTCCTACAAAGCGGTACATCTTATCCATTAGAACCATTTCGGAATTATGGAAAGGGAGAAAAAATGACTTTTTAATTGCCATTAGACAACAAGAAAGAGAAACACATCTAGATCTTAAAGCGTTGGGGATTAGAATTCCCATTGATGACATGAAGAATCTTAGAACTCTGGCAAAAGAGGTTCTTTCAATGCTCTATATATCCAGCGAGTTAAAAGGTCTTGAAGTCACTGAAATTTTACGAGAAATTATATCCCAAATCAATAAGGATGGGCAATCCATGGTTCGAGAAATAAAACAAAATATGATGCTTCAATAAGATTTTTAATTAAATTGGATTTACTTCTTTCTGAGGAGGTATACATTTATCACTTCACTATTTAATTGTTCAATTAAAATATCCTTTCGATTAAGAAAATCTCTCGGATCTATATAATCTATTTTATATCCATATTTTTTGAAATCCTCTTCGATTTGTTTTTTAGACCATTCAATAATAACTATTACACCATTATTCTTGAGGACTCTTATACACTCCTTGAGAGCTTTTTCTCTATTTTTAACGTGTTGGAGTGTATCATATAAAAAAATACCATCAAATGATTGATTGTTAAAAGTAAGGCTTTGAACATCGAAATTTTGATATCGTATTTTATCTTCTACTCCAAGGTTTTTTGCAGATTCTCTCCAATCAATCCAATATGCTACATTGTGTTCTTCATTATTCTCGACATGACTTTCATTATTATCTTCATGATAATGTCCATGATGTTCCTCTCCTTCTCTCTCAGGGTCCACCTCTGGTTCACCCGTTAAAAGGTGAAATCCATTTAACGCGAGTAAAATTGACATTGTCCCCAGACCAGTTCCGACATCTAAAATTTTAGAATCTTTTTCTAGGTTTAAATTACCTATAATTTCATTAATAAAATCTGCATCAGTAGCAAATTCACCAAAGATCTTCTTATAACTAGTAAGGTCTATCATTTTTAACAAATATGAATTATAAGAAGTATTTAATAAATTAAGGATAATAAAAAATAAGATTCATTTTAGTTGTTCTAACTATTCTAAGTAACTCTCGTGGGTTTTTTCAATTGTATTTTTTCAAGGATATAATGACTCAATAAATAGCAAAAGATGACAGTTATAGGAAATACAAGGACTAGTTTTATAACAGGAAAAAGGGGTACATAAGCGAATCCAAGAGATACAGGGACAAGGACGATTGGATGAATGAGGTACATATAAAATGCGCTAGAGGATAAGTTCTTTAGTATGCTTCCTTGGTCGTTGAATTTTGCATAAAATATCTTAAGTAACACAAAAATCATTCCCATACTAATGATATTTTCTGCCATTGCAAATGCAAGAGCGGACAAATTGGGTCCTCCTAAAAAAACGCTAAGATCTGAATCAAATCCGACGAAAAAAACGACATAGAGATTAAGCAATATAAAAGCAGCAAGTATTGTAATAGCCCAAGCTTTAACATGATGCTTTCTCATCTTTCCGATCCAATCATATCGAACACAAATAACACCAACGCTGAACATCATGAGATATATAGCGAAAAAACCAAATGGCATTCCAAACGGAAATGCGTCTATGGGAGAGACAAGACGAAATAAAAAAGTAAGAAACCCTAAGCTAATAGCTACAAGGAGTAAATAGAAATATTTAGGGATAGAAAATTCCTTTGGGATACGTCGCTGTATCAAGTCAATTTTTGTTATTTGACGCCAAATAGTATAAACAATAGTGAAAATTAATAAAACATAGAGAAACCACATAGGACCAGTTGAGGTGAGAAAACCTATAAATGCTTCCAGCGATTGAAATTGACTTAAATAATAATCTAGAAAAGACCCTTGCGGTGTTGCATAGCTACCATAATTTGGAATTCCTAAAGCATATGGTATATATCTCAAAATAGGGTTAATTAGAAAAATATACAATAAAAGTGGAATACCAAGACGAAGAAGTCGTTCCTTCCAGAAAGAGCGGACACCTTTTCTATCATAACTTTTAGGAGTAAAATAACCCCCCATTAAAAAGAATAATCCCATTAGTGAGGCCTGAAAAAGACCTCCAATTGAGGTTAACGCCGTAAAGAATATAATGCTGGCAAGATCACTTGGAGCAGCTTCAATATAATACCACCCCCCGGTTCCACCATAAGTTACTCTCACGTGTTGGAATATCACGAGAATAGTAAATAGTACTTTTAAATTATCAAGGAAGAATAGACGAGATTTTGTAGTTTCTGTATTCATAAGAAATATTCACCTTTAATTATTCTTATTTCTTCCTCATCTATTAAAGGGTGATCTTTTCCTACTAAATCAGCAGATCTTATTGATAAAATAAGATAATAAAAAAAAAAATGCTATAAATTTTTATTTACGATATACGCCGTATTTATGCACTGCGTCTGTCATTGCCTTAACATTTTCGTGTCTTGCTTCATTGGGGATTCCTGACACACCACCATCAACGAGATATCCTCCACCCTCCATGCATCCTTCTATGCATTTTTTAACGTATTCTTCAACTGCGCTAGGTGGACCTCCAACAAGTAGAGATGCAGGAACATTTCCTCGGATACACACATTATCACCCATCATTTCCTTGACCTTGATGATATCAGTATCATGGAACCAATAAACAGCTTTCGCCCTATGCGTATTTGCAAATTCCGCTAAATATTCTAGACGGTCTGAATATCTACCTTCAAAGAACGGCATTGGAATAATGTCCTTTTTAATCATTAAGTCCATAAGTTTTGTCAGAGATGGCCAGTAGAACTCCTCAAACTGAGAATTTGACATGAATCCATCAGCACCCCTATGTAAGGGTATGAAAGAAAGCGTAATTGTGTTTTCGTCGGGATCTCCAAGCTGTAAAGGAGAATTATCCATGGCAGCTAAAGTTGGTTCTACTAATCGATCGCATAATGTCTTTAGTTCCTCAGGGTTTCTGATCATATCCAACATTGTTCCCCTCATACCTCTCAATGTATCCGAAACCATATCAAATGGAGCTTGGGCTAATGCAAATTGCCCAGCTACAGGATTACCCATTTTTTTCATTTTCTTATTATAGCTTTGCATTCCCAATAATCCGCCAATCATACGTCTCAATGTTTTTTTGTATCTTTTTATTAACTTCTTCACATCTTTACTTATGAAGAAGAAGAAAAAACCTATTCCATTAAACATCATGGACAAGTCGGATAATTGAGGGAAATTTTTCAATAATTCTAGCGATGAATTTTGAGCTGGTACGACATTTCGAATTAAATAACCAGTAGGATCCTTCAATAGTTCCTCATATTCATTTGCCTCCATCCATGGCTTTTCTATATACTGATAGGGTTGATGATCGCCTATACGAAATTCTGGATCTGCAGCTCCCGGCCATTTCATTGCTCTTTGTCCTAATCCATCATTTAATTTACCCATGCCCGGAAAAAGAAGGGTAGGATAAAGGTCCCAATCGTATCGACTATAAACTTTAACTGCAGAATTAGCATATTTTCTACCTTTATACATCGCTTCTTTATGAGTCATTCCTGCTTGTAAGGGTGCAAAGAAAATATCAGAAAATGGAGTAATGGGGACACGATCAGGTTCTTTTAATGCGACTGCGTCTCTCACTCTTTGAACTCTTTCTTTATAAATTTGTTCCGTGTTCATTTCCTACACCTCCGTCCATTTAGTTGCTAAATTTACCGCATCGACAGCACTTTCTCCATACGCATCAGCTCCAACAAAATCAACTATTCTCTCATCAACAGTGCCTCCACCAATCATTATTTTCACACTGTCTCTTAAACCAGCTACTTTTAATTTCTCAATAATCTCTTTCATAGAATCATAGGCTAGAGTAAGAAAACCGCTCAACGCTAATACTCTAGGCTTGAAATCTTTTAAGCTCTCGATAAATTTATCAGCTGGGACATCAACTCCTAAGTCCATAACTTCGAATCCATTGGCATCTAGCATAAATTTAACGACATCTTTGCCAATGTCGTGGATATCGCCAAAAACCGTTCCTAATAACACCTTTCCTTTCCTTTCTCCACCCTTCTGTGCTTCTTTTAGTTTAGGACCCAGTGCTTCGAAAATTTGTGTTAGGATTTCTCCCGACATAATCAATTCAGGAAGAAAATATTCTTTATTATTAAATTTATTTCCAATAATTTTCATGGCTTCCCTAACTTCACCCATAATTTTAAGGGGGTCCTCATTTTTTTGAAGTCTTTCCTTAACTAATTCGCTTACTTTATTTTCATTTAATTCCACTATTTCACTTATAAAATCCATACTACTCCTCTTTTTTTGAATAATTACTAATTATTTTTTTTACCACTTTAGGATTGATTTGAACATCTATTTAAGCCTATCTCTATCATTTTGGAAAAAATGGTTCATTCTGAAAAATAGACAACTTGACACCACTTCACACCTTCTTTTTAACTTCTATGCTTAGCTAATACTTATAAATCCAGAAAAATTAAAGAGAAATAAGATAACAGGTGTTTTTAGATGGATATGAAAGTTTTGTTAGTATACTTCTCATTAGGAGGACGAACTAAACAAGTTGCGGAAAAAATTGCAGAGGGGCTTAATTTTTCTGATGTAAGGATTGAATATTTTGAATATAAAAAGAAATCAAGAGAATTGATACCGGAACAAGATGAAATAATGAAAGGAGACCTCTCTAACTTTAGATATAATGAACAGGTTAAAGATCTTGCTCCTTACGATGTCATATTTTATGGATTTCCTACACATGGAGGTCGTCCCGCAACCGTATTCAATGGATATTTAAAACACGCTCAAAATCTTGATGGGAAAAATTTTGTAGTCTTTAACACGTGTAGAATGTTCCCAGGAAAAACTCTTGAGATAATGCAAACCGAGATTGAACGGAAGGGAGGCTCTGTAGTGAACAAGCGAGTTTTTAAGGGTTTATTCCGGATAAAAATGTCAAAAGTTGTGAATTTCGTTGAGGAACTCAATCAAGAACTCAAGAACTCAAGTTAGAAATAGGTTTTAGATTGGTAAAAATTTCGTGAAACAGAAGTTTCACGATGTGAATTTAATAATTTTTCTGACCGAAATAAATATTTCAAGATCATTCTTATTGATTAATTATAAAATTGAAAATTAAATTTTGTGGAGATGAGATTTATTGGATTATGAAGATATTGTTTTTAAAAAGAAAGATGGTATAGCCCGTGTAACCATAAACCGACCTCAACGCTATAACGCTTGCACACAACGAACAGTCCATGAATTAATCGATGCTTTTAATCGGTGTATGGATAATGACATAGGTGTTGTTGTATTTACTGGTATAGGAGAAAAAGCTTTTTGTACTGGGGGAGATCAAACCACTCGCGAGAAGGGAGGTTACAAAGGGGAATATATGTTGCCCTTAGAGGTTGGTTGGCAACATGTCACTCGTTTAATTCGCACTCTACCTAAACCAGTTATTGCTCGAGTAAACGGTTATGCAATCGGGGGAGGACATGTATGGCATGTTGCATGCGATCTTAGCATTGCAGCAGACCACGCTCAACTTGGACAAGCAGGACCACGCGTTGGGTCTTTTGATCCTGGGTATGGAACGGGCGATTTAATGCGTGCTGTTGGAGTAAAACGAGCTAAAGAAATATGGTTTCTTTGCCGTAGATATACGGCCCAACAAGCGTTAGATATGGGATTGGTTAATGCTGTTGTACCCTATGAAAAAATAGATGAAGAAATAGAAAAGTGGTGTCAAGAGATATTAGAAAAAAGTCCAACAGCGTTGAAAATGTTGAAATTTGCGTTTCTAGCAGAATCAGATGGTACTCACGGCATCACACAATTAGGTGTGGGGGGATTATCTCTTTTTTATGGCACTGAAGAGGCGGTAGAAGGGAAAAACGCTTTCGTTGAAAAGCGTAAAGCAGATTTTATGAAATTTAGGGAGAAGTGAGGAAGATATGGAAATAGAAAATGTATGTGTAATAGGTGCTGGAGTCATGGGCTCAGGAATTGCACAATTAGCGGCAACCCACAGATATCAAGTAAATTTAGTTGATATAAATGAAGAAATATTGAAAAAGGCTAAAGCAAGTATTGATAAAAACTTGAATAGATTCTTTGTAGCAAAAAATAAAATCTCAAATGAAGAAGCAGACAATATCCTTAATAGAATTCATTTAATTACTAACAGAGACGAAGCGATAAACGATGTTCAAATAGTAATTGAAGCGGTTTTTGAAGATATGGCTTTAAAACA
Source organism: Promethearchaeota archaeon (assembly GCA_013375495.1). Next base: position 55,270 of record JABXKC010000014.1, read on the forward strand.
ACAATTATTGTCAGATTTAGACGAGAAATGCGATAAGGAAGTAATAATAGCTTCTAACACATCATCATTGTGTATAACGGACATGGCAATGAAAGCAAAAAATCAAGAAAGAATCGTCGGTATTCATTTCTTTAACCCTGCTCCAGTTATGAAATTAATTGAATTAATTAAAGGAAAAAATACATCAAATGAAATTATGGATAGAGCTAGACAATTTTCCAAAACCTTAAATAAAACTGTTGTCACTGTGAACGATTCTCCTGGATTTATAACAACTAGACTGATTTATGTTTTATGTAATGAAGCAATAAACATGAAGCAGGAAGGTATCGCTAACACAGAAGACATAGATACTGCGGTTAAATTAGCTTTTAACTTTCCAATGGGACCATTAGAACTTTCGGATTTAGTAGGAAACGATATTTATCTTCACATTGGTGAATATCTATCTGAGAAATTAGGGAAAAATTATCAACCAAGTCCATTATTACATGAAATGGTCAAAGATAATCAAATTGGGCGTAAAACAAAAAAAGGCTTCTATAATTATTAACATTTTTATAAATAGTATTAAAAAAAAATTGATTTAGAAGTATCCATAATTCCTGTAGTGAACATTTCTCTTCGCGGCATCCGGGGAAACTAACTCTTCCAGATATTTTGCGTTATACTTACCTTTCTTTAGTAATTTTAATAACGCTTTTTTCACTGGTTTCTGTTCTTCCTGTGGTTCCACTACTTCGCGTAATACTTGTTTAACAGGAACTTCCTCTAAAACTACTACTTCAAGTTTTAATTCTGGTTCCTCTTTCCTTACGAGTACTTGCTCCATTTATTATTACCTCCATATTTGTAATTTTTATAGATCTTTCAAACTAAATAGAAACTTATTAGGATTTAAATAATAATATCCTTCTGATTTCTTCCATCTTTTAAGGATTCTTTCCTTATCAATCTGTCCTGGTTCCTCTTCTGTGAAAGGAATTTTAACAGGTTCTATTTTTGCTTCTTCTATAAATTTTTCCTTTAAAGCTTCAGATAAAGATTGTTCTAACTCATAATATATTATTTTTTTACTCTCTGTCAAATTTCGCCACCTCCCCCCGATATTTTTTCGGGTTTTAGCTAATATAAAATTAGGTCAAAAAGCTATATTTAGTTTTTTGCTTGAAACTTTGAATGGACTTTTGAATCGTCAATAGACACTCAACTTTAGTGAGAGTAGCTTGAAATTATTTAGGAGGAAATAATGGTTTTTTTTTACTATATAATTTTATTTATGGTTACTCAAATTCAAATTGATAATACGAATACAATGCCAAGTAAAGAAGTAATTTGTGAAAATTGTGGAGAAAATCCCAATGATCGTATTTACGATTGTTATGAATGTAGGAATCAAATATGCGATAATTGCGTTAATATCTGCAAACATTGCGATGAAAACTTCTGTGATGGATGCTATAATGATCATAAAAAAGCCTGTAAATAAATGAAAGGAACTTACATCATAGTAATTTATTTACCGGAAAATTCTAAAATAAAAATCGGATCGTTAGGAATACTCGATTTTATCAAAGGCTATTATTTATATATTGGCTCAGCTATGAAAAATAAGGGTTCTACGACGTTAGAAAACAGAGTTAGAAGACACATCTCGAGTCCTGAGAAGAAGAAACTATTTTGGCATATCGATTATTTATTAGCAAATAAAATTTGCGTAATCACTCATATTTACTTAATCCCATCATTGAACCGAATGGAATGCATTCTTTCTAAAGAATTATTTAAAGCTACAGATAAGTACATTAAGAATTTTGGATCAAGTGATTGTCTATGTCCAAGTCATCTCTATTATTTTACAGAATTCAATGGAATAGAAAGTTGTATTAATTAACTTTATTTCTGTCAATTACTCTCAATTCCATTACAATCATGCCCCAACCACCACATTCTAATCCCACATCATTACAGCTAACTCTATTAAAACGCATTTCGTTGGGATTCGCTCCAGCATACATTAATTCGATTGCAGAAGTAATTATTGTATCTAAAACTGATAAAGCATATATACAGATTCTTTTTGGGCTTAGTTTCGTAAGTAAATTCCCTGAACCATCAAAATAGATTTTATCACCTTTCTTATGTTGACTATTACATCCTTTTGATTCGATTACTTCGATGACTATTGTTTTATTTAACAAAGGTAACGATTTTGTAATTATTTCGACATTATTAGGGTTATCAAGAAAGAGTTTTAATTCTTCATCATTATAATCTAACCGCTCTTTTATATTTTTTTTCATATCTTCAGTTAATTTCATAGAACATCATCTTTATTTATATTATGAGTTTAGAAGCTTTTATGTAATAAAAATAGATGCTTCGAGAAATATTAAACTTATGGATAAAACACAAATTAAAAAAATTTCAATCAATACTCCAGATCGTTTGTACTTTCTATCAGGAAGCCAGAAAAATAACTTTTCTCTTACCCAATCAACGATATGATGAAAATAATACTTATCACCCCATTTAGATTCTGGATTTTTTTTTCTTATTTTCTTTTGAATAGGTCGTAATATGAACCAATCCCAAAGATCCATAATATTGGCAAATAATATGCTTAACCAATAGGGAATAATGAAAATAACTATTGAGAACCAAGATACAGCATATATGAAGTAATGCCAAATAACCCAGAATTCATCTCCCTTCCGAACTTCTGGCGTATGGTAGGTAATAAAGGCAATACCGTCAACAATTATATGAGATATAAACGCAAAAACGATTGTAAAGATAAGATTCCAAGGAAAAATCAAAAATTTAAAGCAGAAAATTTGAATAACTATAGCAACAAGGTTATGGGTTATGGTTTCCAATAAAAACTTCTACTTTCTGCTTAATTATAATGTATATATTATTTTCTTGAATTATCCCAAATTCTTAAAATTTTTTAACTTTGTAATTGATTTAAACATATCAAAATTCAATCTTAAGATTTTATAAGTGATAAGAAATGGGAATGTTAGATGGAAAAGTTGCCATTATAACTGGAGCTGGTAGGGGTTTAGGAAGAGAAGAAGCGTTATTAATGGCAAAAGAAGGATGTAATTTATTAATTAATGACTTAGGTGCCGGATTCGATGGTAAAGGAGCAGAAGCTAAGGTAGCTGACATTGTTGCTGAGGAATGTAGAAAATTTGGAGTCAAAGCAGTTGGTAATTACGATTCGGTTACTGATTTTAATAAAACGAAAGCAATGATCGATCAAGCTGTTTCCGAATTTGGAAAATTAGATATCGTAGTAAATAATGCAGGAATTCTTAGAGATCGTATGCTCTTTAATATGGCTGAAGAAGAATTTGATGATATCATTGCAGTGCATTTAAAGGGTACATTTAATATGACTCGTCATGTAGCTGCTTATTTTAGAGAGACTGGAAAAGCTGATCCTGGTTTAAAGAACTTTGGAAGAATTATCAATACTGCTTCTGATGCGGGATTATTAGGAAACATGGGTCAAACTAATTATGGAGCTGCAAAAGCAGGGATTGCTGCGTTTACCGTAATTGCTGCAATGGAACTAAAAAAATATGCTACCGTTAATTGTATTGTTCCAGTTGCTAGAACTCGACTCACAACTGATGCAACTCCAACAATGGTTGAAGTAATGAATAAACTGGATGAATCTGGATTTGATGTTTTTGATCCTGCGAATGTTGCTCCTATGGTTGCATTTTTAGCTTCAGATAAGGCAAAAAAAATCAGTGGAGAATTATTTCGTGTAGTCGCAGATAGGGTTTATATTTATCAAGGTTGGCATACATATAACCAAATTGATAATGGAGGTAAACCTTTTACGCCACAAATTCTGGCTGAAAGAGTTAAATCAGAATTGATGAAAGGTGCTCCAAGGAAAGAATCCTTAATGGATGCAATTGGTTCCTTAATTAAAATGTAGTTTAAATTTCTTTCAATTTTTTTTAATTTTTTTAATTTTCAATTAACACTCTAATTTGTTGACGATCTCTTGGAATATCTGATAGATAATTAGTACTACTTTATCAAAATCTTTATCAGATAATTCTGTATCATTGTTTTTCAGAGTATTTAATAGGTAATCTAACTTATTTAAAGCGATTTCAATACTTTCAGTTTTTTCATTTAAAGTTAGTTTCTTCAAATGACTTTTTAAAAAAATAATCTCGCTAAGAAGTAGATTTACTAACTTTTCTCTTCTTGGTTCAAATAAGTCTGAATACTGCCATTTTATTACTTTACTCATATCCTTTCCACCATATTAATTAATCTTAACAAAATGAATAGGAGAAGATATTAATCTCTTAGAGAGTCCAATTTTTGTTTTTAAGTAGCTCTAATTGAAAAAAAAAGTTAGAACCTTAAAAATATCTATTTCTTCAACCTATGATGAGGTGGTTTTAAACCTTCAGGAAGAGGAGACTTATACAGCTTATCTTTATGCTTATGTTCGTGTTCTTTACGGGCTTTATCTACTAAATCTGGATTTTTCATAAAATCGAGAGCTGCTATCGCTAGTATTTTTGCTGCTGTTAACATCCCCTTATGTCCAATACTCATTCCAGATGTTGCTACATTTTGCCATGAATGCCCCGGAGAACCCATAACTTCGCAAGCTGTTTCAAATTCACCAAGTGGTACCTTCCAAGAAACATCTCCAACATCTGTTGATCCTGGCGATACCTTACCTTTACCAATTGGAGGGATTAATATTTTATTTAAAGGTTGGTTGAGAATCACTTTTGCCATCTCTATCATATCAGGGGGGATAAACCTATAGTATCCTTCCAAAGAATCTTTTGGTATTGATTTTTTAAGTTCATTTGCAAAGGCTATATCGTCTTTATTAAATCTCGGGCCCCTTACTTGCTTCATTGAATTTGAAATTACATCGCTAACTACTTTTGTATACATCGTATTATACATTCCACTTAAAAAATCGATTTCCATTGTTGTTTCAGTCATTAAAGTTGCTCCTTTTGCTATATTTATAAGTCTTGCGTATAATTCTTCAACCTGATGCCGTTTTGGAGCACGTACAAAATAATACACCTCCGCCTCAGCGGGGACCACATTTGGAGCATCGCCCCCGTGAGTTATGACGTAATGTAATCTCGCGTCCGGAATCATATGTTCACGCATATAGTTAGCTCCTATATTCATCAACTCTACAGCGTCTAATGCACTCCTTCCATTTTGAGGATCTCCAGCAGCATGTGCGCTACGTCCGTGGAATTTAAAAACAATTGAGTTTACAGCTAAGGAAGTCATCAAATTTAACATGTTGAAATTACTAGGATGCCAAGTCATTGCTATATCTACATCGTCGAACAATCCTTCTCGTATCATATAACCCTTAGAATTGAATGTTTCCTCAGCAGGGCACCCATAATAGCGAATCGTTCCTTTTACATCTCCCGTATCAATTGCTTCTTTTACTGCTAATACTGCTCCTAACGATCCTACTCCTAAAAGGTTATGACCGCAACCATGACCTGGTGCCCCTTCAGTTAGAACTTCTCTAAAAGGTTCTGCTTTTTGACTGAGCCCTGGGAGAGCATCATACTCACCTAAAATCCCAATAATGGGTTTTCCGTTACCATAATCGGCATAAAATGCAGTAGGCATATCAGCAACATTCGATTTTACAGAAAAACCAGCTTCATTAAGAGATTTTGTTAATAATGCTGAAGATTTAAATTCCTCTAATCCTAGTTCAGCAAATTCCCAAATCTGATCACCAATATCTATTAATAAATCTTGGTTTACCTTAACGCTTTTAATTGCTTGTCTAAACATGATTAACCTAAATGTAGGTTTACTAATATTTTTTATTTTGAATTCTTTTCAAAACCTTGTATTCTAGAAAATAAAATTAAAGGATGTCCCCATCTTTAATTAAAACCTTCGAAGAGCCATCCTTAAAAGTAATATTCATTGTTGGTTTATAAAATAGGAAATCTCTATGGTTTTTTGATCTGTTCTGCCCTCCTTCCATATCTTCATTATTCCCAAAAGCAATATGGGCTGTCTTAAGGGCTTTTTCGTCCTCGAGTAAATTACCCGTTAATTTAGCACCAGGGTTAAGACCAATTCCCAATTCTCCTATAATTCTAGCTTCTTCATCAATACTAGTTAATTTTTCAACATTTTCAACTAAATTTTGATCCTCGCTTTCGACATTGATGATTCTGCCTTTTTCTATAAAAATCTTCAAGGGTTTACTCACGTTACCTATATCTCCGATGGAACCATCGCAAACTATTAAACCATCACCCTTGGTTTCTACGGGACCACACCATACTTCGCCACAGGGTAAATTAGCAAGGTATGACTCCTCTATAAGTTGAGTATCCGTTGAAAATCCGCGATCTTCAATATGTAATACAACATCTGTTCCTCCCGGTGCTGTGATATGCACCTGTTTCGCGTTGTTAAAACTGCTTATCATCTTATCTGCTATAACGACCATTTTATCATAATCTACATTCATTGGACCTTCAATCATCATCGATTTAGTAATACTTGGACAATGACCTACTCGAACTGCTTTATTAACATGAACTTCATCTATCCATTTGACTCGAAAAGGAGTTTCTTCTGCTAAACCTTTAAAAGCATTAATAATTAGTGTTTTTCCTTTAAGTAAAGAAATCAAATCTGTAGGTATTTCAAAGATAGGACGAATTTCTTCAGGTAAGAAATATAAATGAGCTGTGCACCCATATTCAATGGCTGCAGCGTAAAAAGCTTCCCCTTCACTTTTAGTATGTTCATCAGTTATGACTAATACATCGTCTTTTTTCTTTAATTTTAAGACGTGAACCATCGCTTTTTGCGCTGATTTTATCATCTTTTTGAAATCATTCATTTTCAAGTCCTCAATTATCTATATAGAATAAATACTAGAATTGAACTAAAAAATTATTGTTTATTATTATTCTTTGTTTAAAATAGAATTTTTAAACTTAAATACTATTAAACCATAAATATCAATTAAAATACTTTATAATATCAAATCTTAAACAATCTAATAAAAAAAAATGATTTATTATGAGTGAAGAGAAATCGAATACTGAAGAGGCTCAACCACAACGAAAAAGATATTATTGGATCGACCACGCAAGAGGGGTCATAATGCTTTTACTTGTTATTACTGAATTTCTTCCTGTGGTTATTAGGGAAGCATCGGAGATCGGTCGTTTCTTTCTTGCACACCCTCCTAATCAAACCACCGTTGAGTATATGAATATCTATGATTTAGGTGCTCCCGCTTTTATTTTTATTATGGGTCTACTTATGCCATTGTCTTTTTCACATAGAAAAGAAAGAGATGGAGTAAACAAGGCTGTTAGGCATATGATCATACGATATGGGATAATCTTAGTTCTTGGTTTAGTAGTGATTTTAATTGATCATGGGAAAATGATAACAATGGTTGGCGATGTTCCTATAATTATTTGGGATGTTCTACCTACTCTCGGATTGGTCGGGTTAATTACGATACCATTTTTATTTCTAAAACCTAAACCTCGTGCAATTGTAGCTACAATTATGCTAGTTTTCTACCAATTTATGCTTCTATATGGTGGTTGGCGCGAATATGCGATTTTTTCTATTCATGGCGGTATTTTTGGAACTATTTTTGGGTTTTCCGCTTTAATGATTTACGCAACTTGCTTAGGGGAAGTGTTGCTGTTAAATAAGGAGTTTACAGATAAAAAAAAGTATCAAATTTACGCAGTTGTTGGTGCTATAGCTTTAATTGGTGGATTGTTGCTCTGGTTGGTGCCAGGGTGGTATCCAAATAAGCGTCAGGTAACCTTAACCTATATATCAATCAGTTTAGGAGCCGCGATTTTGTTGTCCTTTATTCTCATAGGCATTGACAAAAAAGTTCAGAAACCGATATTCATTCTAGATAGTTATGGAAAATCTCCTTTCTTAATTTATGTGATAGCGATTGTGTTAGAATTTTTAATATCTGATATTATAGAATATGAGATGGATATTTTGATATTCATCATAATGGTTATCATAATGTCTGCTATTGCTATTCTCCTCGATAAACGGGGTAAAATTATAAAAATATAATTTTATTTTTTTTTATTATTTTACTTTTTTATACAAAATCAATCTTTCTAGACTTAAATAATATTAAATCTTAAATATCAATAACAAGATTATTCTAATAATTCTAAAAACATAAATTAAGATGAGTTGAATGAGTGAAGGAAGGATTAAGGAGGTTCTGGAAAGTCTAAAATTGATAAAAGGAGTCCATGGGGCAGCTATTATTGAAAAATTCGGTTTGATTAAAGGTAGTGCCTTACCTGGTTGGGTTGATCCAGAAGCGGTTGCTGCTATGGTTACTCTTATACTAAAAGCGTCTCAAAGAGCCACAAAAGAACTTGAGCAAGGGCAGTTTTATAACGCTATAATTGAAAGTGCTAAAGGAAGAATATTATTTTCAGAGATTAAAGGAAGTATTTTAACAATAATTGCAACTACTGACGCAAAACTCGGTATTATTAATCTAAAATTAGGAGCTGCGGTAGAAGTTTTAAGAGAGCATCTATAAGAAAGATAGCATTTTCTCTTCATCTTAATTACTTTTTAAGTAAATCCAAAATCAGATCTCTTGTTATCGTAGGATCGGCCTGTCCTTTGGTTTTTGCCATAACTCTGCCAATTAAAGCCTCCAATGCTTTTGGATTCTTAAGATAATCTTTAACAATCTGCGGATTTTCTTCAATTACATCTCTACAATACTTTTCAATGAGTTTTTCATCAGAAAGTCGCGTTTTACCCCTCTCTTTAATAATATGTGCAACAGATTTTCCCTGCATAATATCATCTACAAAACTCTTGGCAATTTTACTGGTGATTTTTCCTTCTCTTATATATTTGATTAAATCTTCCAAATGTTTAGGGGTAATTTTTGTTTTTTCAATTGTAGTATTATGCTCATTTAACCAACCAGATATATTATTCATTAACCAGTTACAGTATTGTTTATATTCAACAGATCCAAAGGAGGGATCTGCGTTGGCACCTTCTTCATAAAAATCAGAAATGCGCTTATCTAAAACTAAATTCTCAGAGTCGAATTCAGAAAGCATATATTCCCTACGAAGTCTATGAGCTCTTTCAATTGGCATTTCTGGAAGATTATCTTTTACTCGCTGAATAAATTTGTCACCAATTTCAATTGGGACCAAATCTTGTTCAGGAAAATACCGATAGTCTTCTTCAAATTCTTTTGATCGTAGCGATATTGTAATTTTTCTTTTATCGTCCCAATGTCTCGTCTCTTGAATTAGTAATTTCCCCCGTTTGATTGCGTTTTTCTGCCTTATAATTTCGTGCCTTAACGCTCTTTCAACTTCTCTAAAGCTATTAATATTTTTTACTTCGCTACGCTCGTGGCCTTTAATAGATATATTGGCATCAACTCTAACTGAACCCTCCAGTTCTAGATTTGAAATTCCCGTATATTGAACAATCGATTTTAATTGTTTTAAAAATTCTCTTGCTTCCTCTGGTGAGCTAATTACAGGCTCAGTAACAATCTCAATAAGACAAACTCCTGAACGGTTATAGTCTACTAAAGTAAATGGCGAAGAAGCTATACTACCCTTATGAACCAATCGAGCAGGATCCTCCTCGAGATGAATTCGGTTTAATATGATGTCTTTTTTATGATTATTTAATCTAACCGTAATTTTACCCCCGTCAGCAAAAGCTTTGCCTCCCGCTTTATTGTACTGACTAATTTGAAACCCTTTAGGCAAGTCTGGATAGTGATAATTCTTCCTAAAAAACCAGAATTGGTGGTTAATATCACATTCTAAAGCCAAAGCTAATCTGGTAGCAAAATCGATAGTATTTTCATTAACTACTGGAAGTGAACCGGGTAAACCTAGACAAACTGGACATACATATGTGTTAGGGTCCGCGCCACGATAATCGTTACTACAACTACAAAACAGTTTTGTTTTAAGACTTGTTAATTGAATGTGGACTTCTAATCCAATAATTACCTTACTGTCTTGATCACTCAGATTATCTACCTCCAGATTTTATTGGGGGAGTTTTTCGATAAATATCTAACTCTTGTTCAAGCTGATAACCAATATTGAGAATTCCCTTTTCATCAAAGTAGTCTCCAATAATTTGAAATCCTATTGGTAAATTCTTGCTATCAAACCCACAAGGGATCGAAAGAGCTGGGATTCCCGCTAAATTGATAGAACATGTTAAAATATCTTGCGTATACATTTCAAGAGGATCATCGATTAGAGCTCCAACCTTAAATGCAGTTGAAGGCATAGTTGGACAAATTAGAGAATCACACTTCTTAAATGCTTCAATAAAGTCATTTCTAATCAACGATCTAACTTTCAAAGCTTTAATGTAGAACATATCATAATATCCTGCCGATAAGGCGTAAGTTCCTAAGTAAATTCTTCTTCTTACTTCAGGACCAAAATTAGCACCTCTTGTACTACTAAACGCATTGTAAACATCGCTGGAAGGATCGTCACTGACTTTTCCATACCTTAATCCGTCGTATCTAGCTAAATTCGAGCTTGCTTCGCACATACATAATAAATAATATGTAGCAATAGTGTATTCTAAATGTGGAATTGAAACCTCAACTGTAGTAGCTCCTAAACTTTCTAGTTTCTCAATCGTTTTATATATAGAACTTTTTACTTCCTTCTCGATTCCTTCTCCAAAAAATTCTTTTGGAATTCCGAGTATTTTTTTTTCGATAGGTTTTTTTATCTCTGCCGTATACCTATCAACAGTATTATCTACTGAAGTAGAATCTAAAGGGTCCTTACCTGATATAATTTCAAGGATTAAAGCTGAATCGTAAACACACTTTGTAATTGGACCAACTTGATCCAGTGAATTTGCAAAAGCTACTAATCCATAGCGTGATACTCTACCGTAAGTAGGTTTTAACCCTACAACTCCACAAAAGGCAGCAGGACATCTAATACTCCCTCCCGTATCGCTCCCTAACGCAAAAATCGATTGACCTGAAGCAACTGCAGCAGCAGATCCTCCACTCGACCCTCCTGGAACTCTAGTTAAGTCCCAAGGATTATAAGTCGGACCATAACAACTATTTTCTGTAGACCCTCCCATCGCAAACTCGTCCATATTTGTGTTACCAATATGGATTACCGCTTCCTTTATTAAACGATCAATAACGGTTGCATTATAAGGAGGGAAATAATTCTGTAAAATTTTTGAGCAACAAGTTGTAGGGAAATTTTTAATACAGATGAGGTCTTTATTTGCTAAGGGTAATCCTAAAAGTCTTCCTATTTTTTTTCCCTTCTTTAAATTTTCATCATATTTTTTTGCTTTTTTTAGACTCTCTTCTTTATTGAGACTAGCAAATGAGTGTAGTTGAGACTCTACTTCATTTATTCTGTTAGAACATGATTCAAGAATATCTTGTATTTTAATATCACTATCTTTAATCTTTTCGATTAATTCGTATCCCATGTATTCATAGAGCTTCATTGACACAAAATCACTAAAAAAGAATCAATAAGAACGGTTTATCCTTATTTTTTAAACTTATTAATACGGGTAAACTAAAAACTTTACTCATTTTTAATTCAATTCAATTTAATATTTCGATCCTCAAGATTTATATCTAAAACTAACTATATGTAATTTGAATTTGCCAATATAAAATTTTAAATTAAATTAGAAGGTGATCTAAATAGTAATAATTAATTCTGAAGGTAAGTTTAATGATAATTATTATCTTATAGATGGAATGCCAATGGGAGTACCCAATTTTCTTTCAATTTATATTATTGAAAATGATGGAATGCGACTAATGATTGAGACCGGAGATGCATTCAAAGCCCGTGCAAACATAAAAAAACTCAAAGATTTCGGTCTTTATCCTATTCATAAAATTGTTTTAACTCATTCTCATTGGGATCATGCTCAGGGACTCTCAAAATTGAATAAATTAATGAAAGACCTGGATGTAGAAGTTTTAGCTTCCGAAAATGCCGTTGACAATTTAAGAGATCCGGATAAAATAGTTGAAGGGTTAGGGGATCATACTGCTTATCCTTTTGAAGGAGAGATTACTCCTTTGAAAGATGGTGATATAATCGATTTAAATGGATTGGAACTAGAAGTCATGAATTTTTTTGGACACTCTATGGATTCAATTGGATTATTTGATAAATCAAATAGAAATATTTTTATGGGAGATGCAGTTAGTATGCGATTGGACCAAGATGCTTTCTTCGTTCCTCTCATGCCTCCTGACTTTCATGAAAATGAGCTACTTAAATCTTTTAAAAAGTTACGAAATATTAGGAATAGGCTAAGTTCTATCTCTTTAGCTCATTTTGGAGTATGGAAAGATACCCATTTTGAGCAAATATTAAACGAAATGGAAGATCTATACTTTAAAGTAAAGAACTCTCTAATTGAATGGTATAATGAAAATCCTTCCATTAATGTTATAACAAGCAAATATTGTAAGACTTTCATGCCAAATTCAAAATATTGGAATGAGACAATTTTTGAATTTTTAATTGATTATATGATAAATGGTTTAAAAATAAGTGGATTTATATAAGAAAAATCAATATGCTGTAAGATTAAGGTGATTTTCTTATCATAGTTCTTGGGAATGGTATAGCATCTTTAATATTATCTAAACCACACATCCATTGAACAACACGCTCCACACCTAGACCGTATCCCGAGTGAGGAACACTACCATAATTTCTCAAAGCAAAATACCAGCTATAATTCTCAGGGTCTTCACCGTCTGCTTTTAATCTTTTCTTCATGTTGTCAACCAGTAAACTTCTTTGGGATCCTCCTATAATTTCACAATAACCTTCTGGAGCTAATGCGTCAAAACAAAGAGCCTCTTTTGGATTTTCCTCGCTTGGTGGTTTATAAAAACCCATAATCTCGGTAGGATAATGAGTAACGATCACAGGGACTTTAAAGTGTTCAGCTATTTTTGCTTCTTCCATCGTTCTTAAATCTTTACCCCACGGGACATTCATTTGGTATTTATTATTAAGAATTTCTAATGCCTCAGCATATTTGATAGTAGGGTATTCTGCTTTTGCGTAATGTTCAAGTAATTTAATGTCCCTTCCTAATATCTCAAGTTCCTTTTTGTTGTGTTTTATCACTTGTTGGACAATAAATCTAATTTCATCTTTAGCAACTTCAGTAACTTCTTCAAGTGTCATCCAAGCAGCTTCCATCTCTGCCATCCAAAATTCTGCTAAATGTCTCGAAGTTTTTGACTTCTCAGCTCGGAATGTTGGTCCCATGTTATAAATCTTTCCCAGCGAGAAAATCCCTGCTTCAGCATACAACTGCCAAGTTTGACTAAGATACATTATATCTTCAAAATATTTAACCTCAAACAGTGTAGCTCCTCCTTCAGATTGGCTTGGTTGGAAAATGGGTGCGTCAAATTCGTAATAACCACGACTTCTGAAAAATTCGTGAATTGCTCCGACTACTGTATGCCGAATTTTCAAAATTGCGTTTAATTTCCTTGATCTTATCCATAGATGCCTATTATCATATAAAAGCTCAGGAGATTGATGTTCAGTGATTGGGAAAGGATCGGCAATTTGTACAATTTCCATCTCTGATACAGAGACTTCAAATCCGGTGGGTGCTCTATCATCTTCTTTCAATTCACCTGATACCTTTACTGAAGATTCAATCGTCAATTTTTCAGCCTTTTCAAAAAGTTCAGCATTTTTACTTTTAGAAATCACACACTGGATGATGTCAGACTCGTCTCTAAGCACGATAAATACGAATTTATTACTTTTACGTTCTCGATATACCCATCCTCTCAAATTTACAGTTTGAGGTTTTTTATTTATAGCCTCTTCAATTGTTATGTAATTTAGTTCCGTCATAATTCCTAATTTAATAAATATTGATGAAAATATATAGTTAATTTCTACCAAGAAAAGTAACTAGTTAAAAGAAATTCGTTATTTTTTTTAGCTATTAGAACTGAAACAAAGTGAAATAAACAATTTGAGAATTAAATATTTTAAAGTATAAATATTGCTGCTGCTATAACACATGCCCACTCATCTTCATCTCTAACTACGGAGTGGGTATAGATACTTTTAGTTTCTACTATTTTACCGCCCATTTTATAAACTTCTTTTTTTTCATCCCAATTTAGATCAGGATTAAACGGCACCCCAAGAGTTGTTGCAAGCATTTCTGCTGCTAACTCCTCAGCTATATCAGCAACTTTTTCAGGTTTTTTACCAAAATCGTGATATTCACTTAAATAGCCATAATGTCCTTTATTTGCGGGTTTTGCTACCCCAATTGATGAAGCGATAACCCGATTATATTCATTCGATTCTTCTCTAGCAAGTACACAATATATAATTTGACCTGGGCGTAATTGTTTTAAGCCATCCTCTTTCTGAATTTCAATACAATAAGGTGGTAGTATTGAAGATACGCTTACTAAATTATATTTCTCAATACCCGCATCTCTAAGTGCTTGCTCAAAAGCTGCTAATTTGGTTTTATGATATCCTTTACCAGATACAAAAAATACCTTCTTGGGAACAAGTGACATATTCTATCGATAAAGCTATTATAACTATTAATTAATTATAAAATAAATCTTATTGGTATTTAAATTTATTTTAAGCACAAAATAGAATTGTAAAAGTAAAAGACTAATTCAATCATCTTTATCCTAATTCATGAAAACGGAAAACTATTTTGTAAAATAGGTTAGGTCTAAGAGAAGGTAAAATTTGATTAACTCAAAACATGTTTAATTTATTCCTAGCAACATTTTTTAGATTTGTTTAAAAAATTTGTAAAATATTATTATTACTATGACTACTATGCCAAATGATAATTTTTTAACTAAAAAAGTAACTCCATTCAATGTTTATCAAATTAAAAGTGTAGAAGATGTATTAAAATCCTTAAAAAATTGTGGATTTCAAGGCAGAAATCTCGGTAAAGCTCTGGATGTATTATATAACATGGTTTCATCAAAGAATATTTTGACAGTTTTAACATTATCTGGAGCAATGGTTCCTGCTGGAATGGGAGAACTTATTTGTGCTCTAATAGAACAAAATCTCATAGATATTATCATAAGTACTGGTGCAAATGTTATTCATGATTTAGTTGATGTATTTACAGAAGTTGGTCATTATGTAGGCGATACTAATGTAGATGATAATAAACTATATAAACTTAGGATAAACAGAATTTACGATGTTTTCCTGCCAGAAGATAATTATTTGAAAACGGAAAAAGAAATTCTATCAATTATTAAGAAAATTTTTCAACAACAATCAATTGAAATAACACCTTCAGAATTCTTGAAAAAACTAGGTGAAAATATTAATAAACGCTGTATTTTATCAATAGCGGCAAAGAATAATATTCCAATTTTTGTCCCTGCTTTATCTGATTCTGAATTAGCTCTAGATTTAATAATGTATTCTTTAAAAGAAGATTACGAATTTAAATTTGATATCCTTGGCGATGTCATGAAATTTGCTGAAATTATAAAAAATTATAAAGAACACGGAACTTTAATAATCGGTGGTGGTGTGCCTAGAAATTGGGCTCAACAAATATTTCCTTTATTGGA
The DNA here is from genome assembly GCA_013375495.1 of Promethearchaeota archaeon. Next base: position 70,994 of record JABXKC010000014.1, read on the forward strand.
CCAAATTGAAAAAATGAAAACTGTAGGTTATAAATATTCTGTAAGAATACACACTGCCACCGAATACGACGGCGGATTATCTGGATGTACTATTTCTGAATCAAAATCATGGGGTAAATATTCTTTAGAATCTAAATCTGTGAGTGTTTGGTGTGATGCCACAATTGCCTTACCTATATTAGTTACAGGGCTTTTTCAGAGATTAAAATTAATTTAATAAGAAAAATTAAAAAAAAGTAGATCAAAAAAAAAATTATTTAAATCTTAGTGGTATCTGATTATGCTTTTTTTAACTATAGAAGTCTAGGGTATCTTCATCATCATCGTCCCATTCTTCTTCATCGTCATCCTCTTCGTCGAAATCCTCCCATTCATCATCATCTTTATCATTTGGATATTCTACCATATCATCTACACACATCCTTTAACTAATCTTTTTAATTTTTGCTTAAACTCAAATTGATATTAATTATAGTATCTAAGTATCAACAAAGTATTATCAAGTATTTAAACATTCTGTTTTCAATTATTCATGATCTTAAATGAGTGATACAAATATAATTATAAACAAGGATAAAAAAGAATAATATGATAGATTAAGGTATAATTTCAGTATATTAGGGAATTTATATTAAAAATATTTACCCTTTTTTCCTATTCAGACAATCTTAGAATAAATTTCTTAAATAAGGTTAAAAATTAGGCTAGAATTCAAGACTCCTCAATTTTTATGATAGTTCCTAATTTTTTTTATTCAAAGAGAAAACAGATTATTTAATGAGTTTTAGAAACTAAAATTGCTTCCTTGTTGAAGATGACTCTATTCCAGTTTTATTTATGTTTTTCAGTAAATACTTGGAAAAAATATTCATATAAAGGCATTCTTCAGGTGCCATTTCGGGGGTTGATACTGGATTTTCTGTAAATTCAACATTGCTATCTCTGATGATTACAACAGGGGTTCTTTGATCCGCTTCACTCAGTAAAAATTGCGCGGCGCTCGCTAAATCATCTGCTATGGCTCTTGTAGTAATTTCCATAGGGCGATTAAAGAGATCGGGATGTCCTATTAAATCTTCAATAGGCTCAAATCCTGCCGTAGCAATAGCAATACCTATCGTTCCCTTTCTTAAAGGTTGAACTCTTGAATCAGCAATAATTAATCCAAGATCATTTAGGGCGTATTTTTTTTTTAAAATTTTCCGATATTCCCAAGCTACTTTCTTTAAGTTGGTTGGGAGTAATACAACCTTATTAGGTCCAGCATTAGATTGATCTATTCCCGCATTAGCGATTAAAAAGTCGTTGACTTTCGCCAATATGACATGAGTCATTCCACCTAAGATCATTGACGCCTCCCTTAATATTAATTCTACATATCTTTCGTCCATATCATAAAGAATAGAAAGGTTTTTCGCTTTTTTAGAAATTTTTTTTACATCGGATAAACTAACTACTCTTCCTTGGGAGGTTGCAATAACTTTTTCTGCAATAACCACGATGTCGCATTCTTTTAACGATTTTCCTTGTTCATCTAATTCTGATATAATTATATCAAGAAGTGGGTCTTCATTTTTAATCAAAGGAAGTTTCAGTGCAAATAACTCCATTATATTAAAAAGAATTAAACTTATTTGATATAGTTTTTTTAAAATATCGTTAATCATGGATGAAATATATGCAAAGTTTTTCGATTTCTTAGAAATTGGCGATAATTATCCTACTATCGTTATGGGTGTGTTAAATTTAAGTCCTGAATCATTCTATAAAGGTTCTGTGGTCGATAATGAAGAAAAAATAGAATTCGCGACTAAGGAAATGATAAAATATGGTGCTACAATACTGGATCTGGGAGCTAGATCAACTGCTCCTTGGTCGGAGAAGATAACTATCGAGGAAGAAATTAATCGAATGGAATCAGCGATGAACTTTGTATGCAAAATTATCCCAGATAATGTCATTTTATCAATCGACACTCAATACAGAAGAGTTGCTCATAAAGCGTATAATATTTCAGTCAAATTTAAGAAAAAAATCATGATTAACGATGTTAGTTGTTTAAAAACTGATCCCGATTTGGGTGATTTTGTTACGGAATATGATTTACCAATAATATTGATGGCTTCAAAGGAAGTTCCAGGAGATTTATTAACGACTTCTGAAATCATATTTGAATTTAATAAAACTTTTGAAATTCTGGAAAGCAAAGGTTTCGATAGAAAAAAAATAATTTTAGATCCCGGAATTGGAAGGTGGGTAGATAAAAAAACACCTGAATTTGATTTGAAAATAATTGGAAATTTAACCAAGCTTCGATCTCTCAATAAGCCAATATTAGCAGCAATTTCCAGAAAATCTTTTATAGGAGCAGTATTAAATGTTCCAGAACCAGAAAAACGACTGAATGGAACTCTGTCAGCAACAGCAATAGCAGTTTATAAAGGAGCACACATAATTCGTACTCATGATGTAAATCAACAATTGACGGAGATTATAAAAATAGCAGAGGAAATTAGAAAAAGCGAATAGATCCCTTTACTTATTTAAATTAGAAAAAAACGGAAAATTAAGCTCCATTATTTAATAAACATAAAATTCAGGTATCTTTTAAATGATTCAAAACTTTCTATATTGTTCTAAAGATTTTGGTTAATTTAATAGATTATTTTTAAATTTCAAGCGTGAAAAAAATGTGCTAACATTTATAATTGCGCAATACCTTACATTATATGTAAATTGTTAAATTATCTCCCAGTTTCAATTAAGATTAGGTAAATTTAGCTTTTCAAAACATAGAATAAATCGGTTTTTATGTCTAAGGATAATGATATTTCTTATGATGCTGATGATATCCAAGTACTCAAAGGTCTCGATGGCGTATTCTGATGCTTAATTCAAGTGCGGAAGCTTAAGGCGTAGACCAGCAATGTATATTGGAGATCAGGGTAAAAAAGGACTCCATCATCTTATTTACGAAGTCCTTGATAATGCTGTAGACGAAGCTATTGGCGGATATGCCAATGAAATCAAGGTTACTCTTTTTAAAGATAATTCTGTTCAAGTTCAAGATAACGGACGAGGTATTCCTATTGATATCCATCCTGAATATAATAAACCTGCCCTTGAAGTAATTATGGAACATTTACATTCTGGAGGTAAATTTGATAATAAAAGTTATAAAATCTCTGGAGGATTACATGGTGTTGGACTTTCTGTTGTTAACGCCCTAACAGAATGGATGGATGTTGAAATCTGTAGGGATGGACAACTCTATAAACAGAGATTTTCCAAGGGAAAAAAATTTACAGAACCAGAAATAGCTGAAATTAAAAATAATAGCTCTTATACCAAAATTTCCTTTTATCCAGATGACGAGATTTTTGAATTTGATAAAAATGAAGTAATCTATAATCCTTCGTCAATTACCAATAGAATGCGAGAACTAGCCTTTCTTACACCTCAAGCACGGTTCGAGCTTCATGACAAGATTAAAGACGAAAAAGAAGAATTTTTCTATGAAGGAGGAATTAAAGAATTTATTTCGTATTTGAATAAAGATAAACAACCTCTCCATAATGATGTCATATATATTAGCGATTCAGTCGAAGACGAAAATGGTTCAATAATCTACTGCGATCTAGCAATGCAGTATAATACCTCCTATCAATCTAACATCCTTACTTATGCTAATACGATTAATACCGTGGAAGGAGGTGTTCATCTTACAGGATTTAAATCTGCTCTTACAAGAACTTTTAATTCGTATATTGAGAAGTACATGGATAAGAAGTATAAAGAACATGTGCTAAGTGGCGCTGATACTAGAGAGGGTTTATCAGCTGTTATTTCGGTTAAATTACCCGATCCCCAATTTGAAAGTCAAACTAAAATCAAACTAGGTAATCCGGAAGTTAGACAAATTATAAGTCAAATAGTTACTGATAAATTAACTCAATATTTAGAAGAACACCCTGAAAAAGCTAAAAAAATAGTTTTAAAAACAATTAACGCTAAATTAGCAAGAGAAGCCGCCCAAAAGGCTCGTTTGTTAATTCGTAGAAAATCTGTCTTAGATAGTGCCAGAATGCCAGGAAAACTTGCTGATTGTTCTTCAAATGATCCAAAAGAGTGCGAAATTTTTATAGTCGAAGGAAATTCCGCAGGAGGATCAGCAAAACAGGGAAGGGATAGAGCTTATCAAGCTATATTGCCTCTAAGGGGTAAAGTATTAAATGTAGAAAAAGCGCGGATAGATAAAATATTACAAAACAAAGAAATTATATCTATAATTAAAGCACTTGGAGTAGGAATTCAAGAGTATAGCGAAGTAAATGGTACTGAAAAGGAAAATGGTGTGAATGGAGAAACTGAGGAGACTGAGGAGACTGAGGATGGTTTTGATTTATCTAAGTTAAGATATCACAAAATTCTGCTAATGTGCGATGCAGATATCGACGGAAAGCATATCGAGACGCTTTTGCTTACATTTTTCTTTAGGCACTTGCGAGCTTTAATAGATGGAGGGTTTCTCTATTTAGCTGTGCCCCCACTCTATAAAGTTTCATACAAAAAATCAAAGAAGTACGTATTTTCAGATAGAGAAAGAGATACATTTATGGAAGAAATTAAATTAAAAAACAATTTGAAAGATACTAGCTCAATAAAGATCCAACGGTATAAGGGTTTGGGTGAGATGAATCCCGAAGAGCTTTACCAAACAACCATGAATCGAGAGACCAGAATACTAAAGAAGATTACATACGATGATTATATTGAAAATGATTTAATTTTTACGAAATTGATGGGCAAAGAAGTATTATCCCGGAAAAAATACATTTTTTCTAATTTTGATGAAGTTAATGTGTTAGATATTTGATCTTTACATTTAAATTTTATATTAACAAAATTTGGGTATTAAAATGACTTCAGAAGATATTCGAGATATTGAATTAAAAGACGAAATGAAGAGCAGTTATATAGACTATGCTATGTCCGTTGTTATTGGTCGTGCGATTCCCGACGTGAGAGACGGACTCAAACCTGTTCATCGTAGAATAATTTACGCAATGGCCGATAATAATTACTTCTACAATCGTCCCCATGTGAAATCTGCGAGGATTGTAGGTGAAACCATGGGAAAATATCATCCTCATGGAGACGCCGCAGTTTATAACAGTTTAGTTCGAATGGCACAAGACTTTTCTCTGAGATATCCTTTAATCCATCCTCAAGGGAATTTCGGTTCTATTGACGGAGACCTTCCCGCTGCTATGCGATATACCGAAGCGAGACTAGCACAAATTGCTAACGAACTGATTGAAGATTTAGATAATGAAACCGTAGATTTTCAACCAAATTTTGATGAGAGTTTACAAGAACCAATATTTTTGCCTGCTAAATTACCAAATATATTAATTAACGGTACAAAAGGAATCGCTGTAGGTATGGCTACCTCAATGCCTCCTCATAATTTAATTGAAATCTGTAATGGAATTATGGCTACGGTAGACGATCCTGAGATATCCGTTGAAGAACTTATGGGAATAATAAAAGGACCAGATTTTCCGACAGGAGGAAGTATTATTGATACAAATGGTATTTATACTGCTTATACAACCGGTTCGGGAAATCTTACTCTAAGAGGAACTGTTGAACTTGAAACCAAAGGGAATAAGAACAGCATGATTATCACTGAGATTCCATATTTAGTGAATAAAACAGTTCTTGTAGAATCTATTGCCAAACTGATAAAAGATGGAATCCTTAAAGATGTTCGGGATTTGAGAGACGAATCAGATAGAAATGGAATGCGAGTTGTAATAGATTTAACTAAAAACGCCCAACCTGTTATAATTAAAAATATCTTATTTAAAAGAACAAGGCTTCAAACGACAATAAGTATAAACAATTTGGTTTTAATCAATGAAGGTAAACAACCGAAGATTCTTACTTTAAAAGAATTGATCGACGAGTTCATAGATCATCGTCTTAAGATCATTTATAAACGGACCCAATTTTACCTTAAGAAAGCTAAAGCGAGATTACATAAAGTTGAGGGTCTTTTAATCGCTTTAAATAACATAGATGATGTCGTACAAATTATTAAAAGCGCTAAAGACACTAACGATGCGAGGGAGAAGTTAAAAAAGGCTTATAGTTTAAGTGATATTCAAGTCCAAGCAATTTTAAGTATGCCACTTTCACGATTGACTAATTTAGAACAACAGAAATTAGTTGATGAAGAACTATCTCTGAATGAAAGTATAAAAGAATTAGAAAAGATTTTAAAAAGCAAAAAGATTCGTTTAGATATCATTAAGCAAGAATTAACAGAACTAAGCAAGAAATACGGGGATGAAAGAAAAACAAAAATAGAAATTGTAGACCTAATTGACAGAAAAGAAATTGTAAAGCAAGATTTAGTTAAAAACGAACCTACAATGGTTATTTTTACAAAAAATCAGTACATTAAAAGAATCTCAGTGGGAGACTATCGTGCTCAAGGACGGGGTGGACGTGGAAAAAAAGGAATGACAATTCGCGAAGAGGATATTATTGACGATCTTTTTGTTTGTTCTACTCACGATACTATCCTAAATTTCACATCTAAAGGCCGAGTTTATTCAATAAAATGTTTTGAAATCCCCGCACAGCAACGCACTGCGAGGGGAAAACCTATAATTAATTTAATTCCACTACAAGATGGAGAAAGAATATCCGAGATGATTCCTATTCATAACTTTAACACAAACGAAATGCTCATTATGACTACGAAAAACGGAATCATTAAGAAGTGTCCTTTAAGATTATTCGCTAAATTCAGAGGTACGGGTGTTAAAGCTCAGCGGATACGTCCGGGTGACGAATTAATTAGCGTTAAAAGGCTTTCAAACGAACTCCAAGACATTTTTATCGCAACTAAACTGGGTTATGCAGTCAGGTTTGACGAATCAGAATTACGAGAATTAGGGAGAACATCACTTGGTGTGAAAGGTGCTGAGTTAAGAGAAGGAGACGAAGTAATTGATAGTTTACTCGTTACTGACGATAATATAATTTTAACCCTGACCGAAGGAGGTTATGGACAAAGAACATACCTCAAGGAATATAGAAAAACGGGGCGTGGGGCAAAAGGTGTAAAAAATATAACTTTAGATCCCATAAAAAAAGATAAAGTTATTGCAATAAAAATTGCTAAACTCATGGATATTTTGATAGGCACAGAGCAAGGACAAGTTATAAGGGTACCTGTGGACACAATAAGAATTACTCATAGAAAAGCTAAAGGAGTTAGGGTCATAAAACTTTATGCTAATGATTCTGTTGTTGCAATTGGTAAGTGTGAAACACAAATCAAAGACAATGGAGAAAATATTGAAGAAAACAATGGAGAAAATTAAAGAGCAATAATCCTATTAGAATTCTATTTATTAAGATATGGGACTGAACATAAAAATACAAAATCAACTCTCCCAAGATTTGCTATTCCATGCTTCTCATTTGGGGAAATATAAATTACATCTCCATCTTCAACGATTTCTTCGGTTCCTGAATCGTTGTAAAACTTACCTTTACCACTTAAGATATAGATTTCATGATCTTGGGGGTGACTATGAAGAGGTACCTCCGTTTTAGGTTTAATTTCAAATCGTCTCATAGCAAAATTTTTAGCACCATCATGCTCATCATCAATTAACCATCTTACATAAACATCTTTAACTGGAGTGCTATCGCTTAATACTGCGGGTTTATTCTCAACATCTTTATAATTTTTTTTTCGCATAATTGAAATAATTTTTAATCTTAATAAAATAATATCATATATTAATTGTTATTCATATCAAGGATTTTGACTTATGAAGACTGAATTTAATATTGGGTTTGATTGTTCTCACCAGAATAAACTAACTATTGAGGATCCTGGCTTTAATGATTTTATAGAATATCTTATCAATTCCGATTTAAAGTTGGGAAAAATTGAAGCGGGAATTACCTACGAAAAATTATCGGATTACAATGTGTTTATAATCGGGGTTCCAATTGCTGATTCTCACTTAAGTTCTGAAGAAATTGAATACTTAATCAAATATGTTAACGATGGGGGATCTCTTCTAATTTTAAACGATAAGGGAGGAGATATCGAAAATAAAAATAATTTAAATGACCTGACTAGAATTTTTGGTATCAAGTTCAATCCTGATCAGCTTTTTGATAACGAACATTATTCAAAGGACATTTCTCGCCCAATTATTAAGGATTTTAAAACGCATTTTATTACGCGAGATATCACCCAAATTATTCACTCTAATGGATGCACCATAGAGATCGACAAATCAGTAGAAACCGAATATATCGATGTTAGTGCAATAGGATTCTCCTCTGAAGAATCAGCTTGGCATAAAATTTTTGACGGAGAGGACTGGGTTGACGAACCCATAAAGAGTGCTCCTATAATCGCTATAAGTCATTATGGTATGGGAAAAATGGTAGCTATTGGAAATTTATCGCTATTTTCAGGATTTCACGCTTTATATGGTATACACGCTGCAGATAACTTTAAATTAATTTCTAACATCATTTCTTGGCTTATGAATAAAGCGCATTCCAAAGAAGCACAGTTATCACAACCAATATATATTTCCGTCCCAATTGAACAAGATCTATATTATTGGATGAAAGAGAAACTTGATGAAGAAAGATGGAAAAATGTTGAAGATGTGATAAATTTTGCCCTTAAAGTCGTTAAATTTAGGATGAGAAAGCAAGATATTCAAGAAGAATAATTTCATATGAATTAAAATAACTCAATTTAAATAGTCAAGGTTATTTGAGTGATTAAATCGGATAAAGAAGAAATTTTAATCGGGTTATTATCTGATACGCATGTGCCACAAAGAACAGATGATGTACCAGATGTTGTGATTGATGATTTTAAAAATAGGAACGTTGATTATGTGTTTCATATGGGAGATTTCACCTCTTATGGGGTGTATAAGAAACTCATCGACACTTTTGGGAGAGATAAAGTTGTAGCAGTTCGGGGGAATATGGATTTTGATTCTGACTTAAAGCAAAATCTACCCGAGAAATTAGAATTTAAAATTTACAATTTTAATGTCTTAATGCTTCACGGAATGGGTGGTCCGAACATAATAATAAAAAGATTGATCAAAAAACTAGATTTGCTTAATTCTGATTATGACATCGTAATTTTTGGACACACTCACAGACCAGTTAATGAAAAACAAAATGGAATTTTATTTTTTAATCCGGGAACTACAACTCCTATCGACAATCGATTTACAGTAGTTAGTTCTTATGGATATCTAAGAATTTCTAATGAAAAAGTAGAGCCTGAAATAATTTATTTGTAATATAGAAGTTTTTTTTTTACTAAAATGCGTCTGAATCCATTGCTTTTCCGCTTAATTTCTTATAGTGATTTAGCACAGCCTGTCGAGCTGCGTAGACAAAAGCTCTTTTTACATTAACCCCCGTAATAGCTATGGTTTCATAAATTAAGCAATGGTTAAGTTTTGCGGTGTCGAGTACTTGCCTTAACTTAGAAATCTCTACTATATCTTCTAGATCTCTTTTATTTGCTAAAACTACTATTGGTACTTCAGGTGGATCGAAAGGTGCAGCTGGAATTAATTTATTTCCATAAAATTTAAGGAGCTCTTTAAGAGACCATATATTTTCCCCCCATTGATCTATTAGACTATCCCAGGTGAATATCACGGCGTCAGTGCCTTTCAAAACCGTTTGACGTTGGAATTTATGCCTGCGCTGCCCCGCAACTGTGTAAACTTGAAAAACTACGTTAGATACTCTTGCTACCACACGATCAAAAAATAATGTCCGTCCAGTAGGGTCTTGAATCTGTTGCATATCTCCACTTGCAAGACCTTCTCGATTATAGACCCATTCTAACGCAGTTGTTTTACCACCGAGAGAAGGACCATAAAAACAAATTTTAAAGACTAAAGTACCGTCTCCTCGTCTACTTGGCAATGGTTATGACCTCTTTTTCAATTAAAAGTCTGGTTTGATTTTATAAACTAATAATAATAATTATTTATTAAACTTTGTAAATCAAAAAGTTTTTTCTTCTCAGTTAGCTCTAATAAAAAGGGTTATGATAACGACCTTGATCTCGTCTGTCTTGAGAAAAAATTTTTCTCTCTTTGATTTCCTTATCTATCAAACCCTCTATATGGCATAGATATTCATATTCATCCTTTACACACAGAGTTATTGCAACTCCGAGTTTATTCATACGAGAAGTCCTTCCAATACGGTGGATATAATTTTCTGGATATTTTGGAATGTCGTAATTAAAAACGTGAGATATGTTATTAATGTCTAATCCTCTAGCCGCTACATCTGTTGCGATGAGTAAATTTATCCTATGATCCTTAAAAGCTTTTAGAATCTTCTCTCTTTGGAACTGAGATAAATCTCCCGAAATGAGATCCACTTTATAATCAAAGTTATTTAAGGATTTTAACTTGTTGCTTAACCACATAGCTGTTTTCTTTGTATTAACGAATACTAAAAGGTGTGTAGCCTTTTCTCTTCTAAGAATCTTGAGGAAGGTCTTAAACTTATCACGGTATTGATCAATCATGTAATAGAACTGTCTGGTATTTCCAACAGTTAAGTTATCTCTACTTAAATTTAAGAATTTGAATTGATTTTTCGAATATTTCTTCACTAATTCTCGAATTCCGTTGTCAAAAGTAGCAGAGAAGAGCATGAATTGGTACTCGCTATGAATCTGATCTAAAATATACTTCACATCGGGAGTGAACCCCATGTCGAACATTCTATCAGCTTCATCAACGACAACAAATCGCATATCGTTTAATCTCAGCTTTTTCCTCTTATACAAATCTATAATTCTTCCTGGAGTTCCGATAATAATATTTATTCCTTTTTCTAATTGTGTTATTTGATTATTTATCGAAACACCCCCATAAATTGGAAGCGACTTTACTTTTGGATTTCCTAAATCTCTGATTACTTCGTAAATCTGGGTTGCTAGTTCCCTAGTTGGAACTAAAATAATAGCTTCATTACGAGTGTAATTCAAACTTTCGATTATGGGAAGTACAAAAGCTAATGTTTTACCACTACCAGTTCTCGCTTGAGCCATAACATTTTGGCCCTTTAAAATTAAAGGAATAGCTTTTCGTTGGACGGGTGTTGGTTTAACAATTTTATTTCTTTTTAACTCATTAACGCTATGATCGCTAATGCCTAGTTCTTGAAAGTTCATTCAATAATTCACTAAAAAGTTCTTACTTTTTCACACTTATTCAATTATATAATATATTTATGAAAGATAAACTTTTGTATAATAGTAACATAGCTTATTTTCTTTTCATATTAAACCTTAAAAACAACTTCTTTTGTTAATGTATCTAATTTAATTAATTTTTGAGAAATGAACATTTTTGTTTTCTCAGATGTTATTTTTGGATTGTTATGTACTAAATCTTGAACAACTGAATGATATTTTTGACTTTTTTTAGCTAATTTTCTGTGAAGTTCATTCTCGTTATCATATAGTGGGATCGGAAAAGAGAATGGTCTTTTATGAATATGTCTGCTGGATTTTATTATTTTAATGTTTTTCGAAAAGATAGGAGCGTTAAATATAGCTGATAGATAATGAGCTTCGTTTTGTGAGTCTGTAGAATAATAATAATTTTCAGAGCAGATAACTATCTCTTTCTCTTCATTATCGATAACTGCTGATTTTAAGCGTGAGCCACTTGCGTTGTATACTACTATATATTGTTTGTTTTTATCCTGTTTGGTTAATTTATTCCAGTAGTTTAAATTTGAAAAAAGGGTGTAAATATTACTCGTTTCTTTTTTGTTTTCTTGGTAAAATTTGTTGAGCATATCATAAAATTCCCGAGCTTGTGGATTTGCTCGAAGATGTTTATCATCCATTTTAAAATCTCGATT
>JABXKC010000150.1 GCA_013375495.1 Promethearchaeota archaeon
ACTATTAATAAAATAATACCTAATAAAATTAGAAAAAATTCAAAGATCTCGGCATCTTCAAATTCCCAATCTATTTCATAGGCTTCTTGAAAGATAAAAAGTAAAGTAAATAAAATTTTCGTGAGAGACATCATTATTATGTTGAATTAATTTAGAATAATTAAAAAAAGTTCTGATGTTAGGAATTTTGGAATTAAATCTTATTATATTTAATTAATTCCACATTATACTGGATAGTTTTAAATTTTTTTTTAACGCACTTAGCATAAAGAGCACAAGTGAATACATTAATAAACCTCGGTTAAGAGAAATTAGATGGACCTGACGGGACTTGAACCCGTGACCTCTTGAGTGCAATACTCGCACCTAGCAATATGCTTATGGTGTGTCAAGCGATCTTCCGCTGATCTACAGGCCCAGCGTATTATGATTTTTTACATTAATTAAAAATGTTTATAATTAAAAATTTTTATTGTTATATTCTGCTAAACCAAAATAAAAAAAATATATAATAGAAAGTAATTAAAATCCATCTCCCTTATAATCCCCTTTCCAAAAACTTCCTATCCCTTTTCCT
>JABXKC010000151.1 GCA_013375495.1 Promethearchaeota archaeon
TCTTTTAGAAAACTCTTTATCAATATAATCATACCAAAGTTCTTTAAAATACTCAGGCTTTTGATTCCATTCAAATACACTTTTTATTTTATCAAGATCTTTAGGATATTCTAACTTATTCCATCTATCATTTTTAAAAGTATGTATGTTGTTTTCTTTTGGTAATGCTATTTTTAAATTTTGTATTTCGTATACTTCACCTATTTGACCTGTGTTAGATATAACAATAACATCATATTCTTTATTATAACCATATTTCCACTTTTTAGATTTATTCAATCTTTTTATTACATGTGGTTTTATATGATCAATTACTTTATATAAAGTTTGCTTATACATTACTTAGATCTTCTTTCTGCAAAACCTCCAAAAGCTTCTTTCTTTTTTTCTTCTTTAGGTTTGTCATTTAACATATCTTCTTCTTCTTTAATACGATTAAGTATTTCAAAAGCATCAAATATAGCTAATTTTTTAGTTGCAGCAGCGTTCTTTAATCTATCAGCAGATATATCATCATCAGAATCTACAATAGCTTCTTTTGCTACTTTAATAAGTTCCTCAACTGCTTTGTGC
>JABXKC010000152.1:0-309 GCA_013375495.1 Promethearchaeota archaeon
AAAGAATGGGAACCGAAAATTATCGCTTTTCTATGTAATTGGTGTTCTTACGCCGGAGCAGACTTAGCGGGCGTGAGTAGGATACAATATCCACCAAACATTAGAATCGTAAGAGTTCCCTGCTCGGGAAGGATTAACGCTTATTTTATTATAAAAAGTTTAACCGATGGGTGGGACGGGGTCGTTATTTCTGGATGCCATCCCGGCGATTGCCATTATATCAGTGGAAATTTAGTTGCCCGAAGAAGATTTGCGTTATTAAAAGAACTGTTAGAGTTTTTCGGTATAAATCCCGGAAGAGTTAACGTT
>JABXKC010000152.1:319-572 GCA_013375495.1 Promethearchaeota archaeon
CAGAAGGCGAGCGATTTGCCGTGTTAATTCGAAAAGCGACCGAAATAGTTAAGAAGTTAGGACCAAACAAAAAATTTGAAAAAAAATGGTGATGATCATGGGACTTGAAACAGAAAATAAGGATATAGAAACTAACTTACGAGAAATCTCAAGGGGCTTACTTAAAGAAAGAAAGGTAGATGTGATTATTGGCTACGAGAAAGGATCATTGCCCTTACTTACGCAACCGATTATTATCGATAAAGAGGAAGAT
>JABXKC010000153.1 GCA_013375495.1 Promethearchaeota archaeon
AAACTCTGGAGAGCTTATGAAAATATGGATAAAGGAGATGTCGCTATGGAAAAAGGCAATACAAATAAAGCCCTAGAAGAGTATAATACTGCAAGAGAAATGTTCCCTGACAATCTTGAAATGAAATATTGGACAGCCATATCTCTAGCTAACAATAATCAAATGGAAGCGGCATTACCACTATTAAAAGAAATTTTTGAAAAGGATAATAATTGGCGAATACTTACGGAAAGACTCCCCGAAGTGGAAGTATTAAATATATCAGAAAATGATTTGAATAAAATATTAAATTTAAAGTGAAAAGTATGAAAGTTGCGCGATATTATAATAATAATGATATAAGAAAAGATGAAATCCCCAAACCTGTTATTGGTCCAGGAGAAATATTAGTAAAAGTAAAAGAATCTGGGATTTGTGGTTCAGATATACTAGAATATTATCGATTTGCTAAAATGAAGAAATTAGGTGTCGATTCTCTAATTTTAGGTCACGAAATAGCAGGCGATATTATTGAGAAAAGTGAAACAGTCAAACATTTGAAAGTTGGGGATCGTGTATTTGTTTCTCATCA
>JABXKC010000154.1 GCA_013375495.1 Promethearchaeota archaeon
ATTTTTGTTTATATAAATATATAAATATATAAATTATTATTAATTATGTTATACTTTTTTTTATTATTTCCTAAAATTTTATAAAAAATTTAAAACTATTAAAAATAAAATTATATTTTTATTTTAATTTATAACATTATTTTTTAATTTATAACCCTTGGGATCGAATTTATAACCCATTATATATTTATTTTTTTTATAATAATTATATATATAAATGCCTCAAAGCTTGGTTACTGCTTTAGAATTACATTCAAAATTAATTAAAACAGAACATTTAGAAAATAAAAAAGTAATAATAGATAATACTGAAACTCCTTTAAAAATTAAAAATAATAAAGGTGATATTGTATTTTGGGTTAATGAAAATGGCGCTTCTGTAAAACAAATAGAAACAAAATATAACTTTACCGATTTACTAGACACGCCTTCTGTAATTGAAGATGGTATAATGCTTATAGAAAATGAAAAAATTTTATTTAAAAATGATTTAAAAGCTAATTCTCTCAAAGTTAAAAATCTTCAAAGCGATGAAATAACAACAAAAAAATTAAATTTAGATAATATT
>JABXKC010000155.1 GCA_013375495.1 Promethearchaeota archaeon
GAAAGCGTATTATTATTACTATCCCTTATTCTTATCCCATATCGATTGTTATTACTCACGTTGTTTCTTGAGACGGTATTATTATTGCTAATCTCTAAACATATTCCCTCCCAATTGTTAATGGCGGTGTTTCCCGAGATCGTGTTATTCTGGCATTCATTTCGTAAATATATCCCTCGATCACCATTGTTACTTACATTATTGTTTGATATAGTGTTATTCTCTCCATTTGCTATTACTATTCCATCCTCTCTATTATCGTTTGCGGTGTTTCCTGAAATTGTATTGTTTTCACAATTACCGTATAATAGTATCCCGTAATAACCATTATTTGAGCAGTTGTTATTTGTTAAGTTTCCGTTTTTTGTGGCTATCAGTTTGATTCCTGCATGATAATACTCACTCCCTGCGTTGTAAACTGTAACATTTCTGATGATAAAGTAAACATCTTTAGAGTTTTCTATTAAAATTCCACTTCCCGTAGGCGAGCTGGATGCGTCAATGGTAACATTTTCAATAACATAGGGATTACTCCACGATCCATTACCACTACAGCTTGAATAATT
>JABXKC010000156.1 GCA_013375495.1 Promethearchaeota archaeon
ATTTAGCTCCCAACTTATGATGGGTTACTTTGTTATAAAAATCTTATGATCGAATATTTTTTTTACAACAAATAATGTTAGGTAGGTAAAAATCTATGATTCATCTTTCTCTCCAAAATTTAGTTTTAAATCATTATACCTAAATATATAAGTAAAAAAGGAAGCGATCGGTTTGAGATTTGATGGAGAAAAAACCTTTTTTGGTGAAATTATCGACACTCCAGAAGAATTTATCGAAGATCTCTTCGAGAGAGTCGCATAGAAATAATATTGCCTCCTCCCAATGAACCAAATGGAGATAGTTATTATCAAACTTTAACAAGAATCACTATACTTCATTCCTCACCTAGCTATTTAAACTATACTAAATCCTTGCTTCAGCTACTTGAGCTATATAAGAAGGAGGGATTTAGAACTATAGCTAGTAAAAGGTTTAAATATGTGACTATCTATTTGATAAGTACAAAAATCTAAAAAAAACAAATAAGTAACAAACAAAATCCAAAAGAGATGAAATGAATTTATGAAAAATTCAAAAAAGTTTAGTATAAGTTCTCTTAATA
>JABXKC010000157.1 GCA_013375495.1 Promethearchaeota archaeon
TTATAGCATCTAAAAATCCATCTATAAAACCCCAAATTACGGGTAAGGCTTGACCTATAATCCAAAACCAAAATAAAACTGAAATTAGTAATCCTAAATCATTTTCTATTATCATAATCTTTTCTATCTATAGCTACATAATGTTGTCCACTTATACTTCCTTTTCCATACCACCCAAATACAATATCATCAAAAACATTAACAGCTCTAAACTCAACCCAATTAAAATTTGGAACTTCTATTGGTGTATCCTCATTTGAGAATCTTACTTTCATTTTCATTTTTTTCTACTTTTAAATAATGCATAGGGAAATATTATTATCGCAACTAAGATAAACCCTATACTTTTAAATATTACACTAATAAAAGTAAATAAATGAAATATAATATTTTTTAATAATTTTTCTTTTTCTTCTATTTTCTTATTTATTATTTTTTTGAATTCGTTGAGGTCGATTCTCTGGTTGGCGTATGAGTCTCTAAAGAACTTTTTCTTCCACCAGATCTTATAGTCTGATTCTTTATGAAAGAAGTTGGGGGCAACATGTTCGCAATCTTCTTG
>JABXKC010000158.1 GCA_013375495.1 Promethearchaeota archaeon
CTGAAGTCTATCATTTAACCAAGGTGTAAGACCCTAAGTATTAAGTAATTGTTTGCTTCGGCATAATTTGGCTTGGTTCTATCCCTCAAAGTAATATTCACTAATTTACTTTTTCGTTATTGTCTGGGTTTATATATTTGAAAATGTAAAACTGATCATATGAAATTCTATTTCTAAAATAAAATTTCAAAAAGCAAAAATCTATATGTAAAGGTCTTTAATTATGGCTAAGAAACTCGTAACTAAAAATAATCAAATGAATAAAGATCAAAAAGATGCAAAACCAGCTCCCACTAGCACAACAACAAGTAAAACGACAAGTAAAACGACAACTCAAAAACCTACTCCTAAAAAAGTAACGCCACAAAAACCTAAAGTAAAGGTACTGGACAATCTTTCAATTTTGAAAAGTTCTCCCTATTTAAAGCAGAAAAATGAATCCAAAACACCTCAAAAGAAACCAACTCTTAAAGATTTATTTGATAGAAGTTTACTTTCCCAGAAAGAGGAAAAACTAGAAATAGTAATGACTGGGCAATACGAACAAGCTCTTGATTTAAT
>JABXKC010000159.1 GCA_013375495.1 Promethearchaeota archaeon
ATAGAACAGGGTGCGGACCATGTACGCCACAGGCAGACCGTGTTAAAGCACTTAGAGAATCATATGGAGAAGACGCAATATTTTATGATCTTGACAACCCTTTTGAGGGTTATGGCACTGCTACAGAAGATATTTTAAATAAATTTTATGAGGCGTTCTATTATGATCCAAATGGAGGATCGCAGGTTATAGCATTTACTGGTGTTTTTACCCGTATAAATTATGGGGGAGAAGTAAAAATTGGTTGGCATAGCTGGGAAGGTAACGTTGGTGACGCTGAGATGGAAAGTTGGGTTAAGGATATAATTTATTATTATCATGTTAATAAATAAGGATGAATTTTAAAATGAAAAAATGGATGATTATCAGTGTAATTGTTTTTCTTGCGTTATTATTAGGATTATTCCTCCTCCCATCTTTATTTGAGGGCGAAAATTTTGAAATTAAACCAGCATATGATTTCACTGCAACTGATGTAGATGGCAATACTTTTAATCTTAGTGATTACAAAGGCGATGTTGTAATTCTTCATATCACAGGTTTAGAAAATCCTGTTTGT
>JABXKC010000015.1 GCA_013375495.1 Promethearchaeota archaeon
TATTAAGTGTGATTCTTTTTTCTTCCCTCGCATCAATTTCTTGAGCATCAATTATTATTGTTTTATAACTTTCACAATTTTTTTTTATTATTTTTACTAGCTCAGAGCGTCGTTTTGCTGATAGTTTTTTAGAATCCTTTACTCCTATTTCGCTTAAGATGATTAATTTTGATTTATTAAAACAAACACCACAAATAACCATTGGACCTAAGACAGGTCCTCTTCCTGCCTCGTCAATGCCACAAATTAGTTCCTGCTTAATTACCTGATTCTTGGATGAGGTCAATAAATTCCGCTTCGTCGTCCACTTTTTCTAAATTTCTAATTCTTACAATAGGAATCTTAATTTTCTTTAAAGAATCGGGTATCTTAATGTCATTATTCACGATAAAAAGAGAATTTGTGTGAAATAATTCAGTAAACATCTTTAAACATTTGAAACTAAGTTCGTTAATTTTTTTATCTTCTTCAGAAACTCCGGAAAAAAGAGGATAAAAACTACCTTCATCTTTCTCATCTAGTGTATTTGAAAAAAGAGATAGTTTAAACGGGATTGGACTTTTTCTGTACCAGTAAGAACTAATTCCAATATCATCTAACACTTCTTGGAGATGAGATTCAAAGCGATTAAGATCAATATCTTCTCGAGTTTCTCTCTTATCAATTTCAAATTTGAAATTCCAATCAAAGAGATTAATTTTTCTAAAAATATCTTGGTTTTCTAGAATCTCTGAGATTTTATTGGCAATCGTTTCAGAAGGGCGCATACTTTCATTTTCGTAAGCACAAACCGTTCTTTTTGTAACACCTAGTAATTCAGAAAGCTCTTTTCGCGAAATTGAGCGCTTTTCCCTCAAGAGTTTCATTATGTTGCCATTTAAAAACATAACTCCCCCTCCTCTCCTCGCCAATATATAAGGATATATCTCCTTATTAACTAAGTTTTCTAAGGTTGCTAAAGTTATAAATGGTAGTCCCTCTCTAATATAAATTGTATTATCTTCTAACTCTTGATAACGATTTCTAATTCCAATCAGTATTGGTTTAGATTTTAATAATAACGAAAGAGATTTAATATCGTCAATAATGTCCGCATTTAAGTTATCTATATTTGGGAAAATTTTAACGCTAAAAATGTTGTCATTCTTTTTTACTAATAGATCAAAACAAAATTTATTCTTCTTATTAGTAAAGTTGTCTAGGATAAAAGTCTCAAAATTAGCATTTGTTAACAAACTATCGATTCTTTCAAGTATAGTCCCAGTCATATATTCCCATTATTTTAAAAGATATATAGTCTAATAAAATTTTTTCATTTTGTAATTAAGTTCAGAGATAAAAAACTAAATTGCTAAAAAGTTTATTTTTGACAAAGGTAACTCGTTCCTAATCTTTTATCCCTTTGTAAGATTAAGGAAATTAGAATCTGTAATTATGCCTATGAATTTTTTATTTTCTTTCACTAAAACTGCTGGATAGTTTATTAATAAACTAGAAATATCTTTCACATTCCAGTTTTTTTCAACTTCTGGAAATGGTAGTTCCTTAATGTCTGTTACTTTTAGGTTTAATATTACCGGATCATCGGTTATGTACTTCTGGATTCTTTTTGATGTAATACTCCCATAATTTTGGTTGTTTTCTAAAATTGGTATTTGTGATATATTGTATTTTGTCATGAGTTCCACGGCATCTTTTACAGTTGATTGTGGCTTTATAAATATAATCTCAGGAGTTAATATATCTTCAGCGTGTTTTTTAGATCTTTTTCTGGATCTTTTCTCATTCTCTAAAAATTCATATATCATTTTAAACTTGGAATACGGAGGATCCATTGTTCCATTTTCTATTCTCGATATTGTAGATTGGGACAATTGTAATTTCTCGCCCAATTCTTTTTGACTAATGTTTAAACTTTTTCGCAGATTTTTGATCTGAGAAAAATCTGGTAGTACTTCCATTTTAAAATGCGTAAAACTTATTTAGTATAATTTAAGAGCATATTTCATGCAAATTATGCATATTATTATCAATAATTATTTATAAATACCATTAATTTTAAGATACATAATTAAAATAACTATTTATATAATTAACATAGAGTCTATTCAAAATGTTGAAAATTACACAAGCGAATTTTTTACCTATTGAAAAAAGCGAATTTCCGGAGATTTGCGAAAGAAAGGGCGTTGGTCACCCCGATAGTGTGTGTGACGCTGTTGCTGATGCGTGTTCCAGAGCACTTTGTGTATATTACTTGGAAAACTTCGATAGAGTCTACCATCATAATGTAGATAAAGCGGCATTGGTTGGAGGAACAGCTAAACCACAATTTGGTGGAGGAATGATAATTCAACCTCAATATTTCTTAATCGTTGGAAGAGCAATAAATCAAATACTCACCGAATGCGGAACTGAAAGTAAATTAGAATACATCCCGGTTGCGACTATTTGTATTGAAACTCAACGAATTGAGCTTGGTAAAATTTTTAGAAATCTCGATTTGAATAAAGATATACAATTTGATTATGCGGTTAGGCCGGGTTCTATTGATCTGACAGGTGTTTTTGATGATTCACATCATTCAGAGGATATCCCTCTTGCAAACGACACTAGTTTTGGGGTAGGATACGCACCATATTCCGACGCAGAAAAAATTACATTAGAAGTCGAACGATTAATTAATTCCGACAAATTTAAGGCTAAATGTAAAGGATCGGGAGAGGACGTCAAAGTTATGACGGAGAGGCTAGGAAACAAGCTAGGTATTACGGTTGCGGTTGCGATGGTCAGTAAATATATCAATGATATTGATGAGTATATTAGCTACACAAATCAAATCAAAGATGCAATCTTAGATTTAGCAGCAAAAGTTATCCCAGAACGTGAAGTCTCTTGTCAGGTAAATGTTGGAGACAATGTAGAGAAAGGTATAGTGTACCTTACGATAACAGGAACATCCGCTGAAGCAGGAGACGATGGCGAGGTTGGAAGAGGAAATCGATCAAACGGTCTAATAACTCCATGTAGAACAATGAGTTTAGAAGCAGTATGTGGAAAAAATCCGATAAATCACGTAGGTAAATTGTATAACATATTAGGTACTGAAATTAGTAGAGAGATATACAAAAGAGGAGAAGGAGATATTTTGGAAGCGCATGTAAAGCTCTTATCCCAGATTGGACGCCCTATTACGGATCCTTGGGTGAACTCAATAGAATTAATTCCTGCTGATAATGTGAATTTTGCTAGTATTGAAAAAATAGCAAAGGAAGTGTCGGAAGAAATGTTAAGCAAGGAGTATACTATTGACCTTAGAAAGCGGTTGATCGCAGGAGAAGTTCAAACTTTTTAATTTTTTAGATTTGATAGTAACATTTTTTTTATTCTTTTTATATATAGTACTGAGAGTTATTTATAGTACAAGTTAGCATTATTTTTACATTAAAGATTTTGACTTAATAAAGAAAATCGAAGTGAACTAAATTTGGGATTAGATAAATGGATAAAATCTGAGGAAACTAAAACTAAAGAAAAAAAAAAAAAAGAGGAAGGCGATCAGAAAAAGAAAAGTGATTCTAAGCCAAAAGGTAAGCAAATTGAGAAAAATTTATTAAAATTAACGAAATTTGAGCTTATTTGTTCAAATGCAAAATGTAAATATAAAAAGACAATAGTGAAGAAACTTTTAACAAAAAAAGATAAAGTCTGCCCTAGATGTAAAAATGAGATGAAACTCAAGTAAATTTTAATTAGACATACCTTTTTCAAGAATTTTACTTTCTGGAAGGTTCTGAAGATCGAACTGTGTCTCACAATTTGGGCATCTGTCTTTTTTCTTACTATATTTTAAAATTAGGTAGAGAAAAAACCCCAATCCAACTGTCATGATTACCAGGAAGCATAACACTTCATGGTATATATGTTCAAAATTTTTTCTTCCAAGAATGACCTCTTGTTCACATGTCGGACAAAAAACCGTTTTTTTCCCCGTTACTATCAACTGTTTTTTATTATTCTATATAAATAAATAGGTAAATTGTTATTTAATTATTTTATGTTACTTAGGAAAGTAGGGCTAATACGATGAATGATCTAATTTTTAAACTAAAAATTATTAATGTTGAATTTTATATCATATGTAATATCTTCTTAAAAATAATTATAATAAAATTGAAAAGGTCTAAATAATGCCTATATGTTATCATTGTGGAACTGAAGTCTCCGAATCGTTCCACTGTACGAAGTGTGGTCAATCTTATTGTTCTCTGCATAAAGATCCTATAGATCATGAGTGTAATATTGTTATAGAGAGCTTAAACTTCAGGCCACAACAAGTATCACATACAGTTCCATCATATAATGCTCCAACTCAAGTAATACCTCAGAGTGTATCACAAAGCACAATGCAAGACGGTGTGATTCGAGGAACCAGTGATGGGAGTTATACTTGGTATCGCCAAGAACAAGCCGTTCCTGAGGATGCTTTCGATCCAGACTCTGGAATCTCGTTCAAGGGCATATTTCTAGCTCATAAATCTGAACTCACTCATTTTTTAATTGCAGGGATAATAATATATGTCATAGGAATAATAAGCTTCTATACCAGCATAGGTTCTGCATATTTTTGGACATTATTTATCCTTGCAGGTTTTTATGTAACTGCTTTTCTCTTTCATGAATTAGGGCACCGCCAAGTGGCTGTTCATTTTAAATTGCAAACAAAATTTAGGCTACTTACTTATGGTTTGTTGATGACTTTAATCTCTCTTGGAAGGTTTGCTCTACCTGGAGCTGTTGTCGTTTTAGGGCTTGACAAGATTAGTAGAAAAACTGGTTTATGTAAAGCAGCGGGTCCTTTTGTAAATTTGGTGTATGGTTCGATTTTGTTTTTAATTTCATTTATTATTCCAAAGGCATTCTATCCACTGAATTTTATCTTTTGTATAGGCTCATATTTAAATTTCATGTTAGGATCATTCAATATGATCCCTTTTGGGATTTTGGATGGGCAAAATATATGGAAATGGAAAAAAAAAGTATACTTTGGATTAATTGGGTCATTATTACCATTACTTATCGTAACAATGCTTATTATAAATAGTTCCATTAGTTTAGATCTCTATCTTCCATAAACCTAAATGATAAAATACAAATTTTTTGTTCAATTACTTTAGAGTATAAATTTTTCTTTAGGATTATTTAAATTTTAAAAAAAAATATGAATGATCAAAGTTTATTTAGAATAACCATAGAAAAATGGAAGAAAAGAAAGCAATAAATTATAATTATTATTATTTTCCAATAGTATAGGTATAATCCATGACATTTTGCGAACATTGTGGTGAAAAAATTAATTTCTTACCATTCAAATGTAAGTATTGCGGTGGATCGTATTGTAAAGAGCATCGCTTACCTGAGAATCATCAATGTACTTTTGAATTGAAGAGTATTCCGATTACACCTTCAAAGTTAAGAGAAGCGCCATCAAAAAGTGGTTATTCGAGTGGAACTTCAAGGAATTTCAAGAAATATATGAAAAGACAAGACAAGCAAAAACAAAAAGCCACTAAGCTTTATAAAAGTTATAATTTTAAACCTACTCAAAAAAATGGAACGAAAATCTTAATTATTGCGATTTTTGTTTTGTCTATTGCGAGTATAGCGTATCCACTGTATTTAACCTTAAGTAGGCTCAGTTTTTTAGATTTTTGGTTATGGACTTTTGTTACTTCAGTATTTGTGAGTTATACTTCTGATTTTTTTGGATTATTTTTTCTAGTTATCCTCATACTTTTTTTCTATATAATTATTAAAAATCTTGAACAGGCTTTTGGAACAAAATTCTTACTACGCTTGTATTTGACTTGCGCATTATTCTCTGGATTGCTTTATTTTATACTATGGATTATAATGGAGATGTTCCTAATACCTTCTGGGTTTATAATAATAATTCCTTATGGATTGGCCTCGGGAGCTTTACTAGGTGTTATTTGTTTCACGATATTTATGAATTGGAACCGTCAAATGACATTTTTAATTTTTTTTATGCCGATAAGGATGAAAGGGAAAACCATCATAACCTTCTTAATTCTAATAAAGCTAATTCCAGGTTTACTGTTTGCAATTGACTTTCCTCCTGCTCTATTAATTTATCTTCCTGATTTGGGAGGAATTCTCGCTTCTTATCTCGTATATAGGTACAAACTAAAAAATCGATAGTTAATTATGATATATTTATAACTCAAATCCGAAAAAAATATCAACGAATAAAAGCTATTTTTTTTATCATTATTAATTTATCTTTTAATTGAGTTTTATTAATGCCAGAAGAAGAGCTATCAAAAATAATTGAGTTAAATGAGGATTTAATTGAAAACAACGAAATTTTAGCAGCTCAAAATAAAGAAATACTCATAAAGTATAATATTCGTTCTTTTGATGTTGTTGGAGCTATAGGGGCTGGAAAAACAGCGCTTTTAGAGTCAATTTCTAAGAGGATTTCAAAAAATAAAAGAGTCTTAGTAATTAACGGAGATGTAACCACGAGAATTGATGCTGATCGTATAGAGATACATGGTGTAAAAACCATCCAGATAAACACCGGTAGGGAATGTGCTTTAAATTCTTATCACATTTCTCAGGTGATAAAGAATTCTGATTTAAGTGAGTACGATGTAGTTTTTATAGAAAATGTTGGAAATCTTATATGCCCTTCAGATTTTATTTTAGGTACTGATAAAAGAATAGTTGTCGTGTCTATTACGGAAGGACCATGGGTTATTCGAAAGCATCCGATGTTATTTAAATTTTCAGACATTGCTGTTATTAATAAAGTTGATCTAATCGATGTAATAGATGTAAATATTGAAAATATGATTAGCGATGCATTGGAAATAAATCCGAATATAAAAATATTTACAACCAGTGCAGTTACAGAAGAGAACATACCTGAATTAATAAAAGAGTTATTCCCAGATTAATTAAAAGAAATCAATTGTAGATTGGTTAAATTAAAAATAAAAGTAAATGAAGATAGTATTAATAATAAAATAATATTTTTATTGAAGGTGTTGATATATCAGTTTAAGGCAATATAATACAGAATTAGGATTACTTATTGATAAGATTGTTAAAGTGTATCTCGAAAAAGACAAGTTCTTTGTTGGTCAGTTAAAAGGAATTTCAGAAGATTCTAACCTTATTTTAATAAATGTTAAAAATGAAAAAAATAAAATTTTCCCTAAAATTTTGATCAGGAGTTCCTATTATCATTACGTAACAGTAGAAGAAGAACCCTTTCCTATGCAAGGATTAGCTGATAGAATTGCTACTATTTTTTCTAAAGGACATGTAAATTTTATTGAAGATCAAAACATTATTTCCATATTAAACGGGAAAATTATTGTAAATGAGGATGGAGTGAGAGGCACTGGTCCTTCAGCTGATCGCGTAAAAAAGATATACGAACAATTCAAAATTGATTTAGATAAGGAGTAATTTTGATCCTTTTTTTTTTATAATTAATCCGCTTGAGTTTTTGTACTAAGTGCTTCTAGAAGATTTTTCAAATCTAAATCTTGAAGAATATTTTTCAATAGTGTTTTTCCCAACGGAGTAATTCGTAGTATATTTTGATCTTCAAATTTCCTTATGTAATCGTTTTTAATTAGAAATTCTACGTCGGAACTCCAGACTTCCTTAAAAATCTCCTCTAAGTCTTTAATTTCTAAATTTTCGTCTATTTCTTTACTTAATGCCAGAATTAAGGCTAAAGTACCGTATTGAGAGGGTGTTATTTCATCATCTTTACCCTCAGATGTTAAAACATAATAGATTTGATTTAAAAACTTCGATTTAATAAATTCAAAACCAATATTTTGTAAATTTAAATAAACAGCGCTTATAATTTCTTCAAATTCGAAATTCTTACTTAAAATCCTTAGATCTTCCTCTCGAATCATTTTTTGCGGGCTAGTTAAAACAATTTTTGCAATATTTCTTACAACTTCTTCAAAATTTATATTTTCCATAGTTATTCTCATCTTCTCTTCTATACTTTTATCAGTTTTATGTTATTAATTTCTTTTTTCAATTCCAGATTTGACATAAGAAAAATTAATTTAAATTTACTCAATTTATCGTTGGTTTCAAATATGGGTAGGATTTTTCTAATAGTTCTATAAATGGAACCACCTTTATTGTAAATGTTAGGAATAAACAAATTTGAGAAAAAAATATTATCATGCCCTAAAACTACTCCAGTAGAGATAAAAAAACTAATGATAAAAAAGATTTTTTCAGGGGTGGTCAGAGCTTCAAAATTTGCTTTCTCTTTGTTGTTTCTAAAAAAATTTGTTTTTAGATAAAATGAAGTATTAGTATCATTTATAACGAGCAGAAAATTTATTTCAAGGTTAATTTCCTTTAAAAAATCATTTAGAATTCCTTCAAAATCTCCAATGACACTCTCAAAAATATCATAGTTCTCAAAAATATTTGAAATTTCTTCTTCATTTCTATGAATACTTATTTTCTCATCGTTGCTTCTTAGAATGTCATCGATTTCTCTCAACTTATCAAGAACTACTCTTAGATTACTAGGATTATCAGCGCTTAAGAAATCTTCTGGAATCGAAATTGCTTCTAACTCTGAATTAATTTTGGAAATTTCTTCCTTAATTTCTAATGAAGGTCTTATTGGAGTTTCTAATAAATCTTTAATCTCTTCAATTTGAGTTTCTTCATTTGCGTGAATTTCATTTTCGTACTCTTTTTGCAACACTCTTATTCGCTTCTCATCGTCTTTGATTGATTCTAAGATTTCCTCGTAATCCTTTTTGTAAATATCGAAATGAGGAAATAATTTCTCTAGTTCTCCTTTTATCTGCTTGGATCTTGATTTAATTTGATTAATTTCATATTGAGTTTCTTTTGCCTTTTTCTGGAGAGCCCTAATCTTATCTGCGTTAGTCAGTTTATCGTCATTACCTAATTTTAACATTGAGTCATTTTCTTGATTAGTCGTAGAACCTTCTATTTGTCTTGTAATTCTATTAATTTGGCTGAAACATTTTTTTTTAATTTGATTTAGTTCTTGAATTTTATCTTCAGAAATAGCGAGATTTTCTTTTATTTGGTCTATTTGATTTTTGCGTTGAAAATAGTCTTCTTTAATATAATTTAATTTTACCTTATTCGTTTTTATGGATTCCTTTAACTTATTAATCAAGTCTACAATCGCAGATAATTCGCTAGATTTCTTATGTTTTTCTGCAAATTCTAATTCTACTATCAGTTGATTTTTTCTTTCTGACAAATATTCATATCTAAATGTCGAAAAGATTATTTCAATAATTTTGTTGAATTTTGCAAAAATTTCTAAATTATATTCCACAATTTTCCGATAATTTGTTAGAAAATCTAATATTTTCAGAGAATTATCTAATCCTTTTAATTCATCTGATTGATTTTGGAAATAGTTGACTAATTTCTTAGCGGGAATTAAATCTGCTTCTTCTATAATTTGTACGAACTCTTGATTTAAATATTCTTGAAATAACTCGCGTTTAAACTTACCTAGGATTAAAGTAAATCTATCTTTAATCGCAATTTTTTTCGATCCAATGTCCAATTCAAGATTCTTTAGGCTAATAAATTAATTCACTTTACTTTCTTTTTTAATCAGATTCAAAATGATCTTTAAACTTTTTGTACTCTTTTTCTTTCTTTTTTTTTCTTTCCCTGATTATTTCTAAAGGATCTTCATCAATATTTTCCTTTGCCAAATAGTTTTCATCAGATTTCTTGTCAAATTTCATTTTAAACTTTTCTATTTTTTCTGAAATCTCGTCTGAGAGTTCCAGTTTCTTTTGATTCTCACTTTCTTTTACATCTATTAACTTTTCTCTCTTTCTTTTTCGTAACTTTCTTTCAAATTCTTTTTCAGATAATTTCAAATAGCTTTCAAATGTTTCTGTTTGTTCTTCTTGTGTTTTTTTTAATTCTTCAATTTCTTGTTTTTGTTTACTCTTAGCTAATAGTTCTTTCTTGATTTGTAATTCCTCTTCAGTCAATTTACTTTTAATTGTTTTTAAAAATTTTTCATAAGTTAAATCGTGATTTGTATTAAATTGTTTTTCAAACTCTTCAATAATAGAAGACGGTGTTTCGAATGGTATCTTTTTTAATTCGTATTCTAATCGTTTTTTCACAATTTTTAGATAACTCTTTTGAAGTTTCTCAGCAGAACTTAAAAAAACTGTATTTTCATTTAAAGCGTCGATTAATTCTAACCATTGCTTTATGCTAATGGAAGGGGTATATGAGACCTGAGTTATAATTTTACTAATTTTTCTCTTTTCTATTAAAGATTGACCTACTGTTATTGTGTTATCTTCGTTTAAATCAAACAATTTTAAAGTATTTTTTAGATTAGTCTTGTATTTAATAGTAAGTTTATGGTTAAGGTTTAGAAATTTGTTTATGTTATTAGTGAAGATTTTTTTTAATTTTTTATTGATACTTTCTAAGACTGGCGTTAAATCTGTTATTTGGGTAAGAAGGAATTCGTTGTCAGAATATTGGGAAATCTTTAGTTTTTCTGATTCAAACTGATTAACGAGATTAGCTAATTGGTTAACTTTTCCTTGAAGGTTCTCGATAGGGGAGGTAATTTCTCTAATTTTTTTAAGGTCAAATAATTGGTTTTCCATCGCTTTTGCTTAAAAAATATTTTGCTAACTATTTAATTATTTTAAAATATTATATTTCTGGTGGACCAGATAATTTAGTTTGATTATTTTCTGTTTTTTTAGAGCTTTTAACATTTTGCTTAGTATCGCTGAGCCTATCTTGTCTTTCAACATGAATTGCTGTACCTCCTACTAACTTTAGCGACTTATAAAAAAGGTCATAAGTTAAACGTTCGGTATAAATAGCTTTCAATAGAGATACTTTTGTACCCCTTTCTATGTCTGAGCCAGAATATCCCTTGGTCAATTCTAGTAACCCTCTCATCTTGTGTTTTTTGTGAAGTTCGTCCCATAAGATATTCCCTTCAAATTCAGAGAATGTATATCCTAATTTACGCTCCAAGTTATTACTTATTCCCTGAATTCTTTCATATTCATCATTTAAATTTATATATATTGATTCATCCACCCCGATTTTTGCGTTTTTAACCTTATTAAGGAATGATTCAATAATTTTTTTTCTTAAATGGTAATCAGGGAATTCAAAACTAAAATGAAAGGTGAACCTTCTCCAAATAGCGGAGTCTAGTTGATTTTGATGATTTGTAGCTCCAAAAATAGCCAATGGGACGCCTTCATAATTTATTCGATCAATAACTTGCAAAAAT
Source organism: Promethearchaeota archaeon (assembly GCA_013375495.1). Next base: position 11,363 of record JABXKC010000015.1, read on the forward strand.
GAGATTACAGCGCGTTTTATTTCGCCAACTTCGTGAATATTCGATCTCTCAGACCCGATAGCATCAATTTCATCGAAAAACAGTATAAAAGTTCCTCTTTCTTTAGCAATTTCCGCTGCTAATTCTACAACATTTCTAATTTGTTTAATAGTATCTCCGAGTAAAGGAGATACAAGTCTATCAGTTTCTACCACGCATAAAGGTATGTCATATTCTTTTGCAAATCCACGAGTAAGAGATGTTTTACCCGTTCCAGGAGGCCCATATAAAAGAACAGTCAAACTGGGATTAAGTTTTGACCCTTTTAATTGATTAGTAAATTCATGATATTTTTTTAAAGCTTTAAAGAAATCGTGTAGGATTTCCTTTTTTGTGTCATTACCTAATATGTCTTCAATAGATTCTTGAATATTGGAAGGAAAATATACTGCTCCATATTTTCCTATTCTGTTTTTAATAACCTCATCCGTAAATGTTATATTATTTTCCACTTTTTCTTTCGAACTGTTAATTTTACTCAACTCTTTTTAATGTAATTTATTTATTTTTTCTTTCTTTATCAAATTTTTCACAATATATTGCTATTTCATTAATAAAATCTTTAAGATTATCAATTTGAGAACCTATAAAATTAAAAATTTCTTTTCTATACTGCGGAGAATCCCTTATTTTCATCTTATCTATCCCTAAATAGTTAGGAAAGCAGATGAGTTTCATTAAGTACGGTAATATTTTCTCATTTGTTTGTAAATCTTTAAAAATGGGATAAAAAATGTTTTGATCTGATAATTTCCATTTTAAAATTCCCATGTAAATCAAAAAAGCAAAATTCATTGAAATCCAATTTATCAATTCTTTTGACAAAAAACCTCTTCTTTGGGATGAGAATGCCAAGTAGTACAAAAATAAGGTTTCATTACTTAATTGTGGTAATAATCTTATTTTTTCGTCTGATTGGGTAGTGCTACGTATGAAGTTATTATCTAGCATGATTTCTATTAAGTTTTCTCTTGGAGCGAGAAAAATATCATCAATAATTCTGAGTCCAATGCGTTCAGAAATTTGATCTATGGCTTCTTCTTCTGCATTTGCAACAGAATCAATGTAGGGATTAAAAACTTCGGCCTTTAAAATCATTGGGAGCTCATGATTTTCTCTTTCAGGGAAATCTCCAAAGTTCGGATCAAGATTAAATAGAGAAGTTATATTATTAAAGACTTGATAAACTTTCGGAGAAATTCCGGGAATTTCAAATGAATCTGAAACTTTTAATTTTTCTCGATAATACGTATGGGGTTGGAGTATATGCCGTTGACAATCGTATAAATCAGGCGATACTTCTAACAATTTTTTATATATTACTTTTATATTTCTGCCCCGAGGGAGCAGTTTTTCTTCAATGAATTTAACTAAAACATATAAGTACGTATTTTCTAAATTCTGTTCGTCTGGATTAGTAATGTGCTGTAAAATATTTAGTGCACCGACGGATTCGTATAAAAACTCAATAATATAATCTTTTATATCTATGATTGGAATCCTATCTCTATATTTTACTAAAAAATCTTTAATTATTTCATATATATTTGATCTATACATTGCAGAAAATTCTGATAAAGCTCTTACTTTCCTTATATTTCTTTTTTCTTCTTCTTCTCGAATTTTATCTAGGATTTCAGTGTCTAATAAAAGATCTGCATCTAGGTCAATAATTATTCTCCTCGTTTCTCTGAGAATAGGCTGCATATGAGTTAAGAATGTAAGATATCTTGGAAAGATGTCAGTCCATTTCTCCCTCTTTCTACCAGGCTTCACATTTCTTGTAGGCTTTTTTTTATAACTCATAAGGTTCACCAATATTAACTATTATATTAACTGTCATCATATCCCACTACAATTTCTGTGAAAATATTTGAAATTTCTACAAAAATAGGAATTTCAACCCTAACTAATTGACCTAATACCCACTTATTAACATCTTTAATTAGAAATCGGATTTGACTATGAATTTTTTTATTAATCTCAGAGTCTATTATTTTCGATAACCACAAACCTCCTCCTAGCCTGTAAGCGATAATTTTAATTAAGGGCTCGAAGAGAGGTTCTAAAACTTGTCTCATCATCCACGATTTCGGAATCACGCTCATGCTATCTGGATCATAATTGGGATCATTGAGTATAGGGCTAGTTTCATCAACGGATAATTTAGGTAAAAAGCTCAATAGTAGAATCAAAGCAAAAATTGCTGAGATTCCATTCAGTGTATAGGATCCTCCAATTTTATCAAGATTATCTCTATTAATTGCGATGTTAGCTAAAAACATACATATAAATACATTTCTATCGAAAGCTTCAGACACATAAGCATAACCTAATTCTTCGTCGATTATTAAGTATTTTTCTTCAAGAATTTTAATAATACTTTCGGGAAAAGTATAAAATGTGTATACTTTTTCTTCACTTCTTCTAATATCTCTTTCAACTACTAGTTCTTTTGAAACTAAACCAAACAATTTAGCAAGTTCTTCAAGTTGGTTTTTAATATAATGACGAGGTTTATTAGGATCTCCAAACATTGCAAAAAACTGATGATCGACGATATGAAAGTCATTTCTTTTGCTAAAGGCCTCTACCATCCTATCTATTATCGGCCCTTGAGTTCCTGAAGCAATAGCTTTCGCTTTTGATGTTACAAAACCATTTAATAATTCATTTATAATGAAATCTTGTTCGTGGCTTCTAGATTTTATTATTTTCTTAAAAGCTTCAGTAAAATCCTTAGTGTTTGGAAAAAAAGCATTTTGGATTGTATCATTGATGGATTTTAGAAAGATTTCACCATTATTCTTAGGAAAGTGGAGCTTCATGTTTTTTAATCTTTGAATAAGAGCTTCCTTTGCCCCTGGAATACTTTCTATATCTCTTTTTTCTAGTTCTTCAATGGCACTTTCTAAACCTTTTTCAAACTCTTGAAGTAACCCTTTCCAAGTAGTATCTTGATGAACTTCCATTATTTTCACTGAAGAATTTATTTATTATTATTATCTACCAATTTAATTCTGCTTGAATTTTCTTTAACGATTTAATCAGAGGAGTAATAAGCTTTCTATCATAAATATTTGGAGAGGCTACTCCTCTTTGTGTTTTCCAGCCCATTTGTGTACCTTCTCCAATCTCTCTTTGCCCATATTTTAAAATATTATTTAAATCTCTCATCCACCAATAAAATCTAAGCCATTTTTTATTTGGGTTATCTTTAGAATAGATAACTGCTATAGCTTTCCATTCCCCCATTAACCATTTCACGGTAATACCGCTTACGGGCATATAATAATTAATAGGAAAGTTAGCCTGAAAAGTTAAATCGAGTTCTTTAGAGGGTATATTAAAGATTGGTTGATTGTAGCCTTCAAGGATAACTATTTCACCACAATGTTGGCACTCGTAATGAGACTTCTCTTTAACCATTTTTTTTTGGCATTTTGGACAAGTTCGATTTTCAATTATCCGGTATTTGAGAAGGTCTAAAAATTTCTCTTTTTCTATGACTTCTTTTGTCTTAGGTTCTTGTTTTCCATACTTTCCGGTCCATGTCCAAATATCGTCGAAGCTTGTATTAATTTTTTCTAAGGATGCAATAACATTTTTCAAAACATCTTTTTCGTAGATTTTAAACATTCCAGCATGTTGATAACTTTTCCACCATGACAATCTTACATATTTATCATCTTTTAAATAGGAACTATGGCAAATCAATGTAGCAAATAAACGCGTTTCAGATTTATTTATAATAATTCCCTTTTCACATATTTCATATTGTTTATTAAGACTTGCGTTCTTATGGAAATATTCTCCTTCAAGAAATTGACCTGATTCGACTTTTTTTTCCATGTCTTTTTCTACTGTTTCATCCTTTTGTTTTTGGATTTTTTTACATTGAGGACATTGGTAAATTCCAGGAACTAAAGGATCCATTTCGACATTACACGCTGTACATTTCAAAATCAATCATCTTGATTAGTTATTAAGTATCTTTCAAAATCTAAATTTAATAATTTTAATTCTTTTTTTGTTAGTTTTTCAAGTTCATTATTAGCTTCTATCAACTCTTCTCTTAGCTTAATTAGAGCACTTTGAATAGTATTTACAATATTATCTTCATTAAAGGATACTTTCTCAATAAACTCGAGATAATTGAACTTTTTTCCCTTTCCTGAATAACATTCCTTAATTTCCAATATTTTATTTTCTAATTGCTTCATCTGGAATGAATAGTTTAATAATAGCAACATTTTAGAGTTCCAATCTTTATAAATTGAATTTTCGTTATCAATTTCATCATGGTCAAATTTATCAGGGAGCTCTATTTTTTCATGTTTCAAGTGTTTGATAATATCTTTATTATACTGTATAGCTTCATGAATTTTCTTTAAAACCGGTTTTGTTCTTAATTTAGGCTCAAAAATATCAATAAATTCATCAATTTTTTCTTGTATCTCTAAATACCTCTGATAGATACCTTCGATTGTAATTTCAATTTTAATTGCTTGATAAATATTACCGTATTGGTCTAAAATGTAATAAATATCATCAGGTATTACATAATCATGATCTCCTATTTCAGAGACAAACGGGTGGATCATATTACTCGTTTCACATCTTAGTCCCTTTAATTTTATTAAGGCTGAGTTAAAATTACGCCTTGTAAGAAACTTAAATTTTTTGTTTATTATCAAGAATAATGTATGATCTGGTACTGATATTGTGTCATTCTCTATTGTTACCGTTTCTTCCCCTAACCGGATTATGAAATCTCCCTCTTTTTGTTGAAATTCTCTCATACTTCGAATGTTTTTAAATAAACCTAAATCAACAGCCACTTCAATGAATTCATTATTCCAGAGGTTAAGGATATTGTTTTTAAATATTTCATCTAATATTAAGACTTTCTCATATGATTCAATTAGTTCTGTATCATTTAAATCCCTAAATAAGTCGTTTCTAATAACATAGAGAAATAGAACGATATATCTCATATCAATATCGTCAAGAACCTTCTCTATCAAATTTTTATCGTTTTCTATTGACAAATTCGTATGTTCCATACCTAAAATCCACTTGCATTATTTAAAATCAATCATTTATTTCAGCTAAAAAGAGTAATTGAATTAATTAATCATTCCTAAAAAATCTTTCGGTTTCCTCTATTCTACAATTAAAAAAGCGAAAATTTTTTAGTTTTGATTTCTACTTACTTATTGATTGAGGAATTTCACAATTAAAATAAAAATATTTAGAGCGTGAACTTCGATGGGAAGACGTAAAAGAAAGCAACAAACCTACAAAAGAGTTAAGAAAGTTCCAAAAATTTTCACCTGTCCTAATTGTGGTGAAAAATCTGTAAAAGTAGAGAATATTAGAAAAAGTGCGATTGCTACAGTAAAATGTGGTCATTGCGGTTTAAAAAAAGAAGTTCTGGTTAATTCGATATCAGAACCTGTTGATGCGTTTGGAGATTTTATCGATATTCACTATGCTGATCAAGAACTACAGAGATTAGAAAAACGTATTGAGAAGCTTAAAAAAAAGAACGAGTGGGGAGAATTAACTTTATCTTATTCAATTTTGTCTGATATATGTAAATTTAAAGCTGCCGAAGCCTTAGAAGACGAAGATAATGTCAATCTCGATGAAGTAAATAAATGGAAAATTAAAGCTGAAGAATATAAAAGGTTAGAAAAAGACGCTTTACTTCAATTAGACTCGTTAGAGTTGGAAAAGGGAATTAAAACTGATGATGAAACTTTATTTACAGAACACGAAGAAAGCGACATAAAGAAAGAAAAGAAAATTGAAGATATATTTGACGATCCTGGTTTTCTTGAATTCTAAATTAATCTAATTCTCGTCTTCAAGATATTTTTATAATTCAGTATCTAATATTTTTTTTACAACATTATGGGGGATATGCTTCCATATAGGAAGTTTAAAGAGTGTATTAAAAAAGCGAGTTCGATTAAGTTTTCTTCTTAAAATGAAGTAGCTCCAGTTGTAAAACGCTAATTTATTGAAAAGGTTCATTAAATTCACACCAAAAGGATTAAATCTTGAAGTGAGAAATCTTGCTATATATGCTCCTAATCGTTTAGTTTGAGGAATTGATTCTGGATAAACTGATTCTGAAAGAGATCTGTTAAAAATTTCGTAAATTGAAAAAATGGGTATAAGATTGTCAATATACTCGTTTACTATCTTTTTATAATCATAATTGTCTAAAGATAATGTTGAAAGCGTGCTTAATTTTTTTAGGGCAAAGTTAAAATGCTTTTCTTTAAAGTATAACCACATAGTTCCCATAATATCCCTAATCTTCTCCAATTCATTTAAGACTTCTAACTCTTTAAAAGTGAAGCCATTAGTTTCCTCAAAATGAGTTACGTATAGTAAAAATATTGAGCCTATTGATTTATTATCAAAATTGGTAACAAACCTATTTTCGGAGGTCTTTTGAAGATCAGTTTCCTCATTTATAGCGTAATGAATGGTATGAGAATATAGTGGGGAAGTCCATAGCATTTCTATAAGTCGTTCCATAAGCTTAATATGAAGAGAATATTCTTGAATCTTAGAATACCGTTTAGAAAGTTTCAAACGGGGGATAGAAAAAGTTTTAGATTGACCAATTCTAAATTTTATTCTTTCTATTCTTTTCATGTTGTTAATATATTCTTTTTTTTGCTTTTTATAGCGCAGAATCTTTTTAATTAGTAGATTTTTTATCGCTATTAAACTCTTTAAATATTTATTGAAATTGACATTATAATTTTTTACAATATATTCGTGAGTCATTAGAGGTATATTTATTGTCGGTTTCTGCATTTCTTTTTCTATATTCATAGCGTGATCTCCAATAGAATAAGAAAACACAATATTTTCAAGAGTTTCTTCTAAATTTGAATATACACCTAGTTTTTTTGGATCTTGGGTAAAATATCCATGTAAAAGAGTATTTGTTCCTTTAAACATATTATTTTCGTATTCTGAAATAATTACTGATTCAAATTCTCCAGGATGATGCCTTTTAATCCCATACCTCTTACCGACTAAAAATATTGCTTGGTTAGCTCTATGACAGATTGTATGGCTCCATTTAAACAACGGTTCTAATATTTTACCAATAGTTAAAATATAACCATAAAATTCTGGTCCAAAGTAAATTGGGAATCCAAAGCCTCGAGATGTGGAAAATGTGAATTGGAAAACATGTCTTATTTTTTCACCTTTTAAGAGTCCGGGAAATTTATAATGTAGTGCTAATCTAGGATACAACGCGCCAAATCCCAAATTCATCCAAGCTTCAAATAATATTATGCTATCAGGAAATCGAAAAGCATCTTTTTTATGTAGTAAATCCTCACTTAAAACACTTAAAGCGGTAGGAAGAGTATAGAGCCAATCCTTATCGTTTTCTATAGTTTTTAATCCTTCTTTAAACTTTTTTAATGCTAAGGGTTTCAATTTCGCTTGTACGTCAGATTTATTGTGATAATAGTTATTTATGACTCTGATGAGAGAGGGAATTTCTAATATTTGTTTTTGAAAATCGTGAGCAATTTTTACTTGAGTGACTTCTGAATCCTTATTTACTGATTGTTGCACTGAAAATACCATGTTAAAACAAATATTTGTTTATAGTGATATATTCGTCTTTAAATTTTAATTTTAATTGATTTCATATATTTTTTTAATAGAAATAAGATTGTTAATTGAATAATCAAAAAAAAATCAAAGTAGTTTTATTTTAGCAGAGTAAATTACATTTAACCCAATATTAAATTCTTAATTATTGTCCTGATTGATTTCTTTTTGAAAATAACTGCTTTAGTTCGCCCATTATAGCACCTCTCAAACTCACTGGACTTGCTGGACGCGGCCCTCCAGGTCCTCCAGGTCCTCCAGGTCCTCCAGGTCCTCCGGGCGGAGGAGGGGGTCCACCAGGGGGTCCACCAGGGGGTCCTGCGGGTGGAGGTGGTGCACTAGCAGGAGCGGAAGGAGCTGCGACAACTGGAGATATTCCAGTCCCTCTTGTCCTCAATGCTGAAACTTCATTATTCAGAGTAGTAATTCGTGATTCTAATGTAGAAATTCTTTGTGCGACGCCTGCTAAAGACTGATCTACTAAATCGGGTATCCTTAGAATTACAGACATCATCCTTTCAACGATATCTCCGAAAGCGTTTAATTTTTCTTCAAGTGGAGCCTTTTTAGTCTCTTGCATGAAATTTGCGAATTCTTCTGCCATTTTACTCTCTCTATTTTAATTATGTCGATTTATCCTATTAATTTTTTAATAAGTATATATTTGACCTATTTAATAAATTTAAGCTCATACAAAACAATAGAATTAATAAATAAAATTAAAAAAAAAAAGATAATACTTAGCTAGATTTATTAACCGCGTTTTTTAAATTAACCCAGAGATCATCTACTTCTTTTTTAACTTGTAGAAATTGATTAATTTTTTTTAGTAATACGTCCCGTGCGCGATCAAAATCTCTCTGAAGATCGTTCAATTCGGATTCTAAGATTTTTATTTTTTCTCCTTCAATTAAATCGTTCTTCTTTTTTTCGACAGATAAAGCTTTTTTAATGACCACACTTCGCTTATTTGCAACTTCTCTTAATGCTGAAGCAAATTCGTGTTTTTTTTCCACCAAATAATCTTTTTTTATAGCAAGATCTTTAATCGAATCTATGTATTTATTGTTTACATTAATATACTCGTCGTTTTTATGGATAATATCCTGAAAATATTTTACTTCATCTTCTTTAATATTAGATCTTCTTTCTCTTACTAGAGTTTGCATCTGTTTCAATACATCTCTAAAAGTTCTATTTAGCATATCCCGTGCTAAATTTGCCTTTCTTAGATTATCAGCGTATTTTTTTTGAGAATCGATTAAAGCGCTCTGAGCTTTCGCTAATTTTTTTATTTGAGTTACTAATTCTTTTTCCATACTTGCTAATTCAAGTTCATCTTCATGCGTTATAATTGGGCTCATTATAATCAAACCAACTTACTAACGATTAATAATAATATACGATATAATTCTAATGTAAATTCATTATTATAAGATTTAGTCTTTTTAATTGCTAACTATTTATAAGGAAATAAAGCAGTAAGTATATTATCTCTATAGTTTGCTTTAATAATTTTTGCTACTATAACTTTTCCAATTAATTCTTCAGAAAATACGATTGGTTTTTTCAATAAAATTTTAATTCCAAGACTATCGTTGATTTTTCCAATACATTCGTTCATCCACCTTCCCCTTGAAACAATTTTGATTTTGATTAGGTCGCCTTTTTTAAGATTTAAAGTGGAAACCTGAGCTCTCTTATGAATACCAAAATCTTTTGGTCCAAGTTTCAATTTAATCCCGTATTTTTTTTCTAATCTTGATAATTGGGAATAAAAATAGCCCCAGGATTTTGGTTTGATTTTTTTTAGCGTTCTACCCGTTTTATAGATTAAATACTTCTGAATACCGATTTGAATTTGTTGCTCCAAAAATCCCTCACCTCTTAATTTGATGACTAATTCTATTATTTCTTCAATATCCTTCTCATTTTCACCTGGAAACCAAACTGGTGCTACTAAAACTTGAATATTGCAATTCAATAGAGTATATATATTTCTTAATAGTTTATTCACATCATAGTGAATACAATTACATAGATAACAATCTTTTTCCTCTTTTAGGCTATTTAGACTGACGTTAATTCTTGTAAGATGGTTATTCTTTAACTTTTCAATGATTTTTGGCGAAAGCAACAACCCGTTGCTTTGCATTGAAATAGTTGATACTCCTTCGATTTCCGAGAGGTTATTTAGCAATTCAAACAATTCTTTATACAGTAAGATTTCACCGTAGGGTGAGAGATGAATCTCGAGATCGTAGTTCCCCTTTATTTTGGCGATTTCTTTGACTTTTTCAACTAAAGAATAGGAATTAACAATAAAATTAGTGGTATAATCACCAGAGCTGACAAAACAATACTTACATCGCAAATTACACAGGGTTGAAGGTTTAAGCTCAATAACGTTTGTTCCTCTATCAATTACGCCAAGAAAATCTACACCCATTAAGGGTATTTCTGATTTGATGTCTATGTATTTAATATCTTCATTCATTTTCGAGACATAAATTATTTTTTTGGTGTTCTAAATTTTATACCTTAAAATAGCTACGAGAGATCCTAAATCAATTATTTGTTGTCCAGTTGGGTGTTCACTGCTTAAAATATGAATTATACCACCCACCGTTTCAACCCCATTTAAAATACGCTCGATTTGTAGTTTTTTTTCTTTTATAGCCCCTCTTATTAAAATATCAGCGCAAAACAATTCTTTTACGGCACCTTTTTCAATTGCGTTAGAAATCTCGTCAAATCCAATGGCGATAAGATCAGAATTTGTGGCAAATAAGCGCATTATTTCTTCAATTTTCTCGGTTTCTAGCAAAACTTTTACATTTTCCTTTAAACTTTGTAATTCTTTCGATTTCAATGTCTCTAAAATGGCACTCTCCGTTCCGGAGCTAGCTTGAATGCAATAAGTTTTTGGTAAATTGGGTATTTGAACTTTTTCTTTAATAAATTGATTAAAACGGTCCTTCGTGCTTCCAGGACCACAAATTATTATTGTATTTATTTTTACATTCTTTATTTTTTCGTTAAGAATTCTACTTACATCGCTAAAAAATTCTTCGTAAGCTTTATTCCTAAATGATTGTTCGTATCTTTTGCCAGGTATATTTTTTTTGATTGTAGCTATCCTATTATGACTGAAGTTTGTTATAAGAGCTATAGTTGCTAATCCGGTTTCGATTGCTATCATTAACATATTAAAATCTGTCTCGAAAGTAGATGATCTTTTAAGACGTTTTATTTCGCTCTTTAACCACTTTTCTTTTTTAATAGTCAATTTCTGTCTAGGTTCTATATTGAAGGTGTGGTATGTTCCATAAGTAACGAAATCTTCTGGGCCTTCTAATATGGTCCCCTTTACTCTTAATCTATTTGTAAATTCGTGGAAAGAGACAGATTCAACGTTTAGTTTCAAGTTCATTTGTTTTCTTTCTCCCTTAGATCCTTCCTTTAACACAATTCTTCTGTGAGTTCTAGCAGAGATTTCGTCATTTTTATCAATTACATTATATAGCGTCCATAAATCGTTTAAATCTTCGGTCCTTAAAGAAATATTTTCGTTCTTTTTATCTATTTCCAGAATTTTCAACAGTAAAAGCATACTCCCAATTTCAAATTTGCACAATAAATGTGTATAAATAAGTATAGTATAAACAAGAAGATAAATAGTATCTAAGTCTGTTTTCTTACAAAATATAAAGAAAAAAAATAATAAAAATACGAAAAACACAAAAAATTTAATCTTTTGCTCCTAAGGCTGCTTTGACTTTTTCTAATTCTTCCATTCGTTTCTTTTTCTCTTCTTCACGTTGTTTCATGTCTTCCTCGTCAACCTTTTGGAGAGTAACACCTTTTTTGATTTCTTCTTTTAATTCGGTACCTAATGGCGTCATAATCACTCAATCCTTTTACTTTTATTTCCTTTTTTGAGCACATTATTAATACGTTCTATACAAATTTTATAATAGAATTTATTTATATATCTTGGTTTTTAGAAAAAGATTAAATGTTCAAAATCATTAAGTAAGCACTTTCCTTTTGCCGGTAGTAGTTTTCTATTTTCTGAATGACTCGAAAGTTAAATTTCTGATACAATTTTATAGCCGTTTTATTTTGGGAGTTCACATTCAAAACAATAGTTTTAATATTAGGCATTTCTTTAACTTTTTTCATTGTATAATTCAAAAGATAACTCCCCCAACCTTTATTATGATTGTTTTTTCTGATTAAAAGATTAATTAAATTTACTCTATCTTCTCGATCTTGAACAATAATAATGAATCCTATAATTTCATTCGATATTTCGTCATCAATAAGCTTAAAAAAAAAAGTGTTCTTTATTATCAAATTTAGTATTAAATCTTTAGAAAAGGCGTCTTTCTTAAAAGATTTTCTTTCCAAATTGTAAATTTCATCTAAATCCTTAAGAGTGACGGTATCAATTATCATTTAGTCCCATCTCTTTCTTGAATAACTTGATAGGTGTTTTTTCTGTTATTTGTTGGTATAAATCTTCTCGAAATGGGGTCATTTCTATTATATATCCTTTTAAATTATTTTGAATTAATAGATTTATAAATCTTTCTTCTATAGCAAATGTAATCGGCAAGTTAATAATAGTTTCTTTGCAAGATAAAAAATTTTGAGGGATTTTTATTTCATTTAATAAAATCGTATGAATCTCTTTAATATCTATTTTCTCCCCTTCTATTTGAGCGTATAATAGCAAACCATCGCTCGTGATTTGTTCGTATGGCAATTTAATAGTTTTTGCTCGTCTTAAATACCTTTCTCTCAATTGCCAATAATCTTTAGCTCTAATCGTACAAAAGTGAATTTTTAGTGAAACTTTTGGAGCGATATCTTTTACCAGCTGAATTGCGCACTTTTTACTATTCCGTACAGAAGCTATTGTACCTACCTCCAACATAAAATTACGCTCCTTAAGATGTTGACTATTTGGTGAACAATACTCAAATTCATTCAAATTAATAAAATCTGCGCCTATTTTATCTAAATAAAAAATCAATTTTTTCAAATTGCCTATATCTTCCGCTTCTGGAATCACGGGAACTTCAGCACCTACATTCATTCCCTTGTTTAATGCGCATTTTATCACATTCCAATTTTTTTTTGAAGGATTGAACCTAATTTCGTCTAACCCTACTCGAGCAAGTTTTTTAGCAATTTCTTCGTTAAAATTAAGTCCGTTGGTATACAGGTGGATGTGAAACTTATTGCCCATATTTTCTTTAACATATTTGATATATTCTACAGTTTTTTTTAAGTTTGGTTCGTATAACGGGTCTCCACCCGTAATACTCATCCCTTTCGCGTTGATAGTTTTAAGTTCGTGTAGTATCTGTTCTTTAGAAGATATTTGAATCTCGTTTATGTAGGTATCTTTCTTTCCTTTACGTTTTTCAGAGATTGGGCAATACCACCAACAATGCTTTGGATTCTGACAGATTCCATTAAGAAATAATACAGCTTTAGTACCCTTTAAACATTGCTGACATCCTTTAGGGATTCCCTTTTTTTTTATGTAAAATGTATGTGCTTTAGATTCTACAATAACGGGTTCTCTCATCGTTGTGTCAACTTTTTTCTCACAATCGATTTTTTATTAGCTAATTTTTTTAATACATCTTCGGTACTTTCGTTCATTTCGATTGGTCTCTTTAGGAATACACCAGTTTTTCCGAACCTTTCCCTTTTTAAAAGAACTTTTTTTCTTTCATTAATTAAATCAATACTAACATTTAATTTCTTCGCAGCTAAATGTTCATTCCCAATAATCGAACTTTCTTCATGTCCATCAGTAATGGGTTGAATTAGGACTAACCTTTTATCAATTCCAGGCACTCTAATATTATTTTCTAATTGGTCCAGATTGATTTTTCCTCCAAAATCGTAAAACTCCTTTGATCTTTTTTCAAATTTAGATAAAGGAATTGTTATACTCTCTAACTCGTTTAAATAAATATAGAGTTTTATTGCATCAGCAGGAGTTGCCATAATAATTTCTCTGAAATAATTATTAAAACCGTTCTTGTCGAGCAATACTTCTATTTGATATGGTGCAATTGATTGTACAATAACTAGGTCTATATCGCTATCAGTATGAACATCGCCTCGAGCAATACTGCCATATATAAAGGGTTTCATACCCTCTTTAGCAAACATATCCAGTAGAATTTTAGATCGCTCTCTTTTTTCGCGTAATAGTTTCAAGTGGTTTTCAGAATATATAACAGTATTAAAATGGTCTCTTAGAATTTTATATCCTTTCATTAGAAATTAATTGCTTTTATCTTATTTACTTCTTCTCTATATATCTAATTATTATGCTTAAGAGTATAGTTTCGTAATTCTTGAACCTGCTTTTAGCTTTTTGAATAATAGTATGTTTGCTGTTTTTAAATGTTTCATCATCTAGTAGAATCTTTTTAACTTTTTTGTTTTTAAAAACCGGATTTAATTTCTCACTAAATATAGTAATTAATTGAGGATATTTGTTTGAATCGTTTAATAAAGTTGAAATCACTCCCAGATTGTAAGATTCTAAGCGGGGATTAATTAGAATTAGACTCCGACAATCTGAATCTTTTAAAAGAAAATTGTAAGGTAATAACCTTTTATTAAAGTCAATAACATTATATTCTTGATTCACTGTGTCAATATCTTGATTATAATACTTAATAATAGCAGGAAATGTTTGGTGCAACTCTTCTTCAACTTCCGAAGCCATTCCATTTGTTCCACTATTAGGTAAACTTCTTAATTGTAAATTTATTACACTATAGCCAAAAGAACAAAACGCTTCTGTAAGTGCTTTCAACAACATCAGTTTTCGATACCTTCTTATTATGATTATTGTCGGTTTTGTTAAATTTTCTTGCTGAGAGATGTTGGACATAATTAAAGCGCACTTTTTTATAGAAATAGTCGAAAATTGAGTGTTAATATCCGGAAGTCTATCAACTCTACGAATTGTAGAAGCATTTGAAAAAAAAAATCTCCATCGGTATACTTCTTTAAGTACCTTAACACCAATTAACAAAAGTATTAATAATACAATTATGATGATATCAACGGTAATCCAATCAACGTGAAAAATGTCAAATGTCATAATATTTACAATACAGTAGTTATATCAATCTACAACTTCATTAATCCAATCCAAATATTTCTCCGAGCCTTTTTCAATTTTGAAAGCGACACATTCAGGATTCGAATAACTATGAATTTCTCCGACTTTTTGAATTATCAAATCGCAATTTTTTTCTGTGGTTTTAATAATTAACAACAATTCATTTTCTTTTTCTATATTTCCCTTCCATCTATAAATTGAAAACACATTTTGTACTATGTTTACGCAAGCAACTAACCTGTTTTCAACTAAGTAGTTTGCTATTTTTTTACCCTCTTCAATGTTTGGAACCGTAACTAGAAATATATAATAATCCATTTAATTCCCTTAGTTGTCATCTATTATAATTATTAATACAATTTCAAATTTCAATTTATTTAAGAAATCTAGAAGGGTACGAAAATTGCTTAAAATTCCTAATTTTTTCTTGAATTTGAACAAATCGTAAAATTCGTATTAGTTAAATTTTTATCAACTCTTTTTTTTTTTTTATTATATTTAAAACCGGTTTTACAAAAAATGAAGATATAAATTATTAAAATTTATATAAATAATAAAAAAAATATCATTATACATTGAGGAGTTGATTGTAATCCTTCATAACGTTTACCTAATATCAAATTTTACGGGCATTTGTTTAATCCATAGAAAGTATGGAACTATAGAATTTAACCAAGATTTAGTATCTGGGTTTTTAACAGCATTAAAAGATTTTTCAGTGGAGTTCTCGAAAGGATCCGGTGAATTGAAAATTATTGATATGCAAATTTTTTATCTCCTTCTTGTTTTTAAGGAAGGAATCTTGTGCACTGCAGCAGCTGATAAAAATGATGACGCCAAAATCACCCATAAAATTCTTAGTGGGATTATCGATAAATTCCTTGATGGGTATGGAAACTTAATGGAGAGTTGGTCAGGAGATGTAAGGATGTTCAAAGGATTCGAAAATGTTATGGATGTTATGCTAAAGGATGGCCATATAGCGGAAGTTCCACTAAGAATTCCAATTTTAAAGATATTTGAAAAAGATTTTCTCAAGTCTCAAAAGCTAATTGAGAAGAAGGGTATGGTTCTTTCGGAGGAGGATTTACGGAACATTCAGAACCAGAAACCCGCGTGGACCTCTAAGCGCCTTCCCACTCAGGTGATTATCCAAGGTTTTTTAAACAAGGAACAGTATAAAATTGCGCATTTTGCTGACGGTTTTCACACTGTAGCGGACATAGCCGAGGAAGCGGGCGTACCAAAGGCAGAGATTGATGTTATTATTGACGATTTAGACGATCTTGGTTTGTTGAAATTTATTGATGTAAAGTAGCGCGTTGTAGCCTTTACAACCTCCCTCTTACTTATTTTTATAGATTTATCTTATTTAGTGTTTTTAGAAATTTGATTTTTGTTTGAAAAAAATATATCAAAATCGTGTTAAGACGATTAATCATAAGATTTATGATAATGATATCACTATTACAGATAGTATGAATGTGAAAAAAGTTGATGACAATATCTATGAGATTCCACAGAAAGCATTGATGGCTCGTGTGGAGGGGAAAATCGAGAAATTTCAAATGAAAGTGCCGGTACGTATTTATGCAAACGATTATATTTTAGAAAAGATTAAAAGTGACAGGACTCTTGACCAAATTAGTAATGTTGCTTGTCTTCCAGGCATACAGAAGCACGCTATTGCTCTTTCTGACGCTCATCAAGGTTATGGTTTTTGTATAGGTGGTGTTGCTGGGACCGACGCTGAGACTGGTATGATTTCGCCGGGAGGAGTAGGCTATGATATTAATTGCGGCGTAAGATTGTTAAGAACTAATCTTTACCAAAAGGATGTAATGAAAACGATTCCTAATTTATTAAACACAATTTTTCACAATATTCCATCAGGTTTAGGAAGTAAGGGAAAATTAAACATAAATTATTCGGATTTAGATGAAGTTTTGGACAATGGTTTAAATTGGGCGTTAGATAAAGGTTATGCAACTGAAGATGATATCGAACATTGTGAAGAAAACGGTTTTTTGAAAAACGCAGATTCGTCATTAATTTCCCAAAAAGCTAAGCAAAGAGCGATAAAGCAACTTGGTTCATTGGGAAGTGGTAATCATTTTCTTGAAATTCAGAAGGTAGAAACAATTTATAACGAGAATATAGCTAAACAGCTTGGAATTTTTGATAAAAACCAAATAACAGTCATGGTTCATACTGGCTCGCGAGCTCTTGGCCATCAAGTATGCACTGATTCTTTGCGAAATGTCGAACAGGCAATGAAAAAATACAATATTAAGGTTCCAGATCGCGAATTAGCGTGCGTACCAGCTAATACTCCGGAAGCAGTAAAATATTTGCAAAGTATGGCTTGTGCAGCAAATTTTGGTTTTAATAATCGCCAATTAATTACGCATTGGCTAAGAGAATCTTTTCAAGAGCATTTTAAAAGGAGTTTAGACGATCTTGATTTTAATTTGATTTATGGTGTTTGTCATAATATTTTAAAAATAGAAGAACATGAAGTAGACGGAAAAAAGATGAAATTAAATATTCATAGAAAAGGAGCGACAAGAGCTTTTCCACCAGAGCACCCAGATCTGCCTATTGATTATAAAAATATTGGGCAACCTGCTTTAATTCCGGGTACTATGGGATCGGCTTCCTATTTGTGCGTTGGAAGGGCAAAAGCGATGGATCTTTCTTTTGGATCTACTGCTCATGGAGCTGGCAGAGTAATGTCAAGATCTAAAGCTACAAAAAAATATTGGGGGCCAAAGATCAAAGAAGATTTAAAAAATAGAGGGATTGTCATAAAAGCTGCTTCTCCTAAAATAATTGCTGAAGAAGCTCCAGGGGCATACAAAGACATTGATCAAGTAGTACAAGTAAGTCAAGATCTTGGAATCGTTGAAAAAATTGTAAGGTTAATTCCAATAGGGGTTGTAAAAGGATAAACCTTAATTTTATTTATTATCCTAAGAATTATTTTATAAAAAATGAAAATAAAAATATAACTACATTAAGTAGTTTATGTCAGCGGAAGAGTTCCTGCACATCCCGGCAAATTCAATCCCCTTTAAATTTGATTCAATTATATTCAAAATTGATTAACATTGAGAATTTTCCAAACTCAACAAAATTTTGAAAGATCTTATTAGTCAAAAATTACTCTAAAGTTAAATATCAAATACTATATCAATTACGGTGTTTTCGCGTTTTTCTTCTATGTTTAGGAAGGAATAGGTTATCGCTTTAACTTCTATTCCTATTTCGTGCTTATCCAAATCGAATTTTTCACCTTTTAGAGAGGCCTGGAGTATAAATTTATCGTTAACTTTTTCGATTTTACTAACATAGATTTGGTTAAAAACAAGCTCATCTACATCAAAAATATACAAAAACTCGGAGAGAAAATCAAATAGAAGGGCTTCTTTATCCTCAGCTTTAATAATTATTTTTTTTTCGATTTCAGGAGTTATTATTTTTAAGTTTGGCGTTATAGTCGCCATTAAACTATAAGCAGTTTGGGAAAAGGCTTCTTCTAAAGATGAACCCCAACTTCTTACCTGAACATCTGCTGTATGCTCTTTAAACTCAAAACCAGCTTTTTTCATAAGAATCATATTATTTTCAGTATAGATTTACTATAAATAGTCTCGTTTAAAAATTAAGGTTTTGTTGTTCAATTTAATTTTCTTAGGAGTTTAAAATAATAGGTCTGAAATCTTAATTATATGTTGAGTACGACCCATAACTCATTTATTGATGATATGCTTTTTTATCAGAAATTATCCGTAAGAAAGAAATTCTCAAATAAAGAACTATTGCTCTATCACTACTTCTACGATTCTACTAAAATTTTTCCGAGAAATATTATTATTGTTAAAGATATTGTGTTTTTCTTTCTTGATAATGAAAAGTATTTTGAAGCGAATTCAAGACTACCGTATCTAAGAAAGAAATTTCAAAATAGGAGAATTGTGCTTGTTCGGGAAGAGGGTGTTTTAGTTAACTTAATTTTTGGTTTTTTTCCGGATCCATATATTCACAGAATAAGAATAGGAAAAAATACTAATACTGGACAGATCCTAATAATTATAGGGTTTCTCTCCTACGAAGAACGAGGAATTGCCGTAGGTTGTAATGGGGATTATATAAAAGCCATCAATAGCATCTTCGAAAACTATGTTAAATTTACAGATTACCAAGGATTTCAAATAAAAATTAGGTGCGAAGTTGTTAATTTATGAAAAAACCTACCAAGGAACTTCTTTCAAGTTAATCAAATAGGCAATTGTATTAGCAATAAGACTAACAGACGGAGTTAGAATTAGAAGAAAAATTATAATATTAATATCAGGGATTAGATAGAATCCCGGAAAAAATATTGCGGGAACTATAGCAAAAATAATAGCACCTACAGCAAAATCTAGTTGATCTACAACCCAAAAAGGTGCTCCACTTTTTATATTAAATCTTCTTTTAAGAAATGATCCTGCTAAATCCCCAAATGCTGCGCCATATGAACAAAATACGATTCTAAACACTATCATCAGGATTCCAATTGGTATTGGTCCCCCTATAAAATAATATTGATAGTAAAAAATCTCAGAGTATAATCTATACAATCCCAATGACGCTCCGTCCATCGGAATCTGTTTTATAGCGGGCCATAATAATAAAAACAATAAAAATAAACCGCAACTTAATGGAATACCAATATATAATGGTCCCTTTACAAGTCCAGAAATTGTTTTGTGATCTCCTAAAATTCTTCTCCCATCTCGCCAAAGTTTCCCCCTATCTAAAGGTTTTCCACCACCTACAATAACCATTCCAGCGTTAGAAAAATACGCGGGAACGATAAAAAGCACGCTAAATATAAGTGTTGCTAACCAATCAGCCCATGTAAAAACGATAGAGATAACCAGAAAGTTAAAGAAGAGCAAACTAATGAAGATAATCGTTAAAAGTATCGCAAGTTTAATGTCTTTTCTGTCAATATCTCCTTTATTATTATGTGGTGGCATAAAAGTTTCTATACTTATAAGAATTAGATTGGTTAATTTTTGATTGAAATTAAATTTTGGTAAATATAATTTGTTCTACTAAACCCTTAATAATATTGCTTCCTAAATAATTATCTTTTAAAGTTCCGACAATAATATTATAAATTATCGATCTAATCGTTGCAATTCGGATAAAATGAGAACAACATATTAAAGCTTTAACATATTATCATTAATTTTTCGATTAATAATCAAGTTTAAATATCGTGGAATTGAAATATTATTCTAGTGATCATTTCGAGTGGAAATAATACAAATAGTGGGATTAAGTGTTGACGAATCAGAATGATAAAGGTATGTTTTCTTTTAATATTGATAAATTTTATCAAAACTATTTGACAGGTCCAAAACTTTTTAAAAAAAGAGAAGCACTCGAGCCATCATTTATTCCTGAAGAATTACCACACCGAAACTCTGAGATAGAAAAAATTGCAGGCATAACTGCGTGTGCATTAAAAGGAGATGTACCACCTAATTTCTTATGCTACGGGATGACAGGTACAGGTAAAACAGCAACTGTCCGTTATATTTCGCAAAAGTTAGCTCAGCACTGCACTAATAATCCACCTTGGTGGGTATATATTAATTGCACAGTAGTGTCGACCCCATACCGAATTTTGGCTCATATTTATAACACTATAGTGGGAAAAGAGAAAATACCTGCAACCGGTTTGCCGAAAGACATTATCCTGAAAAAATTGCTTGGATTGTTGGACCAATTAATCAAAGATAGCGTTTGCTTTCTTGTATTAGATGAAATCGATATTTTAATAGAGAAAAAAGGAGGAAATGAAATACTTTATAATTTAACGAGACTTAATGAAAATTTGGACTTGTGTAGAACAAGCGTTATTGGAATATCTAATAAGTTGAAATTTATGGAATACCTAGATTCGAGAGTTACTTCTAATTTAGCAGAAGAAGAACCTATCGTTTTCCATCCCTATGACGCAAATCAATTAGCAGATATTCTAAAACTAAGAGCAGAAATTGCATTTAAGGATAATGTTATTGATAATGGCGTAGTTAAGTTGTGTGCAGGCCTTGCTGCTAAGGAACACGGCGATGCAAGAAAAGCTCTTCAATTACTAAGAAAAGCAGGAGAGATTGCCGAAAGAAATCAAAGTAGGAAAATTATGGAAAACCATGTAGAAAAAGCTCAAAAGGATATAGATAAGGATCACATTGTTGAATACATCTTTTCAATGCCCCTTCAAACCCAATTAACTTTAACAGCAATTTACCTGTTATCTAGATTTACAAAAGAACACATAATCACTTCGGGAGACATTTACGAAGTTCACTCAGAACTTTCAAATAAAATTCCGGGCTTGAAACAATTAACACGTAGAAGAATTAGTGATTATATTAACGAGTTAACTTTATCAGGATTAATTACAGCAAATACAAGATCAATGGGACATTACGGGCGCACTAAAATTATTAAACTTGATATAGAACTTGGGCTATTAGAACGAGTATTATCTCAAATTAAGAAAATTCAAGGACATAGATTGTTAGACTATAAGCCCATAATACTCCAAACCGATAAAGTTAAAATAAAGAATATAGTTTTTAGAAAGTTAATTTAAATGACAAATTCCCATTTATTAATATCGTTAGTAATATTTTCGAGAAATAAAGTTGCTCCTTTTTCGTCCTTTTCTTTAAGTAGAAGAAATAATTTAGCTAAATGCTTACAGAATTTTTTATTTTGCGCTCTTTTGGTTTGGAAATCGTTACAATCGTGTTTTAAGAGCTTTTCCTTTGTGGATATTTCAATAATATAAGGGGTTTTTTGAGAACCTTTAACTTCGGCTTTAATAATTTTATTATGAGGATCGAATGTACTAATAGTAATCGCACTATCTGATACGAGTACGGCTCTATTTATAGTACCTGTATCTAAAAACGCTTTTAATAAAATATTAAACTTATTCGAGCTATTTTTTTTATAATTATCGAAATTTTGGGCTATACTCGTAGATTTATTTACTTTTTTTAAAATTTCTACACTTCTTTTTCTATGCCAATTCTTTAGATCAAGAGTTAATGCATTTGATAAGCTAAGCTTGTTATCATTATCTATTATTAAAAAACCATTGTGAACTGCCTTCTTAATGAATTCTTTTGCTTCTTTAGGAGAGAAGAGAAATAATTCGAAAGATAGTTTATATATTAAGTCACTAATAGATATCCATGGGAGTTCAATAATTTTCCAGATATATAAAGTCATATCAGAATAATTATTTCGTGGAATTGTGAAATTTATTTGAATACACCTATCATGTCGTTAGTTTTACAAATTTAATCGATTTTTTTAAAGTCTAATTGGAAATAGTTCAAGGAATCAAGTTCTATTATTGGTATAATACCAGGAGTAGGATTTATTCCAAAACTTCTCATAAAATCAGTTTGAGCTTGAAAACATCCAGAATTAATGAGTGTCACATTCCGATATTTCCCCATTCCATTAATATGAATATGCCCTGTATGAAAAATATCTGGGATTTTATTTAATACAAGCATATCGCTATTGATAGGTGCTAATTGTGTCTTTTCACCAAATACTGGAGCGAGGTGCCTACAAATAAGGAATTCTTTCATAGTTTCAATAGGTTTATTAATATCTAAATCGTGAATTAACCTATTTATGTCATGCATACTTTCTCCATGATATATCAGTGTATTAACATTGTGCGTTTTTATAAGAGAAGGATTACCCAAACATTTAATCCCTAAATTAATTAAATCTTCACAATATTTTTTTGGTACGGCTGGTCGAGGTATTGCGTTTCTGACAGGTTCGTGATTACCCGACACATAAAACACCTTAATATATTCTGGAATTTCTGATAATAAATCTGAAGCTTTTTTGAACTGTTTAAATATATCTGATATAACTAAATCTTCTTTTTGGTTAGGGTAAATTCCTATACCATCAATTAAATCGCCGTTAATGACGAGATATTTTATTTTACCCGCATTTTCTCTTAAAATCTTATTACTACTTTTCCCGTTCAAAAATTTTAGAAACTTTTTAAATAAATCTTCTTCAAATTCTTTACTACCAATGTGAGTGTCAGATATTAATGCAATAGACAATGGATCAGGAGAACTATTTGGTTTAAAGTTAGTTGGAATATCGATTTTTGAAATATAATCAGCAAAAATTATTCCTTTTCTTCCGTTTTCACCAGGGTTATATATTCCTTTGACAAAAAGCATCTGATCCCTGAAGGTTCTCTCAATAATGTTGACATATTCCAAATTTTTAGAATCATTCTGAATTAAAACGCTAATTTTTCCTGTTAAATCCTCTAGACTCAATAAAAAATTCCCTTTTTTTGTTTGATGTACATTTTCCACCAGACCAACAGTAGAGATTTCAACGCTATTTGATAATCTAAAAATATTATTTATATTCGTTGCTGAACTTGCTTCGGGTCTTTTTCTCATGAGATTTCGAAGCGTATTGTATTTATCGAGTGTTAATTCGTAAAAATCTTCATAACTCCCATTGGTGTATATTTTCCCAGTAGGGTCACTTATTACCTCAAATTTAAAATCATGATCCTTTGCGAGAGGTCTAAATGCAAAAACAGATTTCGTCGATTCATAGATTTTAGCTTTATTTTTTATCGATAATGTTTTTTTTATTGGCGATGAATTAGGAATAACATGGCTCATTTCTTTAGGTAGAGAGGTTTCGATAATTTGTTTAACATTTTTTGGTTCAATTTCTTGTTTGAAATTTTCTGCAATTGATTTGTTTAGAGTTACCGCTATTTTACTTTTAGCTCCTTCTTTCAGAGGAAGAGAAAGGGATTTAGATAACGCTCGCTTTAGAGTCTTTTGTAATTCTTCGTTTGATATTTCATGAACAATATTTTCCGTTAAATGACTTTTAAATGAGGGAATGAAACTAGTTTCCTTAATAAGCATGTTTATCTTGTTCATCGGATTTTCGAGATTTAGCACACAGTCTAACATTTTGGGACTAATGTTAATACCAGAATTAACTAATTTTTTTAAAATTACTTGTTTCTGTTCAGATATCTCGGTCTTCAAATCACTTTTAACCAGAATAGAATTAATTTATTTATAAAATGATACAATTAAATTGTTTATTATTAAAGAACAAACAAATTTTTTTAAGTATTAGGAGTGTGTATCAATTGTCATACTTTCATTATAAACTGTGAATCTCCTCAAATTCTTATAATAAAATTCAACTAACCTATTAATAGAATATTTTATTTTAAAAGTCAGAATTTAAAATTATGTATCTAGTTTTCAACATTGAGAGTATTTTAGTAATTTTAAAGTGCGTTGTATTATGGTAGAAATGAGCAAAGAAACAGAGGAATATTTTTCTAACTTACAAAAAGGTGTAGATGAGTGTTACGAAATTGCTGAAAATGCTCGCCAAAAAGGGTTAGATCCTGAAATCTTCGTAGAATCTCCTCAAGCTAAAGATTTAGCGGGAAGAGTTGAAAAACTCGTGGGTCCTCAAGGAGTAGCTAAATTAATAAGAAAATTAAAAATTCTGGGTAAATCTGAGGATGAAATAGTATTTCAAGTAGTTTCTGATATTCTTGGGCAGAAAATTGGAGTTATTAACTCACTCGAAGAGAGAGTTGAGAGAGCGATACGTGTTGGGCTTGCTATAAAAACGATGGGTGTTGTTAGTGCCCCACTTGAAGGGATTTCCAAAATCTTAATACGAGAGGATCAACACCACAATAAGTATTTATCGCTGTATTTTGCGGGACCTATTAGAGCCGCAGGAGGGACAACAGCCGCATTATGTGTTTTAATTGCGGATTATGTGAGGAAAAAGTCAAATATTCCAAAATATGAAGCAACTGAGGGTGAAATTGGGAGATATGTAGAAGAAGTTAAACTTTACGACAGACGAGTTCATTTACAATATCCATCCTCAAATGATGAAATACGATTTGCAGTAGAGCATCTACCCGTGGAAATAAACGGAGATTCCACTGAAGATGAAGAAGTCTCTGCTTTTAGGAAACTTCCGAGAATCAAAACAAATAAAATAAGAGGTGGTGCTTGTCTAGTTTTAAACGATGGTATCCTTCTCAAAGCTCCAAAACTTCTAAAAATTGCAAAAAGTATGAACTTGGAAGGTTGGGATTGGTTAGGGAAACTGAAAGATATCGCACAGAAAGATGAAAAGAAAGTTGATTTAGACGCCACGGATAAAAACAGTAAGGTAATTATTCCACCTAATTCAAAATATGTTTCTGATGTTATCGCGGGGAGACCTGTATTTAGTCATCCTTCTGAAATTGGTGGACATAGAATTCGATACGGAAGATCCCGAAACACAGGATTAGCTGCGGCTGGGTTACATCCTGTAACAATGACACTATTAGATGATTTTATTGCAATTGGCACGCAATTAAGAATTGAAAGGCCAGGAAAAAGTGCAAGTATCTGTCCGGTTAGCTCAATAGAGCCCCCGATTGTAAAGTTGAAAAATGGGACTGTGATGAAAATTCCAAACATAAAAATGGCAAAAGAATGCTTTCAAAACATAGAAAAGATTCTGTTTTTGGGCGATATCCTTTTTGGGTTTGGTGAATTTTCTGAAAACAATCATAAATTAGTTCCTTCGGGTTACGTTGAAGAATGGTGGGCTCTAGAATTAGAGGATGCGATACAAAATTCTAACTTGGAGTTGACTAAGTATATAGAAAATCCATTTAATAATATTCCTTCCGCTAAAGAAGCTTTAGATATAGCCGAGAAATATAAGATACCTCTTCATCCAAAGTATACTGATTTCTGGGGAAATATATCAGGGGGAGAATTATTAAATCTAAGGGAAGCTTTAGTTTCCGGATATAACAAGAGTACCAACAGAATCGGTTTAAAAAACACTAAAGAATTGAAGGATATTTTAGAAAAAGCGTTTATTTCTCATACGATTGATGATTCGAATATAAAATTGGATGATTTAACAAATGAAATTTTCATATCTATATTTGATTTGAAGAATAAAAAAGATCACAATCTAACTAAAGATAATGATGTTTTTACTCTTTTTTCAATGTTTTCTCCAATAGAAATTAGAAATAAGGCTCCATTTTTCATGGGTACTCGTATGGGACGACCTGAGAAGTCCGAAAGAAAAAGCATGAAAGGAGTTCAGAGTTTATTCCCACTTAGTGACAAGGTGGGGAACACAAGATCTATAGAGAAAGCTGTAGAACTTGGAAAGGTAAAGATTGACATTTGTAGAAAGAAATGTCCTAAATGTAACGCAATTACTCCCTTTAACCTATGTCCTAAATGCGGAACGCACACAGAGTTTCAGAAGATATGTCTTAAATGCAATAAGTATTATCCTAAAAACGAAGAAAAATGCCATCAATGCGGGGGATTACTGAATTTTTCTAAAGAAGCTTCCTTCAATATTAAAAATTATACTGAATCTTTATCGAATTCGCTAAATGTCAGGTTACCAAGTAAATTTAAGGGAATTCTTGGATTAACCAATAAGTTTAAAGTTCCAGAACCAATAGTTAAGGGAATGCTCAGAGCTAAAAACGGATTAATGGTTTATAAAACTGCTGAAATACGTTACGATGCCACTGATATCCCATTAACTCATTTCAAACCAAAAGAAATCAACACACCAGTACGCAGATTAATAGAACTAGGATATAAAAAAGATTACAAAAATAATGATTTAACCACTCCTGATCAGATACTAGAACTTCAAGTGCAAGATGTTCTATTATCTGATGATTGTGCTGACTATTTCGTGAAGATTGCTAATTTTATAGACGACGAACTAGAGTATTTTTATAAGATGGACAGGTTTTATCAAATTTCGAAAAGAGAAGACTTAATTGGCCACTTAGTAGTAGGTCTAGCACCTCATACTAGTGCCGGAATTGTAGGAAGAATTATTGGCTTTAGCCCCGCCCGATCAATATACGCTCACCCGTTTTGGCATGCCGCTAAACGTCGTAATTGTGATGGAGATGAAGATGGGATTATGCTTCTTTTAGATCCTCTTTTAAACTTCTCTAGGTTTTATTTACCGAGTAAAATAGGAGGTAGAATGGACGCCACTCTCGTTATATCTTCGGTGTTAGACCCTAATGAAATAGATAGCGAAGCTCATAATATAGACACTCTATATAAATACCCTTTAGAGTTTTATAAGGCAACTCAGAAGTATGTTATGCCCTTAGAAATAGAAGAAGTAATGAATTTAGTAAAAAAACGATTAGGAACTTCCGATCAATACATAAATCTTGGTTTTAATATCCCAACTAGAGATATTAACGAAGGCCCTCTAACCACAGCATATAAAACTTATATAACTATGGAAGAAAAAATCAACGCTCAATTGCATCTTGCAAAAATTATTAAAGCTGTCAACGAGAAAAATGTTGCTGAAAAGATTTTAGCTACTCATTTCAACCCAGACATCTTAGGAAATTTACGAAAATTTGCTGTGCAGAATTTTAGATGCGTAAAATGTAATGAAAAATTTGCCCGTCCACCCCTTTCAAACGCGGGAAAGTGCCCAAAATGTGGTAATAAAGTCATATTGACAGTTAATCGAGGAGGCATCGAAAAATACATCCCTAGAGCTATAAACCTGTGCAAAGTTTTTAACTTAGACGATTATACAATTCAGAGGATGGAATTAATAGAAGAATATGTTGAAAGTCTTACTAATAATCCTAAGATAAAGCAACAGAAGTTATCTAATTTCTTTTGAACTTTTTAATATATATTTTATTTTTCGGTTATAATTTAGGTTCTATGCAGATTACAAATTTAGTAAAAAATGCAGGAGGAGGGATTCGAACCCTCGAACTCCTATGAGACTAGAGCCTCGGTCTAGCACCGTTGACCAGGCTTGGCAACTCCTGCAAATATTCTTAATATAATCAGATATTTTTTTATTAATTTTCTTGAACTTAATAGCATTAAAGAATAGAAGCATTAAAAAATTTTTTTTTTGTTTTCTTTGATTAGATAATAGTGAAATGAAGTAGACACTGACTTTAATAGGAGAAATTTGCACATATCTTATAGGTATGTATTTAACAAAATTTTTATTCATAAGTTTTAAATATTTATATAATTGGTTTGTTTAGAATTTGATTTAATAAGAAAAACGAAGTTTAGAAAGGATGTCGGTTGATACAAAGAAATTAACAGCCTTACTCCAATGGTATAAACAGAGCTTGGGTGAGGATTTAGTTGCGGTGCTTGTCGTAAATAGAGATGGTTTAATTATGGATTCTTTAATTGGTTCTTCAGAAAAAACACTTGATGAAGAAATAATTGGGGGAGTAAGCGCTTTAGTTGAACCGGTATTAACTAGAATCACGGAAGAATTTAGTTCAGGATCGTTCGGAACGGGAACTTTTGATACTGAAGAATACCGATTCATATTTTGCGAGTCCGGACCGGAAGCGGTTCTAGTTACTGTTTTAAATTCTTCATCTGGAGTAGACGCGGTTTTCCCTTACGCTTATTTGGCAGCTGAAAAGATTGCGCGAATATTTGATGGAAGAACTGTGAGTCCCGTTATTCCAAAATTAGTTTTAGAGCCTGGTGTAAATCATATCCAGCGAAAAGTAGATAAAGTTCAAAAAGTTAAAATTAAAGCTAAGGAATACGCTTTTAAATTAATTCTAGGCGGAGATGGCGCTGTAGGTAAAACGAGTATGGTACATCGATATGTTGAAAATGTTTTTGCTAAAGACTATAAATCAACTATAGGAACATCAATTATGAAAAAGGAATGCTCCTTCAAAGAGCTTGAAAGCACCGTTAGGTTTGTAATTTGGGACTTAGCGGGCCAAGCTCAGTTTAAACGGGTTAGACAGTCATATTTAGCTAATGCAGAAGCAGGAATTTTAGTTTATGACGTAACTAATCGAGCTAGTTTTGAAAATGTGGAACAAAATTGGTACAACGAGATTAAAAAAAGTTCTCCTAATATTGCGCTTATTTTAGTTGCGAATAAGATAGATTTAAAAGAAGAAAGAGTTGTTTCAAGCGCAGAGGGAGAATCGTTATCGAAGAAATTAAAGCTAACATATATTGAAACATCTGCTAAGACGGGAGAGAATATAAATGATGCTTTCAAAATGCTCGCTCTACAAATTATTAAAAGGTATATAGAAACGCAGGACATATAAATGGAGCCTTTGGGGGGAGTTGAACCCCCGATCTACTGATGATTCGAATTAATTAATTGTACGAATCAGTTGCTCTACGACTAAGCCACAAAGGCTATTAATTGAATATAATAAATATAAATTTTAAAAAATTATAAAATTTTCTAATGAATAAAAACGATATCGTTAGTGCAATAGGAGAAGTAAAGCTAATCCATATTATAGAAGAGATAATTCTTAAAAAAACGGGTAAAGAGTTAATTAGGGACGATTCTTTTTTTTTTGAAATTGACAATAGGAAAGATACAGACTGTTTAATTCTTAACTCGGATATGTTTAATGCCACAACCGACGCTCCTGTACAAATGAATTTTTATCAGATGGGACGGAAATCTGTTCTCATGAATATTAGCGATCTCGTTGTTAAGGGCGTAAAACCCGAAGCAATTATTGTTTCTTTAGGGTTTCCGGAAGAACTGAAAATCTTAAATTTTAAAAGTTTAATTGAGGGCATCGTTGATTATTCTAAAGCATGGAATTTAAAGTATCTTGGGGGAGATATTAATACTTCGCACGAGATTATTATAAATCCAACTGTCTTTGGTTTTAAGAGGCTTAATAAAATAATTTACCGAAGCGGCGTAAAACCCGGTAATATTGTGGCAATTAACAATAAATTTGGTCTGACAGGTGTAGGGTTTGATATAGTTTTACACAGGAGTGGGAGGTTAGAAGATTTTCCTAACTATAAAAGAGCAATAAAAAGTGTGTTAGAGCCAAACGAATTGGGAATGGAAGGAATTATTTTGGCTGATAGTGAATTAGCAACAGCTAGTATTGATTCTTCAGATGGATTATCGAAATCTTTAAAAGATTTAATGTTGTCAATTCCTAATTTGGGTTTTGAAATCGAATTTAATGAGAGTTTAATTCATCCTGATGCGTTACAATATTCTAAAGAATTCCTAATTTCGCTTGAAAAACTAGTCTTTAGCGGTGGAGAGGAATTTATTCATCTTTTTACAATTGACAGAAAAAACTTTAAGATCGCTCAAAAGTTGGTAAATTCTAAAGGTGGGAAATTAATTAAGGTTGGAAAAGTTATTCCTGAGGAGAAAATTTATTTTTTAAAAGAAGGAAAAAGGATTGAACTAAAAGATCAAGGATATGAACATTTCAAATAACTTCACTTAAGGAAATTACTCTAGGACCATAGAACATACATGATTACAGAAAAAGTTATAAATTATTCTAGATTTGATCTATTACAATTTTACTTATGTATCTTGTTTATAGAAAAAAACATTTGATCTTAGTAAAATGTATTAGTTTAGGGCCATTAGCGCAGGCAGGTAGCGCAGCAGGCTTTTAACCTGAAGGTCGTGGGTTCGATACAATCGTTCGTTTAGAATTAATGCGAAATTCCCACATGGCCCGTATTTTTCTTTAATAGGTATAGTATCTGAGCTTAATCCTTAAATGAAATTCCAATTTTTACTGAAATTTAAAAAAATAATACCGATAAAAATTAATTTTGCTAAAAATTAACAAACATAATAAAATTCTTTTCAAATTAAACTGTATGCCCAATTCAGAATTTAAATTACCCTCTGACGAATCAGAGCAATTATTAGTAAAGTCTCAAGATACAACAAATATAAATTATGGGAGCGATCCTCATAATAGAGATATAGAAGATCTCTTAAAGTATGGAGTTATCAACTTAGACAAACCTAGTGGACCAACGAGTCACGAAGTTGTTTCTTGGGCGCGTAAAATATTAGAGATTGATAACGCAGGGCACGGAGGAACATTAGATCCAAAGGTAACGGGAATATTGCCTTGCGCTCTTGGTAAAGCTACTCGAGTTTTGTCTGCATTATTATATGCAGGTAAAGAATATGTGGGAGTTATGTATTTACACGCACCCGTGATGTTGAAAAAAATGGAAAAAGTATTTGAAATCTTTACGGGCAAGATTTATCAAACTCCTCCTATAAAATCGTCAGTAGTAAGAAGATTAAGAGTAAGGGAGATATATTACGCTAGCGTGCTTGAAGTGAATAAAAACCACGTGTTATTTAAAGTTGGATGCGAAGCAGGAACCTACATTCGAAAATTATGTTTTGATATAGGAGAAGCGTTGTGCTCAGGAGCTCATATGTTGGAACTAAGGAGAACTAGAGTTGGGCATTTTAAAGAAGATGAGAGTTTAATTAGCCTTCAAAATCTAAAAGATTCTTATTCTCTCTATAAAGATGAGGGTGAGGAGTTTTATTTAAGAAAAATTATTTCACCGATGGAAAAAATTGTTTCCCACTTGCCTAAAATTTATGTAAGGGATACTGCTGTCGATGCGCTATGCCATGGTGCCGATTTAGCCTCTGC
Source organism: Promethearchaeota archaeon (assembly GCA_013375495.1). The sequence continues at coordinate 42,859 of JABXKC010000015.1, forward strand.
GGGAGTTTGTTATATTGATGCAAGAATTAAATCAGATCTACAGGTTGTATATATGACTCTCAAAAAAGAATTGATTGGTTTTGGTACGGCAAAAATGGATGCTATGAAGATTTACAAAGCGAAGTCGGGCATTGTAGCTAAAACTAATAAGGTATTTATGGAACGAGGATTATATCCCAGGTGGAATGAAATCAAAAATAAATAAGAAGAAGCTCAGCAAATATGGATAAAAAGACCCAACATTATTCAACTCAATTTCCTGATGTCAGAGTTAAAGTATATTCCGTTTCTGAAAGTCTGAGACATCACTTATATCTCTTTAAAACGGTTACAGGAGTATTCTCGTTCAAAAAACTGGATTTAGGAACTAAAGTTTTTATAGAACACATGAAGATTCCAGAAAAGCAGTGTGTTTTACTTGATTTGGGATGTGGATATGGGCCAATTGGGATTGTATTAGCACAAAAGGCACCTCAGAGTACCGTATATTTAAGCGATGTTAATAAAAGAGCGCTTTGGTGCACAAGAGAAAACATAAAATATAATTTAGCAGAGAGGTCAGGTAAAGTAATAGTTTTACCAGGAACTTATTTTGAACCTTTTAAGAATAAGAGCGTCAAATTTGATGGGATATATATGAATCCCCCCTTACGTAATGGTAGGCGGGAATTTCTTACTTTATGTGAGGACATACCACGATATTTAAAATCCAAGGGACTGTTTCAATTCGTCATAAAAAAAAAAATGGGAGCAGAATATATACATAACTATTTGAAAAAACAGCTTTCGGAATTGTTTGAAATAATTGAGGTGACTTTTAAGAGATCGGGATACTGGATTTTCTATTTGATGTCCTTTTAAATATTTTACTGACATGTAATCGAATTTTTTAGCAATTTTCTATTTTCTGATTAGAAAAACAAAAGAAATTTTGAGTAAAAATGGAAAAATTTTTTAGAAATCGAATATTTTTTGAATTAATTAGCGAGGAAAGAGGCTTTTTTTTTGACTAAGAAAAGGAAAATAGATGTTTTACTTCATGAACTAGTCCCTAAACATTACCTTCTGACAAAAGAAGAATCACAAAATTTGTTAGAGAAATATCAGATAAATATATCCGATTTACCTCAAATGTTTGAAAAGGACCCAGTTTCAGTTGCAATTGGTGCAAAAGAGGGAGATATTGTAAAAATTGTTCGGGAATCCCACACAACTGTAAAGAATATAAATTATTTTCGCTACATCAAAAAAGAAAAAGTATCGTAAATCTCTTTAATAATACTAATAAATTTGTAGGTTAATTAAAATTGAGTTCTGAAAGATTATCTAATAGCGACAAATGGGTTGTGCTAAAAAGCTTGTTTGATGAAAAAGGTTTAGTACGCCAACATCTCGATTCTTATAATAATTTTATAGAAGAAGAGATGCAAAGTATAGTTGATGAGTCGGGTGAAGTAATACCTGATATTCCCGGATTTAAAATTAATTTTAGTAAAATTAAAGTTGGGGTACCTAAGGTTAGAGAAGCAGATGGTGCTACAATGGAAATTACACCCATTGAAGCTAGGATACGGGAATTAAGCTATGCTGCTGATATTACATTAGAAATGACTCCTATAACTATTGATGAACGAACTCAAAGGGAAGAAGCGGAAGAAACTCTTGATATATATATTGGTAAAATACCAATCATGTTAAAAAGTTGCCGATGTCCTTTGGAAAGTTTATCTGAACAAGAATTAATTAATAGAGGAGAAGACCCACTCGATCCTGGTGGATATTTTATAATTAATGGAACTGAACGGGTACTAGTAACACAAGAGGATTTAGCTCCTAATAGAATTCTAGCTGAAGAAGCTAGCCGAAGTTCCAGTGCTACACATCAAGCAAAGGTATTTTCCACGAGAAGTGGTTTTCGAGCACCAGTTACAATAGAAAGAAAGAAAGATGGAAACCTACGAGTATCTTTTCCTTCAGTACCTGGAAAAATTCCGTTGGCAATCTTAATGCGTGCATTAGGATTACACTCGGATAGAGAAATCTTTGAAGCTATCTCCGAAAATGATGATATTCAAAAAGAGTTAATCCCAGTCATTGATGTTGCTTCTGAAATCCAAGTTTTAAAGGATCCGGAAAAATCTCAACAAAACTCTCTAGACTATATAGGAAAGAGGGTGGCAATAGGACAAACAAAAGATTATCGTATTAGAAGAGCACTTCAAGTCTTAGATCGATACTTATTACCTCACGTTGGAAATGCGGAGGAGGACCGCATTAAAAAAGCTTATTATTTAGGACAAATGGCTCAGAAGGTTATGGAACTTGCTTTAATATTCCGCGAGCCTGATGATAAAGATCATTACGCTAACAAAAGATTGAAATTGGCTGGTGAGTTATTTACGTCCCTTTTTAGAGTTGCGTTTTTAAATCTTGTAAAAGACATAAAATACCAACTAGAACGTACAGCCGTTCGAGGAAGAGCTCCTAATATTAAAACTGCTGTGAGAGCAGACGTAATAACTGAAAGAATAAGACATGCTCTAGCAACGGGTAATTGGGTCGGCGGTAAAGCAGGCGTTAGTCAATTATTAAATAGAACAAATCATGTAGGGACATTGAGCCATTTAAGGAGAGTTATATCTCCATTAAGTAGAAGTCAACCTCATTTTGAGGCAAGAGATTTACACCCTACTCAGTGGGGTAAGATATGTCCCGCAGAAACTCCAGAAGGACCAAATTGTGGGTTAGTTAAAAATTTAGGACTAGCCTCTATTATCTCTGTAGGTACAGACGAGAGAGTAATCGAGAATATTTTGATCGATCTTGGAGTAATTCCTATTAACGAAGTGAAAAGTATAAAGGGGGAAAAAGTAAACATCTTTCTTAACGGTAAATTAGTTGGTATTCATCAAAAGTACAATCCCTTTACGAATCAGCTTCGAGAGAAGAGGCGTAGAGGTGAAATTGGTCAACACGTTAATATCGGTTATTATCACGATTCAAGAGAAATTCAAATAAATTGCGATGCTGGAAGAGCAACTAGACCACTATTTATAATCAAAAATAAGCAATTACTTATCACAAATGAGGATATAGAAAAACTAAAGCAAGGCAAGTATACATGGACTGATTTAATTCAAAAAGGCGTTATAGAATATTTAGATGCTGAAGAAGAAGAAAACGCGTATATTGCGATGTTTGAAGAAGATATTACAGCAGAACACACACATTTAGAAATTTCCCCAGCAGCGATTCTAGGCATTTGCGCATCCATTATTCCATTTCCTGAACATAATCAGTCTCCACGAAACACATACGAAGCTGGAATGGTTAAACAAGCTTTAGGGCTTTTTGCGGCAAATATGCATTTAAGACTTGATACACGCGGTCATACGCTTCATTACCCTCAGCAACCTTTAGTAAAAACAAGCCCAATGGAGATAATTGGAATTAATCGCCGACCAGCCGGCCAAAATTTCATAATCGGAATGATGAGTTTTGAAGGATATAATATTGAAGATGCGATCATTATAAACAAAGCCTCAATAGAGCGCGGATTAGCGCGAAGTCACTTCTTTAGAACTTACGATGCTGAAGAAAGGAAGTATCCGGGAGGAGAATTAGATAAATTCGAGATTCCAGAGAGAGGAGTTAGAGGATTCAAATCTGCTGAATCTTATAGGCTGTTATCTGAAGAGGATGGAATTATCGAACCTGAAACAGCTGTTAACGGTGGTGATGTTCTAATTGGTAGAACGTCTCCCCCACGATTCATTAAATCTTACGAAGAATTTGAGTTAATGCAACCAAATAGAAGAGAAACTTCAAAAAACATGCGTCATAATGAAAAAGGGATTGTAGATACAGTAATCATCTCTGAAACTGTTGATGGAAATAAATTAGTTAAGATTAAAGTTAGAGATTTACGAATTCCAGAGTTGGGAGATAAATTTTCTTCTCGACATGGTCAGAAGGGAGTACTTGGGCTCGTCCAACCCGCAGAAGACATGCCTTTCACATCAAATGGAGTAATTCCAGATATTATCGTCAATCCTCACGCCATGCCATCAAGAATGACTTTAGGACAATTATTTGAGGGTATTAGCGGGAAAATCGCCTGTGTAACGGGAAAATTAGGCGATGCAACAGCGTTCGAGTGGAAAGATATAACGAAACTTCAAGAGCAATTAGTAGAAGCAGGTTTTGAATTTAATGGTAGAGAAGTGATGTATAACGGTATTACCGGGAAAAAATACGAAGCCGGGATTTATTGCGCTCCAATTTATTATCAAAAATTATACCATCTCGTTGCAGATAAACTTCACGCACGAGCTAGAGGGCCCGTTCAAATCTTGACGAGACAACCAACAGAAGGTAGAGCAAGAGAAGGGGGCTTGCGATTTGGTGAGATGGAAAGAGATTGCTTAGTGGGCCATGGATCGGCTCTATTATTAAAGGAGAGATTACTTGATGAGTCTGATCGAACAGTAATATTAGTATGTGAGAAATGTGGGCTTTTAGCGGTTTATGATCGAAACAGAGATAAGAGATATTGCCCAGTATGTGGAGAAGGGACTGTGATATCTAAAGTAGTATGCTCTTATGCTTTCAAACTTCTGCTTCAAGAAATGATGTCTCTTGGATTAGCTCCTAGACTTAAATTAAAAGAAAAAATATGATTTTTTTTCTCAATTCTTATTTTTTACTATATTACATTACATGTTTTATTCTAAAATAAAAAAAAAGGTTAAATTTTCAATCATCCAAATTGAATAAACTGGTACAATTCTGGAATTAGAGAGTAAATAATGTACAATATGAACAATGTCAAAAGCGAAACCCATAATGCGTGTTCCCAAGAAATCCCAAGTATGAATTTAGTTAGAGTTAATAACAAAAGAAAGAATATAATCGGGCCAAAATTCATCAGGTAGTTATGACCTCCACCGTCAATAGCAGATCTTAAAGATGCTAATCCATCACCTAAAATATTCAGAACCATCATTATTGCTCCAACGATAATGGGAAGCACTAAAACCGATATAAAAGCTAAGATCAGAATTAAAACCCATTTGTCTCGCGCTTTAGTTTTTGAAACCACTACAATGACAGCAATGTACATTATTAGAAATACTATCACCGTTGCTAAGAGTAACCATAAGACGAAAAATAAAGGATCACCGATATTAATTATTTGAAATAACATTTATTTTCTCCTACTTGTTGAATAGAATTTTATTAAGATATTAATTTAAGAAAAAAATATTCTCCTTCTTTTATAAATATTCATCATATTTTTTATTGATTATATTTGCAGTTAGAAAGATGGCAAAAAAAGGCTGTTATGTAAAAAATTAGTAAAAATAATATGATTTTACTTCTGGTCCGAATGGAAATTATATTAGATTTATTATATTCCAAAAGTAATGAGGAAAAAGTGGAATGCAAACCCTAATAGGATAGCAGAAATGCTAATTGATATTATTGAGAGTTTAATTGATAATTCTCTTCCATATCTGGTATAGACAATTAAAACCGCTAAAGAAAAGAATCCAATGAAGAGAAAAACCCACGCCAAGACCCAAATAGTTATTGAAGGAACTTGAAAATCATCGATTTGAAGGAATAAAAATAACATTAAAAATCATTACTTGTTTTTATGGTTTAAGTAATAACTTATCTTTTATTTTTTTTTAACTTTATTAATCTGATTTCATAAGTGTCGCCATGAGATAAAATGGTTGATAATTTTTATTAAATTTTTGTAGAATTATAGATTTTTTTTGCTAATTTTATATATTTTGTGAGAAATGGTAAACCATTGAACTTATTCTCAAGGTAATTAACCAGGTCTTGAAATTCTAATTTTCTATGAAGACTTCCGTTTCTAAGCAGGGAAAAAATAAAAAAAATAAAATTTTTACGAAGAATTTTAAAATCTATAGAAAATTTATCAGTTCTCCTAAAAATATTAGATTCTTTCATAAAATGAAGCGTATTTTTTCTTATATTGTTCTCTATTTGTAAATTCTCTATATGTATTGATATACTAAGAACAGAAGTTAAGTAATAGCTTTTATCGAAATATTTACATAAATAGAATCCGAATTTGAACACAGCCTTAGTAAATTCTCTCTTGGAAACCAAATTTTTCTCAGAAGAGCTACTTTCTTTTAGGCTTTTCTCTAGATGATAAAGGCTTCTTAGGAAAATATCATCGAAATCATATTTTAGATCAGAAATCTTGGGAAGTTGATTTCTTACATCTTTACCATATAAGAGTTGAGAGTTCTCTGGACGTTTCAAGTCTAAGATGCTCCACTCGTAATTAGCAAATGACTCGTGGGCAAATACTTCTTTTTCTTTTAATCCTTGTAATGTATTATATCCTAGCCAAACATTAAAATCTTCGATATTTTTAGTTTCATATCGAACTTCTGTCCATTCAAGTTTAGGGATTTTATCGAAGGAATTAACTATGACAATTACATCGATATCAGTGTTTTTCCAATCAGAAGGAAGATTTTTATCAAAATAACTTCCTATACCATACACGCTGATGATATTATCTCTATAATTATCCTCTAAATAGTTGATAATGTTTGAAATTATACTATCTTTTGTTTTAATTTTGTTCACTACTTATTGCTTAAATTAAAATTTAAAGTTATGTTCTACTTATAATATCATTATTTAGATATTTATTATTAAAGAAATAATTTAACGAGTTAAGATGCATTTTTTAAGCAAGGTAATCGAAACGCCAAATTTAGACGATCCCGCAAAAAAGCACATGTCTATTCATAGACATTTCTATAGATATTCTAAAGGAGATTTTATTGGTCCTGCGCTAAAAATCTCTAAAACAAGTGGAAAAATAACCCTTAAAGGTGCTCATGAATACGAAGATTTAATCTTAGAGCTAGTTGTGAAATCGTTATCGAATTCCCAACCTGATTTTGAGATTAAAGGGAAATTAATTACAGGAAGCGATTTACAAGAAACAATATCAAATCTAGGCTTAAACTGGGTTTTGAAAAGATCCACAGGCCAAACGAAAAATTACAAAGCTGATATTCTTGATCAAGTCAATAAGAGCCTGTTATTACAAGCAATAGAAATATTTAGAGAAAATAGCTACTTACTTCTATCTTTCGTTATTAATCCAAATTGTAAAGTTACGACAAAAAAAAACATACCCCAACCATCGAAAAAAAAAGTTGAAGACGACGAAGTGGGTAAAAGAATTCAATTTTGTACTGGCGTACTGAGTAATACAGATGCTAATCTTAAGATGGTGTTAGATTTAGCTGTTCCTGATTTTACATCTGAGATCCCTAAAAATTGGAGATCCCTTACTATATTTAATAATTACAAAATAAAAGAGATGGAGATTCCTACAAATATCAAGGACTCTCGTTTATTAAGGATCATGGCTATAAGAAAAGGAAAAATGTTTCGATCAATTGATATCAACGGTGAATTAATTGAAAAGCAATACTCAATTATAGTATAAAATTCAGCAAACTTAATTCTGATAATTTAAAATTCAAAAAATTTAACTTTAACGAAAGTTTTACTTGTACAACGAAAAGAAAAGATTGAGAAGATCAAGGATTATGAAAGAATTAAACCAGCTATTAAAATCTTTTTTGTATATATTAGGTGGCGATATAGCTATAGAAGTTGGAATTGAATTATTAAATTCAGAAGAAGAAGATATAACTGATGAGGGCATTACTGAAAATATTAAAAAACGTCTTGAAAACGAAAATTCCGATATAAGATTTGAAGATAACGAGGGAGAGTTTTTAAAATTAAATACTGTACGAAAGACATTATATAAATTATATAGTGGAAAATTAGCTCAATTTAGAAGAATTCGCGATAAATCTACAGGTTGGTTTATATACTATTGGTGGCATGAATTTGACCTGTTTGAAGAAATATTAATGGAAAAAAGGAGATTAATGGAGAGTAAGTTAAGAGACCGGTTAAAATTCGAAGAAAATAACTATTTCTTTGTTTGTAAAGATTGTCAAGATTCACATAACAAATTTAATTTTGATAGAGCGTTTGAATTGAATTTCAGATGTCCGGATTGTGGTGGTCAATTAGAAGCTCAAGACAATAAGGAATTAATTCATTTTTTAAAACAGAAAGTTGTTCTTATTGAAAGTCTGGATTTATCTATTAGTTCTTAATTCTTTTTCTTTTTAACATAGGCGATATCACCTAAAGAAGAACCGCTAGATTTCTTCATATACTGACTTTGCTTAGCGGTTGGCTCAATTTCATCTACCTGTTTAAGAAGTTTAATTTTATAGACTTCTTCTATTTTCTTCGCTAACTTTATAGTAGGCTCAACTTTCCCAGCTTCAATTCTTCTTAATAAGGAAGGTTTTTCGTTTAGTTTTTGAGCAAACTGATCTTGATTAAGTCCAAGAGCATTACGAGCGTTTCTAATTCTTACGACATAATCGTCTACAATTTCTATACTTTCTTCGATTCTTCTCGGATGAACTACTTTTTTTTGAGAAGATTTAGGTTTAGGATATAATTCTTTAGATGTATCAGTCATTTTAGGCTTTGATTTGATTTTAACGCCAAATTGGGCACAACTTTGACACACGGTGATTTTTGCTCCTTCAATTAATACTTTTTCTCCTCTACCCCATATTTTTCCACCACATATGGGACATTCCTTCTCATATTCGTTAGCTATTTTTTTCGACATATAATATCCTATTCCTTGGTAATTTCCAAGAAAAAATATTTTGTGTAAGATCGGGATGTAAGACTCTTATAATTTTTGGTTTTTAGCCACTATTCGTTATAAAATATAATCCAAAAATTTTTTAAAACTCAACTTCTTTCTGATAGTAGCGTATTACCTTAAGTTTAAATGATTATATTGTTATTATTTAATTAATTTATTATCTTAAAATTGAAATAAGAAAGAAGATGGGAAATTTAACGTCGGCTAAGGAAAGGAAAAAAAAAGAAGAAACGAAAGATGAAGAATATTTAATCACTTATACAAGGCATTTAGAAAAAAGATTAAGAAATCTAGAAACCGAAAAGCAACTATTAGATGCTGAGCGTTTAAGACTAGAGCAAGAATTAAACAGTTTAAGAAACGAAATTGATAGATTAAGAGAACCTCCATTAGTTTCGGCTACTGTAATTGATATGTTAGAAGACACGGGGAAAGTTATCGTAAAAAGCTCCACTGGACCTAGTTTTGTTGTTAACCCCAGTAGAAAAGTTAAAAATGAAAACTTAACTCCAGGAATGCGAGTCGCTTTAAATCAAAGAACTTTCGCAATAATGGAAATTCTACCCACTAAATTAGATCCGTTTGTGAAAGGTATGGAAGTCATAGATGAAATTCCAGATCTATCTTACGATGATGTAGGTGGACTAAATGACCAGATACAAGAGGTAAGAGAAACTGTGGAATTACCATTACTAAAGCCAGAGTTGTTTAAAAAAATAGGAATTGATCCTCCTAAAGGAGTTTTACTTTACGGCCCCCCAGGTACGGGTAAAACATTAGTTGCAAAAGCAGTTGCGCATGAAACTGAAGCTACATTTATTAGAATAATTGGTTCAGAGTTAGTTCAGAAGTTTATAGGAGAAGGCGCTCGTTTGGTAAGAGAAATATTCAATTTAGCAAAACAAAAAGCCCCTACTATCTTATTTATTGATGAATTAGATGCAATTGGATCTCAAAGATTAAAAATCGCAACATCTGGAGATAGAGAAGTTCAGAGGACTTTAATGCAATTATTAAGCGAATTAGACGGATTTGAAGAAAGGGGAGACGTAAAAATAATTGGTGCAACTAATCGAATTGATATACTAGATCCTGCTTTGTTAAGACCTGGTAGGTTTGACCGAATGATTGATTTTCCAATCCCAGATGAGGAAGCGAGAAAGTCGATCTTTAAAATCCACACAAGAGCTTTAACTATTGAGGGAGAAGTTAATTATAAAAAACTAGTTGAATTAACTGAGGGAGCAACTGGAGCAGATATAAAAGCAATTTGTACTGAAGCTGGAATGTTTGCAATAAGGAAAGAAGCAGACCAGATAGTAAAAGATGATTTTCTTGAAGCTGTTAATAAAGTTATGAACAAAATGAAAGATAAGGCTATTCAATCAAGGATGTATACTTAACCATCTTTTTTGCAATAATCCATTTTTATTTTAATGTTAATTGATACAGAAATCAAATTAAGATGGAAACTAAACTATTTTTTGCTTTAAGAAAAGTAAAGGCTATTTCTGACTATCAATTCGGTCAATCGATAACTGATGTTCTATTTGAAGATGAAAATGAGATACATTTTAAATTTTCTAAAAACACCGGTAAAATAAAGCATGTGTATTATAAAGACAAAATTCTGCTAAATTTAAGACCAACTAATGGATTTTTTACGTTGAGCTTATTCTCCGCTGAAAAAATAATTAAAAACATACCACCGCCGAAGTTAAGAGCAATAGTAATGAATGAGATATCTGATTTCATTAGATTAGGTCGTAATGTCTTTTGTAAACATGTTATAGAGATAGACGATAATTTAAGACCCTCTGATGAGATTATTGTTGTGAATCAAGAAAATGAAATTTTAGCGATTGGAAAGTTAATGATCCCAGTTCCGTATGTTCGTAGTTTTAAAACGGGAGTTGCGATAAAAGTTCGGAAAGGCATGGTTACATCAAAATTTTAAAATTTAATAGATAATTATAATATACATAGTTTGGAGTTGTTGAAAAAAATGGTTAAATTACCTAAAGAGATGCAAAAAAAGGAAAAGAGTAAACCAACGCGTCCACAAGCAACAAAAAAGAGAGAAGGACAGCAGTTTGCATCGAGACAGATGCGTCGTCGAATGCAACAACAAGGAATTGATATGGAGCAAATTAACGCTACACGAGTAATAATAGAAAGTCATGAAAATACTCTCGTAATCGATCAACCTGAAGTCGTTTTAATGAAACAAATGGGACAAGAGATTTATCAAGTAATAGGTGATGCAGAGGAATATCCTGTAGGTGAAGTTCAAATTGGAGAAAGGGAAGAAGGGGACATAGTAGATCTCATTGAAGAATCTGAAGCAAAACCGGTTATTACCGAAAATGATATAATGTTAGTGGCAGCTCAAGCAAATGTAGATAAAGAAGAAGCGAACGCTGCGTTAATTGACAGTGAAGGAGATATTGCTAAGGCTATTTTATTTTTGAAAAATAAACCTTAATATATTGAATTGTATTTATAGAAAAAATAAGAATTAAGAATCATTAACCATTCAATTTTTTATAATTAGTATGGGAAAAAAGATATGTCAAAAGTAAAGAAAAAACCTACTAGGTTACCAGGAGGATTATCTCAAGAGGAAATCGTAATTGAGAAAGTTATCTATTTTTCAGGTTGGATTTTTTTAATTGCTTTATTGCTATTATTAAGTGCGTTTTTTCTTTTTGACTCGATACTAGACTTGATCGAATTAGAGTTAAATGCGTCGACATTTACACTAATAATTTTCACTGGAACAAATTCAGCAATTAGTTTTGCATTAGCGACACGAATAAAAAAAAATAGAGATCAAAAAAAGAAATTGTTCGTTGATTGGCTAATGGGCGAATTTATATTATGTATAATTGCAATTTTTGTTATTGCTGCTTATCAGTGGTAATTTTTTTTTAATTCCATTTATAGTTGTGCCGATTTATTTATAATCTTCTCTTGAAGGACTAAACACATCTATAACTTCTGAATCTTCCAATATTTTAGCCCCATGTTTTTCGTTTGATTCAAAAACATAACTATCTCCTTCTTCAGCCATGAATTCTTCATTTTCGGTGAAGAATTGTAATTTTCCCTTAATAACATACCCAATTTGATGTTCTTTATGTGAATGGAGGGGGACTTTAGAATTTTCTTCAAGTAAAAAATGGCATAGCATCATATTCTCGTTATAGATTAGAGTTTTTCGATAAATTCCCGGCAATGCTTCTAAAGCATCAACAGAACTTTTATTAACAGTATTTTTTTTCATTTTAAACGCTTAGATAATTTGATTTCATCTATTTTTTCTTTAAATATACTCGTATTCAATATATTTTAAATTTTTCATACATCGTTTGAAAATTACAAAACCAGTAAAGACGACAATTTTAAGTTTTCGAGTAAAATATCGAGAATTAAGAGAACACAATCGATTTATAGGTGAAAGTATAGATTTTACTGTGAATTTCCTAACTGGTGTATTAGATTGTGAACAAAAGATTAATAGAATAAGTTTATATTGGAAAAAAAAATACATTTTTATATCATAAGAGGCAAAGTATTAACGAGAATATATAAATATTTAAGCTGTTATTTCGGTCCATAAAACCGACAAAAATTTTCAGTTTATATAACGGTAAATTTCCGTTATCACTTAAATGAAAATAGCAAATTAAAAAAATAATTGATTAATATGGTTTTAACTCCTGAATCTGAAACAATTAACGAAAAAAAACTGTTAGAAAGTGGGTTTTTAAAAAATTTATTACCAAGAGTTTCACGAACAGAGGGTGATGTAGTACCTTTTAACCCGATAAAAATAAAAGAAAGCATTATGAACGAAACGGGGCTAGATTCAAATTCTGCTGACAGAATTACTCAAAAAGTTGTGAGGAGAATCATTTCTTCTAACATTAGCTTTCTTTCAGGGCCACATATTAGAGAAATCGTTTGCTCAATATTATCAGAACAGCACTACGAAGACGAGCGTAAGTTATATACCAGAATAGGTATGCCATTAATGGATTATGAATCGATCTTAGAGAAAGGCGTTAACGAAAACGCCAATCAAGATATGAATCCCGAAAGTATTCACCATTGGGCGGCAAATAGAATTTCTGATGAGTATGCCCTTTTAAGGATTTTAGATTCAGAAGAAGCGCATGCGCACTTATTTGGAGACATTCACGTACATATGCTAAGATACTTCGATTTAAGACCCTTCTGCCAAGAATGGGATCCACGAATGGTTCTCGAGCACGGACTTCCTCCTGTGAATAGTTGGGCACACTGTAGTCGATCTGGTCCAGCTGGAAGCTTACGGGTTGCTGTAACCCATTTAGCCAAATGGTTAGGAATAATACAGGGCGAATTTTCAGGGGGTCAGGGTTACGATTACATAACGACATTCCTCGCTCCTTATGCGAAAGGTCTTACCGCAAAAGAAATTGAACAATCAATGCAATGTTTAATATATGAAACAAACCAGATTTTTGCAGCTAGAGGGGGCCAAGTACCCTTCACGTCAATTTCGTGTACGCCCACGGTGCCTGAAGGTTTGTTAACGATCCCCGCTATTGGTCCCCGTGGTAAAATTAGTGGTAAATATGGCGATTATAAAGTCGAGTGCTTAAAACTTTTTGACGCTCTAACCGATGTTTATACCCATGGAGACTACGACGGTAAGCTGTTTGCGTTTCCAAAGCACGAAATAAAAATTAAAAAAGAGTGGCTAAAAGAGTTCGAACCGTCTTACATTAAATTGATGGAAGAAGTTGCTAAGATGGGCACTCCTTATTTTCTTAACATGTGCCCAGAATGGATGCCAGACGAAATTCATAGTCAATGTTGCCGAAAATTTTTAAGTGGCAATCAAATTATAAGTAAATGTGTATTAGAGCCCGAAGAGAGGAAAAACACCAATGTATGGGAAAAGTACGTCTCAATTGGTTCACTTCAAAGCGTTAGTCTTAATTTACCTAGATACGCTTACATGTCTGCTAACGAGGGCGACTACTATAGAATTTTAGATAAAAACATGGAGCTCTCGGCAAGAATTTTACTAAAAAAATGGAAGTTAATGGAAAAACGCTTAAGATCGGGCCATCTACCTTTATGTAGCGGTAAAATAGATGGAGAACCCATTTTTAACTTAAACGATCAGAATCTTTCTATTGGTTTTACTGGCTTAAACGAAGCTGTAAAAAGTCTGATTGGGTACGAATTGCACGAAGATGATACGGGGTATGATTTTGGGAAAAAAGTGTTAGAATATATGGTAGCTAAATGTAATTCAATGACTGAAAGCAAAGGAGTTAGTTTTTCACTTTGGGAGCAGCCCAGTGAATCGACGAGTAACCGGTTAGCTAAGTTAGACCTAAAACATTTTCCAAAAAAAGCGATAACTCAATCCTCTGGTAACTCTGCTTACTATACAAATTCTAGTCATTTTAGATACGATGCTGACATTAGTTTATCTGAAAGAATTAAAAAACAAGGAGATTATCACCCCATAGTTGAAGGAGGAGTAATAACACACATCTGGCTTGGTGAACAAAATCCAGATATTAATGGTTTATGGGAACTGACTAAGAAAATTTGCCTTAATACTAATACGGCTTATTTCGCTTATACAACCGATTTTACTTATTGCCCTCATTGTAGAAAGATGTTTCGAGGTGGAAATTTTACTTGTCCTAAATGTTACTCTGGAGATGTTAAGGTATATTCAAGAGTTACCGGGTATTATAGTGAAGTAAATAGATACAATTCTGGTAAGAAAGAAGAATGGGAATCTAGAAAAAGATATGATTTATTTTCCTAATTCACTGATAATAAATATTTGAGTATATTACATTATTTATGAAAGAAGATTTATCGCTTAAAGAATTTCAAAAAAAAATTGATAGTTGGATTTTAAACCACGGTGGCTATTGGCCTCCTCTTTCTATGTTTAGTGCAGTAGTGGAAGAAATAGGTGAATTAGCAAAAGAGATAAATTACATGGAAGGAATTAAACCAAAAAAGTCTGACAAAAACACAACAAAAATAGGTGAAGAGCTCGCAGATGTTATTTTTGCGATAATTTGTGTTGCTAATTATTATAAAATTGACATACACGAAGAATTAGACCTCGTAATTGAAAAATATACTAAGAGAGATTCGAAGCGATTTAGTTAAGTATGTATTTTACCGTTCTTAATAGAATTCTCCTAAAATAAATCTGAATTTGTAAAACTTTAATTCTTTTACGCTTTTTATTTTTTAGAATTATAGGAAATTATAACAATAATTAATTATTCACCATAAAAAATGGAAAAAAACGGTTTAGAAAAACAAAATATACTTCATTTACTGGAAAAAAAGCTAAAGAAAGATTTTTCCTACGATTCAGGATCAATTTTAGGCTCTATGTGCACAGAACCGTTAGATTTTGCTAAAGATATCTATCTCAAATATATTTCTAAAAATTTAGGAGATCCCGGGTTATTCCCAGGTACTGCTGCATTGGAGGATGAACTTATCTCTGAAATTGGCGATTTATTTGGAAATAAAAACATAATAGGAACTTTTACTACAGGTGGATCTGAAGCAAATTTGATAGCTATGAGGATTGCCAGAAATATGCGATCTGATATTAAAAATCCGGAAGTTGTTGTTCCAATTTCTGCTCATATTTCTTTTGATAAAGCAGCAGATTTGTTACACCTTAGACTGAGGAAGGTAAAATTACTGGATAATTACGAGGTAGACTTACACCATTATGAATCGCTCATTAACAAAAACACGTGCGCAGTTGTAGGAGTTGCGGGTACAACTTCATTAGGCATAGTTGACCCGATTGAAGAAATAAGTAATCTTGTCGAAAGAAAAGATATTTTCTTTCATATCGATGCCGCTTTCGGGGGATTTGTTTTACCATTTCTCAAGAGATTAGGTTATCAAGTTCCTATATGGGATTTCTCAGTAAAATCTGTAGGTTCGATTACAGCGGACCCTCATAAAATGGGTTTAGGAATAATTCCTACTGGTGGTTATTTTGTTAAAGACGCTTCAATATTACAGAAAACAGGTTTTGAGATTCCTTATTTAGCGGGAGGGCCTTTTAAACACTTTCATATCGTAGGAACTAGACCCGGAGGTTCAATCATAGCGTTTTGGGTAATATTAAAGTATTTAGGCGTAAACGGTTTTAATGAGATCGTAAAGAAATGTATGGATAACACTGAATACTTAGTACAACGAATATCTGAAATTCGCGGGATAAAATTAGCTGTGGATCCTGTTATGAATGTGGTAGGTATCACCACGGAAAATGGAGTTAGTATCTGTGAACTCGAGAAAGCATTACGTAATAATAATTGGATGTTAGGGAAATTCCTAGATTTAAATTTAATTAGAGTTGTGATCATGCCGCATGTAAAAAGAGAACATCTATCTAATTTTGCTGTTGATTTAGAAAAAATTGTAAAAAAACTAAAATATAATAAGTAAGAATTTAGTTTTTAATTATATCCCTCAGAAATATATTTATTAGTCGAGAAGTTATTTATTATTTTATACAAGATTATAGGGTAAAATTCCTCTTTCGAACGGAATAGAGAATGGGAAAAGATAAAAAAAAAACACTTGGAATAAAGACAACCCGATATTTTACGAAAAATTGTCCTAACTGTATGTTCGAATACCCAAATTGGTTTACAAATTGTCCTAAATGTGGTACCGCTTGGGATGCTGCTAAGGCAGAAGCAGCTTTAGGGCAGAAGGATATATTAAAAAAAACAATCAAAATTGTAGTTAAAATAACAGAAGAAGATTTCAACAATACATTAGAAAGAGTTCAATTAATTTTTAGCGCTGATCATGGAAAGGCGTGGTATCGCATGCAAATGGAGAACGAATTAGATTATTATATAGCAGAAATAGCAGATGTCCCAATTAATTCTATTATAATCTATTATATTGAAGTACTACTGGCTCATGGCGAAGTTGTCACTGAAAACAATGAAGGGAAATACTTTCATTATAAGGTTGGTGTTCCTATCGAAGAATCAGAAGCGTATAAAAACACATTCCCTGAGCCTAAACTAGATTTAAACAAGCAATTAAACGATTCATCTCCTCCAGTATCTCAAATTTATATTAACAATAAAGATATTCAACAACCACAACAACCAAAAAGATACAGTGCTGAGGAGAATGTAACCATTTTTGGAAAACTTCAAACTCAAATAGATCCAGATTTAAAAATTTGTCCTTATTGTAATTCAAAGATCAAAAAATTGTGGAGCACTTGCCCCATCTGTGGCAAAAATCTTTAGAAAAACCACTTGAAAAAGATTTTTTTGAGGTTTAAAAATTATAATTTATTACCGCACTTATTACAGAATGTGTAATCAGAAGATAAAATTGACCCGCATTGTTCACAGATTAATAGATCCTTAGATTTATTTTTTGGTTTTTCTTCTTGAGCTGGTTGAGTAGGCGTAAACGCTGTAAAAGCATTAGATTCAGCTTCAATATCCGCTACATTAGGTATAATTCTTAATTTAGATGTCCCCCCTTCCTTAGGTTTACTTTCTCCCACAAGAGGCATGAAGGGAACGCTTTGGATTGGTGTGGAGTCTTCAGTTTTTTGAGCGAGAGTTTGAAATAAAGAATCTATCTCAGGTGTAGGTTTTGTTGGAGTAGAAGTTTTTGAAGGTCTAGATTTTGTTGGTTCAGATTTCTTTTCTTTTTTATCTTTTTTCGATTTCTTCATAGCTTCAATTAATTTCTCTTGCTTCTCCTGTTCTTCAATGTTTTTCTTCTCTTTTTCAATCTTGGCCTTTTCTTTGTCTTGTTTCTTTTTTTCCTTAGCTTTCTTTTTCTTCTCCTTCTTGTTTATTATTGCTTGAGGCATATAATCAATTAACGAATCAGAAGAAGATGCGGGAGTTGTCGGGGGTTGAAAAATCGGGGATTCGCTAACCAAATCTGGTTGGGGCTTAGGGTTAGGTTCGAATGTCATTGAAGCGGGTTGTGGTTTAAGAGGTTCTTCCCTTTTAATTACGCGAAATGGGGTATGACTTATAGTACTTTCTGTTAGTTTTTCTGAGTAAGAGCTCTGAAATTCTTTGGGAGGTGGTGCGGGTTCTGGAACATTAGATGTAAAAGGAATTGTTTTTGGTTTATAAATCTTATCATCACTGACACTATCAAACACTAAAGTTTTTCCTTTGGATATATCATCATTATTTAAGGCTTCTAGTTCTGATTTCACAGCATCTTTAATCAAAATTTCATCGGGAGTTTTAAATTCTATTTCAGTTTGTTCGGGTATTGAGATTTCGGGAATATATTGCGGTTCCGTCGTTGGTGCTGGTTCGGGGACTGGTGGCGCCTCAAATTCAATCTCTGGTTCAGATTCAAAATGAGGAGCGGGTTCTATTAATTCACTTAATTTCGGTTCGGGGACTGGTGGCGCCTCAAATTCAATCTCAGGCTGTACTTCTTTGATTTGGGTAGGCTCGGGGACAGGTGGGGCAATATATGTGTCTTGAGGTTCGCTAGAAGGCGTTCTAGGGAGGGAGATTTGAACTCCTTCTTTGATAACGTGTCCTGGAGCATAGACTGTAGTATTAGCAACCAGTTGCTCAGGAACACCTTGTCCTATCATTAAACAGGCAAGAATGTAAAAACAATCTCCTACACCATCACCTGTTTTAGCTGAAGTTTCCATATAATATAAATTGAAATCTTTGGTAAATTTACTAATCTCCTCAGCTGAAACGGCTCTTTGGTCAATTAAATCGCTTTTATTTCCAACAAGCAATACTGGAATTTCAGCTTTTATGTTTGCTCTAACTTCTTCTATCCATTGTGGCAAATGTTCAAAACTTGCGGAGTTTGTTAGATCAAAAACGAGTATTGTTCCTAACGATCCCCTATAGTACATTGGTCTTATGGAACTAAATCGTTCTTGGCCCCCCGTATCCCAGAGCTGGAGTTTACACTTAATCGGACCTTCAGATGTGTCAATTGAAATTGTTTTCACGTGAAAATCAACCCCAATTGTCATTTTATAATCCTCGGTAAAGAATCCTTTTGAAAACCGGAGTGTAAGAGCTGTTTTACCAACTCCTCCATCACCTACAACAATAGATTTAAAAAGATAATCGTATTCATCAGCCATCTTAAATCTTCCATTAATGTGTTTGATCTTTATTTTTAAATTTAAAACAACAAATAAAGTTCTTATATTATTATTATTATTAATAAAAATTTATTTAATTATACTTTTGGATAATTTACATCTTATTCTCTAAATTCCCCTTGATTAATGAAAAGGTATTTTGAATATATTTCGAGGGTATATTCATGTATTCGAATATATAACTCATATAAAATACTCAAACAACTTTATATCCAATTTATTAGGTTATTTTGTTATGAAAACCTTGTTGTTATTTTAGTTCTTTTTCTAGTTCAATATTTTCAAACCAACTTTCAATCTCATTCAATTCCTCTTTTGGAAATTCGTAGGAGTGTTCAATATCGGGATATAATCCTTTTTCTACCTCTTTTCTATAGTCATTTATAGCCATTCGAACGGAATTACCAATATCCCCAAAATATTTGAGAAATTTAGGTTTAAAATCTGTAAAAAGTCCCAACATATCGTTTATGACTAGTATTTGCCCATCGCAATGCGATCCAGCGCCAATACCAATTGTAGGGATGTCTACCGATTTTGTTATTAGTTTTGCAATTTGCCAGGGAATGCTCTCAAGCACGATTGAAAAAACTCCTGTTTTTTCTAACTTTTTAGCGTCAAAAATTAACTTTTTGGCGGCTTCTACGGTTTTTCCTTGTACTAAGAAACCTCCAAATTCATAGATTGCTTGAGGAGTTAGTCCTATGTGCCCCATTACTTGTATATCTGCATCGATCATAGCTTTTATCGTCGGACAAATTTTCGCCCCACCCTCAACTTTCACGGCTTCCGCGCTACCTTCTTGAATAAATCGTCCCGCGTTTTTTACTGCCTCTTTGATCCCGATTTTATAAGATAAAAACGGCATATCGGCAACTACCATAGAATTTGACACTCCTCGAGCTACTGCTTTAGTATGGTGAATCATTTCGTCCATTGTGACCGACAATGTATTTTGATATCCAAGCACTACCATGGAGAGGGAATCACCTACGAGAATTAAATCTATCCCACAATCATCGACGATTTTAGCAAAAGAATAATCGTATGAGGTAATGGTTACGATTTTTTCTCCCTGCTTTTTTTTCTCGATGATTTTCTTGGCTGTCATTTTTTGAAGCGCCATATATGAACTAACCTTATACTTTAGAAAAATATTTTGTTTATTTGAAAAAAATAAAAATTTTATAAAAATAGATATAGAGGAGAAATAAGTAAATATTGGTTTAGTTCGAATTCATGTAAAACTTGTTTGTAAAATATGTCTTAGTTTTTCTAATTCAATCTTAATTTCATTAATATTACTTACTGTCGCACTAATTCCGATGTAAAAAGTATTATCTTTATTCTCCGATAAGATTGAAAATTTTTTAACATAATCAGTTTTATCCTTCGAGAGTGCTATTCTATCGTCTATGTTGACATCCTCATCCTTTAACCTCTGAAAAAATTCGAGATCCTCACTAATCTTGCTGCTTATTTTCGCTTCAAACTCTCTTATGTCCATTGTATCTAGATAGTGATCGGATATAATTATACCCGAATCTGTGTATAAAATTGCATATCTACAATCAAATTGATTTACTAACTTATTTAATCCGTCAGCTATATCGTCTAAATTTAATAAACTATTTAACGAATGAGAAAAGGCTTTAGAAATTGATGATATATCGTAATATGATGTGTTGTAAAATTCAAATTTAATATCCTTGTTCTGCGATTTAATCAAATTTTTAATCATATTCGCTCTATCTAGAAACTCTTCGCTATTCCTAAACTTGGGATCAAATTTGTTAAAACATAGTATTACCTCATTTGAATAACTCAAAGTTCTATAGATATCAAGTAATTCGTGAATGTACTCAATAGTTTCTTCAAATTTGATTTCATCTTGAATGTCTATAAGATAATAAATATAATCTGTATCTTCAAAATAAATAGGATTATTCATGTAAATTTTTCTGAATTTTTTTTGTCCCCCCATGTCCCAGAGATTAATTCGGAAGGTTTTAAGAAACTTGAAAGAGCTATAATCTATTTTTATTGTAGGTTTTAAATTTTTAACTCGCTCATAAAAGTTATACTTTTGCCTTAACGCTATCAAAGCGCTCGTTTTGCCAGCGTTATCTAGTCCTGCAATAACCAGCTTAAATTCTTTTGATTTACGAGGATTTTTGGTCATAATACTCGAGCATTAACTTTTTTTAATAGACATTTTCTAAAATTAATTTATAAATCTTGTTTTTTTTATTTATTTTTATTGATTTTTCCGTTGATTTACCAAAAAATATCGATTTAGAATAATCTAATTATTATCAATAAGGTTTTTTAGTATACTATTCATTAAATAAATCTGATAAAATAAACAAGAATTTGATAATTATGGATGCTAAAGAGATAGATTATTATTCTCTAGGTTTCGATTTTATTGAAACTAAAGAAATGTTCGTTTCAAATTATGAAGATGCCAACTGGGATAAAGGAAAATTAAAACCTTTCGGTAATTTTGAAATTTCCCCCGCTGCCTGTGTGTTAAACTATGGGCAAGGAATTTTCGAGGGCATGAAGGCTTTAAAAACTAAAAAAGGAGAGATTGTTCTTTTTAGACCAAAAGAAAACGCAAAAAGGTTCAACGATAGTGCCGACAGATTGTTAATGCCAAATTATGATACAGACGATTTTGTTTCTGCTGTAAAAGAAGTAGTGAAAGCTAACGAAGATTACATACCTCCTTATGATAGTGGTGGAGCGCTCTATATTCGACCTATAATGATTGGAACGGGCCCCATAGTCGGAGTAAAACCCGCTAAAGAATATAAATTAATCATATTTACGGTTCCAGTAGGACCATATTTTCCAGAAGGTTTTAAGGGTATTGATTTAGAAATTACAAAAAAGTATACGAGAGCTGCCCCTGGCGGAACTGGTGCTTCAAAAACCTGCTGTAATTACGCAGGATCTATGCTACCCGCGAAAGAAACGAAAGAAAAGGGATTTTCACAAGTAATATTTCTAGACGCTGTCCATATGGAATTTATAGATGAGGTCGGAACAGCAAATTTTTTTGCGGTGATTAATGGAACTCTGGTAACCCCAAAAACGGCTGGAACGATTTTACCTGGCATTACTCGAAAATCAATACTAGAATTAGCTTCAAAGAAAATCGGAATGAACACGGAAGAGAGAGATGTTTCCTACAAAGAATTGTTTGAAGATTCTTGTACTGAAGTTTTTTGTTCGGGAACTGCTGCTGTTGTCACTCCAATTAAATCTGTTGCACTTGACGATAAAAAACGGATTTTTAGCGAAGGTGAACCAGGTGAATTTACGAGAAAAATATACGAACTCTTAATAGGAATTCAGCGTTTAGATACCGAAGATGAATTTGGATGGATTGAGAAAGTTTAATAATTCTTTTAATTAGCAGGTTAATTTAAAGAAACAGATTTCCTATTAAAATTCTAAAAGCTTTTTCAATATTTTCCCCATTCTTAGACGATATTTTTATATACGTTATTATATTCTCATACTCTTGCTTAATTTCTGAGATGAAATTGTCGATAGCTTGGTATTCATAAGGGGTAATTAAATCACTTTTGGTTCCTATCAATATAATAGGAATATTACCGAAAGTTTCTAGTGTAACTAGCCAATCATTAACGTTTTCTATGGTATTGATTCTCGTTAAATCAAAAAGAATAAAAGCGGCTAGAGAGCCTTCAACAAAATCATTTAACAGCGTTTTAAATTGAGATTGCCCGGCAAAATCCCACATAATAAAATTGAATTCAGTTCCGTTAATATAAATACTTTTTGAGTAAAAATCAACGCCTCTAGTCAATTCACTATTATCTTCAAAACTATCGTTAACGAGACGATTTAAAAATGAGGTTTTTCCTACTCCGCCATCTCCAGAAACTATGACCTTTACTGTTTTTTTCATGATTACTAGTATCTGTGTAGATAAAGATTAAAAAAATACTAATTACGGTTAATTTGTGTAATATTAACACGTAAAAAAGTTTTTACTTATTTTTAGCTTATTAGATTGTTACAAAAGTGTCTAATACGTAAAATTAAATTTCTTCTCTAAGCTTTAAGATTTTTCTCTTAAATTTCTTTATCCTAGGGTCGGTTATATTATAGACTTTAAAGCCATCAAGTATTTCTAAAGCTTTTTGATAATGATTGATGCTGTTAATAAAATCACCGTATTTTTCAGCGTTTTCTGCTTTTTCAATATTGAACTCTAATTCTATGTACTTGGATTTATGTTCTAAATTAATGATTTTTTGCGAAATCTTATTAATTTCTTCTTTAAATTTAAAATCCTTAGCTATATACAGCGCTTTATTGTACTCATTGAGTGTAACTTGATATCTTGAATCTTTTTCTGCCGTTTTTGCTTTACGCATTATTTCCTTGACTAACTTTTTTGCTGAATATTTGTCCATCGTTTCTAATTGGTCTTTCAATGTGTCAATATCAGTATTATTCATGGTAATTGATGATATTGAGCTAGTTTTTATCTCTTTTTTTTGATCAGCTGCTTGAACTGATTCAATATTATCTGCTATTGCTTCTATTGAAGTAGGAGTGAACACATTTCTTTCAAGAAGCTGATGAATTTCATAAATAACGACTTCGTCTTCAATATTTACGATTTTATTTAAGCGTTTAAGCATATTATAAATAAAAAAGAATGGTTTCACCGTAAGCATTTCCTTTGCGAGATTATATATTGCGTTTTGAACTAAACTTCTTTTTACTTCTTCTAACTCATACGGGGGGATTGATCGAGCTAATGTCATTGGAAACATAATATTTATATTAAATGACTCTACGATAGCATTAATCATATTTTTAAAATCAATAGCACCGGTATCTTGAAATATAATAAGCTCATCTTTGAAGGATTGTTCAAATTCTTCTACAAATCGAAAAGTATGATTTTTCAGTTTATTGGAAGCTTTATGATCGAGTATTAAACATATTCTAACATAATCTCCATCCTTGAGAAGAATGTTAAAGCTTTTATATTGAAATTCATAATAATTATATTCAAACGAAGGTATAATATATTGGTCTGAAACTTCTCCCGATTCGGAAAAAGTTATATTGGCTTGAATAAAGCCACTCAATAAATCTGCATCGATATCGACTCCCGAGACTGCGTAATTTAATAAGGTTAGCCCTGATCCCTTATCCATTATAATAATGTGCTTAATGTTTAACACATCCAAGAACTTCTGCCAAATTGTTTCTCTTTCCAATTTTTGCTGCTTTTCAATGGAATCTACTTTATAAATCTCTATGGTTGAATCGAATTCGAACCCTAATTCCTTTAATCGGGTTTTTATACATTCTATGCAAGATAACTTCTCTTTTGGGCACTTATTCTCGTTATACCCGCAATTATATCCTAACCCGTTAATCTTAAAGTAAACCATAAAAAACCCCTGAAATGAATCTGTTCTTTCTACTTATTATTTGCGAGACTATTTCTAAAATAATGGAAGTTCTTCCTCTTAAAATTAAGTTAAACGAAAAAAAAAGAGGGTTTATAAAAGAATTTTACAAAATAATGTTTAGAATAGATAAGTTATTTTAATTTAATATTAAAATCGAAATATCTTCTATAAAGTCAAAGGTTATAAAAAATGGAAAGTAAAAAGAAAAAGTTTCTATATAGTATCTTTACCATAATTCTCGTTTTAACGATCTTCTTTAGCGTTTTATACTATTTGTATTGGCCTACTTTAATTGCTACGATCTTTAGCAGTGAAGGTTTATGGATAGGCGTAGTCCTTATAATTTGCAGAACCTTAATACTAGGAATTATGTCGTTCTTTCTTTATCGAAAGTGGTTAAGACAAGAAGCAATATACATATCAGATGCTTATTTTTTATTCGGATCTTTTTTTGGAATATTAACTTGCGCAAAAGTCTACGATCTTTTTTACAATTTGGTAATAATCTCCGGTGTTTTTAATCCTGAATTCGTTTTACTTTTAGTAAAAATACGGTTTTTCATAATAATTGTGAACTTATTACCTGTATTATACATTGGTTTAGACGCGATTCTTATATATATTAATATGAATAAGAATAAAGAGATGGATAAGAAGCAATTTAGCAAGTTAAGGTTAAGAATAATGTTTGGTTTTGCTTTGGTAACTGCGCTGGTGATTGTTTTAGCACCAACATTGAATTTCCTTAATCTCGTGTTTCCCTTCATCACTATATTAATCTACATTGCAATTGCTTTCATGTTTTTGTTCATGTACAAAAATAAGCGTCTCACTCAAGCTAACGGATTGATAATCGGAATTGCTTTCATTTGCTTTATCGTTTCAAATTTGCTGAGGACTATATTAATTAATATAAATCTTTCTTATAGTATTTTTGCTGAATTAATCGATATTGGTATCAATTTATTCATGTTTATTGGATTCATTTCCAAACCTAAATATGCATAATGACATCTTTCTAACGATCTAAATAAAGGTAAATCTGACCCTTTTTTTTTGAATTTTTACACTTTTAATATTCTTCTTCAGTTTGGGGGATTATTTTCGAGCTTTAAAAACTTTAATTTAAAAATACTATAAGAATAACCATTTGGTGGTTTAATTGAAGTTAATTAAAAATTGGAAATTATTTGCTTCGTTATTCATAATATTCGGTCCCGCTCAGTACATCGTATTAACGGCTGTAGCTATGTTGTTTTACGCAGGAGGAACTATGATAAACCCTCTAAGCCCAGGGTATTTTTTTTGGGGTAATTTTTTTAGCGATTTAGGCCGCGTTATAGCGCTTTCAGGAGCTCCAAACGTCGTTTCCTTTACTATATTTACGATAACTGCAATAATACTAAGTCTTTCTTTTATCCCCTTTGCGCTCGTAATATCATCGTATTTCAAAAGCAATAAAACGCAGTATTTAGTAGCTAGAATAGGGTCCTTAATCTGTCTAACTTCCATAATTTTTTTAATAGGTACTATTCTTACTCCTTGGGATATCTTTGACAGAACGCATTTGATGTTTGCCAACTTGTTTAACCTTACCGGTCTGCTTGGCATAGTTTTTTTTACAATCGCCGTTCTATACAATAAAGACTACCCTAATTTGTACGGTTTCGTATATATCGCGTTGTTAGTCATAGCAGTTATTTACACCATAGTTTTAATCAGCATACCAAAAGCTATAACGTTAGATGGACTAATATTACAAGCTTCCATGCAAAAATTCTCTCAATATTCTTTCTTACTCTGCTTTTTAATTCAAGGCTACGGAGCATGGAAACTACAAAAATATAAAGTGAAATTATAGATTTTAAGCCTCAGTCTTGAAAACTTTCTGTTTTAGGGTTGAGTTTTTTATTCTTTTTTTTATCCTAAGTTAGGTAAGATAATATAGTTTATGTAGAAATTAAGCTAAGTTAGCATTTTTTGATTCCTGAACTAAAATACTAAAATTCTTAACCATTTCTTCCAAACTAGGAAAGTTAGGCAGATTATGTTGTCCTAATTGGTTTGAGATTCTCTGTACTTCCTTTGCTTCACCCACTAACCAGAAATAAAACGGTTTGGGTGCTTGTTCAGCAATTCTAACGATCTCATCAATGTTGTTTAAGGCTCTGAATTGCTTTGAGCAAAAAAGCATATTAAAAATGCCTTCTATGTTAGGATCATTTATTAAGGCTTTGTAGACTTGACTTGTTACAACTTCAGGTTCTATATTATTCATCATAGCTTTTTCCATTGCAGGCCAAATATCTACAAAAGCAAACCGATTTGGAGGCATCCAATCAGGAAAAAACTCAAGGAGAAGACTATATGCTTTATCTCCTAGATTGGGAAGTTTCAAACCGTACTTCATAGTAAGATCGGCAGTTATTGATCCAGCTCCTCCAGAACCTGCTACGAATGAAACATTACCTTTTTTTGGGAAAGATTTTCCGGTTTTATACATAATTGAGAATGAACGAGCGTATTGAAAAAGTTCGTAAAAGCTGCTAACATAGATTACCCCTGATTGTTTAATAACTCCGTTGATTAATCGCGCATTTTCGGCCATAGACCCCGTATGACTACGAATAGCTTTTTGACCTTGAGAGGTAACCCCACTTCTAAGCAAGATTATAATTTTATTTGGCATAGATCTGGCTTTTTTACATAGATCAATAAATTTCCTCGGATCTTTAAAAGATTCTAAATAAATAGCAATAACATTTACCGTATCGTCCGTTAGCATATATTCTAAAAATTCGATTTCGCTCAAGTCTGTTTTATTTCCAACCGAACAAGAATATCTAAACCCTAAATTTGGATATTGCGTCATTAAGTGCATTAGATATCCCCCATTCAACATTCCGGATTGACTAATTATTCCAATATTACCCCTTTTAAAAGTAGAAAACACGCCAAATCCGGAGAAAAATCCTTCTTTTTCCTCGCTGTCGCTGTCCCCATCAAAAGTACTAAGCCCCATACAATTAGGCCCGACGATTCTGATTTTAGTGAAATTTTGTGTTATTTCGATTATTTTTTTTTTTAATTCCAAGCCTTTGTCGCCGACTTCTTCGAACCCTGATGCTTCAATAATCGCACCTTTAACGCCTTTTTTTATGCAATCTTTTAGGAGGTCAGGAATAAATCTATTTGGAACGTAAAAAATCGCGATATCAACATCTTCTTTGATATCCAAAATAGATTTTTTGAATTCTAAGTCGTATAGTTTGCCTTCTGCGTTTGGGTTTACAAGATAAACTTTTCCTTTGAAGTTATTAGTTATAAGGTTAGTAGTGATTCGAAATCCGCCTTTCGCGAATTTTTTTGAGGCTCCAATGACAGCCACAGATTTTGGGTGCAAAAACACATCTATTATTTCCGAGTTTACCAATTCTATGCAACTGTGTGATTTTTTTAAGGTTAAATCTTATAAATTAAATCTGACAGAATGTGATAATAAAACTTAATTAGTTTCGTTAGAAAAAGAATGAACCAAGTTAAATTATTCGAAATACAACTTGTTTGTTATTGTAACTCGAAATAATAGAAAACTCTCATAGTCATCTCCCTTATAATGATGACCTTACATTCAAATGTTACTATGCAAAATATTGATTGGAATATTTATCGTCATCCTAAATTTCTTCAAACTTTAGATATTACTTTAAACGAGCGTAAATACCTGAATTTATTCTTAAAAAGAAGTAAATTTGAAAATATCGGAAATTTAGAAGATATGAGAAAAAGCAGGTTAGTTCCGGCTAGTAAGGGATTCATTTCCTCAAAGTATTTCGTTCAAGAAAAAGTCGGTATCGATATTTAGCAAGATTCTCATTAAATTCATTTCTGATTTTTAATGTAGATACTTATTAATCCTCTTTTTGGTTATCTTAAGCTTATTTTATTTAAAAAAAAACAAAACTCAATACAAACATTTAAATAGAAAAAGTAATAATTGTTTTTATAGTAAAAAGGATTTTTACAGTAAAAAAGTATTGTGATTTTTTATGCCAGAAAATGATCAAAAAAAAGAGAAAAAGAAGCCAATCTTTGAAAAGGTTGGTCTTGTGTTTCGAAATCCTATGAGAGTAGAAATACTTAGGGAGCTTTCTTCAAGTTCTCAGCGACCTGTAGATTTAGCAAATAAATTGGAAGTTGAACGTCAAAACATTAATTATCACATAGGTGCGTTAAAGAGAGGAGGAATAATTAAAACGCAGAAAATGGAAGTTTCAGAAGAGGAAGCTTCAAAACTGAAAGGTGCAATAGTGAATAAAGTAACTGAGAATGGAAAGTTAAAAATTTCTTATGGAGTCGAACTTACAAAGAACGGAAAAGAGATAGCTAACCAATTTATAGATCCTCTTTACGAAGAGGCAAATTTAGAAGAAGCGCATAAAAAAGAGCGTAACAATAAAAAAAAAGGAGGAAAATAGGTTATGAAGAATGTAAGCGTTCAAATTGTAGAAATGTTGTTTGAAAATCCATTAGAAATTTTGGAATTCGGAAAACTTCAAGCTCACGGTAATATGACAATTATCCCGATTATCTATAAGGGTAAAACCTTAGAATTTATTAGCGTTAAAGAAGCCGAAGAACTCGGTTTAATAAGTATAAATGAGACAGACACAGTTAGTCAATTGGAAGTTGTTAACAATAGCGATAAACAAGTCTTAATCCCTTTTGGAGTAACAGTTCATGGTGGAAAACAAGATAGAACCATATGGGAACCGATTCTTTTAGCAGCAGGAGGAAAGCAAAATATTTCCGGTACCAATAAAGGAGCAATGGAGCAAAAATACACGATCCCCGCGAAATGTGTAGAACAATCGAGATGGAACTATCGCAAGGGAAAAGGATTTAAATCTTCCAATACAAGACTACATCCCAATGTTGCTTACGAAGCTATATCATCTGCTGGTCAGGGCTCAGTTTGGAACGAGATCCAAGCGTATAGATCTGAAATGAAATACAGCAGTGGTATTGCCCCAACTCAAAGCTATCTAGAAATGACCGAAAACATTGAAAAAGAAACAGAAAAAATCGTAAAAGCGTTTGAAAATCTAGAGGATCAATGTGGGATAGCTACTTTTATCAACGGTGAGTTCATTGGTATAGAATTTTATGCCAATCCGCATGTATGGGAAGCAATGAGTAAAGACATCCTTAAAGCGTTTGCCATCGAATCGCTGAGATTTAAAGACAAATCCTTTAACGAGAAAGCAGATCTAAGCGAGAATCAATTGATTAAAGTTCTACAGCGCCTTAAATTGAAATTAACTACTAGAAAAGGTATTGGCCTTGGCGAAGTGGTCGAATTTGAGTCGCAAGATAAAAAATGGCGGGGTAATACTCTTGTACACGAAAATTCATTAGTTCAGTTTTATATCGTGTCGAAGAGAGGAGGAAGTACTCAACAGAATCAAAGAGAGCAGTTTTTTCAAACGAACATTAGTCAGAGGTATATTTAATATCTAAGGGAAAGGTAGGTAAAGTTTTTGAACATAAAACTTTAATTTCATTTTTTTTTAATTCTTATTTCTTTACATTATTGAAGCAAAATGTTAAATGTTCCTAATACTTAATTTGAAGATAAAATTTGAAAAGTTCAAAATCCGGAATCTCTCAATCAGCGCATTTAAAAGTTATAATCCTAATAACTATAACATTTTACTTTTAACAATACTGCTGAACATATTAACAAATGCGTTAAAATCTTTGTTCATATAATAGATACCCATTGGATCCCGGCTCTTTAATGCAAGCAAATAGTACGGCAAAGTTTTCTCCCCTAAAGTGACCGGTTTGAACAAGAAATATTTGCCCATTTTTCTAACAACTATTTGATCTTCTTGTTGTTCCAACCCCATATCTTCAAAAACATCATTAAGTGTCAAAAAATAAGCAATTGTGCTACTTAAAAGTTTTTTTGACTCGTCATCATTGAAGAAGGAACCTAATATAATCGAATTTTTATCGGTAATGAGTAACCCCTCACAATCAAGTTTTTTCGCAAATTTCTCAATCGTTTTTTGTAATAGCTCTGCTTTCGGATATAACTTAAGTAGTATTTTAGACATCGCATTCATGATTGTATATGGATTATATACTGACGTTGTAAAGAATTGAAGCTTCTCGTAATTCACCTTCTCAATAATTGCTTTATTTATCGCAAGTATTTCAGATTTTATTTGTTTTTCAACTCTATGAATTAATTTCGGATCATATTTATGAAAGAAAATATTGATATAGGGTTCAATTTTCAATTCTTTGAATTTTTCAACGACATCATATAAATAACTCAGAGATTCTTTGGTACGAGAAGCATCTAATATATCAATAACATAGATGGCGACTTCTGTATCGTCAAAATATTTGCTGGGGTTTTCTAGGTAGGAAATAAGAGAACTCTTTTGACCTCCTAAATCCCATTCGGTGATTTCCCTTCCCAATAATTTAAAATTAGTTATCTGGGCACCCCTCGTTGGTTCAATTAAAGCAATTTTTGAGAATTCTCTCTGGAGAGCTAAAATTATACTTGTTTTACCTGCTCCATCCAACCCTGTGAACAAAATCTTATACGTTTTTTCTTTAGGCTCCCCTTCCTTTTCATTAAACAATAAAGAATCTTCCAGTAGATTTACACCTCAATACTTTATTAGCGTCGGATTGAAAAATAGCTTCGCCAAGAATTAAACGATTAAGTTGGTATTTAAATTTATGTTAATAATAATAAATCTGTATTTATTATTGATCTCTATAAAATTTAAAGCTAAAAAAATAATTCTATCGTGTTTGAATTTGTTCATGATACAACATTAAAAAAAGTAATAATCTGGAACATACTCCCACTCTTTAATCTCGAAACATTAATCGTATTTTTTCACCAATAATATTATATTTCTACGTTCCCTATAATTTTTTGACAAATTTAGATAAAAAAAGGAACCGAAGTTGAAGGAAAAAAATAGACTTAAATTAACGTTAATTGCTTGGAAAATATTAAATAGTCTCTGTATTCTGTTCAGCGCATTTTTATTAATGACTATTTTAACGGCTTTTTATTATCTCACTGCTGAACCTCCAAATACACCGTGCCTTATGTGTGTTGGTTGTCCCTGCCCATACAGAGATTTTATCATCGCCAGAAATTATTATCTTAATTTTTTATTCCCAGCCTTACTTTTACTTAATATCATATCTATCTCTATTTGTCTTCTTTTAATTACATTTCTGAAACATAGGTATGACTACCTCAAATTAACCCTTTTTAAAAAAAAATATGGAAACAGTGAGGATTTATTGAAGAATTATAAGGCTACACTTCAATCTAGTGAATTAAATTAGAGCGGAACGATCCTGAGAAGTCCTACGAACTTCGAAATCTCTTCTAATTCTCAATTTTAGAAAAAATTGAAAATTGAAGTAAATAACTCCGGAACAAGCTCCCATCCTTCAATTTCGAAACACATCATCGTCCAACTAAATATTTTTACATAAATGGGGAAAAAATAAAAGTGAAAATATCCTACTTCTGATTAAGTTTTAATCCACATAAAAAATTAAAATTGGAGGAAAATCTAATATGCCTGAAAAAATTGTAAAAGATTATTATATGAAAAATAAAGCAAAATTTATGACTCAGTTCGATAAATTCATTCACATTTCAAAAGATTTATTGGTAAAACAATTCAATGAATCACAGATGGAAGTAATATTCGATAAAATGCGAAAAGAATATGAGAATTTGATCCCAGAAATACCATATATCGGTGGTAGAAGAAATCCATTTACATCCATGCTCGTTGATTGTGTTGCTATGCTCGCGTTTTTTCGTACTCTTGAAAATGAGGGCTTGTCTTACGGTGAAATTGGCGAATTTAATTATGGATTTTGGGAAAAAATTAACAAGATTAGAGTTCATAAATTAGAAAAATTGGGACAAAATCCTATTGATCAATATTTTAATGAGACATATCTCACTTTTACTAAAAATCTCGCAAAAACTTCACAACTGAGAAAATATCCAGACGATTGGGTCATGGAGTACGTAGAAGGTGATGGTAAGACATTCGATTACGGTAATAAATTCACTGAATGTGGAGTTCATAAAGTATTCAAGAAACTAGGGGCTGAAAAATACGTTCCTTTCTTATGTTTGACCGATTTCGCTCTGGGTAATGTATATGGATTTGGATTTACTCGAACTCAAACCCTCGGAAATGGCGATCCAATATGTGATCATACCTTTTTGAAAAAAGGAACAACTCCGCGAGCATGGCCCCCAGATAAATTACAAGAATTTAAGATGAAATTAGAATGAAATCTGACATCCTAGATTTCGTTGTAAGGTTTAGATGTACTAATAGATTTAATCTTTTTTTTTAATCTTAAATTTTCATTGAAATCAGACTCTGAATTTACCATTCACTAATTTTTTTTAAATCCTACGATGCTCTCTTCCTTCAAGTCACTAAACTTTGCATTTTTGCAGTAAAGGAGAACGAAAATAAATGGAAATATTATAAGTTAATATACAATTTCTGAGGGATAAACTATTTACATCATCGTTCTTTTTCTTAAATAGTTCAGTATGAACTGATAAAAAAAAAATTTTATATGAAAACTGGTTTTAAAATTGACTATAGGTACAGTTAAATGGTTTGATAACCGTAAAGGTTATGGATTTATTGCAACTGAAGAAGAAGGAGATATCTTCGTTCATCACTCTGCTATTGTTAAGGAGAATGATGAATATGCTACACTAAACGAAGAGGATAAAGTAGAATTTGAGATCACTCAGGGTGATAAGGGTCCTGCTGCGAGTAATGTAGTAGTAACTGAAGCCGCTCCTGCGCAAGTTCGAGATTTTCGATATTAGACTTCTTTTTGTTACAAATCAATAAAATATAATAATATTTAATAGGTAGTAGGTAGTAATTAGTAAGACTTAGTTTTGCGATTGTTATCGAATCTTATCTTTTTTTATTTCTTGAAGAAAGAACGTTTTTAGATGAGAGGAATGTTATTAATATCTAAAGATTTAGGAATTCTTCTATTTCGTTCTAAATAAGAAACTTCATGCCGTAAATATCTCCAAGATATTTCGCATTTCTCTGATTTACCAGCAACTGCCGTTTCAAATTCCCAAGGATTAATTATAACTAAATCCCCTTTTCTTATCCACACCCGTTTTTTGATTTTTCCTCGAATTCTCCCATTACGGTGTTTTCCGTCTTCACAATAAACACCCATCCGCTCTTGACCATAAATGTCAGTAACCCGAGCAAACATTTCTCCATTCTTTCTATAGGGCATTTTTACTCTCGATACTGTTGGAGTTGGAGAAGGCGTGTAACTCCTCCGTCCTCTTTTTACCTGTTTTTTTTTCATCTTTGGCATATTTATTCTGCTCTTTAGTTTTTTAAGCTAGTTAATATTATAAATCCGATTTCCTGTAAATGGAAAGATTTGAATTTTTTATTCGAAGTGAAAATCGGAATATGCTTCGCATAAAACTCGCAAGATGCGAATTGAAAATGTAAAACTCGGTTAAATTTAAAACATATCTTTATAATCTAATAAGATAATACTAATTTCTTTATAGCTTTTTCTTAATCATTTCAATTTAATTTTTGGTTTCTTATTCCAAAAAATCACAAGAAATCTTGGCTATATGCCAATGGAGTAAAACCTCCGGAATCCTTTTTCGCAACATCAATCATGGCCACTTTTCCCGTTTTACGATATAAAATGACCAATATTTATCCCCACGATAAATTAACCTATTTCTATACCATATTATTGTTTATCTCTAACCTTTTAGCAAGCTCTATATGCATTATTATATTTGCGTATACACTTAGCAAGATGAAAACATTTAGGAAATCTTTGAAGAAGCAATAAATTTTTCAATGTTTACTAAAGAATACTTCAGCCTCGAAACCTTTATCGTTTGCTACTCATAAAAAATTAAAGCTTTAATAAGGTAGCAAATCCGATACCATATTCCATACAGCGTCGTATATTACGGAATATCCTAAAATAAAATACACAATTGTGCCTACAATATAGATAACTATCGCGGCAATCGATTTCCATTTTTGTTCTGTCTTATTATATCCAATTATCCCAAGGATTAACCCCATTAAACCAGTACCGCTTACGGCTAAGGAACCAAAAATAGCTACACTTGGAAGTATTCCTTGGCTTGTTAATATCGCCAATATAGGACTTACCAAGCTTATTAAAGCCAAAATAAGAGCTAAATCCGCATATTTCTTTTTTTCCACGTAAAATCACATTAAAATATAATTATTTAAAGAACTATAAGTCTTTTTTGTATTAAAACTTAAACTCGAAGAATTTCTAAAAGTACTTATTTCAGAAAAATCTGTGAAAATGAAAATTTTAGATTTAAAAATCCGGAACACACTCCCACCCTTCAAGCTCGAAATCAAAACAAGTTCTAAGGAGAAAATAAATAAAAAATAGAAGCAGTTAGTTTTTAATTAATAGAATTCTTGACGATGACTAATAAAAGAAATAAAAATAATTATTTACTAATCTGGTTTGTAATAAAATGAATTATTATCTGCTTTTAAGATACGTGTAAACAACGTTTCTCACTTACAATTAGGAATATTTTCTACATTTAGGAAATAAAATGACTATAAATTTCATCTCTACGATGTGATGAAAGGTTTTAGGCGTAGACCCATAACGTTGAGGGGCCTTC
>JABXKC010000160.1 GCA_013375495.1 Promethearchaeota archaeon
TGATTTCTTCATAGTATTTGGACTTTTGCCCGTCCAAGTGGCTTTTAGCGTTGGCAACTTGCTCTTTTAACGCTATTTTTTTCTTTTTAATATCTCTTTCCTCATCTACTTCCTCGTCATACGAGAACGAATCTTCAATTAAAAATTCTATTTCATCAGATGATAAATGAGATTTAGTTTGTTTATAGTACTCTCTGAGCACTGTCATGTCGTCATAACTAGAGTAATCTTGGTTAAGGCGAACGTAATCTTCTACGCTTCCACCTGTTTCTTCCATAAATGAAACAAGTTTTTCAATATTTTCAGGTAATTGTTTTCCAGTAGTTTCTTTGTTTTCAATTGCTTCATTAACTTCTTCAGTTAACTTAGTTGCTTCTTCAACAACTTCTTCTTCTGTAATTTCAGATATAGGAGATGTAGTTTCTTCTTTTGTTTCTACTACTTCTTCTTTAGCTTCTACTTTTTCTTCTTTAATTACAGGTTCTTCTTTAATAGTTACTTTATCTACAGGTTTTTCTTCTTCTTTAACCTCTTCTTTTTTAGATAAATCTATTTTAG
>JABXKC010000161.1 GCA_013375495.1 Promethearchaeota archaeon
AAACTTTTTACAGCCTCGTTTAAGCCAGTAAATCCTATAGATAAATTCTGGTCTTCAATATTAAAGATTGGTTTTCCTTTAATTGTTCCACTACATAAAGGTAAATGGCCTGATTTGAGTCTTTTCTCCATTAATTTCCATTTTTTTAGTAAAATTCTTGCACAAAGTTCCATCTTTTCGTCTAGTATGTCAAAATATTCGTCTTCACTTTTGGATATATAAGCATATCTTGGTAAATTTAAGCTTACGCTTTGAAGGGACCCAATAGTTACATAATTTTCCCACACATTAGCATTTTTTCTTTTTTCAATAAAATCAAGAGTGACAGAACGATATTTGCCAGTCTTTCTTTCAATGATCTCAAAAACATCTTCAGTGTTTGTAACTGATATCGTTCCATCAAAACCTATTTTTTTCTTAATAATATTTTCTAGATCCCTAATAATTTCATAACCTACAGAATTCCTTTTTAGTACTCTTGCGACTTTGAGTGTAGTACCACTTCCTGCAAAAGGATCTAATACTGTTTCACCGACATAGGAAAAAAGTTTTAT
>JABXKC010000162.1 GCA_013375495.1 Promethearchaeota archaeon
ATCAAGAGTTAACGCACCATAAACTTCATCCGTAGAAACTTGAAGGAACTTTTTTACTCCATTCTTGTTAGCGGAGTTTAATAATGATATCGTTCCAAATATATTCGTTTCACAAAATAGGGACGGGTTAGTAATTGAACGATCAACATGGGATTCGGCAGCAAAATTTACTATATAATCAATTTCATTTTTCCTATATATGTTATCGATAGATTCAAAATCACAAATATCCACTTTATGAAATTTATATCTATTAGAATATTCGGTTTCAACATTTTTTAAATTTTCAGGATTTCCTGCGTAAGTAAGCTTATCAACATTTATGATCTTAAATTCGGGGTAATTTTTAAGAAGATGCCAAATAAAATTACTCCCGATAAAGCCCATTCCACCAGTTACTAGAATATTTTTCATTGATATCACCATTTGTTTATAATTATCTTAACCCATTTTGATGTCCCAATCGTAATCAATTTTCTCAGAATTGAAAGGCAATCGGAATTCATCAGGTTCAGAATAATTAAACACCTCAGTAGGAACATTGAGCACCATG
>JABXKC010000163.1 GCA_013375495.1 Promethearchaeota archaeon
GATTTAGATGAGGTTATACATAATTATGAAAGATATGGAATGTACGGAAGTGGTAAGAATTGGTACAATTCCGATGGTAAATTGGTAGGTGAACAATATTACGACGAATCGCTCGGTAAATGTGTCATAAAAATTTTAAAAGAAAATGATGAAAATTTATCAAAAGCTCAAAAAGTAGTAGATAAATTAAATTCCTCCAATACACCTATTCTTGAAACTCTACCTTTAATATTACCATTTTTAGAACGAGGTGATGCATCAGTTATAAATAAATCTGATTTATCAAATCAATCAAAGGAATGGTCATATGATTTCAATGAATTTTTTGGTTTTATAAAAAATAATGAAAGATTATTGAAAAGAATTAATACAATTGGCGGTGAAGATAAGAATTTGTTTGATATTGGTGGTCCATACGACGATGTGATTCATGATTCTATTAAAAAATATTATAGAATATTAAAAAATAAAACAAATATCGATAATGAATCAAAGGAGAATACTGCTGATGTAGTTTTAATATACGGTACGGATCATGATAATTTTCTAGAA
>JABXKC010000164.1 GCA_013375495.1 Promethearchaeota archaeon
ATTAATGAAAGATAAACTTTAGCAAAATTCAAATTAGAATGGGTTTATATTTCTTTATACATCCCATAATTCGTCTTTGTTTTGCTCGATCTCTTCAATGGTGGTAGGTTTTATTGGATCAAACAAAAAAATTCGATGACCTTTTCTCACTTTTTCTTTGAGTCGTTCGATGTATTCTTCCTTGTTTAACAATCGCACTTCGACTTTGTAAAAGTAGACTTATCGATCAATTGATTATCACGACGTTTGAAGAAACTCTGACGAGAAGACTAAAAACGGAATCAAATGTAAACGTGGTTTATCTATAAAATTGATCAGATGTTAAAATAGGTAGCATGAAAGTAAAAATAATAACTAGAAAATCCGAGAAATCTTTAACATGTTTTATATATATCTTTTGTTTTCTGTTTAATAAGCTTAAATCGTTAATATATGAAGTTTATATATCACCTCGAAATAAAGAGTGATATGAACCTTAGTAATGGTTTAAGTAGAGTAGAGATGTTTGAAGAGTTTTTTAGATCGTTTAAAGACCGACAAAATCGTT
>JABXKC010000165.1 GCA_013375495.1 Promethearchaeota archaeon
ATAATATGTTAATAAATTAATTATTAATAATTCTATATTTTTGATATTTTAATAAAATTATTAATAATATTCCTAAATTTGTTATAAAATTGCTTATTGAAAAAAATAATAATAAATAAATTAACGGATTTATTTTATCATAAATTTGTTTTAATAATGGTTCAAAAATATTATTTATTTCATTTTATATTTTTTAATAATAAACAATTTACAATACGAATATCAGTTTAAATCATTTATCCAGTTATTTTTTCTCACTTCTTTTATTGTCGCCCTTTATACTATTTTACATTATTATAACTTCATTTCTTATTTACAAGAATATGATAAAGTTGCCTCACTAATTGGTCAAAAGAATTGGATTTCTAATTATTTAGCCTTGATTTTTCCTTTAATGTTCTGCTTTTATTTATTAGAACAAATTAAAAAGAAAAAATTTATATACTTCATATTATTGTCTTTTCTTTATGCAGCTTTAATCATTTGCCAGAGCAGAGGGATATTGATTAGTCTAAGTCTTAGCTTGTTGTTCGGGGTGTTTCTTAT
>JABXKC010000166.1 GCA_013375495.1 Promethearchaeota archaeon
TATCTGAAGCAGTTACTCCTCCGGGGTTATCCCTAACACATTCTAAAATCTTAAGTTCGTGATTAATTGACGCTTTTTTGTCTGACGTAACTGTCTAACACCTACTAAAAAGTTTTCAAATTTTGTTCCATATCTTTCAAAAGAAATATTTATATATTAATTTGTCAAAATTTAATATATAAATGTGATCACTATTATTGATCATTAATTGTCAAGGTGAAGAAAATGTCTAAAAAAATATTGATTATCTCAGTTTTGCTAATTGCACTAGGTTCAGGTTTAGTACCAGGGGGAATTTTAATTGAGGATTCTATTAATGATAGCGTTGTAAACTCTATTGATGAGGGTCTTCTAGGGATTGAGGAAGAGGCGATTCCACTAATCGAACCAATGATCAAAGAGATGGGAATACCTCAAGCACTTAGAGGTATTAGAGATATAGGAATCTTATTTGTCGAAGATATGGTGGAAGTTACTTTTGTTGCGGTATTAATTGAAGTAATGGCGATAACTGGGGGTAATGTTTCGGCTACATTTT
>JABXKC010000167.1 GCA_013375495.1 Promethearchaeota archaeon
CCCTTTCCATCCAATACGTTTAGCCAATCTATTTGTCTCCAATTTTAATTCTCTCGACACATATCGCGTACTAAGTAAATCAAGTAATCTCCCTATAACTGTGACTAAAATATTTATTAAATACTGGTACCACTGAACGTCTTGGATGATTAATTGAAATATCATATTCTAGGGCATATCTTAGTTTACTCCTTTTAAATTTTGCCTTTTTCTATGAAAAAGTTTAATTACTAGTCTTTATTATTTCTACTTACTCATTACCTAATAAGAAGGTATTTACATTGTAAATAACCGTACTTATTAAATGGTAAATCTGTGGTCTATTAGCCACATAAATGTATAACATTCAGTAAAGCGCCGGAAGTTAAACTTTTAAGCGTTGCAGGATAGTACTGCAGTAAAAAGTCTGTGGGAAACCTCAATCTGTAAGTTCGCTTACGGTCATGGTTTATAAGGATAATACCCGGACCCATCTGAACCCGGAAACGCTTATTTATGTGGTTATACCTAATTTACTTCCCTTAAAGATATTAGAT
>JABXKC010000168.1 GCA_013375495.1 Promethearchaeota archaeon
CAACTCTCACTCTGTCTTGTTTGTCCAATTCTGCTGAAATTTGCTCGACTCTTAATCGTAACGCTTTGGATTCATCATCTTTCATTTCCATTTTCGTACCTTTCAATATTTCTTGTATTTTTATTTTTTAAATAAGATGCTTAGAAGACATTTTGTATAAGAAACCATTGACAGTTATAAAATCCATTTCACTCTTAATTATAAAAATATTAGCCCGCCAAAAACCTAACAACCGCCCGAAATTTGAACCGCCAATCAATGATGTCCTCTCTAAGAAATGGTAAATTTAAACTACTCCTACCGAATTTTCAAGAAAAAACCTTTACTTGCTTTGTTACGAGTAATGCGCTGGGCCAGATTTTTTTGTTAAGATAGATAAAATTTTCCGCCGATTTTCAATCAAAAACGCTGATACCTAAGAACAAAAATCAAATTTTTTAAAAAATTTTTAACTTACTTTCCCAAATCGAGTTACGAGAATCACGAATCGATATTCGAGGACTTTTTTCGCATCAAAAGTGCAGGTAGCTCTAAT
>JABXKC010000169.1 GCA_013375495.1 Promethearchaeota archaeon
CTAATATGATGTTATTATTTTTGTAATTTTTTAGTAACCATGCAAAAAATCCTGGTACTCCCATATTTAATTGTATAATAATATTACTATTTTAATTAATATTATTTTTTCAATTTTTATGTGGTCATATAATATATGTATAAACACAAATTCTTAAAATATAAATCAAAAAATTCTTTAATTGATAAAATGATTGGTGGTGCCCCAGATTCGATAACTTGTAAAAAAGATAAAGATGAAAATTACTTCTTTACAAATTTTCTTCAAAATAATCTAACAACTTCAAATTATCATACTCTTTATGTAAAAATTCTCTAAGAGCAGTTCTAATTGCCTCTGAGCGAGATGGCATCAGATTCATTTTAATTAGTTTTTGAATATTTTTATCATATATATCTGGAATATTTATAGTTATATTGACCATTTTACGTTTTTTTTTCTTTTTCTTGTCCTCTGTCATGTAGCTTACACAAACTTATTTAACTGTAAGAAAACTATAAAAAGTGGAGCCCTAATTAGACAAAAATCACT
>JABXKC010000016.1 GCA_013375495.1 Promethearchaeota archaeon
AATTTGGAATATCCATTGGTTCCCTACAAGCACCACAGAGAAAAATCCCTTCTTTAGTTGATTTTTGAGGGTGATAAGTCATCCCCTTAAAAAAATTAAATTCATCAAGTTTAATTCCTAAAATTTCTGACAATTTCACTGTGTCTTTATTTGGAATCATACTCGTTGCTAAAATAACTAAGTCAAATTGAAGCTCTCTCACTTCAAATGAGTTCATATCTTCATAAACGACAATAGGATTTTTCTGTTCGTCTTGCCAAATTTTTGCAACCTTTCCTTTAACATATTCAATTGCGTAATCTTCATTACCTCTTTGAATGTACTTTCGAAATCCTTTTCCACCGGCTCTAAGATCAATGTAGAATATCGAAGTTTGAATTTCATTATCGTGTTCATAAGCAATCATAGCTTCTTTAGTTGTATACATACAACAACAAGATGAGCAATATGGATTATTTTTTATGTCTCTTGATCCTACGCAATTAATAAACGCGAGTTTTTTTGGTTCTTTTTTATCGAAAGGTCTTATTAAATGTCCACCTAATGGTCCAGAAGCGCAAATTAATCGTTCAAACTCTAATGAAGTAACAACATTTGGATATCGTTCATAACCTAAGGAAATAATTGATTTAGGATTAAAAACATCATATCCTATAGCAGCTATGATCGATGCTACATTTAGTTCAATTTCCTTATCCTCCTGGTTGAAATCTATTGCTTCTCTCTCACATGCTTTTTCACATAATCTACAAGCTGATTTCGTAAACCATAAGCATTTTTCTTTATCAATTGACATGATTGCAGGAACTCCTTGAACATAGTCAATAAAAATCGCCCTTCGCTTTCTCAATTGCATATCAAACTCATCGTCTACTCTCATAGGACACTTTTCAACACATAACCCACAGTTAATACAAGCATCTTCTTTCACATACCGCGCATGTTTTAAGACTTTAACCGTGAAATTACCTGCATCCCCCTCAACTTTTTGAACTTCTGAAAGTGTATGAAGGTTAATATTTGGATGTCGAGAACACTCTGCAAGTTTTGGTGCTAAAATGCATATAGAACAATCGTTCGTAGGGAAAGTTTTATCAAGCTGAGCCATTCTCCCTCCAATACACGCATTTTTCTCAATTAATTCGACTTTTATACCTCTTTCAGCTAAATCTAACGAGGCTTGAATCCCAGCTATACCCGCTCCGATAACCATAACACTTTTTAAATTTTCGTCCAAATCAGTTCACTATCAATGACTTAAGTTTTTTTTACAGGATTTGTAACTAAATTGCTATCGAAATTATATCTTGAAATTTGTAATTTTATATTTATAATTTAAATTTTAAATTCCTTTTTCAATCCATTTCTAATACTTTTTTAGAATTTTTCAAATGAATTATTCAATAATATTATTAGAAACGATTATTATTTATAAAATTATTATTAAAAAAAATAAAAAAGTGAGGAAAAATTATGATATTTACTAAAAAACTGCGAAAAAAATCAAAATCCTCAAAAAAATAGTCCCGATCGAGAAGAATTTTTATATTTTCTATTGATTTTATTAGTTTAGAAGATTAATCTTATAATAGATGACATTATTTTTATTAATAGTATTAAGATGTTTTAATTACGGACTTAACTACAATAAAAGAAAGATTTAATGCAAAAGATAAATAAGGATTAATAACGATGACTGAAAACGAAGTTAAACCTAAATCCTTTGTAGATCTTACTAAGGAAGTTCATGAAAAAGGTATTTGCGGAGAATGTGGAGGATGTGTTAGCTTTTGTTCGGCTGCTGAAATAGGAGCCATTGATATCTCTAAAGATGGTTTACCTTATTATTCAAATGAAGAGAATTGTCTTCATTGTGGCATTTGCTATTTAATTTGCCCTGAGATTCACGAATTAGACAAGGAATTAAACGATAGATTTAATTTCAAACCCCCAATAGGTAACTGGTCTAAAATAGTCACAGCTCAAGCGAGTGATCCTCAGATACGAAAGTTTGCTACAGATGGGGGAGTAGTAACAGCAATTCTGATTGCCTTATTGGAAAATAATCTAATTGATGCCGCGATTGTATCAAAAAAAATAGGTCCTTTTCAAAGAACACCCTTTTTTGCTAAAAATAAGCAAGATATCATAAACGCGATAGGAACAAACTATAATATAGAAGGTCCCGTTTCAGAGTTAGGAAAATATAACACTTTCGTTCCGACTATTACAGAATTAAAAAAGGTAGTTAGTTCTGACAAGATGAAAGTAGCGGTTGTTGGAGTCCCCTGTCAAATTCATTCCATAAGAAAAATGCAAGAATTAAAAATAATTCCTGCTCATGTAGTTGAATACACATTGGGATTATTTTGTTTCGAGAATTTCAAATTTAACGACGCTGCTAGGGCAAGAATTGAGGAGAGATTTAAATTCTCTTTTACTGATATTGAAAAGATGAATATTAAGGAAAGCTTAATTATAAAATTTAAAAGTAGAGAGAATCCATTAGTAATAGAATTTTCAGAGCTGCAAGATATTATGAGAACTGCGTGTAGAGTATGTGAAAACTTTACGAATTACTACGCAGACATTTCTTTTGGTGGTTTAGCCTCTAAACAAGGATTAACAACAACCTTAATTCGCACCAAAGCTGGAGAGAAGATTTATAATCTTGCTTTAAGCAAAGGATATATTAGCGAACCAACTGACTCTAATACATCTGTTGAAAAGTCGAAAATGATAGCCCAAATTATAAGCTTTAGCAAAAAAAAAGCAAAAAGAGCAGAAGAATTTCAACCCTAAAATGATGTATATTATTATACCCTTAAATTCTTATTTTTCTTAGGAATCCATTCAATATCAAACCTTATAAACATGTGAAAAGGCTGAAAAATGGAGATATAAACATATTTAAATGCTTGATTTTATAATATAAATGTCATTTTGATATATTTTTGGGACACCGTAGATTTCATTTAAAACGAAAGAGAGAATAATGTGATTTTATTCGGAAGAAAAGAGTCATATTATCCATATATTAATGCCAAATAAAAACCCATTTAAGTTAATAATCAAATAATAAACATCTATTGTAATAAGAGTCCTGCGAAAGCTTTACTTGAAACAATTAGATCAGAAAAGCGAGCATGTCATCATGAAAATTACAGTTTCGGGTCCAACTCAGAGCGGTAAGTCAAGTTTCATTAAGTTTTTTGACGAAAAAGCTTTGAATGTGGAGGCAAAAGCGAGGGACAACAAGTATTATACAGTTGGAATGGACTTAGGTAGCGTTAAATTAAACGGTTTTGATGTCTTCTTATTTGGAACTCCTGGCTTATTAAGATTTAATGTTATGAGAGATGTTGTCGTGCGAGGAGCTGATGGCCTAATTTTTATATTTGACGCGGCTCACCCAGAAAAAGACGAAGATGCAATTATCATTTTAAATTCTCTTAGAAAGGCTCTAAGTCCCGATACACCAATAGTATATTTAGCAAATAAACAAGATGTTGCGGGAGCACGCCATGCCGAAGTAGTGAGGTCCCTGAATTATCTTCGTGAAGATTCAGTGATTTTTCCAACAATCACCCGGACAGGAGAAAATTTAGAAGAGGCGTTGAAATATCTTGTGAATCGAATATACGATCATTATTCTTCGCTCCTCACAGTGCTCCGTTCATACGAAACAGACATAGAAGGTTTGCAAGAAAAGCTAAATAAGAATCCCGTTGAAATGAGAGATTTGTTAAATAATCTTGAAATAAAGAGATTTATTGAAGTTGATAGGATAAAAAGAACCTATAAGGTAAAACATGGGTTAAAACTCTTAATTTAACCTCTAAATTTAAATTTGAGATAATTCTGTAGGTAATATTTCTTCTTTTCCAAATTTCTTCTGTAAATCTGTTAACTCTGATCTCTGCTTAATAAGAAGATCCCAAAAAAACTCTGGAGTTTCCTTTTCTGCTTTGTACATTTCTTCCATACGGCTTAATTTATCAAGTAAAAAATTAATTCTCAGTGTGAATTGCTCGATATAATCCTCATGAGAATATTCTTTATTTAATTCTAACTTGAAAAGATTTTTTAAATCATTATATTTCGGAAGATAACCAATTGGAGTTTTTATAGCTTCATAATCTCCTTTTGTGCG
Source organism: Promethearchaeota archaeon (assembly GCA_013375495.1). Next base: position 4,154 of record JABXKC010000016.1, read on the forward strand.
CCCTTCTGCCCATATAACCCATACTTTTTTATCTAAAATGCCATTTAAATATTTTCCATCCTTTCCTTTAAGAAAGTAGTTTGTAGAGAATACTTGGGGACAATACTTCAATTGGTGGCCAAATTTTTGATGGTTTTTTAGATATTTACCTAGTGGGACAACTAAGAAATCGAGATTTGCCATTGGGCTAGCTTTTCTAACGCCTATAGCACCAAGAGTTGCGGTTGTTGTTTCAGATTCGATAATAGCCCCTAAAAAAATACCATGCTCCCAATTAATGCTTTCCACTACGGGAGGCATTGTATCTGAATCCCTTCCACCGTAAAATATTCCATGAATTGGTACTCCATCAGGATCTTCTAATTTAGGATCGCAATTAGAGAGATCCATAAGGTTAATTGTATATCTCGCATTTGGGTGAGCGTGAGTTACTTTATTACCTTTATTATCAGTTATTCCATCAATCCAATCACCATAATGATTAAAGCCTTCTTTTGGATGATCTAAACCCATTCCAATCCAATACGGTCTACCATCTTTTACGAGAACATTAGAATAAATTAATTCTCTTGGGGTAGTGAGCGCTTCGTAAATTACGGGATCGTTTTTTGCGTTTACATCTTTAATAATTCCAAAAATTCCCTTCTCTATGTTGACTGCGTGAGCAAAACCATCTTTCCACGGACGTAAATAGGAAATATCATCCCCTACAATCAGTTGTCCGGGAAGCATCGCAGTTGATGTTTTTCCGCAAGCACTTGGAAAAGCTCCGGTAAAATAGGTTACTCGATTTTTTCCTTTCGGGCGAACTCCTAATATAAAATAGTGTTCCGTAAGCCAATCTTCATTATTTGCTTTATGTATTGCTAAGCGTAAGGCTAATTTCTTTAACCCAAGAGAATTTCCGGCATATTGGTTATTAACAGTTAATACTCGACTTTCTTGTAAATCAACATAAATACGACGCTTGTCAATATTTTTAGTGACGGGAGGATTTCCCACAAGCTCTCCTGCAGAATGTATAAAGTAAAAAAAATCATTCGATCCATCCAATTCCTTGAATTCTTTATACCCTTTTCGATATAATAGATCTTCAGAATGAGCAACATAAAACGAATCTGTGAGTTGCAATGCTCCAATAGTAAATTTAGAGTTTAATGGGCCAAGACAAAAGAACCTAACTAGACATTCTTTGCCTTCCATACATCCATTCATAATAGTTAAAATTTCTTCTAGACCTTCATCTCTATCCATTGTATTAATCCAAGGGCTTCGATATTCACCTTTCGGAATTAAGACTTTTGTATTTTCTTTATCTCTTGCTTGATCGTAATAACTATCATAGTGAATTGTATGACCTTCTATTTGAAGATTAGATTCTTCTTGATAAGAAACAGATTTCTTTTTTACATATTCAATATCCTCTTTAGAATCAGAGATTACAGTAAGTTTGCGAGGTTTACAGAGATCTACAAATTCCTTTACGATATTTAATACGCGCTCATTCTGCAGAGTAAATAGCTTCTCAACATCCCTTTGGGAAATTAATGCATTATCAACAAATTTTGAAAAAGTTTCTTTATAGTTCATGTTTACCAGTTTCAAGTTATAGTTTTAAAAAGTTAAAAGAGCATTAAAAAGCTTATTAAACCGTAATATTATTGAAATTTTTTTAGAAGATGATAATTAAAATATAAAATAAATAAAAAAATTAAGAAAAAATAGAAATTTCAATTAGATTATTATAATCCAGGAGGGCTACTACCCTTGGCACTGATAATTCTATCAACTCTTAGAATCAGGTTTGCCAACTCACTTCCAGCTTTGATTACATGGTTAACTAAAGCCGCAGGTTCTATTATTCCCGTCTCAAAATTATTTCCAATTTCGTTAGTAATAGTATCAATTCCTTTCCATTTATCGTTTTCAGTTTTATGAGCAGCACGTAATTCAGTCATGTTCTCTATTTCGTCTAAACCTGCGTTTTTGATTAAAGTTTTTGGAATTTCTTCTAAGGCAATTGCAAAAGCATTTACGGCGAGTTGTTCTTTACCGCTCATTTCGTTTGCATATTCTCTTAATCTTTTCGCAAGTTCAATGTATATTGCCCCACCCCCAGCAACAACGGCCTCGGTGTCCATAACTTTTGCAACTACTGAGAGCACATCGTGTAAAGTAATCTCAGCAGAATTTAAAATTTTCTCTAAACCACCTTTAAGCAATATCGAAACAGATTTGGGATTTTTACAACCCGTAAATAGGGTATACTCATTGTTTGCAAGTTTTTCAAATTTTATGTTCTCTGCGAAACCTAAGTCATCTTCGGTTAAAGAATGGAGATCGTCAACCGTATTAGCTCCAATTGCTTTTGTTACAGCTTTCATGTCAGAATCTCCAAGATTTTTGATTGCTACTATTCCTTCTTTTGCTAAATAGGCTCCAAATTTTTCAGATATGTCTTTATTGTTAACAATCATATTCACGCCTAAATCTGTGAAAATTTTCAAGTAATCAATGAGAATTTTTTCTTCTTGGTCAAGAAATTTTTGGATGTCAGCAGGGTTTGAAATTCTTATTTGGGCATCAAATTCTGTTTTTACGACGTCCAGTTTTCTTCTAATGACAGCAATTTTCGCATTTTTTACTACATCTGGCATTGCGGCATTAACTTTCTCTTTTTCTATATAAACACCATTTATTAGCTCAGAATCTCTTAGCGATTTCCCGGGAACTTTTACAATTTTAACATTTCCTACTTTTGAGAAAGTGTTTCCATCGTCTCCCCTTATGTGTTTTATAGCTTTTACAGCCAATTCAGCGAAATAATCTTTCACCCCTACTATGTCTTTGGAATTCATAGTGGTTTTAGCGGCGTTTTTAAGTTGCTTATCATCATCTCGAGATATTTTGGTAGCCATTTCATTTACCAGCTTTAAAGCTCTATCTGCTGCTAATTTATAACCGTGAGTAATAGGTTTTGGATGAACACTCTGATCGATAAGTTCAAGAGCATTTCTCAATAAAGCAGCTGAAAATATAACAGCAGTAGTAGTGCCATCTCCGATGTCTTCATCAATAGATTTAGCGATGTTTACCATCATATTTGCAGCAACATTATCTATATCAAGTAGTTTTAGAATTTCAGCGCCGTCGTTTGTTATTGTAACATCTCCTACAGAATCTACAAGCATTTTATTCATACCTCTCGGTCCAAGCGTAGATTTTACTGTCTCGGTAATTGCCATAATCGCATTTATGTTTTGCATGCGAGCTTCTTTTTCTTTCGTTTCTTCCGTTCCTTCTCTAAGAATTATAATTGGTACAGACATGATTTTACCTTTTTATATTATTTTTAATAAAAAATAATGTCTCAATTTATATGAATTTTATGATTAGGAGATCATTTAAAAATAAAAAAGCGTGAGTTGCAAAAATTATATATAATTTTCAAATTTATATAAATAAGTTGAACATTTTCAAAAAAAAAACGCTTATTAAAAATGAAAGAAGAAAAAATAATTGTAAACAATGTAGAGAAGGTAAAAATAACTCTTGATGAAATTGACGAAGATATCATAAAAATGTTGCAAAAAGACGCCAAAACATCCTATCGAGAAATTAAAGATGATTTAGGTATTTCAATTGGCACAATCCACAACCGAATCTCTAAGATGGAGGAACATAATGTTATCGAAGGTTATACGCTTAAATTAAATAATGAAATATTAGGTTATACCTTAACATTTTTAATAAGAGTTAATATCGATGGGAAATATACTCAAGAAATTCTGGAAGAGATCACAAAGAAACCAGAAGTTTGTTCGGTTTTTCACACAACAGGAGAACAATCTGCTGCGTTAATTTGTAGATTTAAGGAACCTCAAGGTGTTCATAATTTTATTCGAGAACTGAATGAAAAAGAGCATGTAACAAAAACTAATTCTAATATGGTTTTAAAAGAATATAAAAATTCTTCAATTGTAATTTCATAACGCTATCAATGAGACTCGATTTCAATCTTCTTTATTATTAGTATTTAGAGAACTTTTCAGTTGAACTAATATTTGAGAATCTTTCCATCAGAACTTTTTAATTGAGTTTTTAATGTTTACTGACTTCATTTTAATAGATAATTGAAAATTTAAAAATTAGGTTTGACTAATTAAATTTGTTTTACGCACTAATTTCATCTAGGTGACATCATTATATTAAATACCTTTATATATTTATTCACAATTTTTGGAATATGGACACTCAAATTCATTCTCCCTCGAATTATTAGACGATTGAGAGGAAATAAATTACCTAAGGGAGCTATTACAGTAATTGGAAGTGTTCCTATCAATAGTAAGCAAATACCCGGGATTAGATTGTCCCAGATAGCCGTCTCATTCGGGATAGGGATACAATATGTAATATTGCTTTCCTTTGTTTATCGTTTAATATTTGGGTTTGAGGAGTATAATTTCTTTTTCATTCTTGAGCTTCCAATAGAGGTATATTGGATCGGCATTATTGGAATGTGGCTCCTTGGTGTTTGGGTATCAATAACCTTTATTTATAATGTCAATTATACTGCTTGTTTTAACCAAATGAAAGAAGAAGAATACGCATTGGCAACGGGGGGGACATATAAATATGTTCGCCATCCAGCTTATATTGCAGGTGTATTTGAAATTATATTCATTTTTCTTGGAACTGGAATCTGGTTCATGTTTTTTGGTTTAATTGGTTTTCTAGCACTCCTTTATCAAGCTAAAGGAGAAGAAAAGATGTTACAAGAGATGTTTGGTGAGGTTTATGAGGAATATGCATCTAGAACCGGTAGGTTCTTTCCAAAAATAAAAAGGATTAACAAAAAATAGGTTAATACCTGTAAAGACTTTAATAGATCTATTTACTTTGAGCTTTCATAATCGATAATCAATTGTATTAATCATTGATGAAAAAGGGAGAGTTTAACTAAAATGTTCTCGTATTATTTAGGTTTGAAATCCAGAGAAATCGAGTTCATACAATAACGTTGACCAGTAGGTTTAGGCCCATCGTCAAACACATGTCCCAAATGACCTCCACATTTATTGCATAGTACTTCTGTTCTTCTCATACCGAATTTATTATCTAGGGTCTTACTTACGCTAGAATTGTCAATAGGCGCTGAAAAGCTAGGCCAGCCTGAATTAGATTTGAATTTAGAGTTTGAATCAAACAGGGGAGTCCCGCATCCCGCACAATAATAAACGCCCTTTTTCTTATTATCCCAGTATTTGCCTGTGAAAGGTCGTTCAGTTCCTTTTAATCGTAGCACGCGATATTGTTCCTCAGTTAAATTTTCCTTCCATTCATCTTCGTTTTTAGTTTCTTTTTCTGTCATCTTAAGTAGAAGAATAAAAGTAGAATTATTATATCTTTTTCTTATATCCTTTTAATTAAAGCCAAATTCTGTTAACAAATTGAAGTTAAAAAGAGCAAAAAGAGTATAAAATATTATTCGTTTACTTAAATAGTCTTAATCTGCATCAAAATTTTTAATTGGTTTCTATTTTTATTATTATCATCAATATAATACCGTTGAAACAAAAAGAGATTGTTAAAAAAATGCTGGATCCATGGGGTTCTTCTAATCATTTAGATGATGAGGATTACGAGAGAATAATAAGAGAATTTGGAATTGAAGAAGTCAGCGAAGTATTAAGAAAAAAGTTAATAAAAAATAGATTTTTCAGAAGAAAAATTATTTTTGGTCATCGCGATTTAGGAGCGGTGTTTAAGGCAATTGAAGAAAACAAACCATGGACGGTTATGAGCGGTATTAAACCATCTGGACCGTACCATTTAGGGACTTCAACTACTGCTTTAGAAATCGTTGAATTTCAAAAAATGGGGGGAACAGTGTATTATGGTATAGCAGATATTGAATCTTGGGAAGATAATGGAATTCCTTACGAAAAAGCGGAACCAAATGCTATAGATAATCTCGCTGACATATTAACATTTGGATTAGATCCTTCACCTGAGAAAGCATATATTTGGAGGCAATCTAAGGAGCCTTTGGTTAAAGACATTTGTTTTAAAGTAAGTAGATTAGTAACTCAAAACATGCTAAACGCAATTTACGGAGAGAAAACCTTCGGGCTCTATTTAGCCGCTCTGATCCAAGTAGGTGATATTGTTCTTCCTCAAGTTAGAGAAGGAGCACAACCAACTATAGTCCCAGTAGGAATCGATCAGGATCCACATATAAGACTTACTAGAGATCTTACACGGAGGTATTATAAAACTTTTTTCTTACCTGGAGCAACATATCATTATCTTTTAGAAGGAATAGATGGATCAGATAAGATGGCTAAAAGAAATCCTAATAGTTCGTTCACTTTCAACGAATCTTTAGAATCGATAGAAAAGAAAGTTAAGGGTGCTTTGACTGGTGGTCGCAAAAATAAGAAACAGCAACAAGAACTCGGGGGAGAACCTGGAAAATGTATGATTTATAAAATGTTGATGTATCACTTTGAAGAAGATGATGATGTATTAGCTGATGAATTTGAAAGATGTATTAAAGGAGAGTTATTGTGTGGTGAACATAAATCGCAATGCGTTGAGAAGGTCTTGAATTTTATTAAGCATCATCAAGAGCAAAAAGAAAAAAATATCGATATAGCGAGAAAACTCTTAAAAATTGATTAGGAATTAATTAAGATCGCGTTAGCAATGGTTTCAATAGCTCTATTAATTCGGACATAAAGTATGAAAATTTCTCTAAAAGCGATTCCTTTAACTTTTCCTTAATAACTACAGAAACAAACAAAGACTCATTTTCTAATTCAATTCTATGCAGATACGATATTAAGTCGTCCCCTATAGAGGATAGAGCGTAATTTGTTTCATACGATTCTTCTTGCATCCTTTTAAGTAAAAACAAATGTTCTTTAATAGATTCTATAAGTTCGACATATATCTCAGGCTCAATTATGTCCTTATAATACTCACTTACAATAATTCCATTTTTATCAAATAAAATTAACGATTCACTTTCAAATTGAATGAGATATTTTTCTAGCAACTCAGAGAGATCGAAAAATTTTTCGTCAAATACGGATAATCCATAGGAGATCAACTGAATTATTGAAATTATATCGTAAATTGATGTTTGCTGAAATAATATTTTAAAGGACGGATATTTTTTTAATAAATGCTCTCTTAAAGATTCTATTTCTTCAATCATGCTTTCGTTTCCACTAAATTCAGGATCATACTTATGAAAGCTGACTATAAGGGGTACATCCATCTTATGCTTTTTAAAGTTCTGCAAGATTGCATCTAAATATATTAAGGAAGTTTCAATTCTTTCTGTGTCTTGAATATCAATGATATAAATAAGTAAGTCCGTGTCAGAAAAATATAGTTCTTGTTTTTCTTGATATAACTTTCTGTATTGCTCTTGTCCTCCCATATCCCAAAAAACTATTCGGTTTTTTAGAAATTCCGTTGCTTGATATTCAACTCGTATAGTTGGTGTGAGGGATATTACATCTTTTTGAAAGTCGTATTTTTTATTTAGAGCCGTAAGAATTGATGTTTTGCCCGCATTATCCAAACCGGCTACAATTACTTTAATAATTCTTTCCATAGTATCAAACCATTACTCATCAAAAATATATCAAAATTTAAAAAAAACCTATAGAACCTTTTTCAAATGAAGAATATAATGAAATTTTTTAGTTACAAGTGAAATTCATTATTTTTAATCTTATTGCCTTTTTCTTATTTGCGTCCTTCTATCTCAAATCTCTAATATTACTCGAAAAATACATACATGACACTACTATTTTTTATTGATTATCATTTTAATTTGGTCAAAATACTAATTTAAAAAAGAGGATTTAATTGATAGAAGAAGAAAACAACTTTTTGGAATTTCTAAAGTACCAAATAATTCAGAAGAACAAGTTTGAACACGTGGTTCGAAAGATTCCACTCTTTAAAAGTATGATACAAGAACGCCATAAAACTATCGTAAAGACGATAGATAAGTTTGAAGACAATCGCCGTCGTGAAGTTTACAACATGCTCGTTGAACAGTTTAGCAATATATCAAAAAGAATATAAATTTTTTTTCATTTTATTTTCAAGTGTTTATTCACCGATAATTTGACAGTATAGGGTCCTATGCCGACCTTTTTCGTCGTTTTCTATAAAGATCACCTGCTGCCATGTGCCAAATATTAACTTCTTATTATGAAATGGGAATGTTTGGGAGGTTTTGAGGAGAAAACTTCTTAGATGCCCTGCTCCATTATAGTCGTGCCAAGTTTTGTGGTGGGCGTAATCTTTTTTGTAGGGGATTATTTTTTCTAGAAATTCTTCAATATCATGCTGGACTAATCCGGGTTCGTATTCAACAGTCGATATCGCGCCAGTGGATCCCGCAACATGAACATTCACTATACCATCTTTCAATCCCGTTTTTTCAATTGCGTTTTGCACTTGGGAAGTAATATTAATTACATCACAATAAGCTTTAGTTTTTAGATCAAACTTTTCTAATATAACGGTCATGATTTCTTTCACTACTTCGTTATTTTTAATAATAAATTTAATTAATTATCCTAATTTAAAACTATATATATTACAGAACTTATTAGCTTCTTGAATTAAAATGAGTGACAAGCTGGACGAATTCTTAAAAAAAATTCACGACCCGAAAAATAACCTTCCACTTTATATTACTATAATCGTACGCCCTGGTAAAAAGTTAGTTGATATCAAAATAAAAAAGGAAGAAGCAAATATTTTAAGAGTAATTGCTCACGCAGAGAAAACAACGGGTTATTTTATCCATTCATTTCACATTCCAATAAAAAATATAGGACTTTCTCCAGATTCCCGAGATAAAGAAATTCTCGCAACTCTATCTAATCCAAATAAAATTCCAAATAAGGCTACTAAAGCTTTTGTTGAAGATATTTTAAGGAAGTATCTTAATATTTTACCGGAAAAAAAGAAGCATTACTTCAAAACGGAAAGATATAAGAAAAAGAAAGAATTCCAAACCGGCGTTAAACTAAAAGGCTTTTAATTACTTTATCACACTCCCAATTGGGATGTTTTTTCCGTTCCTCTCATCTATTTCTAGTAAAAAAGGTTCACCGTTGAAATCAGCCGCTAAAAGCATTCCTTGACTTTCTAATCCCATAATCATTCTTGGTTTAAGATTAGCTAACACTACAATTTTCTTATTGATTAATTCCTCTAATGAATAGAACTTAGAAATTCCAGTAATAATTTGTATCAAATTTTTCTCACCACAATCTACCATTAATCGATATAGATGCTTAGATTTTGGAATTATTTCGCAATTCTTAATTAATCCAACACGTAAATCTAATTTTGTGAAGTCACTATAATCTATCATTATTCCTCACCACCCCTTAAAGGCATACCGTTTAATTTCACAAACTCGTCTTGTTTTGGTTTCTTTTCTCGATAAGGGTTCTTTATATCTTTGATTTTTCTTGCAAAAGTCATGTACCCAGTATGCCCAATCATTCGAACTTCGGGATGAGTTGCGTTCTCCTTTACTTGAAATTTCCTTTTTATTAATTCATATGTGTTTATTTCGTAAAATCCGTTCTCTTGTAGAGCAAAAGTTGTTTTTTTCACTTGTTCTATTGTTGGTGAAAAAGAAACTAAAGTTCCACTGAGTTTCAGATAAGTTTTAATTCTTTCAATTGCCTTCCAAGGTTGTGGCATATCTAAAACAACAGAATCAACATTAGTGTGTTCAAAATCATCGATTAAAATATCTCCGTATTGAATTGAAACGAAATCTTGTAAGTTAGCCTTAATAACATTTCTTAAAGCCCTCTTCAAACTTTTTTCTCTAATATCATAAGAATAAATATATCCATCTGGGCGGACATAATTTCCTAAAATACATGTTAATGCTCCAGAACCACATCCCGCTTCGATAACTTTACTACCAGGTCCGATTCCAGAATACACTAAGATTAACCCTGCGTCTTCGGGATATATTATTTGAGTTTTACGACTCATATGAATCACGTAATCGGAGGGTAAGGGTTTAAGAACATAGAATTTATACCCTTGAGTTTCATACGGTTGAGAAAAAACTACAGAACCAAACGGTTTTCCAATAATTTCGTCGAATTTTATGATACCTTTATGAGTTTGAAATTCTTCTCCTTCTTTAACAGTAACCAACCACTTTCTTCTATTATCAAGAATTAAGTAAATTAAATCGTTCTTTTTTATCATTTCTTCTGCCATTGTTAGCCCTATATCAATAATATGATTTCTTTTTATAAAGTTAGATTTACTCTAAAGCCATCGTGTTATTAATTTTACATAAGTGTAATTTTTCTTTACTAAATAGAAAAATATAAACGAGATTTTGCAAAAAATATTAAATCAATGCTAAATTGAAATACTCAATCATTGTTTATGCAACCTTTTTTATAAATACTCGTTAATGAATTTATCTATGAGTAGGGCTAACACAAATACTTCCCAAAGTTCAAAAAACTCTTTTAAGGAACTTCAATTCCAAATTGAAGAATTTAAACAAAAACGGGACGATTTAAATAAGAAAACTAAGAAATTCATTAATAAATTACAGGAAATTGATGTTAAAATCGAGGATTATTTAAATCTTGCTAAAAACGATTATAAAAAGAAGCGGGATTATTGGAATAGTAAGGTAAAGAGTTTAAAAGATAAGAAAATAGAATATAAGAACATTTTAGATAAATTTATTGAAGAAAAAAAGAAAATTCTAGAAGAAAGTAAAAGCGGAAAAGGAACTAAGAAGTACGTATCAGTAAAGCAAATCGATAAAAAAATCGAGAATTTAGAGCGAAGAATTGAAATCGAGAATTTAGATATTCTCGAAGAAAATGCAATGGTAGACAAAATTAGAGAACTAGCTCAAGTTAAACAAGAATTCTTAGCTACGCAACAAGACAGTGATTTTTTTAAAATAGAGCGAAAAATTCAGATAGTTAAAATAAATTTGAATAAAATTTACGAACAATTGAATAAGTGGTCAAACAAATCTCAAGATTACCATGCTAAGATGCATGATATTTACCAAACTGTCAATGGATTAAGAGAGAGAAAGAAAACTCTAGAAGAAGAATTAATCGAGAATAAAAAAGCAGCAGACGCATACCACGAGAAATTTTTAAGGGTTATGAGAAAATTAAAAAAGGATTCAAAAGGGAAACGGCCAACATATGCGTCTAAAAAGCCAAAAGTGTCTAGAAAACGAACCAATTTTAAAAACGAAGAGTTAGAAAAATTAAAACAAGATAAACTAGCTGTTGCTTTAGAAAAGCAGAAGTCTGGAAGAAAATTAAATCTGTATGAAGCTCGATTAATCCTTGAAAGCTCCAAGGAGTAGGATTAATGAGATATTGGTTCTATTATTCTGTTCGTATTTACTACATTTAATCAAGATTTTTATTGAATACTATTTTTGTAATGGTTAAATCTTATCCTATAATTTACCGAACTCCTATAATACATTCTTCTTAGAAAATGCTGTTTTTAACGATATTTACCTCTCAAAACTTTCGAACTTGCCAAAAGGTTTAAAACAATTGGAAATTTATTTTTTTTTAATGTTAGAATTAAAATAAGAAATGGATTTGATTCAAATTGAAAAAGAAAGTAGAAGAAATTAGAAATATCTTAATTGAACATAATGAGTTATTCAGTAACTCAATCCCACTGATAGCTTCAGAAAATATTACTAGCCCAGCCGTTGACGAGGCGTGTAATAGCGATTTCTCTCATAGATACGCAGAAGGATGGGTCGGAGAGCGTGTTTATGCGGGGTGCAAATATATTGATATTATTGAAGATATCTGTATGGAACTTGCGAAAGAATATTTTAAGTGCGTTCACGCTGATGTAAGACCCGTTTCTGGCGTAGTAGCAAATCTGGCAATGTATAACGCATTTACATCAGAAAACAATGGAAAAATGTTAATAATGCCAATTCCAAAGGGTGGACACATATCCCATGCGCCTAAATTTACGAAGAGTGGGATGGCAATTTATGGTACTGCCGGAACCGTGCGCGGATTGAATATTGAATATATGGCTTTTGACAATGATGAAATGAATATCGATCCAGACGCTACTGCCAAAATTATAAGGGAATTTAAACCAGAATTGGTGTTATTTGGTGGTTCTGTTTTTCTTTTTCCTCATCCTGTTAGAGAACTTAGTGAAGTCGCTAAAGAGGTGGACGCTAATGTTGGTTACGATGCAGCACATGTCGCTGGTTTGATAGGATCTGGTTACTTTCAAGATCCTTTAAAAGAAGGTGCTGACGCGATGACAATGAGCACCCATAAAACGCTTCCAGGACCTCAACATGGAACTCTTGTATCAGATAGAGAGGATTTAATTGATACTTTAAAACCCTGCATGTTTCCAGCATTATTATCTAACCATCATCTACATAATGTTGCGGGTTTGGCTATTACATTTGCAGAAATGCTAGAATTTGGTAAAGATTATCATAAAAATGTAATTGACAACGCAAAAGCTTTAGGACAAGCGTTATACGAAAGGGGTATAAATGTCCTCATGGAACATAAAGGGTTTACTGAATCTCATCAAATTGTAGTTGATATCACTAATTTTGAAAAAACTATTGGTTTAGGGGGAGATATTGAGAGGTTAGTAGAAGATGCGAATATTATTATTAACAGAAACCTCTTACCTTGGGATATCGCACAGGGTAGACACTATAAAAACCCAGGTGGATTAAGGTTGGGAACCTCAGAAGTTACTCGTCTCGGAATGGGTAAAAGTGAAATGGTAGATATAGCAGATTTTTTCAAAGATTTACTAATTGACAAGAAAGATCCTAAGAAAGTTAAAAAAGAAGTTGCTGAGTTTAAAAAAGGTTTTCAAGAAATTCACTACTGTTTTCAATCTCCAAACAAAGCTTATGAATACATGAAATTCTATTAATTCTTTTTTTTATTTTATAAATGTTTGATTAATCAAGATTTAAGACCATTTTTTTATCTATATTCCCCGAGTATTAGTCTATTATTATTTTAAAAACTTTTTGATCTCAAATAACAAAACAAATTTTTCTGTAAGAGAAAATATTTATAAAGTTATTGTAAATAATATAACTTATAATGAAATCCAGTTGATAATGGCATTATGAATTCTATTCAACAAGATAATATTGAAGATTATTATATTTGGACAAATAACCTCACAAAAGTTTATGGAACTGGTACAAAAAAAGTGTTTGCCGTAGATGGAATAGATTTTGCAATGAGTTCAGGAGTTCATGGATTTTTAGGTCCAAATGGTGCTGGAAAGACATCAACCATTAACATGTTAATTGGAGCCATTTCAATTACAGAAGGAGATGCTTTCTTAAGGGGTAAAAAGGCTGGTACTAAAAAAGCTAGAGAATTTATAGGATTTCTCCCTCAAGATCCTGCTTTTTATGAAAAACTTTCGGGACTAGAATATCTAATTTATTTAGCACGCTTGAATTCGATTCCTAAAAATATTGCAAAACAAAAAGCGCTTGATTTGCTGAAATTTTTTGATTTGATGGAAGAAAAGGATAGAAAAATCAAGACTTATTCTATGGGTATGAAACAAAAAATAGGATTAGCAGCCGGATTAATCCACGATCCTAAACTCTTAATTTTAGATGAACCTACTAGCAACTTAGACCCTCTCGTAAGAAAAAAAATTATTGATTATGTGAGGAAAATCTCCGAAGATATGAGTATTTTTGTTTCAAGTCATGTACTTTCTGAAGTCGAACAGATGTGTGATAGAGTCACTATCATCAACAAGGGGAAGATCAAATTAACTGATACTGTACAAAATGTTAAAAAGTGGTTTTCTAGTTCTACTAATCTCTATGTAATTGATACCAATTCTAATGAGATGTTCCTATCCGTGATTAAAGGTTTAGAAATGATTACAGATGCTTGGATTGATGAAAAAGAAAAAAAAATTTATATCAATACTAGTGATATCGAACAATTTCAAAAGGAAATACCAAAATTAATAATCGAAAAGGAAGTAATTCTAAAATCTTTTTATCAACCCGAATCAAGTCTTCAAGATGTATTTTTGGAAATTATAAATAAGGACGAGGGAATATAAAATGGCTTTTAAAAATATAAAATCAGAGATAAAGGAAGAAACAACGAATAGTGTAAATATATGGAGCGAGAAATCGGGGTTAATGATGATTTTAACAACACCATCAATAATTCTTTTTAAAAAAACATTATTTAAAGATATGTTTAAAATTCCTAAATTAGTCGTTTCTATCATTCTAATGATTCTTGGGCCACTAATGGCTATTCTTACTATTCCTACAGGTATAGTGTTTTATTACAATTCATTAAATGATTATCTTGGTTTAATTTATAGCTTTTACACGTACTGTATGATGTTTCCAATTATTCTTACTGTTGTTGGTGCTCCTCTTATTGCAGAAGAGTTGAAATCTGGAACAATGCTAACGCTCATAAGTAAACCAATTTCAAGAGGAGGAATTTTGACTACCAAATATCTAGCTCTTACCTGTTTCGGCTTTGTAATTAATTTAGCAACATTATCTTTAATAACTTTAATCGCTCCATTAAAATATGACTTTGAGGGTGTGGCAGAATTTTTCGTTATAAATCTACTCTTTTCTCTAATAGTTCAATTCTTCTTTCAGACTGTCGCTTATAGTTTTTCTTGTTTATTTAAAAAGACGCGAAATGCCGTATTAATACCTTTATTAATTATTATCATTACTTTTTTTGTATTAATGACTTTTCGGCCATTATTTATGTATATGTATTTGGATGATAGTGATGTTCCAATATACATCCAATTTCAATTATATCATTTTGATTTGGGCTATCATTTGTTTAATGCGTATATAGGAATTTTAAATATCATTTCGGGGGGAATTTCTGAGAATATGATGTATTTCCTTTACACATTTGGGCTGTATACTCAAGAATATGATCCTGACACCTGGGAGGTCACTTTTACTCGAAACGATTTCTATTCACCTTTAGGCTCCTTAATTTTGCTGCTCTCAATAGCTATTGGGTTAATTCTTTTAGGATATTTCCTCTTTAAAAAGCGAGATATCTCGAGATAATAATTTTTTCTTATTTTAATTAATTCGAGAAATTTTTATTAATCCTTTTTCTCATATTTTTTTTCTCTAAACAGTAAAATTTATCTTAAATTGCATATTTCTACAAGTATCTAATACATTATTTACAATTATAAAACTTGTTAAAGCCTATGCTCCCCTTAAAACTAGATATTCTTGAACAATCTGAACATAAATTAGTATTGGTAATTGAAGGCATCTCAATTGAAATGATCAACGCTCTTAGAAGGATTATGCTTACAGAGATACCAGTCATGGCGATAGACGAGGTTATTATTTTAAAGAATGATTCTCCGTTATATGACGAAATTATTTCCCATAGACTTGGACTTATTCCTCTTAAAACAGATTTAGATGTATACAAATTACCACAAGAATGCGAATGTGGTGGATTTGGGTGTCCATTATGTCAAGTTTCTTTAACCTGCGAAATTACTAATAACACTAATAACCCTTTAGAGATATATTCGGGTGATTTAAAATCAAATGACCCAAAAATAATACCAGTCGATCCTAACATCCCGATTGTTAAAATTGATAAGAATGATAAGATAATTATCGAAGCTTATGCAATCTTAGGACTAGCTAAAGTTCATGCAAAATGGCAGGCCATTTCAAATGTGGCTTATAGACATTATCCTTTTGTTGAATTTGATGAAAATTTATTAAAAAATCCAGAACAAAACCGCTTAATAGTTAAGATGTGTCCTGAAAAGCTATTCAAATTAACTAATAATGAATCTTTAAAACTAAAAGAGGATTATTGGAAGTATTGCACTTTATGTATGTCTTGTAAGAATAATTCAGAAGATAAAATTAAGGTTAGTCTTAAAGAAGATGTATACATTCTTTCAATAGAAAGTGATGGAGTTTTAGAATATAAAGTACTAATTAACCAAATCTTCAAGATATTTAATGAGAAGATTGATGAATTTATTTCAAATTTAGAAGAACTTGATATAGAATCTTAGACATTTAAATTTATTTCGCTTCGCCACTATATCAAAGATAACTACCATCTAAAAACTAAACTTAAAAGAGATTTTTAAATTTCCTAAATAAAGTGACATTTTTTAAAATAAAAACCATTTCACTTAATTGAATGAACCTTCAAGCAATAATTTTAATTTTGGTTTTATTTGGAATTTTTATGGCTTTTTTTTCTCAAAGTAAATTCGACTACTTCCCTATTGCTTTAATTATAGGAGCTATCGCAGTAGTATCAATGCTCACTTTTGGTAATGTCACTGAGGCAGAAATTTTAGGATTTATCAATTTTAACACGTTAATATTCATATTTGCCATGCAAATAGTTATCTATTTTGCAACTCATAACCGTATCTTGGAATATCTCGCAATTAAATTGATCCATATCACGAAGGGAGATAACCGCTTATTTTTCTATATTATTTGCCTGTTTACAGGCACACTTGTTGCATTCATTGAGGATTTAACCCTCTCTTTGATATTGGTTCCATTGATCTACAGAACTTGCCGAGCGTTAGAGATACCAGCTGGTACCTATATGATGGGGATGACTATTACTATAAACATCGGTGCAATCCTCACTCCTATCTCGAGTTTAAAAAATTTAATAATTGGTGAGGAATTTGGGTGGGGTTTTGGAGAATATTTTGCCAATATGGGTATTTTATTTCTAATTTCGCTATTATCTACCATTTTCTTGATAGATCGTTTCATATTAAAAAAAGAAGAAAAGCCAACTGAAAAAAACAAGAAGATACTAATATCTATGCTTGACCCAAGTATCGTTATCCGAAGCAAGAAGTACTTTATTATGACAATTATCATTATTGTTATAACTTTCGTGTTTATGTTCTTAGGATTCGAACCTGCCCTTGTTTCTGTCATATCTGCAGCTATTCTTCTTCTAATTCACTATAAAGATACTAGTTTCTCGGATATTAAAAACGAGATCGTGTGGAAAATCATCATTGTATTCGCGATCTTGTTCATTCTTTCTAATTCCTTATCGTATTTTGGCTTTTCAGAGTTGATTTCATCAGGATTGGTCAATTTGTTAAATGATAACATTTATCTAGCCGTATTGATAACATTGGGCGTTTCTTCTCTTATGTCCGCATTTCTTGCCGGCACACCCGTTACCATTATTCTTCTCCCGATTTTTTCGACATTCATAGGAAAAGGTTTTTTTCCTAACCCGATCATCATTGCTTTCATAAGTGGTGTTAATATGGCAGGTAATTTTTTACCACAAGGTTCTGCATGTGATCTTCTCACCCTAACATTAGCAAAAAAATATGAAGTGGTGAATTTAGATTACAAGCGTTTACTAAAAAACGGTGCTCTTTTCGCTATGATTCACCTTTTTATTATTTTGGGATATACGATGGTTTACACTTTAATTTTAAGTTAGGAGATTATTGTTCTGCGAACAAGAAAGGACCTAAGGAAAAAAAAAAATAATCCCACTGAATTCTTTCTAAGCACTAGAGGATAAGATACTAAAATAAATCAAAAAAATATTTAAGTTTTGGGCAATTCTCAAGATTAATTTTCTAATATTTAATCAATTGAGCACAAAATGAGCCATCGAATAACGGGACCAAGTAATTATTACAATAGGAAACTGATTCGCGAATTGTGGAAGACTAAAAGAAGAATTTGGAGAAAGGTTTCAAAAAAACTATCAGGAGCTAGGAGGGACCGAGTAGAAGCGAATCTCTATAGAATCAATAAAAGAACTAAAGAGAATGATGTAATAGTTGTCCCGGGTAAGGTATTAGGTGTTGGTGATATTGACCATAAATTAACTATTGCTTGTTTAGATTGCTCTAAGGCCGCTCAAAAAAAAATAGAATCTTCAGGTAGTAAGTTAATGTCGATAGAAGAACTATTTGAGCAAAATCCCGAGGGGAAAAATGTAAAAATATTTTTTTAATAATAATAATATTGAGAGAGAGTTAAATGCAAGAATACCTTTTAATGGACGCGAAGAACAAGATATTAGGAAGGTTTTGTAGCCAAGTAGCTAAAAAAGCGTTATTAGGTGAAAAAATCGTCATAATAAATGCTAAGGATGCTATAATTAGTGGTTCTAAGCGGAATATTCACGAAAAATATTTAGGTAAATTAAACATTAGCACAGCAACAAACCCAAGGCGCGGACCTTTCTGGCCCAGAAGACCTGATACATTTATGAGAAATATTATTAAGAAGATGCTCCCAACAAAGAAAATAAGAGGTAAAGAAGCTCTAAAACGCGTACATGTTTACATCGGAGCAATTCCAGAACGCTTTCAGAAGAAGTATCAGACATTAATTCCAACAGAAATACCTTTTTCAGACAAAAAAAGACTCTCGTATTATAACAAGTATATTACACTAGAAAATCTTTGTTCGAGAATTGGCTGGAACAAATTAGAAATTGAGGCTTAAATCTTATGTCAGAAAGAACTAAAGTAATTCAGTCTTCAGGTAAAAGAAAAACAGCAATCGCTCGAGCTGTTTTAAAATATCCAGCTAAAGGACAGATTAAAATTAATAATGTCCCATTGGAAAAGTACGAACCTGATATCGCAAGAATGCGCATTCAAGAAGTATTAGAAGTAATCGATCATCCTAAGATTCAAAAGTGCGACATTAATATTACTGTAAAGGGTGGGGGAAATATGGGGCAAACTGACGCTGTACGAATTGCAATTGCTAAATCTCTTAATAAATTTATAGGTACAAAAACTATTGAAAGGAGTTTTAGAGAATACGACGAATCATTACTTTCTGGGGATTCAAGGAGAACTGAACCTAAACATTTTGGTGGAAAAAAAGCTCGAGCAAGAAGGCAAAAATCCTTTCGATAATTTAATGAAATTGGATTCTACTCTATTTTTTCAAAGATTGCTCCCAAATTTTTTATATCTTCTATAAAATTAGGATAAGAATCTTTAACAACTTCAATATCAGATAATTGTGAAGGCGTTTTAGCAAATAAAGACGCTATTGTAAACGCCATAGCGACCCTATGATCATTTTCATGGCTGATGTCAATGCCTTCTAATTGATCACAGTGATAAATTATAAGTTTATCTTCTTCTTCTTTTACTTTAACTCCCATCTTGCTTAATCCTTGAGCCATGAGAGATAGCCTATCGCTCTCTTTACCTCGAATACTTGAAGCATTATATATTTCTGTCTTGCCTTTTGCGAATGCTCCGACAACAGATAAAATTGGGAACAAATCGGGGGTATCTTCGATATCGACGGCTAACCCCGTTAAAGGGTATTTGTTTATGTTTCCTTTAATGGAAATGCTGTTATTATCTTTAAATACCTCAATTTTAGCTCCCATCCTTTGTAGAACCTCGATTATTTTTCTATCACCTTGAGGTTTGTCAAAATTGAGATTTCTTACAACAATTAGAGAATCTTCTGGAGAGAGTATAGCTGCGGCAATTATAAAAGAAGTAGAAGAAAAGTCCCCGGGTATATCGAAAGTTTGGGCTCTATAATTTTGTCCACATGTAATAACATATTTACCAACTTTTTTGTCATCTAAAATCTCCTGAATGTTAATTCCAAATGAGTCCAATACATTTAAAGTAATTTTCACATAAGGGTATGATACTATAGGGGAAGTTATTTTAATGGTGATTGAATTAGTTTTCTTGCAATTTAATAGAGGGCACATCATAAGTAAGGCCGAAACAAACTGCGAGCTTTTATTACCTGGGATTTCAATCGTGTTACATTCTTTACCTTTTCGTTTGATCGTTAAAAAATCTTCAGATAAATCGTAACTACCGCCAATAGATTTTAAAGCATTTAGTAACGGAATAATAGGCCGCTTCCTTTTCAAGAATTCTCCCGAAAAAGAAAGACCACCATCAATCAACATTGCTAGAGCACAAAAAATCCTAAGTGAGGTTCCAGAATTCTTGCAATCTAGAACATTTTTAATAGGTTTTATTGATCCCCCGGTACTTTTGACTATATAGGTGTCCTCTGATACTCGGGAGATTCGATGACCTAAAGCCCTTATAATATCAATTGTAACTTCAACATCCCCAGAAATTAAAGGATTTTTAATTATTGATACCCCCTTAGCAAGGCTAGAAGCTATAAAAGCGCGATGCGAATAGCTCTTAGATGGCGGAGCAATAACTTCTCCTTGAAGTTTTGTTGTCGGAATAATTTTTAGTTTCATTGAGCTGCTATCAACAATTAATGCAATAAGTTCTTAAATAAAAATAAAAGAAGACTTTGATTATATTTCTATTTTATTTTTTGGTGTTTTTAATATCCTAAATTTAAATAACGAGATAGTTAGGATTCATAAAAAATAATAAGTGAAAACTACTCATAATATATTAATCAAAATAGAAAGTTGATTGGAGCTTAAAATTTCTAAAAAGGATGACGGAAAAATGGGAGACAATACATTTGGAACGAAATTTAAAATCACTTCGTTTGGAGAAAGTCATGGTAAAGTGGTTGGAGTGGTTATTGATGGAACCCCCGCGGGTTTAAAATTTGATTTAAACTACATCCAAAGTGAATTAGACAAAAGAAAACCAGGACAATCGAAGTTTACTTCAACTCGTAAGGAACAAGATAAAGTCGAAGTTTTATCGGGCATTTTTAATAACACCACAACGGGTGCTCCTATTTGTCTAATTATTAGAAATCAAGACGTAGATTCGTCAAACTATGAAAAGTCTAAAGGTTTGTTAAGACCCTCACATGTTGATTATGTAGCTTTGCAAAAATATGGTGACTACGCCGATTTTCGCGGTTCGGGAAGGTTTTCTGGAAGAATTACTGCGGGATATGTAATGGCGGGAGCTGTTGCGAAACAAATTTTGAATATATTCAATATTTCAATATTAGCATACACGAAAAGTATTGGCAGCATTGAAGATAATAAAGATCATTCTGTTGATAATCTCGAACCTCTCCTTCAACAGAGAAAAAATTCGCCAGTAGGAGCGTTAGATCTCGAACTTTCAACAAAAATGGAAGAAGAGATTGAGTTTGCTAAAAAAGATAACGATTCTGTTGGGGGTACTATTTGCTGTGTAATTAATAATGTTCCTCCGGGTATGGGGGGACCTATTTTTAATAGCATTGAATCTAATATTAGTAAAGGGATTTTTTCTATACCCGCTATAAAGGGAATTGAGTTTGGTGCAGGATTTAAAGCTTCAAGAATGAAGGGATCAGAACATAACGACCCATGGACGATTAAAAACGGTAAAATTAGAACTACTAAAAACGATTCTGGTGGAATTATTGGAGGAATATCAACGGGTATGCCTATCGTCTTTACATTAGCGGTGAAACCAACATCTTCAATAGGGATAGTTCAAAAAACAGTTAATGTTAAAACAATGGAAGAAGAAGATATAAAAATTGAAGGAAGGAACGATCCTTGCATAGTTCCTCGAGCAATTGTAGTTGTTGAATCTATAGCGGCAATTGTCATTTTAGATTATTTACTAATTGAAGGAAGAGTACCAAGTGTTTTAGAAAATTAAAGGATTGGAGTAAAAATGAAGAAGATAATTACTGCGATATTAATAGGAGCAGGTGAAAGAGGGATGGATTATTACGGTGGTTATGCCCTTAAATTTCCTGAAAAATTAAAGTTTGTCGCGGTTGCAGAACCTATTCAATTTAGGAAAGAAAAGTTTGCGCGACTTCACGATATTCCATCAGAACGAACGTACAACAGTTGGGAGGAGGTTTTGGGTAATGAAAAATTCGCTGATATTGCTTTCATATGCACCCAAGATCAAATGCATGTTGAACCCACTTTAGAAGCTCTTGACAAAGGGTATCATGTTTTATTGGAAAAACCCATGGCACACACTCTTGAAGGCTGCATTAAGATCGTCAAAAAGGTTGAAGAGACTAATAGAATATTTGGAATTTGCCATGTCTTAAGATATACAAATTTTTTTACAACAGTTAAAGACACTATTCAAAAAGGACTATTAGGAAACATTGTAAATATATCTCATCGAGAAAATGTGAGCTGGTACCACATGGCACACAGTTTTGTTAGGGGATATTGGAGGAATGTAGATTTATCATCTCCTATGATACTAGCAAAGTGCTGTCATGATTTTGATTTACTCTATTGGATGGTTGGAGAAAAAGCAAAAAAAATTAGCTCCTTCGGAGGTTTAAAACATTTTATACCTTCTAACGCACCTAAAGATTCTCCATATTACTGTGTAGAAGGATGTCCCATAGAAAATACTTGCTTGTACTACGCTCCAAGAATATATATTGATATCGTTCCTATAATCCAAATCTTAGAAAAAAGTAATCAATTTAGATTTAAAGTTCTAGCCAATTTAAGAAAAAACCATGTAAGACTACTAACTACCTTAAGTAAGCTAATTAAACTTGTACGCCGTTTGCGATATTGGAGAGAATGGCCAGTGATGCCCCTTTATTCAGGGCTTCCTGAAGAGGCTATTGAAGATTATTCCGATGAAACGAAAATGGAGATTCTAAAAACAAGCCCTTATGGTAGATGCGTTTATAAATGCGATAACGATGTAGTTGACCACCAAGTTGTTAATATCGAATTTGAGAACAATGTGACCGCCAATTTAATTATGCATGGATTTAGTGAACGAGAAGGGCGAACATTAAGAATTGATGGTACTAAAGCTACATTAATAGGCCAATTCTTTGATTCAGGCCAAGAAATTATGTTGTTTGATCATTTTTCTGGTACTAAGAAAGTAATTTTTTCTCAAAAAATAACAAGTGATAGTTCTGGTCATAGTGGAGGTGATATCGCCTTAGTTGATGCTTTTTTAGAAACAGTTCATAATAGTGAATCTCAACCTTTAATAAACGCTTTAGAAACTTTAGAAAGCCATCTTATGGCTTTTGCTGCTAATGAATCACGTTTGCAGGAAAAAGTTGTTGATATGGAAAAATACAGAAGCTAAAGGGAAAAATTGAACAATACATATTTTTAATTACTTTATCTTTATTAGATAAATATAGCAAAAAAAACTTTATGTTTAATATGAGTAGAAAAATTGATACATCTTCGCAGTTCATTGAATTCTATATTAAAAAGGGGCATTACTTAGTTGAGCTTTCCGAAAATCATTTCAAAAACAAGGAGTATAAAAAGTGTCTCGAATTGCTCTCTCAAGCGCATGGGATGTTTGAAAAGGGAGGGGAAAAAGAGGAAGCAGAGAAAGTTAAATTAAAATTTGATGATATTAAAAAAACATTCTTTAAAAATAATAGTAATCATTAATTCGTCTCATTTCTTAGTTTTTTAACGATATCAGCTATGTGTGGTCCATTCCAGAATACTTTCTGGCAACTAGGATTATTACATTGAAAAAATTCATTATAAGTCTTAAAGGTTTCATGTTTAACATGTTTTTTTATTGAATTCTTATTATTGACCCTCTTTAAGATTGTATTACAAACAGAACACCTTGCTTTTTCAATATTAAATTCGTAAACTAAATGTAATTGTCGTTTAAGTTGATTTAAATAGTTGTATACTCCTTCTCCTTCTAATAATATAGCATTTTCTTTAATTTTATTATAGAATGGTAAATCTTTCGTTATTACAATTCTATTGCTCCCAACAGCAAATTCATTTAAATTTTTATCCGGAACGGGATTCATGTGATAAAATTCTATTAAATCGCTAGCATATATTGTATTATAACCAAATATTCTTAGGAATCGCGTAAGTTTCCCTAACATTGCATCCGTAAGAAATTTCATACCTATGATAATTATATTTAAGTCATTAAAAAAATTAATATATTTGATATTTTTATTAAATCTAAAATATAAAGCTGTTTAATTATGGAAACTAGAGAGTTGATGAAAAAAGCGACCATGTTTCATGGGCATTTGTGCCCAGGAATAGCTATTGGCGTTTTAGCTGCTAAATATGCTTTAGAACATGGTTTTGAGCACTCTCCTGATGAAGAACTCGTAGCTGTTGTCGAAACAGATAACTGCAGTGTTGATGCGCTTCAAGCTTTATTAGGTACGACATATGGCAAGGGTAATTTAATTCATAAGGATTATGGTAAAAGCAATTATAACTTCTATAGTAGAAAGAATCAAAAGGGGGTAAGATTAGCTTTAAAAAAAACTCTGTTAAAAGATAGAAAGCTTTCGAGAGATGAGAAAATACAGAAACTTCTCAGTCTGGAACCTGAAAATGTTTTTGACATTAGAAATATTGAATACGATCCTCCTGGGATGGCTCAAATAGAAGAATCGATACCGTGTAGCATATGTAGTGAACTTACAATGGATAGCCGTATGATTAACTATCAAGGTAAAATTATGTGTATCCCATGCTATAAAGAATTTAAGCAGTAATTCATTTAACAACTAAAAATTTCATAAATGGAAAGAAAAAGTATATTTCTTTTAGTTAATAGGTATAAATGTAGGATAAGAAAAAGTAATTATTTTTTTATAAAGGACGATTTGAGGAATACATGATACAAGAAGTGCAAAAAGATCACACTCTCTTAGTGAAAGGCCCTTCCAGGGTCAAAATATTAGAGGGAAAAATAGAAGTTTTTGGTAAAATATTCGTACCAGAAAAAAGTGAACAAAAAGGCATATTAATAGTGCCAAGTGCTAATAATTATCCATTATACGCTTTAGAGCCATCAAAATTAGAGATTTTCACAAGTAACAGAAATAACCTAAAAATTATCGAAGAAAACACTATCAATAAAGAATGGGAAAAAGTTAAGGAGACAGTTATCAGTACGATTCGAAAAAATGAAGATAAAAAACCCATCAAACTTATGGTTTTAGGTTTAAGCAGTGGTAAAACTACTCTTATAAAGTATTTAGCTAATAATATTCTTAAAGAAGGATTTAAAGCATCCTTTTTAGATTCTGATTTAGGACAACAATTATTATACCTTCCAACAACGCTCAACATAGGAGAAATAAAACAAAATATAGTTACAAGTGCTGATGTTGAAACTGAAGAAACTGTTTTTATTGGAAGTACTTTTCCAAAAGCAGGCTTTAAGTTTATTGTATCACTCGCATGTAAAAATCTAATTGACAATTTTCAAATGACGCACAAAGAAATGGATATTATTCTTATCGACAGCGATGGATGGATAAGGACTGAAGCGGGGATTATCTATAAGAAATTTTTTATAGATACTGTTGATCCTGATATATTAATCGTATTTCATGATGATGAGATCGAAGAATTAGATGAGATTGAGAAGAACGCGTCTAAATCGAAGAAAAGAAAAATATTATATTTGAAAGAAGAGAATAAATATTTCTATGAAAAAGATAAAGAAGAAAGAAGATTTTTACGCCAAAGTCAGTTTGCTAAGGTATTAGAAAACTATAGAAAGATATCGATACCCTTAAACGACATTAAGTTCATAAAAGCCGGTTTTGATGTTGAGGAAGATAAAATTATTGAAGAAGAAATTAATATTAACAATCTTATCACTCTCCCATATCACTATGTTATTATTGCTTTACTTACAGAAGACTCTAAGCTCATAAAAATTGGGCTTTTATTCGTAATAAATACTGAAAAGAACTACATTCTATTGTTTTCGGATTTAAGTTTCAAGGAACAAAGGCAAATAAAGAAAATATTGCTTGGAAGCCTAAGACTAAGTATTAAAGGAAATCACCAAGGATATCTTTATTTATAATTATTAGCTTTTAATAGATAATTATATAATTTTGAATAAGGACTACTCAATTTTTAAAATCACATTTTAGTGATTCACTTGGAAGAGAATTTATTAACTAAATTCCTAAAATTAATGTCAAAAGATATATCCGAGTCTGATTTAGAATTAGTTCCATTAGGAAGATCTTTAGGTTTAGACTTGATCTCTTTTGCAGAACTCCGTGCTTCCCAAGAGGATGGTTTTATAGATCGCGTAAGAGCAGAGGCTTTAAAGAGGCTCGGTAAGCATAATGATAATGTCGTGAGTAATAATAACTCGTTTTATGCCGGAAGCATTGATTTTATGGTGAGTAATGACCCTGAAAGTAAACAATTCTTTCTTCTCGAAACGAATGGCGGTTCAAATCGGGGTTTATCAATACTTACTAAAAAACAACAAGCATTATTATATGATGGCTATTACGAATCAATCTCTCAAGTTATTGAAATGGATAAAGGAGAAAATGGTAAAGTCCTTGTGGTTGTTGGTGTTCCCATAAACGATGGTTTAATTCACGAAAAAGTAATTATGGTTGAATATTTAAGGAAAAAAATTAAATCTAATGGGTATTCACTAAAAATTTTTAATTCAGACAATTATGACAAGGAACATAAAGCGAAAGTTGTATTTATAATATCTGATTATAAGCAGTTAAATCAGACTTTATCTTTTTCAAATGGATGGGTTTGGTATCTAGGCGAAAGAGTACATGTATTAATAGGAGACGGTATAGCTAGGCGACTCTCTGATAAGAATTTTGAAGAGTTAATACGCAAAGATTTTCGGCGAATAAACACTCAAATTGTCAATCCTATTTTTAGAATTACCGATGATAAATCTCTCACATATGTAGCAAGTTTTTTAAGCAGAAAAGTACTTAAAAAATATGGTCTGGCCTATTTACGTTTCACAAAGGCGTCTAGTGAGAAAGAATTAATCCTAAAAGTAAAATACTTAATAAAGAATTACAATAAGTCTTTTATGATAAAACCTAGTGGGGGATCTGGTGGTGCAGGAGTAATTCCGATCCTTCAGGATGATAAACCTAAAAAAATTAAAAAAATTATTAAGGAAAGTAAAGAAGAATTTTATACTAAATTTTCGCGAAGCCGAGAACCATTTCCATACACAATCCAAGAGAAAGCTGATTTTTCATTAATTAATTGGGAAGGTGGGAAACATACATTCGATTTACGAATATATTTAGCTCAATCTAAAAATCAAATCATCCCAATTGGTGGTTTAGCTCGGATTGCAAGGGGGAATTTTGTTAAAGGATTAAATAAACAAGAATTTGTCGTAAACTTATCCGGATATGATGGTAAAATCGAAGTTAATCGCGGTGTGGGTTTTTCGGAAAAAAACAGCAGGTTGTTGGATCTAACATTCGAGGATTTTGTCAACGCGTTTTGTATAGGTTCAGTAATCTTTAAAACCATAATTGAAAATTATAACGAAATCATGGAATTTTCAGATTGGGATAAGATTATTAGTTAGAAAGGGAAAATATCTTGAAAATTCCTAAAATTCATTCTGTTATGGGTGATAAGAGTCTCTTCTCATATAGATTTTTGTTAGATAAACATTCCTTATGATAGTAAAGTGTGTTTTTGCCCTTAAATTTACCATTAATAATATCACCTAAAGTAATCTTGTAGTGTTGACTTAAATTTTGAAGCTTTATTTCTCCTTTACAAATAGGACAGTTTATCATTAAAAATCACTCTACACTATTTAGAGTAATTTAAAAATAATGTATTTAAAGTAAACAATTAATAAATATAGTTAGGGGATACAATTAAGAGGTTAAAAACTTTAGAGAAGCTGCAACTAATAGTAATTCATTTTTCTTCTGGGTGTGACCACCGTAATTCAAGATTAAGGTGTTTTGTGTTGATAAATTAAGTAATTTAACATTTTCTTGAAAATTTTTAAATTTAATTATCCTATCGTTTTTTGCATGAATAAGAGATACTTTTTTTGAGAGCTTTCGCCAGTTGTCATCTGAAAGCGATTTCTTAGAGCTTTCTATTATTGAGTAAGGAGATAACATAGTATTTTCTATTTTGTTTGGAAATAATTTTACTCCCTTTAGGAGATAACTAAGCATAACGATTGGATCGTATTTTGGTAGGTTTTGCTTATAATTAGACATCGCTGAAATAGCAATTATTTTATTAATAGTTTCATTTGAAAAACCACCACATAAAACGGTTATAGCCCCAATACTGAACCCAACAGAGCTTACTTTATAGTTTTTAAGTTGGTTGTTAATTTTAATCCAATCAATAACTTTTTTAAAGTCTTCTATTCTTTTTAAAAATTGACTTCTTCTTCCCACTTTTTTAGATTCTCCAGTTCCTCGAGCATCATAAACTAAAATTGTAAATCCTTGAAGGGCAAGTGGAAGATAATAATATTGAAGCGTTTCTTTTGTATCTGAAAATCCATGACAGATTACTACTAGAGAGCTTTTGGCTTTAACAATTTCATTATCGTTTGAAGAAATTAAAAGTCCAACAATGTATTTACTTTTTCCTTTTCTGCTTTTACCAACTTCAATATTTATTTTAGAAGTTTTTATGTTTTTGAATTTAATTGGCATCCATCTATCAAAATATATATCTCTAAAACTCCAGTATATTTCAAACGGAGTGTAGATGATTAAAAACGTTGTGGTTGATAATATTAGACAAATATTAAAAGCGTTTCCCCAAGAAGCATTCACATCCCAAATATATGCGCTAAAGATGAGATCAAAGAGAATTAGGATAATACGTTTGTGAGTTATAGTAAGCATCTATTATCCCTAACTGTTTTGTGTTACGGTGAAATGATGTAAATTTGAATAAAAAAATAAAAGGAAATTAATTTTTTTAACTATGGCTTATTAGGTTTTGGGCAACCATGGTCATGGGCAATTTGACAACCAGGTTTACTCTTTAAACCGGGACACGGATCGCATTTAACCCCTCTTAACATTTTAACGACATCATCTACTTCCATTCCAAATTCTTCATCTTCTGTTTCGTCTGCTAACATATCGTCATCAATATCGCTCAAATTGTAATCAAGATCCTCTTCTAAATTATCATTCTCATCATATAAGTCAAGAATCTCGTCGCCTTCATCATCTACTTTTCCAAGGGGAACATCTTCCACTTCGGTTTCATCCGGAACTTTCTTTTTTTTAGCCATTGATTTCACATTTCTAAAATTATTTCAAATTCGTTATAAGATATATTTAACAAAATAAAATTTAGGTTTTATCCTTTTTGAAATAAAAAAAAAAAAGATTGAGAATCTTCTAATGATTTAATTATCACTCTTTCCTTCCATATCAAGTAATTTTGAATGTTTTTCCTCATGCATCTCTAGTACTTGTTTTTGAATCTTCTCTAAATATTCTCCTTTTAATGGATATAGGAAAAGTATTAATACTCCTACTAGCATTACTATTCCTGGTAATAATCCAATTAACACTTTAATCATGAGAAGAGCAGTTGGACCTTGGGTTACTTGTCCAGTTACAAATCCTGCCATAGCTAATAAAGCAGGTCCTGTACCTATAGCTATAGATTGGGCGGGTTTTGTAAGCATTGCGTTCGTACCAAAAAAGGCAGCTTCCCGTCTTACTCCAGTTTTAGTTTCATCCTCATCGGCTACTTGAGCATAAAGTACATTAGTTAATACTAATGGCCCTGCTAAGCCTATGCCTGCGATAAATAAGCAAGGATAAATAGCAACATCAGGAAGGAAAGTTAAAAGAATCAGAGCAATAGAACCCAGAAATAGCAAGATTTGGTTTGCTCTAGCATATCCAAACCTTTTTGCTAATTTATTTGCGAGAAGTACACCCACAATTAAACCCAAGAAAAGAAATGCTAATAAAAGAATTGAACTTGTCTGTAGTACAAAGGTCGCAACATATAACATATAACTGAGAAGCATTTGTTGAAAAAATATTGACATGAAATTTGCGCTAGTCACTACTAAAAATGCTTTACTCCTAAATGTATATTTCAAAGCCCTACCCAAGCTAAGTGGAGTATCAACAATGGTAAATTCAGGACGTTCTTTAAATTTAAAAGTCGTTGTAATTATAGCTATTGCCCCTATTATTGCAATAATTATCATCGTTATATAAAATGGAAGAAGCTCAGTTGAACCGACTTCAGGTTTCACCAAATCTGGAAGAAGAAAGCCTAAAATTGTTCCCAAGAGATAAAATAATGATGAGGATGTCTGAAATTCGCCTCGAACTTTATCATCTTCAGTTAGTTCAGGTAATAGAGCAGAATAAACTAAGCCGATAATTGTATAACCTGTATCATATAAGAGCATGAATATTACCATCCATAAAAAAATCGATACTTGATCAAAACCGGTAGGTACAAGCCATAAAAGTATAAAAAATAGAGCAAGGAATGGAGCTGTGTATCTCATATATGGAATTCTTCTACCTTTCTTGGATGCGGTCTTATCAGACAAATAACCAAAAATTGGATCATTCAATGCATTCCAGATTGCATATATCCATGCAGAAACTCCAATATAGAATGGATCTAATTCTAAATAAACGTGAAAAAAGATAACTAAAGCAGCACCATAGACACCAGCAAATAATGAGGTCCCTAATTGAGCCAATCCCCAGAAAGCTTTATCTTTACGGGTATAAGCTCTTACTAAATTTTTATCTGACATTTTTTTTTCAACCAAATTACTATTTTTTTTATAAAATATATTACTATAATTTTAACCTAAAATTTTATTAAGTTTTCTATTATATGGGCTCTCTATATTTCGTGATATATTTCTAAATACCAATTCTTTATTTTTTCATAATTAGCATTAAGTTCCTCTCTAGAATAAGTCTTAAATTGTTCATGAGTATAATAGGTATTTATAAATTTAAATTCAATCTCTGGAATATTTTCAGAAATCTCTAATATCCTTTCTATGTTTGAATCTTTTTGCGAGATATGATAGAGCTGATTAACGATTGAATCTGACAGTAAATGTAAATGTGCTAAAATTTTCTCTAAGAAATTAATATTTATAATATCACCGGAATTAAAAACGCTCTTATGAAGAATCTCATGTTTTAGTTGAGTCAAAAAATGAATTGATTTGGAAATTCGAGAAAGGGATTCGGGTAGGAATTCAGGGATAGGAATTCTCTTTATAAAACTACCGTTAATTCGTAAATACCCTCCAGACATGTGTAAAGTCCCATAAAGTGATTTGAAAAGTTTGTTGATCAGATCTGAATTTAGAATCGCTAGTAAACTAAATAGTTGGTTTGTATCGAGTGAAGGAACTCTAAGAAAGTATAATCCTGTTAAATTGGTAAACACTCCTGGATCATAGACGAAACTAAGATCTTTAGCAATTTCTCTAAAAATCAATTTTTCATTTGAAAGGTCTTTCCAAATCTCTTTAAAAACCACGTTATACGCGTAATATGGGCGTTGATACCTTTTTTGAGCAATTTTTATTTTCTTATTAAAATCTATGAAATATCTACCAACATTTCCAGTCCCAAGTAACAACAAATCTTTAGCTGAGCTGATATTTTGTTTGACATATTTAGAGTTTTTCGCCCATTCAATGAATCCATATGGTCTGTAAATTATCTTTAAATCTTTAAAATTTTCGGATATAACACTAAACTTGGAATATAATTCTTCGATTAATTCAATATTTTCAGATAAAGGAATTACTAGGGAAGGAAATTTATATATTGATGATTGAGCAAACTCAATTATTTTCATATATATACCACTATTAATATCCTTAATAGCATCAAATTTTTTAATTGAAATTAAGTTTGAGCGATTTTTTTCTTTCTTTATAAACAAAATAATTGGATAAGCTGCTGTACTCTTGAATATAGGTAATGAGGATATATTTATTATTTCTTTAATCTCTGTATTTCGCAATAGTATCTCTCTTATTTTCACGCCATAATCCGCCGATAAAAATTTATTGGTTGTAATAAATGATAAGCATCCAACTCTATTCTTCAACAATTTTAGCGATTTTTCGATGAAAACTACACTGAGATCAAACAGTTTATATGCAGATTCAAATTCTCGTTTTAGATTTTTTTTGAATTCCTTTTCTAATATTTTCTTATTTTCTACATAGGGGGGATTACCTATAATAATATCAATATCTTCAGCCTCATAGTCCAATAGGTAGTCTAAATTGAAAAGATTAAAGTTTAGGTCAACTTTGTTTAAAAAATCCTCAATTTCTCCTGGAAGGGGATTATTCGAAATTGATTCATTTAATAGAGAAAAATTATCTGTGTAAAGCCATTTTACGAGCCTTAATTTTGAAATATTATATGATGCTTTATCAATTTCTATTCCAAATATATGATTTTGAATGATATTTTTCTTAATTTCGTAGTCAGTATACTCAGATTCAAATGCTTTATAAAAATTGAAAAGAATTTTCGCAATGGCAATTAGAAATCTTCCCGTACCACAAGATGGATCTAAAATCTTAATACAATTAATTTTATTCCAAAAAGCACCTCTTATATTTCCGTTTCTTTTAATTAATTGTTTTAAACTTGAGAAGTTAAAGTTACCTTTGAAAATTTTACTTATCTTGGGAATATCGTCAAAAAAGATTTTAAATATATTTAGCACCATAAAATGAGCAATCGGTTGAGGGGTATAAGTTACTCCACGATCGCGATTACTTTTTTTCTCGATAAAATTCTTTTCTTCGAATTTTTGTATGACATTTTCCAAAGAAGAGAGAATGTTTTTAGACGACAAATTTCTCATGTAAATTTAACTAAAAAATCCATTTAATTATTGCTTTTTATTATTATTTATTTTTATATTCAAATCCTTTATTTATAAAACTGTAAGGTATTAATTTAAAACTTACAACATAATTATTAGAAATAGTTTAAAACTTTACTAGGAGATATAAACGAAAATTGATAGGAAAATCATTTTTAGATGATATTATTGCAAATCCATACAAAATATCTAAGTTAGAATTTCATAGAATTTCACAGGTTTTGCACCAGGCAGTAGAGATTCTGAAGGAAGAAACTTTGCTATTGGAATTAAATGTTGACAACTCTGAGAGCGAGATTTTTGTTATTGGAGATATTCATGGAAATTTGAAGAGTCTACAAAGATATATTGAAATTATTGAACAAGCGAATCCCAAATTTATAATATTTCTAGGTGATATCGTTGATAGGGGGCCCTATCAATTAGAATGCTTAATTTTGATACTTGCGTTAAAAATAAAGCAAGCAAATAAATATTTTTTGTTAAAGGGAAACCACGAGTCATTAGAGATTAACCAATACTATGGATTTTACCAAGATTTTATCCATAGATTTCAAGATCAGAACAAATTTACGGATGTTTTAGCATTATACAAAGTTCTTCCCTACTGTGTTTTAGTGAATAAATCCGTGCTATGCCTACATGGAGGGATTCCCGAAGATAACGAAATTTTTGAGAAATTGAAAGATATAAAAACGATGGATTTAACTTCAGTAGCTAAAAGTGTAGCTAAAAGTCTAATGCAAATTATGTGGAATGACCCTAAACCTAAATTAAATGGGTTTTCAGACAGTTTTAGAGGAATAGATATCAAAAATTTTGGAGAGGATGTTTTTATTGGCTTTATGAAAAAAAATAAACTAAATTACTTAATTAGGAGTCATGAATTATACCCTGAAGGCTATAAGTGGTTTTTCAATAAACGGTTGTTATCTATTTTTTCCTCTGCTAATTATCGAGGTGCAAATCCAGCATCTTATGCTATTATAAAAAATAACTTAGTTAAACCAAAAATAGTAGAATAATTATGTTATCAATTCAGGAAATTTATCTATAACTTCAGGACATTTTAATATTTCTTCTTTCCACCGATCTGTTTTATCTAATTCTAATGATAAGTTTTGCGATTTAATCGTCGTATCCGTAGGTACATAGATGAAAGCAGATGATTTCATATTATCTTTTAAATAAATGTCTGCTGTTAGTCGCTCAAATAATCCTTCAGAAACTCCCTCGATTCGATCTAAAGTTTCTAATTCTTGTTTTTTTACATCAAACTTTAATGCTTTAAATGAGCCATTCGATCTTAATGCGTAGGGGAACCAGCTATTATTAGGGTAAATTCGTGTAAAATTATTTACTCGACAAATTTCAACATTAGCTTTATCCTTCCACAAATTTCGGGTTATAAAAGTACCATAACCAATAATTGAAGTGAGGTTAAAACCAGTTGAGTTATTAACAATCAATACAGGATCTCAATTTAAGTGATTTGAGAAGCATCCGGTTTTATAAAGAGTAAATTATTACCACGAATAAAAATTTCATTATACTTAGCCACAGGGCTACCATCCATAATCTCGGTAGCATTTTCTAAAATCATATTCATATATGCGTCGATTTCTTTTAATAAACCCCTATATTCCGTACCATCCTTTAATCTTAGCAATATCTCGCTGTTTTGTGCGGCTTGTAAAATGTGCAATGGGTTTTTATTTCTATTGTTTTGACTAGACATATTATAACCTTTATCAAAAAAACATTTATATTTTAATTATTTGTAAAACTTTTTTCAATTAAAACCTTTCTAAGAATATTGAACCCTTTAAATGAAGAATCAGACAAGAAAAAAATAATTATTGAGAAATATAATTCAACCTCAAGCTTCTACGACGATAGATATAAGAAAATCCAAAATGAGAAGTTTTTTCTCCAACTTAAAAATACAAATTTTAAACATAAAACTCTTTTAGATGCTGGTTGTGGCACAGGACTTTTATTCGAGTACATATCTAACTTGAAGTTTACTAATTTAAATAGAGAATTAAGATATATCGGATTAGACATCTCTAAGAAAATGCTCATGCTATGCAATAGTAAAACTAAAAGACTAAATTATAGAGTAAATAGTAGTTTAATTCTAGGTGATATTGAAAATTTACCATTTAGAAAGGACACATTTAATCTTATCTTTTCAATCACAACTCTCCAAAATTTACAAGATTTAAAGAAGGGACTAAAAGAATTAATTAGAGTAGGTAAGGAGAACGCTGCTTTGAAATTATCAATTTTGAACAAACAACTAAAGTTAGAGGAAGTGATAACCTATTTGAATTCGCGTACGATCAATCTGAAAACAGATATTTTGGAAGAATTAGAAGATGTAATCATCCAAGGAAATCTAAAAAAGGATTGATTTTAAAGTTATTTTTTATAGAACGACTGAATAATCTTATAAGGGTCGCTTTCGATATGATATTTCTTTTTGAAAAAATTACATATGTTCTCTATATCTCTTTCTAATAGCGATTTAGCATTTGGGTGATCTGAAGGAACCCATTGTAACCAATCAATAATTAAGATATTATCTTTATGATCTAAGACAATGTTAAATTCTCCTAAATCTCCATGGATCATATTCGCATTCTGATATATTTTTTTCACTTGTTTAATAATCTTATTAAAAACCTTACTTGGATTGTCAATATTTAGAGAATATGCTAACTCCTTTCCTCTCAGGTATGACATCACTATTATGTGTCTATTAAAACCTATTGGTTTAGGAGTGTTCAATTTAAGTTTATAAATTTCACCTAAAGCTTCAAATTCTTTTTTAGCGGCAAGTCTATTAACGTATAACCAAGATATATGCTTTCGTTCCCCTTGAAAACTTCTTAACTTTTTAATGTTCTTAAAACTGGTTCTACCTATTCTATATATTTTTAAAGCGAATATATTATTATTATCATCCATACACCCGTAAACATCTGATTCTTTTCCTTTACCGATTAATGGGCCTAATTGACTTATTATCTTCTTCTGGACCAAAGTATGAAGTCCTAGCACATCATAACCAATAGAATTGAGTGTATAAGCCACCTCGCTTTTGGAAGAGTCTCTTATGGTTAAATTCCATTTATGTACTTTTTTTAGACGAAACAGGGTTTCTTCCATTGGATACCGGGAATAAAATTTTATATTTTTCACCGTAACAAATTCAGATCTTTTCATTCCTATTTCAATTGCCATTAAAATTCTTAAGTCTTCTTTTTCCATATCTGGAAGAATGTTTGCTGCTTCAGCCATTTGATATCTTGAAATTTTTCTTATATTTATAATTTAATAAAGGGTAGTATTTTTAAAAAACGAATTTTCTGTAAGTTTTTATGAATGAGAAAAGTTTTATTACATTTGGTACCTCAAAAACTATAATTCCCAACGCAACTACGATCAGAAACTCAACCATATCATTTTGTTTGATATAATAAATTGAAGAAGAAGATCCCTCTTGAAATAAAAACAAAAATATCCCTTGTTGTAAATATGCAATTAAACCACCGCAAACTAATATCCCTAACAAGGAAAAAACTATAACTTGGTATTCAATTTCAATTATTCCTATAAGTATTATAATACTAAAGAAAATTAAAGATAAAACTATCAATATAAAAGAAATTAATAACCAATTATCATAGACTTCAGCTCCAATTTTAAAATTTGCGTCTATTTTTATCCAAAATAATGAAGAAATAAGGTTTACAAAAGATAAGACAGGTAAAATTATCGAAACTAGCAGAAAAATTAGATATGACCTAATTGTAGCAAATCGGGAAAACTTATAATAGTCTTTTTTATCTTTTTGTTTTAGTTCATATAACATTATATCTATCCTATTTTGAATATGATTTGGTACTTTTTTCTTTAATACTAACAATTGAAAATTGATGGTTGGGTAGTAAGACATTAGGGACTCTAACAGTCCATATCCTTTTTTCAGTTTTTCTTGAGAACTTTTTGGTCCGTTCCATAGATAAATAGTATTGCGTTCTTCATCCAAAATAGCGCACAGATCGTGGTACAGTAAACTTTTATCTTCTTCAATCCATTTTTTGTTAGCTTCGTCGAAAATGTATGTTTTTAGCATAGAGATTCAAGTATTTTTAACTCTAATTAATTTATATTTTTTTCTATATCTAGACTACTTTGTTAGAGAAATCAAAAAAAAGAAAATAATCAAAAGTTCATAATGTATTACGAAGAATTTAATTTAATCGTTCTCAATTCGTTTTTTAATCTGTTTCCATTGTTCTTCAATATAATTTTGATGTATCTCAATGTCTTCATTAGAAATACTTTTAAACCTTTTCTGGATGTTTAGATATTCACCGATAGGTTTGCGTTTTGTGGGATCTAAAAATCTTTGACTATCCTTTGATAAAATGAATTTACCTTCAATCACTTCGTATAATGGCCAGAAACCTGTCTGGACTGCTAATCTCCCAATCTCAATTGAATCTTTGGGATTATATCCCCAACCTGGAGGGCATGGAGCAAGAATATGTATATATTTTGGTCCATTAATTTTTTGAGCGTTTTTAAATTTCTCGAATAAATCAAGAGGGTAGGAAGAAATGGCTGTAGCAACATAGGGAATACCGTGAGCCTCTAGAATTTTAGCCATATTTTTCTTATATCCCGTTTTACCATTAGGTGTAGTAGTGCTATAAGCACCAGGGGGTGTGCTTCCACTTCTTTGAACGCCCGTGTTCATATAAGCTTCATTATCGTAACAAGCGTAAATAAAATTCGTACCTCTTTCTACAGCCCCACTTAAACTCTGAATTCCAATATCTACAGTACCTCCATCACCTGCAAACGCAAGTACGTTAACTTCGTCAGCTAATCCTTTGTCTTCAAGTGATGCAACGATTCCCGACGCTGAAGCACCTGTAGTAGCAAACGGAGTGTGAAGTACCGACACTTTTGTAGTACAAAATCCTTGCATTCCGTGTAACACAGTTAAACACGATGCAGGAACAGTAATTATCGTCTTTGGACCTAATGCCTTTAGAGCTATTCTATATATTAACGCCATCGAACATCCCGCACACGCTCTAGTGCCTGGAAATATATACTCTTCTTCTGGAATTTCCATAAGTTTAACCATTTTTTTTATCCTCCTTTAAAATATTCTTTCTCGTCATAATCACCTAAGTCCTCCAATTTTAAACCAATAAAATCAGTGTCATGAGAAATTACTCCTTTTTCCGATTCTTTAATTGCTTTCGTCACTCCTATGGTAATATGTTGATCGATTACATCTCTACCGCCTAATCCTACAATAAAACCTTTAATAAACGGAGCTTGTTTTAAACCATATAACGCTGCTTTCAATTCGTACGACAAGACCCCTTCATAGCCATATCCAATATCTCTATCAAAAACTACCACGAGTTTCGTTTTCTCAAATAAATCTCGCAATTGTGAAGCGGGGAAAGGTCTAAATAACTTCAGACTAACTAAGCCAACTTTTAATCCCTCTTTACGAAGCTGACCAATAACATTCCGAGCTTGAGAAGCAACTGATCCCATCGCAAATATTAAAATATCTGCGTCTTCAGCTAAATATGTTTTATAAATACCATTTCCATAAGAACGTCCAAATTTTTCTGAAAATTCGTCATGAACATTCATTACGATTTCAATTGAATTTTCAAGAGCCTTTTGCATCGCATATCGATATTCAAAATATCCCGGAGCGATACCTTCAGACCCTCTATCTCTTAAATGAGGAGTGGTTACTGGATCTATCCCTTTCACTACAGAAACATCAGAAAGATTGTAATGATGTTCTAATGGAGGTAAAAAACTATCAATATCATCTTGATTTTCTATAGAAACTGGCATCATCGTATGAGATAAGATATAACCATCATAAGCAACTATAGTTGGAAGAAAAACCCGTGAATCTTCTGCTATTTTGAAGGCTTGTAGGTTGGTATCGTAAATCTCTTGATTATCCATGCAAAACATCTGAATCCAGCCAACATCGCGTATTGTTATAAAATCCTGATGATCTGTCCAAACTGACCAAGGAGCACCAGTAGCTCTGGTTGCTAAGTTGATTATAATCGGCAGTCTATTTCCAGAAGCCCATGGTAACATTTCATACATCAACATTAGACCATGGGAGGAAGTTGCTGTACCAACTCTAGAACCCGTAGCTGAGGCTGCGCAGCATACTGCAAGGGCAGAGTGCTCTGATTCTACTTTCACAAATCGGGCTTTTAATTTACCTTTAGACACAAACTCTGCGATCTTTTCAACTACAGGGCTCTGTGGAGTTATTGGATAAGCAGCTATAACTCCGACTTTTGCTTGTCTGAGAGCATGTGCTGCCGCGTGATTTCCAGTTATAATTTTTATTTTTCTATCACTTAAATCAGGCTTTTTTTCTGTAATTGTCACTCAATTTTCACCTCTTCCATAGAAATTGCTTTCACGGGACATTCTTCCTGACAGATTCCGCATCCTTTACAATATTCTAAATCTATTTCTGGAGGTATTGTCCTTGTTACTACTGCTTCTGGACAAAATAACCAACAATTAAAACAACTAGGTTTTCCAGATTTTACGGGAATACATTTTTCTAGATCAATTATGGGTTTCTTGGGACTCCATGTTCCTGTTTTTCCAGCTTCACCTTTAACAGGTTTTTGAACTGATCCGAGGATTTTTTGATAATCTTTTTTAGTATTTACCATAGATATCTCACAATTTAATGAATAATAACCAATATAAAAACTAATATCTATTGTAATAAAACTCTTCCTATTAATTGAAATAGGGATTTACATCAAGAAATATTTAAAATATCATTTTCGTTTTAAACTAGAAAAAAACTGAAAATATATTTCCCCAAAATAAGAAGTTAGGTTTTTGACATTTGGAAATCGAAAGAAATTTATATTCAACAATTTCATTATCTCTTTAGAAAAA
Source organism: Promethearchaeota archaeon (assembly GCA_013375495.1). The sequence goes on from JABXKC010000016.1 coordinate 43,891, forward strand.
CATCAGTTATGCATAAATATCAATTCTAAAGGTGATATAGATAGAGTATAATAAGGAAGAAATTAGAGAAAAATACAAAGAACTATTTGAACACTCGTTAGATTTAATTTACGTAAATGACTTGAATGGTAATTTCCTTGATGCTAGTGATTTAACATTAATAGCTCTTGGCATGGAGAGAGAAGATATCCCTAATGTTTCTTTTATTGATTTACTAGATAGAGATAATTTGATTAAAGCATATAAAGTAACGAAGGAAATAAGAAAAACCGGAAAACAATCTGCCCAGAGCGAGTACAAACTTAAAACTAAAATGGGGGACTATATTTACTTAGAAACTTATGGAATTCCTCTTAAGAAAGATAATGAAATATACGCCGTATTAGGGGTAGCTAAAAATATAACGGAACGTAAAAACGCATTAAAAAAACTAACGGAATCAGCAGATATGTTCAAAGCGTTGTTTAAAGAAGGATCGATACCTGCGTATACTTGGAAAAAGGTGAACGGTGATTTTATTTTAATTGATTACAACAACGCTGCGGCAAAAATAACGCATGGAAGCGTAGAAAATTTTTTAGGAAATAAAGCTACTGAAATGTACAAAGATCGCTTAGACATTTTAAATGATTTACATAAATGTTTGAATAATAAAATTCATGTTAAACGAGAAATTAATTATCGATTTCAATTCTCTAATGAAGAAAAATTTCTACTTGTAAATTATAGTTTCGTCGATCCAGATTTAATAGTTGTGCGTACTGAAGACATTACAGAAAGAAAAAAAGCAGAAGAGGACTTAAAAGAATCTGAGCTTAAATATCGTAACATGATTAATAATCTTGATGTGGGTTTTTATCAAGTTAACCTAGATGGAATAATGTTGAATCATAATCCCGCACATAATAAGATTCTAGAATACGACCTTTCAGAAAGTTTAATAGGTAAAAAAGTAACAGATTTCTGGCAATACCCAGAAGATCGAAGTAATTACAAAGAGCAGATATTAAAAAATAATTATGTTAAGAATTATATATGCCCGTCTTTAACAAAGCAAGGCAAAAAAGTTGTTGTTCAATTAAATTCTCATTTAATGCTAGATAAACAAGGGATTCCGTATGGATTTGAAGGAACATTTATCGATATCACAGAGAGATATAATTTAGAAGAAAAATTAAGAGAATCAGAGAGAAAATATCGCAATCTTTACGATAACACGCCATTTTCGGTGGTACTAATCGACACTCAAGGAGTGGTTGTAGATATGAACCCAAAAGCAGAAAAAATGTTTGGTTACACCCCAGAAGAAATAGTTGGTCGTAAGTTCATGGATCTTTCAGTTATTCATCCAGACCATTTATCTACAATTCTACAAGTTTTTAAAAAGTTTATAAAGGGAGAAGTAATTCATAGGATAGATGTCCAAATACAAAAAAAAGATGGAACGATATTTTGGACAAATTTACAAGCAGCATTAATGAAAATTAATGATGAAACATTTGTCCAAGCGCTATTTACAGATATCACTGCGAAAAAAGAAGCCGAGTTTCTGATTAACGAGGAAGTTCAAAAATTGAAAGAACTTGACAAACTTCGAAAAAACTTGATTTCTAGGGTTTCACATGAATTGAAAACACCTCTGGTTTCCGTTAGTGGAGGTTGTGAACTACTTATGACAGTTTATGGTGATAAATTAAAAAAAGAAGAACTCGAAATAATAGAACTTATTGAGAAAGGAGGGAAAAGATTAAAACATTTAGTTGATAACCTCATTGATATTTCTCGAATTGAATATGAAAAGTTCAAACTTGTAAAAGAAAAAAATGATTTGAGCAAAATATTACGAGAAATTTCTAATGAACTAATGTATTCAATAAAAGAAAGAAATATTAATTTGAATCTTGTACTTCCAGAATCTCTCTTTATTGAATTGGATAAAGTAAGGATCGAGCAAGTAATAATGAATTTACTCTCAAATGCCATTAAAAATACTCCTCCAAATGGGGATATAGAGGTAAACTTAAGGAAAAAAGAAAATATGGCAGAATTTTCTATAAAAGATACGGGAATAGGCATCTCTCAAGAGGAGATGGATATGTTATTTACAAGATTTGGTAAATTAGAACGATATGGTGAAGGTTATGAATATATCGATATCCAAGGAACGGGATTAGGACTATACATCTCTAAAGAAATAGTGGATTCACACAAAGGGGAAATTAAAGCTGAATCCGCAGGTAGAAATAAAGGAAGCATATTTATTGTTAAGTTGCCAATTTCTTGATCCCTATGATGAAAAACTCAAGGTTATAGTAATTTTGCCAGATTATAACCTTTCTCGATTAAATCGTAGTTAATGTTTCCTAACTCTTCTCCCATTTTAGTGAATAAAACATCTTTTAAATTCTCTAAATTCAGATCGGGTAATGCTTTTGAAAGAAGACCTAAAATCGGAGTGTTTATTACAGGATTTCCGTCTATAGTTAAATTTTTTTCGAGAGCTAAATTACTGATATCTGCAACAACTACTTTAATAGAATCATTAAGATTATATTCAGCAACAAAATGTTCTGGGTTTTTATCTGAATTTACAATAAACACTCCATTTCTTTCTAACGATTGAGTGATATCTTTATCTAAAACGCTATCATCAAATACGATTAAGATATTCGGATTTTCAATTTGAGAACGATCATATATTTTTTCCGCTCTAGATAATTTTACATACGCCTGGACAGGAGCACCTCTTCTTTCTGCACCAAAGGAGGGATATGCCTGGACGTCGATAAAGTTACCACTTAAATATGCAGCTTCTGCTATTATTTCACAAGCTGTTACTATACCCATACCCCCTCTACCAAGTAAAACTATTTTAATCAAATTCAATTCGCTCATAATAAAGATCAACTTAATTTAACAATTAGGTTTTGAAGAAACCTTATTTTTAAAGAGTTCATTAAAAAATTAAAAACTTTTGTTATTTTTGGTCTTAACACTTAATACTTCACTAAATAGCTTCCAATGTAATGAAAAGTATAAAGATTATATTTCATAAATAAGAGTATTCATTTGAAAATTAATCTATGAGCTACATATTATGATTAACAAAAAAGGTCATTTTGAGGGTAGAGAGACTAGAAGGTTATTCTATCAATATTGGTTACCTGAATCCGAAAACATCAAAGCATATATTATAGCTCTACATAGTTGGGGGGCTCATTCCGATAGAATAGAAGTCCCTGCGGAATATTTGACGGAAAACGGATACGCAGTTTACGCATTTGATATTAGAGGTCATTGGAGAAATGCAGGTAACAATCCTGGACACATTGATAGCATGGAACATATTCAGAAAGATATAGTGCTATTTATAGATTTAATAAAAGAAAGTGCAAAGGATAAGAAGATTTTTTTAATGGGTCAATCCTTCGGGGGTTTGGTTTCCTTAATTTTTGCGATTAATCATCCCGCTTTACATGGTGTTATAGCATCATCTCTGTTATTGAGATTTTCCAAAAAATTATCTTTAAGTAAAAGATTGGGTAAGAAAATTACTGGACCAATTTCTAAAATTTCTCCAAATAAAACTACAGATATGGTAATAGAACAAAACCTTTTAACAAGTGATATTAAGATTTTACGCAAGCATATATCAGACAAGAAAAAAATTGAAAAGATTTCTTTGAGATCCGCTGCTGAAATGGAAAGCTCGATGAAGTGGACTATGGAAAACGCTACTAACTTATTATGTCCAACATTGATTTTACAAGCGGGAAATGATAAAATAGTGGATAAGGAAGCGAATAAAGAATTCTTTGAAAATATTAAAACTAAAGATAAAACATATAGGGAATACGACGGACTTCTTCATGAATTATGGAATGAAAAAAATAGAGCACAAGTTTTTCAAGATATGTTTATATGGCTAGAAAAACATCAAAAAAATTAAATATTTAAAATAGTTTTGTCAATTATGGAAATTTTTCATGCAAATCCTTTATAAAATCGTCTAATTCTCTCATAGATTTTTTTGCAAAAGCTACTTTTCCGCACTCATCTTCTAAATCGAAGCAGGATTTAATGTAAGCTTTGTTCATAATTGTTAACATGGATTTTATGAAGAATAGGAATTCTGTTTGGTGTTTGGTTAAGATTTTCAAGAATTTTCTCGTTTCCAAATCGATTGAATCAAGAGGAACTATACGTGTTGGAAAATTAATATTTTTGAGCTCTTCTAATCCAGCTTTATCGGCAGTAAATAACATATTTTTGGCATAAGTTAACCCGAAACCCAATAATGGCAAAAGCGTTGCTCCTGTTTGCGGAAATGCTGAAATCGCAATCTCAGGAAGTCTTAAATATAATTCCTCCTTTGGTCGATCCGCGAAAATTCTTAAATCAGATGCTAAAATCATCAAAACACCAAAACCCACAGCTATCCCTTGAACTTGAGCGATAATTGGTTTCTTTATCATAAGCATCGTTTCATTTACTTTTCTACCCCATTCTGTAATTTGAGAAATCTTTTCAGGGTCTCCTTGGATTTCTTTTAAATCGTACCCTGCCGAAAAGAAACGCTCCCCTGTGCTCTTGATTAAAATGCACTTTGCTATTTCATCCTCATCTGCGTCTAATAACCTTTTATGCATCATCTGGAGCATATTGATACTGAAAGCGTGTGCTTTTTCTGGCCTATTTATAGTAATTGTAGCTATACGACCTTTAACTTCGTACAAGATTAATTCTTGATTACTCATAGTATCTCAAACTCGTTTTAATAATTTTAAGTTTTATCATGTTATAAGAAATAAAAAGGTTTAGAGAAATGCTCGAGAATTTAATAAAACTACATTTTATTAATTTTCTAATAAATATTATAAATTTCTTTTAAAAACTTATAGTCTTGTAATATTTAATTCTAAAAATTGATTCCTTTCTTATAATGTCAAATAAAGATTCGATGGAGGATAGGAAATTCAAAGATTTAACTCCTATGATGAAACATTGGTACAGTGTGAAAGAAAGTCACAAAAATAAATATCCTAATCATTTAATTGCTTATAGAATGGGGGATTTCTATGAGTTTTTTTATGATGATGCTGTCAGAGTCTCTAAATTATTAGGAATTACACTAACAAAGCGAAAAGTAGGCAACGACGCATATCCACTTGCTGGCATTCCTCACCATGCAGGTAATTATCTAAAAAATTTAGTAAACTTAGGAAAAACTGTTGTAGTTGTTGATCAACTGGAGGATCCTTCAACTGTAAAAGGTAGGATAGTTAAGCGGGGAGTCGTTCAAATTCTTTCTCCAGGAACCATTACTGAATTAGATATGTTAAAATCAAACGAGAATAACTATTTATGCTCAATTGTTAAGGATAGAAAAGGTTTTGGCATAGCATTCGTAGATCTTTCGACGGGAGAATTTGTTACTACAGAATTTTTAAAAAGTGAACAAGACTCGTTAGAAAAAGTATTGAGCGTTTTTTCGCAATATGATCCAGTCGAAGTAATAGTACCTACTGAATTAAAAAAAGATGAACACCTCTTTATGTTGTTAACTGATTTGAACGACGCCCTAATTAAAACATATGAGGACATTGTTTTTGACTTTGATGAATCTTCTAATTTAATTAAAAGACACTTTAAAATTTCCAATTTAAATAGCTTTGGTCTTGAAAATAGTGAATTAGCAGTTCAAGCTTCTGGAGGGTTATTAGCCTTTTTAAAAGAAACCCAGAGAGATGTAATTCCTAACCTATTCAAGATCAATTATATTCGAGAAGAAAAGATATTACATATTGATTATGTTACACAGAGAAATTTGGAATTAGTCAATTCGCTTTGGGAAAAAGGGAAAGACACAACATTATACTCAATATTTAATCAGACGCACACACCTATGGGGGCTCGATTATTAAAAAAAATCATTCTCCGACCATTAACTGATATTAATGAAATTAATCAGAGGATTAATGTTGTTCATAAGTTTAAAGACGATGTTTTTTTAAGATCGGAATTAAGGGAAGAATTAAAGGTGATTGGTGACCTTGAAAGGTATGTTAACCGAATCAATTACTCAAGGAATACCAACGCTCGCGATTTAATTAACATTAAACATGCTTTAGAAAGAGTGCCTAAAATTAAAAATTTATTAGAAGAAACTAGTATTCCAGAAATTTCAGATTTTAATGACAAAATTAATGATTTTAAAGAGATCCAGAGTATCATTGAGGTTTCAATCAAAGAAAATCCTCCAACCACAATTAAAGAGGGTAATTTGATAAGATCGGGTTTTAATGAAAGGATTGACGATTTAAGAGATGTTCTTCAGAATGGTAAAGGTTATCTTCTTGATTATGAGAACACACAAAAAAAGAGATGGAAATTAAATTCTGGTTTTAAGGTAGGACATAATAACATCCTTGGTTATTACATCCAAATTACTCTAAGAACGCTAAAAGATATCCCTAAAGTACCAAACGAATACATAGAACGCCAAACACTGAAAAATGCAAAGAGATATACTACCAGCGAATTAAAAAAACTTGAAGAAAAAATTGTACACGCTGAAGAACAAATAAATGAAATAGAATACGAAATTTTTTGTACAATTCGAGATAAAGTCGTAGGAAAAACATTAGAGATCCTAGAAACTGCCAGAACTATAGCTTATATTGATGTGTTAGCTTGTTTTGCTGAGGTTGCTGAGAAATATAACTATTGTCGCCCTAAGATGAATACTGAAGACAAAATTATAATAAAAGAGGGAAGACATCCCGTTGTAGAGCAGATTAATCTCTCAGAAAGATTTATACCCAATGATTGTTATTTGGATACCAATAAAGAGCAGGTATTAATAATTACTGGTCCAAACATGGCAGGAAAAAGTACATATCTTCGACAAGTGGCTTTAATTTGTATAATTGCTCAAATGGGTTGTTTTGTACCGGCAAAATCAGCAAATCTCGGCATAATTGACAATATTTTTACTCGGATTGGTGCTTCTGACGATTTAGCAAGAAAATTAAGCACATTTATGATTGAAATGACCGAAACCGCAAAAATCTTGAATTTTGCTACGGAGAAAAGTCTTATAATTATAGATGAACTGGGAAGAGGTACCAGTACCAGCGATGGTCAAAGTATCGCCTTAGCGACTCTCGAAAAGTTGCATGAATTAAAAGCTAAGACACTATTCAGTACTCACTATCACCAATTAACGGAAATATATTTACCTCGAGTAAAAAATTATCATCTTGATATTATTGAAAATGACGATGGAAGCATTAACTTCATTCGTAAATTACAGCCTGGAAGTACTGATAAATCTTATGGAATTCACGTTGCTAAATTAGCAGGTATTCCCGATGATGTTATCATAAGAGCGTTTGAAATCTTAGAACAAATTGAGGAAAAAGATCCTTTTAAAGCTACAGTAAAAGAAAATGGTAATGGATCGTTTAATGGGAAGTATCACGATAAACTACTCCAAGAAAAAAAGAACGCGTTAAATCTAATAAATTCAAATTTAGAAGTAAAAAAAAACGAGTTAAATCGATTTAAGGATGAATTAGTTAAAGTCAAAAAAATATTAGTGGAAAAATCCTTTGAGGTAGAAAAAACAATCAGCTCCCAAGCGGATAGCAGCAAGATACCACAGTCAAGCAGCACAAGGGAAAAGAAATATGTCCAAACTACTTTTTTTAAACCAAAAATCGTAAAAGAACCAGTAGATGACGCATCCTTCGGAGAGTTGGCTGAAATTATTGCCGATATTGATATTAACTCACTAACTCCTATTGAAGCAATGAAAAGGCTTATATTAATAAAAGAGAAATTAGCAAACATCAATAAATAAAGATAAGAGGCAATATCCACACTGTAATGCTTATATAGATATAGAAAAATATTAGGATATAAACTATAATAGTTCTGATTCTGTGTCCTTTCTCATAATGCTCAAGACGCTCAAAAATCATTACCAACATAAATCCTAAAAATATTAAGTGTGAAGGTTGCACTGCTTTCCATATTATAGAATCTAGAAAAGTAAGGCCTTGAATACCTGGAGTGTTATTCGACCAATTGTCTAGCATCTGAAAAAGATAATCAGGAAAAATTATATATGGCAAACATAAAGCAGCGAAAGGTATAATGTAATATACTAAATCTTTGAATTTGATTTTTCTAGCGAGAAGTAAAACTGGGATAAATAGAACTGAATTTATTTTTATAGTTGAAAGGGCAAAAAATATCCCTGATACCCACATTTTATCTTTTTCTAAAGACATGTAAGACAATAGTAAAAAAAATATAATTAAGAAGTTACAGTTATTATACCACCCATCTATGAGAAAACCAACTGCTATAGTAAAGTAGAACCATAACAAATTTGTTCTATTTTTAATTATTTTAAATCCTTTGAGAACTATATAACTAGAGATTATTAACCGTAGTATATCCCATACATAAACACCGATTTCTAAAGGAATCAAACCCATTGGATAAAAGATGAAATACCAAAAGTAGAGGTAATAAGGTGGCCAATCCGGTACTCCTTCTGGTACTTTAACCTGATCGTAAAAATTAATTAAACCGTTTTTTAATCCTAGTAAGAGAATTCTAAAATCTACATCTCTAGATCCATCTAGAAATAATGGTAAAACGAATAATTTTACAATGATTCTGGTAATGATGAGAAATATTGTCATAGAAATCAGTAGATAAACCATATTGGTATGAATAGTATAGCGTGCTTCTTCGCTCATAATAATATCAAAATGTAATTTAATTGAGATGGATAATTTTAATTATTAATCGAAATTTAAAAGAATTTTGTTGTCGCCTCTCATTATTTCAATATGCTGTTTTTATTTAAATCTTAATAGAGTTTTATTTTATATTTGATGGTTATTTGATCCATATAAGCTTTTTAAAATTATAATGATTAACGATGGATTAGGAATAAGTTGAAAAGAAGTAAAATAAAGAAAATTGTTGACGCAGAAAAGATTGCAGCCGGAGAAGTCGTAGAAAGACCGGCAAACATTGTAAAGGAATTAATTGAAAATAGTATAGATGCTGGAGCGAAAGAAATACGCATAATAATCAAAAAAGCTGGAAAAAGTTTAATCCAGATAATAGATGATGGCATTGGAATCCCTCCTGATGAGATTGGTGTAGCGTTTGAGCGACATACAAGTAGCAAAATTGTAAATATAGAGGATTTAGAACATTTATCTACTTTGGGTTTTAGAGGGGAAGCTTTAGCTAGCATTTCAGCAGTCAGCCAAGTTGAAATAAATTCAAGGATTAAAGAGAGAGAAAGAGGAGTGCAGTTAACTCTAGAGGATGGTAAAATTTTAGAGAGGAAAGAAGTCTTTTGTCCAATAGGGACGAATATTAAGGTTAAGAGCTTATTCTATAATATCCCCGCTAGATTAAAGTTTTTAAAAAAAGACCCTACCGAGCTGGGTCACATAACTGACATAATACAACGCTATGCTTTAGCATATCCTCAACTACATTTCATCTATACGCATAATAATCTGACCATCCTTAATTGTCCCGCTTTAAATGATTTGAAAACGACAGTTTTTCATATTTATGGGAAAAAAATAGCAAGTTTGATGGAACCCATTAATTATAAGGAAGATGATTTTATCCTTTATGGGTTAATTGGGCATAGTGAAATTTCTAAAAATAATAGAACCCACTCAAGCTTCCTATTAAATAGGCGATATGTTATAAGTGATCTTATATTTAGGGCTTTTCAAGAGGCATATAAAGGAACCTTAATGATTGGAAAATTTCCGTTTTTCATCGTGAATCTTGAAATTAACCCTTCCGTAATTGATTTTAATGTTCATCCAAAAAAGTTGCAGGTTCGGTTTGAAAACGAAGATTACATCTACAACAAAGTGTATAATATTGTTCGTAAATTTGTTGAAGAAAAGTTTATAGAAAAAGAAGATACTTATACTTATTCAGAAATCAGGGAATTTACATCACCTAAACCCGACGATAACAGAGAAGAATTGTATAAGGAATCAGAGAGTTCAAATGGTGATAGCGAAAGATATAATGAAGATCACCATGAAAAAGTTGAGCGTTTTGAAAATGTTGCTACTCGTCAAGCTTCAAAAATAGAGAAAGAAGTGTTAGAAAAAACGGTTCAGTTAAATTTAACTAACCGTGATATTGTTAATGAGCCCGGAGATTTGTCTTCGATAGACTCAGCTTTAAGAGGAAACTATATCGATTTGAAAAACTTTCCTAAATTACGATTAATATCTCGAACGGGTCAGTTAAGTAACAAAACATATATACTTTTAGAGGGAATTAATGAAAATGGCGAGGGGGGTTTCTACATATTAGATCAGCACGCTGCTTCAGAACGCGTTAATAAAGAATATTTTTACGATTTTTATAAGAATTCTATAAAGAATAAACAAAAGTTAATTACACCTCTTAAAATTGAGGTTAGTCCAAGCGAGAAATTCTTCTTAGTAAGTAATATAAAAGAAATTACAAAGTTAGGCTTTGATTTTGAGCATTTCGGAGGGAATACTTTTGTGTTAAGAGCAGTTCCAATAATCATGGGAAGAACTCCAAATTTGCATATTATTAAAGAAATCATCAGTGACATAACCGATATCGGAAAAGATAAGAGCTTTTCAGATAAATTAGAGGAAATTATAAATTATTTAGCGTGTCACAAAAGTATTCGTGGAGGAGACGATTTGTCGTTACAATCCATTAGAAAGTTAATTATTGATTTAGCAAACTGCAAGGATTCGTTTCATTGTGCACATGGAAGACCAACGCTTAAATTTTTCTCATTTAAAGAGTTGGATAAACTTTTTAAAAGAACAGTATGAAAGTGTAAATATACTAAAAGTAAAACTTTTTTAGAATATTTGGTTAGAATATTACGCTTTACTGAATGCAATTCCTTCAATTCCCTGGATGCCTTCAACTTGTCCAAGTAATTCTTCAACCCTATCGGTACCTCCCCATTCCTCAGGATACCTAACTCGTACTCTTGCTTTTTTCAAACCAAATGCTACGGGTTTTATCTCGTAATGCTCAATAACAACATTATCTGGAAGTACATTTTTCAATTTTGAAACGAAATCTTCAAAATCTACATCAATATCTTCTGGTACTACATCTATTAGTGCTACAAATTCTCCCATTTTAGGTATACGCTCTAAACTTTTATTTAAGGCCCTTTAAATTCGCAACGAAGACATTTATAAGTGTTTCCCATAGTTCTGCAGCGTTCACATCTCCAAATGGTAACATCTCCACACTGAGGACAAGGAAAATGAACTGCAGCTTCATAAGGGGCTATAGGGCGTCCACAAGAGAAACACATGTTTTTTTTATAACTTGACATGGTTATTATTGTTAGTCTTGGTTAAATGTAATGGATAATAAAATATCTTATAACTTTAATTATTTTCGATTTTAAAAACTAATTTTTATCTATGTTTCCAAGGAAATAATCGTAATCAATATTTATATTAATTCACAACATAATAATTATAAAGCTCATTTTATTTTATAGAAAAGTTATTTTTTTGATAAGTACGATGCCAGAGAATAAAGTGAAGAAATATTTTAGCCTAATAGAGGCATGGGCTTGGTGCGAAATTTGTACCGAAATGGTCAATATTAGGGTAGATAAAGATGAAATTAAAGCGGGATTAAAAATGGGGATTTACACGAAAGAAAACAAACATGTAAATCCGTATCCTGATCCTGAAGATGTAGATGATGTTTCCGCTCAAGAACATACAGTTTACATATACATTGACGAAAATTACGATGTCACGGGAGTTAGATCATTTTTTGGAGATTCACCAAGTATGAGTGATGTTGGAGGACCTAGCGTCGAACCAGGTGGAGAAGTGAAAATTCCAATTGTGGTAAAGGAAGTGCAACCTATGAGCGTTCAATTAGGAATGATTTCTATGGACGAATTTAAACTTTTAAAAGTATGTGATGGAATGAATTCAGTAGGACAATGTGCTGAGATAACGCAGAAGCCTGTCGAAAAAATCGAAGATATGTTAGATAAATTAAGAAAAAAGGGCTTGGTTAAAGTTATAAAGAGAACCTCTGAGTGATGAGTAACAATAATCTAATTTCTTTTTTAACCCGTTTATCATGAAAAAAGAGTTTCCCTTTTTCAAAAAGCTTAATAATTCATTTCCTGCAAGTATTTCTGGATTACTTTCTTTTGGGATAAGTTTATTTACACACTTAATTGGAATTCTGCTGTATCCTAATTATGATATGACAAGGATGGCAATAAGTTTTTTAGGGGATGGATATGGTGGGATAATCTACCGTTCGGGGTTGATTTTAACGGGTATTATAGGTATTCCATTCTGCGTTTATTTGGGAAAATCCTTTGATAATGAGGATACGAAAGAACCTATCCGACAATTAGCATTAATTGGATCAATTATTTATTGAGTCTCCTTAACATTTGTTGGCTTTTTTTGGGGAAGTAATGTTGTAGTTTCTTTTATCCATGGTATATTCGCATTTCTAGGTTGGGTTGATGGTTTAATCTTTATAGGCCTTTTTAGCGTTCTGATGTTGAAAGATGAGAAATTTCCAAAATCTATTGCTTTTTTTGGATTTATAATTGCAGGAACTTTCTTATTACACTTAATTTTTCTTAGTTCAATAACACAATGGATTATGACATTATCAATATTGATATGGGTGTGGATAGTTTCCTCTTATATGCTATATAAGCAATTGTAACAAAAAGGAATAAGGTAAAATTAAAAATAAGTAATTATAGTAATCCTGTAAATTTCATCATTTTTCGAGTTACGGATTCGAAAATATCTTCTACTTTATCGCCAGTTTTGGAAGAACATTCAAAATAACTTTGTAAATTATATTTTTCAGACAATACAATAGCGTCCTCGGTTTCAACAGATCGTTTTTCTTGGAGATCTAGTTTCCCTCCCACCATAATGATGGGTATTTGTTTTTCTTTTTCTCTGACATTTTTCTCAAAAATAGAAAGCCAATCATCTATATTTTTTACGCTTGTATATCGAGTTATATCAAACATAAATATTCCCCCATCAGCACCTTTAGCAAAGCTAGGTAAAAGTACTTTAAAGCGTTGTTCTCCCCCAAAATCCCAAATTCGGATAACCACTTTCTTTCCATCTATTTCTAAGTCTTTCACATAAAAATCAGCACCAACAGTCATTTTTATGTCTTCATCAAACACTTTTGTGAGATATCTATTAACAAGAGTCGTTTTTCCTACGCCTCCATCTCCAAAAATGCATAATTTAAACGCACCTTCTCGATCTGTCATTTTTAAAACCTTATTTAAATAATAGGATATTAAATTGCCTCTAACTATATGTTTTAGTCTAAAAGAGGATTATTTATTATATATTAAATTTAATGTCTTTTTTAAAATTAATTTTTATTTATTATTAATGTATAATTTTAACTTCTTAATAATAAGATCTTCTAATATGTAGAACAGTTATCCCTTCGATTTCATAAAGCACCTTTGCAGAAGAAAAATAATAAATAACATTTAGAATAAAAGTAAAATTATGTCAGATCAAAAAATTTACTATAAATATTGGCCAAATGGAGTTCCAAAAGAAGTTAAGATTCCAAATAAGAATTTAATAGATTTTCTAGAAGATTCTGCGAAGGAGTATCCTAATAATGTTGTAACATATTTTATGGGGTTCGAACTCACCTATTCTATGCTACTTGATATTGTTTATCGCGTAGCTACAAAATTAACCGAACTTGGTATAAAGAAAGGTGATTGTGTAGCAATCCAATTTACTAATAATCCGGCGTTTATTGCTTACTATTACGGTATTTTAAAAATTGGTGGAGTTGTTACTCCAATCTCGCCGTTATTTAAAAAACTTGAGATAAAACGGCAACTAAACGACAGTGATGCAATATGTTATATCGGTTGGGAAGGTTTTTCTGGATTAGTTGATCCTATAATAGGCGAAACCGGTGTAAAACACAAGTTTTATAGCAATCTATCACCTTTTTTATCGCCTGACCCTATGGAACCTCCTGAATTTTCTATAGGAGGTGATCCTATGATCGAAGATTTAATACGGGAAACAGCACCGAATCCCCCTAAAGTGGAAATAACACAGGATGATTTAGCTCAATTGCAATATACGGGGGGAACAACGGGATTTCCTAAGGGAGCAATGTTAACTCACGGAAGTATTGCTGCTAACATTTTTCAAGCTGAATCGTGGTTTGTTGAAAAGGAATTAGGTAAAGAAGTTTTGCTAGCGGCTTTACCGTTTTATCATATATACATGGGTTTTATGATGAACATGTGTGTCCATAATGGGTGGAAACTAGCATGTGTCTTTAATCCTCGGGAAGCTCACGAAGTCATAGAAGTTATCGAAGCAACTAAAGTTACAGTTTTTCCGGGAGTAGCTGCTATTTACAATAACCTAAATAATTACGAAGGAATCGATAATCATGATTTGTCAAGTATAAAATATTGTTTGAGCTCAGCGGGACCCCTCCCTGACGATGTAAGAAAAACATTCGAAAATCTAACGGGGTCTAAACTCCGAGAAGCTTATGGATTAACCGAGATGTCTCCCGCTGTCACAGCAAACCCTTTCGAAGAAAATTTCAAACCAGGAACGATTGGGATGCCCTTTCCTAATACAGATGTTAAAATATGCGATTCCAACGGTAATACTCTTGGTATCGGAGAAGTTGGAGAACTTGTAACAAGAGGTCCACAAATGATGAAGGGGTACTATAAACGGGAAGAAGAGACTAAGAACACAATTAAAGATGGTTGGTTATGGACAGGAGATTTAGCATTAATGGACGAAGATGGTTATTTTGTCATCAAGGCTCGGTTAAAAAACTTAATCAAATATAAGGGACATTCTGTTTATCCTACTGAAGTAGAAGAACTATTGTATTATCATGAAGCTATTCAAGAATGTGGCGTTATTGGCATAATCGATGATGAAGGGAAGGAGAACATCAAAGCCTATGTTGTATTAAAAGAAGAATTTAAAGAAAAAGGAATCAGTGAACAGGATATCATTAAATGGGCAAAAGAAAACATGGCATTTGATAAATATCCCCGTTTTGTGGAATTTATCGATGAAATTCCGAAGACCATAGTTGGAAAAGTGTTACATCGAGAATTAAAAGATTTAGAAGCACTAAAAAAATAAATTGATAAATTCTTTATGAATTTCATTTAAAAATTATTTATCTTTATTTGACAGATAAAAGTCATTATTTCTATTATAAATATTTGCGGATAGCCATTTTTTTTTATAAAGAATTATCAATATTTTTTTTAATCCATTTTGTTTTGATCATATTAATGATGGAAGAAGCTATTTTTGGAGCAGGTTGCTTTTGGGGAGTCGAACATAAATTTGGAAGGGTAGAAGGTGTAGTTGAAACTGAAGTTGGATATACTGGAGGGAGTACAAAGAATCCAACCTATAAAGATGTTTGTACTAATAAAACAGGACATGCTGAGGTGGTTAAAGTTAAGTTTAATCCTTCGATTGTATCTTATGAGAAGTTGTTGGAAATCTTCTGGGACATCCACAATCCTACCACTCTTAATCGTCAAGGTTGGGATATTGGGACTCAATATAGGTCTGTTGTGTTTTATAGTAATGAAGAACAAAGATCATCTGCATTGAAATTAAAGGAAAAGTTAGATAAATCCGGTAAATATAAGAAGCCAATTGTTACTGAAATTGTTCCCGCTGCGGAGTATTATAAAGCAGAAGAATATCATCAAAAATATAACGAAAAAAACAAATAATCAGTATCTTCGAATTAATTATGATTAATTAGCTTAGAGTTTGTAGTTTTAAAATCAGCTTATCTCTATGTCTTTCCCATACTCTGTCAACAGTTTTTCTTATAACTTTTTTGGCTATTTTTTAACAACGTACCTATTCATTCTAGGACCGAGTTTGCCATATACTTTTTCAGTAATCAAAGTTTTAAAAAATTCTTCTAACGAACCACCTTTTGAAGCCCTATCAATAAATAATGCAAAACTCTTTTCTACTATATTATCAATTTTTTGTCTTAATTCAAGAGAGACCTCTTCTTCCATAGTTAAAACCTCTTACCCGCTTTCCCTGATAAAAATAATATAAAATTATATAAAATATCTTTAAACTTGTATAAAAAATTAGGCGAATCATAACCAATTAATAAATATACTTTTTTTATGAATAAGCTTAGATTATTTTATGTTAAATCATAGATTAATAAATCCACCCCGTGAGCCCGAAAAGTTTGTCAAAAAAGCAATTCAATTCTTACATAAACACGCAAAAAACAAAAAAGTATTCTTAGCCTATTCTGGGGGTATAGATAGCTCCTTAACCTATCTTTTACTGAAAAAAGCAAATGTCAATACGATTCCGGTATTTATTGACCATGGCTTAATGAGGATAATAAGGGGCGTTGAAGAACGGGAGTATATTAAAAACCTTTTTCCGGATGTCGTTGTATTAGATATAAAGGATACGTTTCTCCCAAAGATTTTCGGTGAAGGTGATGCAGAGGGAAAAAGGAGACTTTTCAAGGCTGCATATTCAGAGACTATAAGTAGAGTAATCAAAGAAGAAAACTGTGATCTTCTCTCGGATGGAACTATACTTCCGGATATAGAAGAAAGTTTTGGATGCGATATAACTGATTTAAAAGAAACTATGAGCCTAGAAGAAGAGGCTGCCCTATTGGAGAGGAATAAAACAGGCTTTGTAAAAAGTCAGCACAATTTAGATATTGAATATGAAGTTGAGGCAACTATTCAACCAGTAGCTAGCCTCACCAAGAATGAAGTACGAGACGTACTTGAATATTTTGAACAACCTTTAGAGTTGGTTTATCGGAAAGCCTTTCCAGGACCCGCTCTCGCTGCTAGAATTATTGGTCCGGTTTCTCAAGACAATCTTCAATTCGAGAAGAAAGTTCACGATTTAGTTGAATCTTCAGTTGAAGACTACTACAAAGATACACACGGAAAATTTATGATCATCAATAGTGATGGAGAGCAAGAACCATTCCAAGTTTTCGCAGCGATCAGCGAGGATTTCCTTAACACTAAAGTTACTGGTTTATTAGATGGAAAAAGAACTTATGAGCTTCCCCTATGTGAAAAAGGAGAGTGGGATCACGATAAACTGGTTCAGAAAGCATCTCAGATTTCAGGATATGCAAGAGTATTTTTTGAATTGGGAGGTAAGTCGCAAGGTAAGTATGATGTTGTTATTCGTTCCATTAATAGCAGAGACGCAAGAACTGCAAAGGTAACAAATCTTCCAATCGAGCTATTAAAGGAGATAAAAGATAAAATTCTACAAATATCTGAATCTAAAATGGTTTATGTTGACGTAACCCCCAAACCCCCAGCTACTATAGAGTATGTGTAAATAAGAGTTGTTCTAATGGTTAAAGAAAAGATAATGACCACAAGAGGAATTGGCTTTTTAGGGACAAACCCTTAGTCTCAGAAACTTAAAGTTCTCCCAGAGAATATTGGAATTTTCTATTTAAAAAACTATCTGGTCTTTGATTTTGTTCAATCTTTCTATTCGAAGACATTATTTCTTCGAATTTCTCACTTGGATTTCTCATAAGAGATTACTTTGCAAAAATCTTACAACTCTAAAATTTTAAAAGTGTTATTTTCCTTACGGTTATTAGAACGAAGTAATTAATATTTTAACCGAAAATGAAGGAATTCAAGATAAACGAGTTAATTTCGTTAAGATTTAGGTATCCAGTCACAGAAATTTATGTTAACGGGAATTTACCTTTTATTAAATAGAAGAAGAAAAAGAGTTACCTAAAAAAATCATATCATTATTTTATGATATCGGTTATAAAACATGTTTCAATTATCTTAATTCCCGTTATTCGTGATATTTTTTCCTCTAATAACGGATTAAATTTTTCTATTGTATCAATATCAACTTTAATAAGTAAACCACATTCACCTGATAATCGCCACAATCTTGAAATTTCCTCAATATTAGTTAATTCTTTCAATATTCTTTTGATATCTTTAAAATCAGGTTCAACTTTAATAGTTGCGTGAAGTTTTTGCTTTGTATCAACTTGATAATCAATAGTAAATTTCTTTATTATACCCTCATCAACAAGTTTTTTCACCCGTCTTCTAACTGTTGCTTCTGTTTTCTGCACATTTTTAGAAATATCATTATAAGACATTCTACCATTTTCTTTAAGTAACTCCAAAATTTTAAGGTCAATTATATCCATTTTGATCAAATCGTAAAAATTCGTGTATTAAATTTAAAATTTTATTTGTTTTTAGTTTTAGAAGTATATTTTTTCTAATAATATAATATAATATTTCGTTTATTAATTCATTATTATTAATGAAGATATAAAAAAATATCTATTATATCTATTGTTCTAAAGTTATAACTTATAGTTATTATTAGATATTGATAAATAAATGATCGAAATTAGTATTTAAATGATCTAATTTTAGAAAAAGAAAGATTAATATCAATCTTTCATATTCTTAAACATATAAGAATTTAATATCAAAATTATTATTATTAAATAATAAAATTCTGAATTAAATTTGAAAAACAATCATTATAGAGGATAAAATGAGTGAAAATCAATATAATTTAGCTATTATTGGTGGAGGACCAGGCGGTTATCATGCGGCTATTAGGGCGGCTCAATATGGAGCAAAAGTCGCTTTAATTGAAAAAGACAAATTGGGAGGTACTTGTCTTAATTGGGGTTGTATCCCTACAAAAGCTTTATATGCCTCTGCTCATTTAATTGAGAATATTAAAGAAGCTTATGAATTCGGTATAGAAATATCTGAGTATAATTTAGATTTTGCTAAAGCTGTCGAAAGAAAAAATAAAATAGTAGAAGAATTAGTTGGTGGAATTGAGCAATTAGAGAAGGCTTGGAAAAATGATGTTTATAAAGGTAATGGCAAAATTATTGGGGGAGATATTAATAATGGATTTGAGGTCTCGGTTGAAGGAGAAAATAATGCAGTAATTAAAGCAAACAGAGTAATTATCGCAACAGGCTCCTCACCTGCTCTAATTCCTGCATTTAATATTGATCATGAACGGATTTTAACAAGTGATGATATTTTACATCCTGATTTTAAAACTGTACCTAAGAGACTTTTAATCATTGGTGCAGGTGTTATTGGCTGTGAATTTGCTAATATTTTTACGAGATTTGGTAGTAAAGTAACTATACTTGAATATCTTCCCTCCGCAATTGCTACAGAAGAACCTATGATTGTAAAGGTTTTAATAAAAAAGTTTGAAAAATTGGGAATTGAACTCTATACTTCGCAAAATGTATTATCTGTAGAAAACACAGGTTCTGGAGTAAAAGCGACAACTTGTGATGCATCAATTCCACGAGATCAAACAGATTCTGCTGATAAAGCTATCTATGAAGCTGATTTATGTCTAGTATCCATAGGACGAGTAAAAAGATCAAAAGATCTTGGATTAAAAACACTGGGTATAGAAACTGACCGTGACGTGATAAAAGTCAATAAAGATACATTAGAGACTTCTGTTAAAGGAATTTATGCAATCGGAGATGTCACAGGAGGACTTATGCTTGCTCATGTAGCCAGTTATGAAGGTGATATCGCAGTTGCAAATGCTTTAGTCAGTATTGGAGGCTTTCCTGTTAATGTTATGAAACCTGATTACACTGTAAT
Source organism: Promethearchaeota archaeon (assembly GCA_013375495.1). The sequence continues at coordinate 63,695 of JABXKC010000016.1, forward strand.
TCCAGCAACAATTTTCACATCTCCAAATATAGGATCTGTAGGCTATAGAAGAAAAGTTGCTAAAGATATGGGAATTGATGTGTTGATGGGTCAATTTCCTTATCAATCACTTGGTAAAGCTAAGTGTATGGGTGAAGAAGAAGGTTTTATTATGCTGCTTGCCGATAAAAAAACCTATAAAATCATTGGTGCTTCTTGTATTGGAGCTGAAGCGCCCGAATTAATAGCTGAAATTGCTCTAGCAATGCAACATGGATTAACAATCCATGATGTCGCAGAGACAGTCCATAGCCATCCTACGATATCTGAAATGGTGTTGGAAGGTTCTGAATCTGTCGTAGGTAAAGCAATCCATAAGAAAGGACGTCCTATTCACGACTAAATTAAAATCATTATTTTTTTTCCTTTTGTTAAAAAAAAAAATTTCCTTTGTTTCTATTCTTTTAAAATAAACCATTTCATAAGTAAAAGATTCCTATTCATCATTATCCCGGTTTTTGATTTTGATTTTGATCAAAAGTTAATATAATTTGAATGATTTCTACACTTCTTGTCGTTTTCCATTATAAGAAACTAGTGTAATTTAACATAACATCTCATGGTTTTTCAATAAGTGACTACTATCAAAAATTGCATATGATTATTATCACCGTTAAGCGACTAAACCCGCCCATCCGATGTCCGCTATGGTGCATGATTATAAGTGAAAATCGTCATGTTTATATATGAGAATTTACATATTATTATTGAGGTGAGTAAGTTACTATGAATAGTTTTAGATCGAAAGAAAAAGCTGAAAAGAATTTTGAAACTATAAAGGACGCCGTAAAAGGTTTATATGAGATATTAGATCTTTCCCTAATTGAAGATAAATTTTACTATGAAGCTGGGAAAGATAACATTACGGCAATTTATCAAAATCTCATAGAATTATTGTTAAACGAGCCTGGGCTTCGACAACTTTTAAAGAAGATCCGATGCGCAGAAGTAGATTTAAACATCGTGCTAAACGAATATTTGGCTTCTATGTAAATATTTTTTCTTTTTTGGTTGTTTCTTCAAATTACATATTTGTTATTTTCTGATACCAGTTCCCTGACTTCTTCCGTTGAATACTCACCTCATTCATTGTCAAATTCATGTTCAAGGAGTTATCAGGGAGCTGACCCTTTTACTTTTTCTTGGAATATTTATACTTCACTAAAAAATTAAATAATTAAAAAATTTTTACTCAGAACCTAAATGCTTATCTAAATCAATGACTAATGGAACTTCTTCTTCATTCTTTTTAATGACGACTTTTAAAACTCCATTTTCAATTGTAGCGCTCACAGGTTCAATCTTAGACACCTTTTCTTTTGTTCTTGATTTTAAACATATGTGTTCCTCGTTATAAAGATAGCATTTAGTACAACAGAATCCTACAGGCATATATCCTACTATGGAACATAGGTCATATGCTTCACAATTACAATTATTACACATTTTTTTTATCACTTATCTATTTTTTATTTACTTTTTGTGAAAATTTTTTTTATTTTATAAGTGTTTATTTCCACAATATTATAATATGATGTTTTCATATTTAAGGATGATCATTCTTCAACATTTTCTCTTTTGAAAAGAATATATTCGCATAATTTCGATCATATGATGCTGTTTTCAACACATCGATCTTTAGAATTGATCATTCTTAGTCCAAAAGAATAACTTTATCGAAGTCCGATAATTAGAATCGCTGTAATCGATCATTATTGATTCTATAATCGATCATCAAAACTATATCTGATTGATTACAACATTTTGAACAGATTTTGATCACCCTTGATCACTATACCTATTTTTAATTAAGGTTTCTAAAAAAATGATGTTTAGAAATTATTAAGAATAAAAGAAATAAACAAAGAGGGAAATTAGGTGCTCAAAATAGAACTTGTTATTGACGGTTTTGATAATCTAAAACTAATATAACAATTTGCTTATTGAAATTTACTAAAAAATTTATTAAATCTCTTGTATTTTTCTAACTAACTAGTAGATGGAAAGTAAAACTTTTAGACATGTCTGTAATAAATTTTGATTTTCGAAATGATGTATTAAAACATAATGCTTCTTTAAACTACTGCTATCAGTGTAGTACATGTAGTAGTAGTTGCCCCGTTGCTCTGATCACTCAAGGAGGTTATAATCCTAGGAAAATTATAGAAGAAGCGATTTTAGGGTTACAGGATAAATTAATAGTAAGTCAAGACCCTAATCCTTGGCTTTGTTCAACCTGTCAAACTTGCGTTGAGCTATGTCCTCAAAAGGTTGAGATTACTGAAATTTTTACATTAATAAAAAATAAATGTTTTACCTCGGGTAAAGTTCCTGAAGCTTTTATTTCACAGGGAAGAGCTGTTTTAGAAAATGGAGTTGCACTTCCATATTCAAAAGCTATTATTACCAGGCGGGAGAAATTGGGACTTCCTTCCATAAAAACAGCACCAGCTGATGAAATAAAGAAAATCTTAAAAGAAACCAAGTTTGAAAATAATATTCCAAAGGAGGGAGCATAAATTATGTCTTATGATTTATTCTTAGGGTGTGTAATTCCGGCAAGGCTTCCATTCTTAGAAGCATCTTCAAGAAAAGTATTTGAAAAGCTTGGTATTAGATTGAATGATGTTGATGGGTTCAGTTGTTGTCCTGATCCTACGGGTATAGAACTTATAGATCATAAAACTTGGTTAGCTTTAGGAGCAAGAAATTTAAGCTTATCTAATAATAATGGAGGAATTATCTCTTTTTGTTCGGGTTGTGTTGAAACTCTTAAAGGAGTTAATTACTATATTAACAAGGATTCTGAAATAAAGAATGATGTAAATAAAATTTTAAAGGTTGTTGGCAAAAAATATGATGGTAAAACTGAAGTAAAGCATTTCGCCCAGGTTCTTTATGAAAATCTTGATAAAGTAAGAGAGAATGTGGAACGTCCTTTAACTGGTTTTAAAGTTGCCGTTCATTATGGATGTCATTATTTAAGACCTTCTGAGATTATTAATTGGGATGATCCTTTTGAACCGAAAACTATAGATGAAATTGTCAAAGCTATAGGTGCTGATTCTATAGATTATGAATTAAAGATGGAATGCTGTGGAAATCCTCTTGATAAATCAGATAAAAAAATTTCTCTCCAAATGATAGATAATAAATTCAAGTCAATTCAAAAAGCTGGTGCGAATTGTATTAGCCTAGTATGTCCAGCATGCTTTCAACAATTTGATTTCAACCAACGAGAACTGAGTAAAGAAAAAGAAAATAGTTATAATTTCCCCGTTTTTTATTTATCAGAGTTAGTAGCCCTCGCATTTGGGTTCAAACCTGAAGAATTAGGATTGAGTTTCCATCGAGTTCGACCTAAAGAATTATTAGAAGGATTTTAGAAATTGAGAAAAGTTACATGATAAATTTATAAACTTAAAAATAAGAATTGGTTGAAAAATGGGATTAGTAGACATAAAAACATTCAAAAGTTTGGAAGATGATGTAATCTCAGTTAATAGATGTTGTGCTTGTGGCGCTTGTATAGCATATTGTGAAAATCAAGCATTTAATGTAATTGAGATGGAAAAATATACTCCTAAGTTTAAAACTGATAAAAGTGTTGAAAATTGTAAAGAATGTGGGTATTGTTATTATATTTGTCCGCAAACAGAACCATTATTAGATAAATTAAAAGAAGCACACTTAGTTAAAGATGAACTTGGGAAAATTATCGATATATTTGCTGCCAGGACAACAAATACAAAAATTAAGGAAGTTGGACAAGATGGGGGCATCGTATCAACTCTTTTAACGTACTTATTTGACACTAATAATATTGATGCCGCAATTGTATCAGAATATGATGATAATTTTAAACCAATACCAAAAATAATATACAGTAAAGATGATTTAGTAAAATCAGCAGGGACTCGATATTCGATTTCATCTAATATTTTACCATTAAAAGATTTAACTCAAATCGCAGAAGACATCATTTCTCAAAAGAAACGCATTTATGATACCGATCAATTACGAATTGCATTTATTGGGACACCGTGTCAATGTAGAGCTATTAGTAAAATGAAGCTTTTGAATATTAAACCTGCACATGTTATTAGTATAGTAATTGGTCTTTTTTGTTTTGAAAATTTTGATTACGATAAATTGATGGATACATTAAAGTCAAAAACGCAAAGAAATCCTTCAGATATTAAAAAAACAAATATTAAGAAGAACTTCTTTGTCACGTCAAAAGATGACTCTGTTAGCGAAGTGAATATTAAAGATCTTGATGCTGCTGTAAGGAATCATTGTCATGAATGTGATGATTTTGTAGGAAGATTTTCAGATCTTAGTATTGGAGCCTCTGGAGCCCCTAAAGGCTATTCAATGATTCTTACTCGAACTGAAAAGGGACATAATTTAATAGATTCATTACTCGCCACAGGATATATCGAACGATATATTGTTCCAGCTGATAAGATTTCAGAATGGCAACCTAAAAAAATCAATTGGTTGAAAAAAATGACTTCACTAAAAGTGAAGAAATAAATAACAGGTGATATGATTGGAAAAAAATTCTAAAAGTGCTCTTATCATTGGAGCTGGTATTGCTGGTATTCAAGCAGCTCTGGATTTAGGAGATATGGGAATAAAAGTTCATTTAATTGAGAAAAATCCTGTAATTGGAGGAAAAATGGCTCAATTAGATAAAACTTTTCCTACATTAGACTGCTCAATATGTATTTTAGCACCTAAATTATCAGAATGTTATAGGCACCCAAATATTACTCTTTATACACTCTCGGAAGTAAATAATGTTGAAGGTACAAGCGGGAATTTTACAGTAGATATCCTAAAACGTGCACGCTATGTTAAGGAAGACGTTTGTACTAATTGTGGTGATTGTGCTTCAGTTTGCCCAGTAAGAGGAATTCCCAATTATTTTGATGCTAATTTGAAAACTATGGCAGCCGCATACATCCCATTTCCCTCTGCAGTTCCTCCAGTCCACATAATTGATAAAAATACATGTGTTTACTTAAATTATGGAATTTGTGGACTATGTGTAAAAGCTTGTGGAGCTGAAGCAATTGATTTCTCACAAAAAGATGAAATTTTAAATATCGATAATGTTGGTTGCATTATCGTCGCTCCAGGATATGGCTTGCTGGAAGATGTCTCTCTACTAACAAATTACGGTTATGGGAAATATAAAAATGTAGTAACAGCCTTAGAATTTGAACGATTAATATGTGCTTCTGGACCATTAGAAGGACATCTAAAAAGATTATCAGATGGAAAAGATCCTAAAAAACTTGCTTTTCTACAATGTATAGGGTCACGCTCAGATAGAGATAAAAAGTATTGTTCTTCTATTTGTTGTATGTATAGTACGAAGGCAGCAATGATTTCTTATGAACATAACAACGATTTAGAATCATATGTTTTTTATATTGATATGAGAGCCGGAGGAAAAGGGTTTCAAACTTTTCTCCGTAGAGGAGCAGATGAATATAATATTAAATATATTAAAAGTAAAATATCCTATATTGATGTTGATGAGGATGATACTCCTATTATAACTTATGAGAATTATGATACATCTGAAATAAAACAGATGAAAGTAGATTTAGCTGTTTTAGCAACATGCATAATACCAACACAAGGGATTGAAAAATTAGCAGATATGTTAGGAATTGAATTAAATAATTATAATTTTATAAAAACAAATCCATTTTTACCAGTAGAAACGAGTGTGGAGGGAATTTTCACATGTGGTTGTGCTCGTGAACCAATGGATATTCCTCGTTCTGTCGCTGAAGCTAGTGGGGCAGCAGCAAGAGCAGCGGAAGTAATTAAAGGAGGTAAAAGCGAAATTGTCTGAAAAAGAAAGTGAAGATGTTAGAATTGGTGTTTTTATCTGTTCGTGTGGTAGTAATATAGGTGGATTTGTAGATGTTAAAGAAGTAGCAGAATATGCTAAATCCTTACCTAATGTTGTGTTTACTGAAGATAATTTGTATACTTGTTCAGAAACAGGATTAGCACAGATTAGAAAGGGAATTAGAGAGCATAATTTAAATCGTGTAGTTGTTGCCTCATGTACTCCGAGAACTCACGAACCTCTCTTTCGTGATTGCATCAAAGATGAGGGCCTTAACGAGTATCTCTTTCAATTTGTAAATATTCGTGATCAATGTACCTGGGTTCATATGAAACACCCTAAAGAAACTTTTGAAAAAATTAAAGATGTGATTCGAATGGGTGTGGCAAAAGCTGCTAAACTTGAAGCTCTTGAAAATATTGTGGTTGATGCAACTCCTACTGCTATGGTTATAGGAGGGGGTGTCGCAGGAATAACAGCTGCTCTTAGCTTAGCAAATCAAGGATTTAAGACACATTTAATAGAAAGAGATGATAAATTAGGTGGAAAGTTAAATGTCATCAATAAATTGTTCCCTACAGGTCAAGCTGCCTCTGAACTTCTAGAAAGCCTAAACAGAAGAGTTGAAAGCAATCCAAATTTAACCGTTTATACTTCAGCTAGTGTGAAAAGTGTTGAAGGTTTTGTAGGTAATTATGAGATTGAAGTTGAACAGAAGGGTAAAAATATTGATTTAAATATAGGAGTTATTGTTGTTGCAGTTGGAGCTTCTTTATTAACTCCAAAGGGAAAATTTTCTTATGATGGTAATATAAGAATCACTCAATATGAATTAGAAAAGAAATTACAGAACAATGAAGTTAAAGCAAAAGATATTGTAATGATACAATGCGTAGGAGCTCGTAATGATGAAAGAAAGTATTGTTCAAATGTATGTTGTATGACTGCTTTGAAAAATGCTTTATTAATTAAAGAAAAAAATCCTCAAGCTAATATAACAATTTTATTTAGAGACTTATATACTCCTGGAACTCATTATGAAGAATATTATAGAAGAGCTAGAGAAGCAGGAATTATCTTTCTGAGTTATAAACTCGAAAAGAAGCCTATTGTAGAAGAAAATAACATAAAAGCATTCAATGAATATATTGGAGAAGTTATGACGCTTCCTTATGATCTGTTAGTATTATCTACTCCTCTGATTGCAAATGATGATAATAAAGAGCTTGCTCAAATGTTAAAAGTTCCATTAGAAGAAAATAAATTCTTTTTAGAAGCTCATGTGAAATTAAGACCTATGGATTTCGCAACTGATGGTGTTTTTATATGCGGAGCAGCAAAATGGCCTGTAGATCTTACAGAATCCATAACTCAAGGGTATGCCGCCGCGGGAAGAGCCAGTACAATTATATCTCATGATACCATAGAAGTAGAGGGCGCAACATCATTTTTACCGGAGTATACTAAGAATTTATGCACGGGATGTGAAGTCTGTATAACTGTTTGTCCATATAAAGCGATAAGTAAGAATGAAAATGACGAGATTGAAATAACTCAAGTTCTTTGTAAAGGTTGCGGAGTTTGCGGAGCAACTTGTACTAATCACGCTATTATTATTAGGCATTTTACAGATCAACAAATACTTTCTGAAATATACGCATATGGAGGTAAAGAGGTATAATGACGTTTGAACCAAAAATTTTAGGGTTTTTATGTAATTGGTGTTCCTATGCAGGAGCAGACTTAGCAGGAGTAAGTAGAGTTCAATATCCCCCAAACATGAGAGTTATAAGAGTTATGTGTAGTGGTAGGGTTGATCCTGTATTTATTTTTAAGGCTCTTTTAACAGGAATAGATGGAGTATTTGTTTTGGGCTGTCATCCGGGAGATTGCCATTATTTAGAAGGAAATTACGAAGCGGAAAAGAAGTTTATAATGGTACAAAAATTTCTTAAAATTGTTGATTTTGATAAAAGAGTAAGATTAGATTGGGTTTCTGCATCTGAAGGAGCAAGATTCGCTAAGGTTGTTACCGAGTTTGTTGAATCAATTCGCAAACAAGGACCATCTCCCCTTAGCGGGGAGAATATCGATCAAGAGTTATTCAATAATCTAAAAGCTATGGAAAATTCTGTTTCAAGTGATAGGATTAGGGCTTTAGTAGGACGGCAAAGAAAAATTACAGAAGCTGAAAATATGTATGGAGAGAAAGTGCCAATCGATGAATTTAACGCTATTTTTGATGAAGCAATCCATGATGAATTTGTAAGGCAACGAATATTACTTTCATTAAGTACTAAAGTTTTATCGGTTAAAGATTTAGCTACTGAACTAAAACTGGATCCAAGTGAAATTTTAGAAAACATGCTGATTTTAAAGAGTAGAGGAGTTATAGATTATCAAAGTATTGACGGAAACACTCCGTTATACATGAGAATATAGAGGTAATTAAAAATGGAAAAAGTAGGAGCGGTATTAGTTGTAGGAGCTGGAATTGGAGGATCTCAAACAGCGCTGGACTTAGGCGACTCTGGTTTCAAAGTTTATTTAGTTGAATCAACAACTAGCATTGGTGGTGTAATGGCTCAGTTGGATAAAACTTTCCCAACTAACGACTGTGCAATGTGTATTGTAAGCCCTAAACTAGTAGAGACGGGGCGTCATCATAATATTGATTTGAGTATAAATTGTAAAATCTTAGATGTTACGGGAGAAGCCGGTAATTTTACGGTAAAAGTGTTAAAAAAAACATTATATGTGAATATGGATAAATGTACGGGATGTGGCGTTTGTGGTCGAGCGTGTCCCGTTGAGGCGATTGATATATTTAACGAAAAGTTGTCTAAATTCGCTGCAACAGCGGTCAAATATCCGCAAGCAGTCCCACTTGTGTACGCTATAAATAAAGATTATTGTATTGGGTGCGGAATTTGTAAAGGAGTGTGTAAAGCAAATGCCGTAGAATACGATTTAGAAGATGAGATCGTTGAATTAAAAGTAGGTGGCATTGTATTAGCACCTGGTTATGATGAATACCTACCACCAGAAGGTAATTTGTATGGTTATGGTAAATACAAAAATGTAGTAACAAGTATTGAGTTCGAGCGAATTTTAAGTGCTAGCGGTCCCTATGCAGGAAAAGTATTAAGGCCATCTGATGGAGATATACCAGAAAAAGTCGCGTTTCTTCAATGTATTGGATCTCGAGACTTTACAGGAAATGGTCAACCTTATTGTTCTTCTGTGTGTTGCATGTATACTGCAAAAGAAGCAGTAATCGCCCACGAACACATGCATCAGATAAGACCAACAATTTTTAGCATGGATATAAGGGCATTCGGAAAAGATTTTGATAAATATATTATTCGTGCGCAAGAAGAATATGGAGTGCGCTATATACGAAGTCGTATTTCTTCAGTTAATGAAGATCCAGAAACTAAGGACCTGATATTGAAGTACGAAACAGAAGATGGGAAAATTATTGAAGAGAATTTTGAGATGGTTGTGCTTTCTGTTGGTTTGAACCCTCCAGATGATGCTAAATATTTAGCAAGCAAATTTGGAATTGAATTGAACGAATATAATTTTGCTAAAACGAATATTTTTAATCCCGTACAGACATCAATTCCAGGAATTTTTGTGTGCGGCGCATTTTCCTCACCAAAAGATATTCCTGAGACAGTTACTCAAGCCAGTGCGGCTGCAGGCTGTGTTAATACCCTATTACACGAAAAAAGGGATACTTTAATCACAGAAAAGACATTACCACCTGAGATATTTGTCGCCGGTCAACCACCTAGAATTGGTGTCTTTATATGTCATTGTGGAGTGAATATTGGAGGATATGTAGATGTTCCACAAGTAGTAAAGTATGCAAGTTCGCTTCCAAATGTGGTTTTAGCAGATCAGAATTTATATACTTGCTCGGCTGACACTCAAACAATAATTAAAGATAAAATTAAGGAATTTAATCTAAATAGAGTTATCGTGGCATCTTGTACTCCAAGAACTCACGAACCTTTATTTCAAGAAACTATTAGAGAAGCTGGATTAAATAGATACTTATTTCAAATGGCGAATATTCGAGATCAATGTAGTTGGGTTCATATGAATCAACCAAAGGAGGCTACAGAGAAATCAATCGACCTCGTAAGAATGGCAGTAAATAAAGCGAGAAACATACAACCATTAGAGAGAATAAAACTGGGAGTTACTCCTAAAACTCTTGTTATAGGGGGGGGTATTACCGGTATGGTTGCAGCTCTGAATTTTGCGAATCAAAATTTCGAAACTTTTTTAGTCGAAAAAGAAAAGGAATTAGGAGGTTTTGGTCGGAACATATATACGACGCTTGAAGGGGGAAATGTTCAAGCTTTTCTATCAGAATTAATTGATAAAGTAACAACACACGCAAATATCCATGTTCTCACCAATGCTGAAATTGAAAAAATCGATGGTTATATTGGAAATTTCAAATCAGCGGTAATTCACGGTCCAAAAAAGATTAGAACAGAATTTGAACATGGTGTTGTTGTTGTAGCAACAGGCGCTAAAGAATATGAACCTAATGAATTTTTATATAATACAAACGATAATGTAATTACTCAATCTGAATTCGAGAAGGTAATAAACACGACTGATGATGTTAAAGAAAAAAAATCAATTGTTATGATTCAATGCGTAGGTTCTCGAAACGAAGAACATCCTTATTGTAGCAAAATGTGTTGCGCTGAGGCAATAAAAAACGCAATATTGGCTAAAAAGAAAAACCCTTCTACTGAAATTGTTATTTTATTTAGAGACATTAGAACCTATGGATTTAAAGAAAAATACTATAGAATAGCACGTGAGGCAGGAATTGTTTTTATACGTTATGATGAGGATAATCCACCTGTAATTGTTCCCGAAGGCTCGAAATTAAGAGTGAATGTTATATCACCTAGAAAAGATGAAATTCAAATTAACTCAGACTTAGTAGTGTTAAGTGTTGGAATAGTAGCTCAAAAAGAAGAAAATGAGGAATTGGGTAAACTCTTAAAAGTACCATTAAACGACGATAATTTCTTCTTAGAAGCTCATGTTAAGTTACGACCAGTTGATTTTGCTACGGAAGGAGTTTTCGTCGCAGGTTTAGCCCACTGCCCAAAAACGATTGAGGATTCTATATCTCAAGCAAATGCAGCGGTTTCAAGAGCGTGTACAATTCTCTCGAAAGATGAAATTGAAGCCGAAGGCAAAATTGCTAGTGTAGATCCGGCTAGATGTAGTGGTTGTGGGATGTGCATAGATAACTGCGCCTATAATGCGATAGAATTAATTGAAGATAGAAGATTCGGTAGCGTTGCCGTTATTAATTCCGCTCTATGTAAAGGGTGTGGTGCCTGCTCAGGAAATTGTAGATGTGCTGCGATAGATGTTGCAGGTTTTTCATCTGATCAAATATATGCTATGATAACCGGGAGGTTATAAAAATGACTGAACCTATTGTTGAAACAAATCAATCTAAAAAAAAAGAATGGGAACCGAAAATTATCGCTTTTCTATGTAATTGGTGTTCTTACGCCGGAGCAGACTTAGCGGGCGTGAG
>JABXKC010000170.1 GCA_013375495.1 Promethearchaeota archaeon
GTTATAAAGTAGTTACATTGATCTTTACTAAAAACAAAGTAAGTAAGAGGGTTCCACCAATGATTCTTGTATCTAAGAAATTTCTTAATTTGTTTCTTACAAATATCTATTCTTTCATTAACTTCTGATAATCTTTCATTCATAATTCTTTTTTATTTATTAGTTAGTCTTTTTATTAAGGATAAAAACTCTTTAATTGCTCTATACACTCCACATAATCAATAGTTTCATAGAAATTAGTTTTAAGTAATTCCTCTGCAAATTCCATTTCTATGAGTTGATGATTATTAAAATTAGATTTTAACGGCAAGAGTCTATCAAACTCTTTCTTTAATTCTTTTTTAAGTTTTTCTGCTATCAAGGCATATTCATGTCTCTCTGATTCAAGGCTTGCACCCCGGTACATGAGCTTGAATCCCAATATATTTCCTTTAACCGCATTCTTTTCTTTCTCAAAATTAAAATCATTTGCATGTATCCGGCTGTCTGCCTGATCAATATAACCAACCGCCTGTTTATAAAAAT
>JABXKC010000171.1:0-256 GCA_013375495.1 Promethearchaeota archaeon
TATGTTTCATTGTATTGGCTTCGGAAGTCAGACGATTGACCATTTCTTCCATTTTCTTGTCAACGTCTAAACCCTCGTCTTCTTCGCCCTCATCTTCTTCACCTTCTGCTTCCTTTTCCTCTTCTTCTTCTTGCTCAAGAACTGTTTCTTCAGAACCCTCTTCTTCCATCTCAGCAATCAGTTTTTCGATGATTTCATTTTCCAAAGCTTCGGTAATGTCTTCTTCATCAGAATCAGTTTCCTCAGATTCTTTGAC
>JABXKC010000171.1:266-524 GCA_013375495.1 Promethearchaeota archaeon
TTATTATCATTCTTGGCTTTAGCTGCCATTGCTGGAATAGGTCCTGCTCCAACACCAGCATCCTCTTTCATTTCCTCTTTCTCTTCTTTCTCTTCTTTCTCTTCACCCTTTTCCTCTTTTTCCTCAGACTCTTCCTCTTCCTCTTCCTCTTCCTCATCGTCGCCTTCGGAAATGCTCTCAATAGCTTCTACGACTCTCTTTTTAAAATCAGTATATGTATTGCCTGTGCCAGCTTGTTCCTCATTCTCTGGTCCATCA
>JABXKC010000172.1 GCA_013375495.1 Promethearchaeota archaeon
CATTTCCTCTACAGTGTATTCAAAGATATCTGCAAATTTTTTGTTTACATATTTTACTATATTTTCTTGCACAATTCCAATTCCTATCAATGATTGATCGGAAATATTTCTGAATTTTTCTTCAGATTCTCTTAATTTTTGCTCTATCTTTTTTTTTTCTGTTATATTTCGCCCAATAGCAATAATATATTTGAGATTTCCATCATCATCTATGATACTTGAGCCTGAATATTCAAAGGGGATGGGTCTTCCATCTTTTGTGATCAAATTCATTTCGATAAGCGCTTCTCCTTCCTCTATTATTTTTTCTACTGCTATTACTGCCTGTTTTAAATCGTTTTCATCATAATATGAATCTGGGGCTTTCATTGTGGAAATTTCTTCATAGCTATAACCTGAAATATCTTTAAATGCCTGATTCCATCTTATTGCTTTGCCTGTAGAAGGATCAAAAATAAAAAAAGTGTCTCTTTGTGCGTTAATTGCATTCTCAGTGAATTTTTTTTCTCTGAGAAACATATTT
>JABXKC010000173.1 GCA_013375495.1 Promethearchaeota archaeon
ATATTGGTCCTTTGGCTAATTTTTGTGCCCATTGAAAAGTAACTTCTTCTAATTTTTCAGGAGGAACAATTTCATTAATTAAACCAAGTTTAGCTATTTCTTCTGCTGAATATGTATCTCCGAAAAAAGCCATCTGTGTTGCTTGTTGCCATGTAAGTTGGCGGCTTAAAATAATTGATCCCGCAAATCCAGGGATTAAAGCAAGTTTACAAAATGATTGCCTGAATTTTGCCTTTTCTGAGGCGATTATTAAATCACATGATAAAGCAAGATTCATTCCTGCTCCTACAGCCCATCCGTTTACTGCAGCGATAACAGGTTTAGGATATAACCGCAAAATTAATGCTATTTTGTAAAGATCTCTCGTTAAATCATCCATTACCTGCCCTGAGGTGCCATTTTCTATGCTTGATTTGAAAAGTTTTATATCACCACCAGCAGAAAACGCTCTACCTGACCCAATGATTATTATACATCTCACATCGTTTCTTTCTTTTAGAGATTCTAATTCTTCTAACA
>JABXKC010000174.1 GCA_013375495.1 Promethearchaeota archaeon
CTGGTTTTTCCATTTTTTTAAGCATTTGTATCAACTGTTTCCCTCGTTTTGTAGCTTCTAAATACAGACTAATAACTGATGTTTCAGGATCTTTATTCAAATATTCAAGAAGATCAATCTCATCAACATCTACTTTATTTCCTATCGTAATTGTTTTTGAGAATCCAATTCCTTTATCAGTTGCCCAATCAACAAATATATTTCCAAGTACTCCTGATTGAGCAATAATAGCAACCCTTCCTTTAATCGCTTTATCAAAATCCATATCTGCTGATGAAAATTGATTATTAAAATCAGTCACTCCAATGCAATTTGGACCTATAATCCGGATACCGGTCTCTTTAACAATTTGGGCAATTTCCTTTTCAATAGTAATATATTTTTCTACTCCGGTCTCAGCAAAACCCGCTGCTTCTATTATTATACCTTTTACACCCTTTTTAACGCAATCCTTTACCGCCTGAAGAACGTATTCATTTCCAACAAGTATTATTGCTAATTCAATTTCTTCAGGAAT
>JABXKC010000175.1 GCA_013375495.1 Promethearchaeota archaeon
GAGATGATGTTATTACTTCCCTCTAAATGTATTCCATAATCATTGTAGTTTGCGGTGTTTCCCGAAATGTTATTAGTATTACTATTGTATAAAGATATCCCTGAGTTTGTATTATTATTTGCGGTGTTTCCCGAAATGCTGTTATTATATCCCCCTAAACGTATCCCATAATCATTGTAGTTTGCAGTGTTTCCCGAAATGCTGTTATTATATCCCCCTAAACGTATCCCATAATCATTATAGTTTGCAGTGTTTCCCGAAATGCTGTTATTATATCCCCCTAAACGTATCCCATAATCATTATAGTTTGCAGTGTTTCCCGAAATATTGTTTCTATAACTAGAATCATATAAATATATCCCATGACCATTGTAATTTGCGGTGTTTCCTAAAATTCTGTTGTCATTGCTTCCTACTAACATTATTCCAGAATCGTCGTTGCCACTACAATTGTTTCCCAAGATAGTGTTATCAATGCAATTACTATCTAAAAATAGCCCGAATTGAATATTATC
>JABXKC010000176.1 GCA_013375495.1 Promethearchaeota archaeon
GGCATAGAACCCGACTATGCGCTTGACCCTGAGGAAGAGGATACCGTCCAATGGGCTATAGACTACCTGGAGAACATTAAGTGATGAGAAGGTTTTTTTATCAATCTCGTCTCTTCCGTTGCTAACCAATTGGCAACTTTTCCGTTATATGTAAGTAGGGGAAACTTTAAGCAGGAGGTAAAAAGAGATGAAAAAGAAAATTGTATGGCTGGGGGTGAGCTTCTTATTGGTGGCGGCTTTAGTGCTGACCTCTTGTGGTGAGGCAGTACCAGGAGAGGAAGAGGAAGAGGAAGAGGAAGAGGAAGAGGAGATTATTCCTCCTATACTGCCCGCGGGAATGGGCATTATTGAAATTCGTGTTACTGACCCTCCACCGCCAGGTGTAAAGACTGCTAATGTTACCTTAACCAAAATAGAGGTTCATAAAGCTGTTGCTGAACAGGAGATGGAACAGGACCAATCAGGTAGCAACAACCAGACTCAAGAGCCAGAACAGCAACAGACACAACAGG
>JABXKC010000177.1 GCA_013375495.1 Promethearchaeota archaeon
CCAGAAAGAAGTTTTTATAGATTGAGTTGTTATTACAACCAAGATTTTCAAAAGAGATTCCGAAATTATTTCTCTTAATAATATTTCCGGAAATTTTATTGAAATGGCATTCAAATTCGAAAAGTATCCCATATTGGTTATACTCTGCTAGATTTCCCGAAATCGTATTATTATTACAATAACCTAAATATATCCCGTAATTATCGTTATCGTTTGCGGTGTTTCCCGATATGGTATTATTATCACAGTAACTTAATAAAATCCCGCAATTATCGTTATCGTATGCGGTGTTTCCCGAAATCGTATTATTATTACAATAATATAAATATATCCCATTCCAGTTATAATTTGCGGTGTTTCCCGTGATGTTAGTGTAATGGGATTGATATAAATATATCCCGAAATAAGTATTATAGTTAGCGGTGTTATCCGAGATCGTGATGTTATCGCAATTATCTAAATGTATCCCCCGATGTTTGTTATCGTTGATGTTGTTTCCGGAGAGGGTGTTATT
>JABXKC010000178.1 GCA_013375495.1 Promethearchaeota archaeon
TACTCCGAAAGATCCAATATCTTCAACAATGAATAATATAATAGATAGGATAGATATTGGAGCTCCAACCGTATATAAACTCTTATATGTCTGTTGCCTAATATTTTCTCCGAAATATCTTCCTCTTAATGCAATTTGCGAACTAAAAAGTATTTCCAAACTAAATATGAAAGTTGCAATGTAAACAAATAGTATCTCGATGAACCAACCTAAAGCTGTTTCTCCAGTTGTAATTGAAACGGATTCAATTTGAAGAATTTTAAGGATTACTTGTAATAGATAGAGAGAAATCGGTAAAAGCACTATGAGTAACTTCATTATGTCCTTTCTCTCGACCAATCGTTTTTAAATAAATCGCTTCTTATTCGTTTGTAAGGGCTATCAATGATATGATAAGTTAATCCCTTCATTTTTTCGCTTTTGGTTCCTACTTCTTTTCTAACTCGATTCCTTACATAAATAATTGAAATAAAGGGAGCTACAAAAAAGATAAAAGGAAGGGTTACGAGTGGAT
>JABXKC010000179.1 GCA_013375495.1 Promethearchaeota archaeon
AGGTCGGTGTGTGGGTCAGGAGATTGATTGAGCATCCAAATCTAAAACAACACTGTGGGTCATATGAGAAATGCAACTGCAAAAAGAGAGAAAGGTCATATAAGATAAGGAGATGATGATAATAATAATAATAATATATTACCACAAGTAATGCCAAGAGAACCAACCAGCAGAATACTTTCTATTAGAATTGCCTTCTCCAGCGTGTCGCTTTCTATATAACCTTTTTCTATTCTCATCAAGGTGGTCGGCATATGAATATAGTTTCTTGCCAGTGCTATCTTTATATTGTTCGTATCCATCGTCAAATATAATTCTTATGATAACAAGCATATTTTCTCTAAGAATTTTAATAGTTTCATCTAAATGCATAGCTTTTTTTCCATTAATAGTATATGCTTCTGTTAAATTTTCTATAAATTTTTCAAATTGTTCTAATTTCATTTCAGATAGTTCTTTATGTTTTTTTTTTGCAACATATTCTTCTTTTAAATCGTTCCCTTTGTTTACAGCA
>JABXKC010000017.1 GCA_013375495.1 Promethearchaeota archaeon
ATATGGATATAGACGGTTTAATCTTCAATCAGGTGTTTGGTTGTCCATCATTATCAAAAACTTACGACAAGTTAAAAGAAAAGTTAAAATCTGAATTAGGTATTCCTGCAATAGTTATAAATTTCAAAAAGATAGGAGAAAACTTAGAACAAGTAAAAACACGCGTAGAGCCTTTTATGGAAAAATTAAAGAGTGTAGAATAACCCAACTACTATTTTTTGAATAAATCTGATGGTTTCATCAGGTGAGGCTCGTCTTCTTCATCTTTCTTTTTCTTTTTTTTTCCAGGAACAAATCCATATACTTCAGTTTCTTGTGAAGTTGGAGGGGTTAATCCTGTAGGGGGTGAAATGTTGATATCTGCAGTGATAAGTTCTGGTTTTGGAGTAATGGGCATAGTTTGGGATTGAATTGCTGCCTGGGCTGTTGAGCCCTTTAATACTTTCAATTCGCTCAAAACCTTTTCTAAATTCATTGATTGTACGCTCTTATTCATTGTGTCCATGATTTCTTGAAGGGATTTTGAAGTTTCTCTAAGCCCCTTAGGATTTATACCCGTAAGTAATGAATCTAAATTAGTATTAATATTATCATTCAGTTCTTTAAGGGAATCTAACACTGTAGACCAATGTTTGTTCATTTGAGATTCTATTGCGCTAATCATTTTGATAGTTTCGTTCATAAAATTAACATGAGCTTCGTAGCGTTCCTCATCCTTTGCCCGAAGGTCGGAGATGAGCATTATTAACTTTCGAATCGCTTCTTTCTCTTCACTCACTTTCAAAAATCACATTTCATATTTTCTTTTATTATATTATGATTATCTATTAATTTATATATATTTGTTCTTAAAAGAAACATTATAACTATTCAAATTGTATCAATAATAGAATTTCTTTTTTAAATTAAGGGGGATATTAATTAGTAATTACAAATCAATAATATCAAAAAATTAAAAATAATCATGCCAATAGAAAAAATTGGTTGGCCTAACAATCCTAAGATACTAGAGATTAACGCATGGCCCTGGTTAACTAATTTATCTGATAAATTCGGTTATAATATTAAACTCAATGATATTCCCCTTGAGTTAATATACCAAGAAATGTCCTTTTTTGATGTAGTCTGGTTAATGGGAGTTTGGGAACGTAGTCCTTTAGGAAGAGATATAGCTATGAGTCATGAAGGTTTACAGGAAGAATATCGTAAAGCCTTAAGATATTTTAATACACAGGATGTTGTAGGCTCGCCTTATTCAGTATATTATTATCACATTAGTTCTCATTTCGGGGGTTCAGACGCCCTTAAATCGTTCCGAAAAGATTTAAAAACACGCGATATATTGCTGATATTAGATTACGTACCAAACCATGTTTCGATTGACCATCTCTGGACTCTCGAGAAATCAGATGTTTTTATAAGGGGATCATTAGATGATTTGATGAGTAAGCCTTATGATTTCTTCTCAGTTGCTGATACCATATATGCACATGGTAAAGATCCTAATTTCCCCCCTTGGACAGATACGGTTCAAATAAACGCGTTTTCTTCAGATGCTCGCTCAAAAGCGATTAACACCTTGCTTTCGATAGCACAACTATGTGATGGTGTTAGATGTGATATGGCAATGTTAATGACCAATAGTGTATTTAGCAAAACCTGGGGAGAAAAAGCAGGTACATTGCCTAAAAAAGAGTTTTGGGAAGAAATAATTTCAGCTGTAAAAAAGAAATACCCCGATTTTAAATTCATAGCTGAGGTGTATTGGGATATGGAGTGGGATTTAATTCAGCAGGGGTTTGACTATTGTTATGATAAGAGATTATACGAACGCTTAGCTAGCTTTGATGTTGAGAGTATAAAAAATCATCTTAAAGCCGAATTAGATTACCAAAGTAAACTTCTTAGATTTATTGAAAACCACGACGAACCCCGGGCAATAACGACATTTGAATCTGAAGCTTCTAAAGCTGCTTCTGTTATCGCTTCTACGCTGCCTGGTGCGCGTTTAATTTTCGAAGGACAAACACGAGGAAATAAGATAAAAACGCCAGTACAATTAGGAAGAGGTCCAATAGAGGAAGATGACATAGATATAACAAAATTTTACAATAATTTATTAAGAGCTATTCCCGGAAGAGAGTTTAATGAAGCTAAGTGGTCATTATGCGATATTAAGCTAGCGGGACAAAATGATAATTCCTATAATAACATTATTTCTTATCAATGGTTAACCGAACACCAGATACTCTTAATTGCCGTTAATTATAGTCCAACTTTTTCCAAAGCTCATATAATAACCAATGATATTAACTATGGGCTTAATAATTGGCGTTTTACAGATCTTTTAGCGGGGAAGGAATTCAGCTATAAAGGGAAAGATTTAGAAAAAAATGGGTTATATATTGAATTAGATGGCTGGAAGAGTCATATTTTTCACGTAGAAAAAGTGTGAAAAAGTTAGAATTTATTTTTATTAAAAGAATAAGAGATATAGACCAGAAAAGAGATACAAACATATGGGATATAACAAAAACTCTTTAGTTACTGCTTTAATTGAAAAAGGAGTCAAAATACCAAATCCTTCTTCAGTTGAAATAAGCGATGAAGTCAACATTAACCTGATATCATCCGAAGATGTAACGATACATTCAGGATGTAAAATATTTGGGAAAAAGACACTTATTATGTCGGGAGTTAAGCTGGGCAGTAGATCTCCAGTTACTATTAAAAATTGTCAATTAGGAAAAAATATTGAATTAAAAGGTGGATATTTTGAAGGATCAACATTTCTGGATTCTGCGAATATGGGTGATGGTGCCGAAGTCCGAGAAGGATGCCTCCTGGAGGAGGAAGCTAATGGTGCTCATACGGTAGGTCTTAAACAAACAATTCTTTTTCCATTTGTGACACTAGGGAGCATTATTAATTTTTGTGACATTTTGATGGCAGGCGGGACGGACAGAAAAAATCATAGTGAAGTGGGTAGTTCATATATTCATTTTAATTATAACCCTAATCAGGATAAAGCAACTGCATCTTTAATTGGAGATGTAGCTTATGGTGTTATGCTCAATCAACCTCCCATTTTTTTAGGGGGACAAGGCGGATTAGTAGGTCCAAGTCGGATAGGTTATAAGACAGTAATTGCAGCTGGAGTTATTTACCGCGGAGATTGTCCTCAAGGTCATACACTCTTAATGGGTAAAAAACATCAAAAAGAGGATATGGATTTCTATCCTGGACTATATTGGAGAGTCAAAACAAGAGTTATAAATTGTATTGAATATATAGCAAATATTATAGCTCTTAGACAATGGTACCTAAACGTACGTTCTACGTTCTATCAGGGAAGTGATATGGAAAAATTGCTTTATGAGGGGGCAGTTGAAAAACTTGACCTTATTTTCAATGAGAGAATTAAAAGATTCAAACAACTAGCTAACAAGATGGAAATATCTATAGAATTATATAAATCGGTTATGGGTAATAAAGCAGTAAATGAGCTAATTATTCAAAAAAGAGAATTCTTTGAGAATATCCAAAAAATTGAAAGTAGTTTTAACGAATGTCTAGCGAATTCTGGGGAGGAGAAAAAGAGAGTTGAATTTTTAAAGAGTATAAATGATATCTATAAAAAAACCGGGAAGGATTACATCAATGTAATACAAAATTTAAATGAGTATAGCAGAAAAGTGGGAACTTCTTGGCTTTTGAGCATAGTTAAAAATACACGGAATACCATATTGAATTATCTTCCATCATTCAATTAAAATAAATCTTTATTTTTAGAAATATAGGATATCTTTAATGAACAGTCACAGTTTTACTAAGATTTAATGGTTTATCAGGGTCTAGATCATGAGCTAAGGCAGCATAATAGGCCAATAATTGTAAAGCTGGCATGAAAGTTATTGGGCTGAATAAATTGTGAAATTTGTCAGCGGGTTGAGGAATTCGAATTGTAATATCACTTAATTTTGTTATCTTTTCATCACTTTCCACAACAACAGAAATAATTCTACCACCTCTAGCTTTGAACTCCATTACATTCCCAACTAATCTATTATAGGTCTCGTCAGGGGGTGCGATAAAAATGATAGGAAATCCTTCTCGTACTAAAGAAATTGGTCCATGTTTAGCAGAAGCTGCGGAATAACCTTCAATAAACCGACAAGCAACTTCTTTCAATTTTAAACCTCCTTCTTTGGCAGTGGCGATTGATATACCTCTTGCCAAAAAGAAATAATTCAAATTTTTTTCTAAATTGTTTACAATATATTTGATTAAATCAACATTTTTTTCGAGGAATTTTTCAATGATATTAGGTATTCCAGCTAAAGTATCGTGATATTTTATTACTTCTTCATTAGAGATTATTTTTCTAGTTTTTGCAATTGATACTGCTATCAACGCAAGAGCAAGAACTTGCGTGCTATATGTTTTTGTTGCTGCAACACCAATCTCAGGTCCTGCATTTGTTACAATCACGTGATCGGAATACCTAGTAATCGATGAGCCTACAACATTAGTAATTGTTAAGATTTTGACAGATTTTGTCGTCTTTGCCCATCTGATCGCTTCTATCGTATCAATAGTTTCACCTGATTGTGATATTGCTATAATTACGGCATTATCTTGTAAACTACCTTTTAGTTGAGTCTCAAATTCAGAACATTCTATATCTTGAATGTGTTTACCAAGAAATTTAGAAATTATAAATTTTCCTGCTAATGCTGAGTGATAAGATGTACCCGCTGCAGTGATATATATATTATCTGCTGAGATTAAAGCGTTTGCAAACTTGTTTAATAGCTGGTCTGAAATTTTCATAGTAAACCTTAATGCATTTGGTTCCTCGTAAATTTCTTTTAGCATAAAATGCTCATAACCTCCCTTTTCTGCAGCATCAATATTCCATTCAATGTTTTGCATTTCTTTTCTAATTAATTCATTATCGTTTTTAAGATCAAAAAATTTTACTTCTCCCGCTTTTAAAACAGCAAGTTCGTCATCTTCCATTATATAGCAATTTCTTGTGTATGGTAAAAAAGCAGGAATATCTGAAGAACAATAAGTAGTTTTCCCTTCTTCTATTCCAATTATTAAAGGAGATTCTTTTCGAGCAACCATAATTAAATCAGGATAATCAATCTGACAGACTGCGATTGCATATGCTCCTTTGCATTTTTTTAGTGTGTTTATAGTAGCAACCTTAAGATTGTTACCTTTTTTCATAAAGTCTTCAATTAAATGGGGAATAACTTCAGAATCAGTCTCAGATTTAAATGTATGTCCTAGAGACGTGAGTTCATCTCTTAATTCTAAAAAATTCTCTATTATCCCATTATGCACAACTGCAATTTTGTTTAAACAATCTAAATGTGGATGACTATTTTGTTTAGTAGGTGCTCCGTGAGTAGCCCATCTTGTATGGGCTAACGCAAGTTTTGAACCACTAGGAAATTCATCTAATTTGATTTTTTTAAGAATTTCATCAATTTTTCCAGCTTCTTTTTTAATAAATAGTTTTGAATTATAAAGTGAAACAATACCGCAAGAATCATATCCACGGTATTCTAAACGCTTTATTCCTTCGAAGACAACTTTACCTACAGAGATTTCTTGATTCTTTGTAACTATTCCGAAAATACCACACATCTAAAAATAGAAAATTATTAGAAATTTAAATATTTTTTTACGCCCGAAAGATGATATAATAAAAGTAATTTGCAAAGTTCATATAATTAAATTTTTATTAAACTGAACTTTTTTTAGTATAAAATATTTCTCAAGGTACTATTTATGGCGATTAAAGTAATTATTACAGATAATTTCAAAGAGTTAAGTAAGGTTGCGGCAGAAATTATCAAAGAAAAAATTATTCAAGGATTACAAGACAAGAGTACATATGTTTTAGGGCTTGCAACAGGAAACTCACCAACAGGTTTATATAAAGTACTTTCCCAAATGGCAAACACTAATAAATTCGACAGTAGTAAAGTTCGTAGTTTTAATCTCGATGAATATATTGGTCTTCCGGGAGAAAATGCTCAACAACGCACGATACACCCACAAAGTTATTGTTATTTTATGATTAAAGAATTCTTTGGACTTCTTAAGAATAAATTTATAGAAACAACTTTACCTTATGCTTGTTTAATCGATCAAAAAAAATTGATGCAAGAACTATCATCCCATCCTGAAGATTGGGCTGAATTAGGAACAGGCTCAGGAAAATCAATTGTTATTAAAGATAAAGCATCTTCTGAATATTTAAGTTGGATTCAGGAAAAGATTTTAGAGGGATATGCCCAAAAAATTGAAAAATCTGGTGGTATTGATTTACAAGTTATAGGTGTTGGAGGACGTGGACATGTTGCATTCCATGAATCAGGAATTCCCTTTGAAGGGAGTAAAGTCATGTTAATAAAACTTGATAAAAATACAGTAACTAATGCTGTAATTGATGGACAATTTATCTCAGAAGATGAATGTCCTCGTTATGCTATCAGTATGGGTGCAGAGCTAGTATATAAGTCGAAAACAGTGTTGTTATTAGCTAATGGAGAACGAAAAACTAAATCTGTTACTGAATCATTACTAAATGTACCGACTCCAAATGTTCCAATATCTTATGGTCAAATATATTCGGAAAAAGGAGGCAATTTAATTTATGTTTTGGATAAAATTGCTGGTCGAGAACTTGTTGCAAATAAAAATAAGCTTGAACAAAAAGGAATAGAAATAGAAATTAGGAGCAGTTAACTTCAAATAAAAAAATAGATGTTTAACAGAAGTGTTATATTAAATTTAATTTCTTCATCTTTTCTTCTGCTATTTTATTCATTTCAATTGATTGATTTATATCGATGCTAGATTCGCCAGAAATTCTTAAGTAGGGGCTTGTTCCCGAACGTCTAATTAAAATCCATCCACTATCGTAATCGAATCTACAACCATCCATTTTATTAGTAGATTTTAATGTTTTACCCATAGAATCGAAGCTTTCTTTCATTTCAGCAATAATTTGTTGGTTTATTTCCTCTGTAAAGGGAATATCTTTTATAAGTGGAAATTGCTGACGGTAATAGGGATATTTTGGAATTTCTTTCAATAATTCTATAAATTTTTTTCCTGTTTTGACTATCATTTGCAATACTAATCCGATTGTGACTATTGAATCTGGTCCTAAATGGTAACTGGGCCAAATATAGGTACCTGAGGTTTCTCCACCCAGAAATCCCCCATTTTCATGTAAAGCTTGAGCTACTTGGATATCTCCAACTTCAGTTCTTATTATCTCGCAACCTAGTGGTTGTAGTACATCCTCAATTAAACTTGATGAGTTTACTGGAGTAGATACTTTCATATCGTTTTTAGAAAGGTTACTTCTATTATCTTGTATATAATATTTTGCCAGAAGCGCTAATAACCTAATTGGATCGACAATTTCACCAGTTTCATCTAAAAAAATAACTCTATCAGCATCCCCATCTAATGCTATTCCAATATCTTCTTGAGTTGATATTTTCAAAAATTTGGAAATCTGAATTAAATTTTTTTCACTAGGTTCTGAATTTCTTCCAGGGAATTTACCATCCATTTGTGCATTGATTGTAATAATATTTACATTATAATCACTTAATAGTCTTGGGACGATTTCACATCCCGCTCCGTTTCCGGGGTCAACTATAACATTAAGTTTACTTCCATCAAATTTTATACGATTTGTTATATCTAAAATGTGTTTATCGTTAATATTATTAACCTGAGTAACTTTTCCAATTTGATCCCATTCGATATCAAGAAAATTCTTCTCGTCATAAATTCGCGAAATTTCTTCTTCTTGCTCGCGGGAATAACCTATACCTGAAGGATTCCAAAATTTCAATCCAATATATTCGGGAGTATTATGAGATGCGGTAATCATAACTCCAGCATTCGCATCTAAATATCGCAGGGACATAGCTAATGTGGGTGTAGTTATAATTCCTAATGTTTTCACATTACATCCCGTACTTAATATCCCAGAAATTAATGTATATTCTATTGGTAAAGCAGAGGTTCTAATATCCTTTCCGATAACTACGATACCTTTACCTTTTAAATATGTACCCAACGCCAATCCTACATCTAAAGCCATCTGCGGCGTGAATCTTAAGTCTGATTCAGAATAATTTTGAAATACGCGTCTAATTCCAGAGGTGCCAAAGATGTTACTCGTCATAGTTTCTCACAATATAGCAGTTGTTGTATTTTAAATCTTTAAAGGTTATTGAATAGAAATTATTCATAAATATTAAAGTTATTTCAACTAAAAATTACCAAAGTCAATTTCTTGAGACGTATTGTAGCTTTTCTTTATTTTATTAATGATAAACTTTTAATTTTTATTCTCACATATAACTTTTAAAGAATGTTGCTCCTATCGGAGAATTTAATTAAATTACAATTTGGCATAGCTCTAAATGATATTTCAAGGATTATTGAATATTTCTAGCTTATACTTAGACAATGAAGACATCTTATTTAATCGATTAGATCAGTTTTTTCACGATAGAATTAATGACTTAACGAATGCAAACAACAATGAAACCGATAACTTGAATAGCCAATTTACTAAACTTTTAGAATTTGTTAAATCTGAATTAGTTGCTCTTGGATTTGATAGAGAGGGGTTAGAATATATATTTTTAGATCCTTTTGTTAAACTCAATCTCAACGACACTGAAAAAAAATGTACGATACATCAAATTTACGATTTAAAAGTAGCTCCAATACTATATGAGATTTTTCTTGAGAAAGTAGTAGCATATTTAGTTGATTTTGATAATGTTAATAGTATTATGCTAAATTTGAAATCATCTAATTTTTTGAGCTTAGAATTTATTGTAGAATTGAAAAACTTAAAGGATCTAATTGATAAATATCCAGAAAAAAAAGAACATTTAAAGAAATATATTCAAATACATAAGAAATTTGAAAAAAAATTAGTGTTAAATAAAGATAAAATTGAAATGTTAGAGGATCTACCAGATCCAAAAGAAAAACTACAGCTCTTATATCTTATTTTCAGAATAATTAATATATTTCATTTAGAAGAAAAATTTGATTTTACTCATATAAGGAATTTTATTTCGGACAATATTAACGAATGGTTAATTACTATTCCCTTGGTTACATTAAAAAATCCTGACCTTTATTATTGTGGGTTATACTTAGCAGATGCATTGAATATAAAATTGGATGAAACTAAAGTTAAGAGTTTCTTATTAGATTTATATGAGGAAGGGATCGATGAGTTTGAAGCACCGTTAGTACAAGCTACTGACGGAGTGTATTACCTCCTAAAAGCTACGTTTTACATGAAATTATGGCTTACAGATGATCAGATTAATAGATTAATCGAAACAGATGCTAAATATTTTGAAACTGCTTATCTGAAGAACTTAGAAACTTCCCAATTAGTTGTTATTTTAAAAATTTATAACCTTATTCGTGCTAGAGACATAGAGGATAATATTTTCGCGATATTGGAAGAATTGGAACAAAGAATAACACCAGAAGGAATTAAACAATATAGAGACGGCTTTATCTCTTCAGAAGCGACATATTATGTAGTATTTTGTAATTATATGAGAAATACTTTAAACAAATTAAAGGATTACGACTTGTTAGAAAGTACTATCTCTAAGATTTATAGGAATTTAGAAATACTTGAAATTTCAGAAGATACTAACTTCGATTTAATTTCTGAACTAATCTACTCGTATGAGATTTTAAAACTATTTAATTGTATTGAAACGCCACAATTGATTATCAAAATGGCAAACTATTTATTTCCACCAGAAGTAGCAGAGAAGATATCTGCGAGTCCAGAATTAAATAAAACCCAAGCTAGATTCAGACATTTAAAAGTGAACAAGCTTACGGGAGAAATAATGTATTAACCTAATTCTTTTAGTTTCCTTAGTTTTTAAAGTTTTATTAGGTTAATTTGAAAGTAGAAATTTTAAATTAATTCTAATCATTATCATAGTAAATAAAAGAAACTATTGATTTTGATGGATTTTAAAGATTTTGAATTAATTTATAAAAATAATCGCCATGAAATTAAAGATAAACAAAAAATTAAGTCGAAACTAAGTGAAATTCTTGGAGATAAAAGTTTTTCTAACAGCGAACTTGATATCTTTGCATATACAAAAGATTCTACAATGATTGGATTTAATTGGACATTAGAAGGAAAGATTGCAGGTCTTCCTGATTTCATTACATGGCCAGAAAACAAAAACCAAATCATTAAAATCTTACAACTGGCAAATTCAGAAGGAATCCCCGTCATACCTTATGCTGAAGGTTCTGGAGTAGTCGGAGGCGCAATTCCTATTAGGGGCGGAATCATAATTGATATGAAGAAGTTCAATCAGATCCTTAAAATAAATGAAAAAGATCTGACAGTAACGGTTCAATCAGGAATAAATGGTATGAATTTAGAACGTGCTTTAAATAATAAAGGATATACCTGTGGAAATATTCCTCAATCTGTTCAAATGTCTTCTGTGGGAGGATGGACTGCACATAGAGCAGCGGGGCAATTCTCAACGAAATACGGTAAAATCGAAGATATCATTCTAGGAATGGAAATAATTCTACCTCAAGGAGATATTATTAATTTTAACCCTATTGTTAGAAAAGCAACTGGTCCTCAATTAGATAAGTTATTTATCGGGAATGAGGGGATCTTAGGAATAGTGACTGAAGTTACCCTAAGAATTTGGCCCTATCCAGAGAAACGAACATTAATATCATATGCGTTTCATACCTTTGAAGATTCTTTAGAAGCAGTCAGGCAAATTTTACGTGAGCAAATTTATCCTGCAGTTGTCAGGATTTATGATAAAGATGAAACTAAAAGACATTTTTTACAAGTAGAAAAAGCTGATGATAAAGTTATGGTTGTTTTTGTATGTGAAGGTAATGAACGACTCGTCAATCTTGAAGAGGAAATTACAAGAGAAAAATGCAAACAGAATTCAGGAGTCGATTGTGGTGTTCATCCAGTTGAACATTGGTTTGAAACTAGATTTCGAGTTACTGAGACAAGCACAACTCCAAAAATGCAGATTACTTTTGATACAATTGAAGTAGCATCTTCGTGGGAAAACGCAGCAAAAATGTATCATCACGTATTGGATTCCGTTAAAAAGGTTAAAGGGGTTGTTTTATTTACGGCTCATGTTTCGCATTTCTATCCAAATGGAGTAGGGATGTACTTTTCGTTTGGAGGAGTTGAAACAGGAGAAGATACTAACTTTGATTTTTATCAAAAGGTTTGGAATGCAACAATGGAAGCAGTTGTGGCTTCTGGCGGATCGATAGCTCACCACCATGGTATTGGAATAAATCGCGCTAGATGGATGGGAGTAGAATGGGGTAAGAGTATGAAAATCATGAAAGAATTCAAGAAAATTCTGGATCCTCGAAATATCCTAAATCCGGGGAAAGTTTTTGAAAATATTTGGGAGGAGGGTATTGATTAGATGCAAGAATTCTTAGATAAATATAGATGGTTCATTGAAGAACTTAACAAGGTTGAGAAGGAAGTAAAGAGAAAAGTAATTAAAAATATAAGTCGTGTAAAAAAGAACTTCTTTCCAGAAGGAGATCATAAAGCAGATATTGATAATTTGATAAATTGCGCCCTTTGCCCAAATCTGTGTCGGTTTGATTGTGGAACATTACAAGCAGCACAAAAAGAATCAATGAGCCCTGGTTATAAGTCAAAAATAGGGTATTATCTATCTATTGGTAAAATTGATCCGTCCAAGGAAGAAAATAAGGATTTTATCGATTTAATGTATAAATGCACAAATGAAGAATCCTGTAAGATTTGGTGTCCTTTCGATTTTTCTGTGGTATCGCTTTTGGAAACAGTTAGAGATGAATTAAATGAAAAGGGTTTAATGCCAGATTATTGTAAAGAACAAATTAAAAAGTTGAAGGAATCAAACACGATTGAGGGTTACAATATCTTTGAAACTTATAAGAAAAATGGGATTAAAAATATTGAAACAGATGGAAGCGATGAGGTATTCTATTATCTTGGTTGCGAGTCAATGAAATTCCCAGAGGTAATAAAAGCAAATATTGAGATATTAAAGAAAGCTGGAGTAAAATTTTCAACGAATCTAGATAAGAAAGTATGTTGTGGGGGTCCCTCATTTAATATTAGAGATTTAAATACTGCTAAAGAATTCGCAGCAAAGAATATAGAATTAATTGAATCCACTGGAGCTAAAATTGTCGTATCAGATTGTCCTGGGTGTATTCTAACATTAACGAAGAGATACGAAAGTTTAGGAATTAAGATTGAAAAAAAAATAATCCACATAGTAGAATACATTTCTCAGTTACTAGATGAAGGAAAAATTATAGCTACTAAAAGTATACCTAATGAATTGAAAAAAGTAACCATTCACGATCCATGCCTTATCGCGAGAAATCTGAACGATACTTCGTCTATTAGAAATATTTTAGGTAAGATTCAAGGCTTAGAAATCGTTGAGCCGATCTATAATAAGGAATATGTGCATTGTTGTGGGTGGAGTGGTACGGCTCATTGGGCAGACAGAGAATTAGCTATTAAAGAAGCTACAATTAGAGTAAATGAATTAAAGGAAACAGGTGCAGAAATTTTCGTGTCGGCATGCCCTTTATGCGAACTAGGTTTAGGTTATGGACTGAAAGAAGAAGAAAAAGAAAAGATTAAAATAATGGATGTGTCTGAAATATTAAATAAGACACTCTAAAATTGAGAAGATAAATTTAATAAATTGAGTTAAAAAATATAAAAAGTGATTATATGAATGACAAAATATGTGTTTTCGATGTGGGTACAACTGGTGCTCGCACGATTATATTTGATATTAATGGGAATGAAATTGCTAAAGCCTATGAAGAATACCCCGTAGAAAAACAACCAGTTGGCATTTCAGAGCAAGATCCACAAATTTGGTGGAATGCTATTAAAAACACTTGTAATACGGTTATGAAAAAAGTTGATCCAGATGATGTTATTGGGATTTCGGCTTCATTCCTTCGTGGTACCACTACAATTATCGACAATGAAGGAAATGTTTTACATCCTGCTTTAACATGGATGGATGAAAGAGAAGAATCTAGTGGTAAAGAATGGCAAAAAGAGACGGATTTAAGAAGAGCAATCCCTAAAATATTATGGATTAAAAAGAATAGGCCTGAATTATTTAGTAGAGCTGCAAAAATAATTTATTCAGATACTTACATCTATATGAAATTATGTGGGATATGCGCAACTGATCCCACAAATGGAATTATGGGGATTTTAAGTAGATCTTCTCTAAAGTGGGACGATGAACTTGCAGAAGTATATGGTTTACCCATAGATTTATGGCCAGAACTTTATGCACCTGGAGATGTAATTGGTGAATTACTCAGTACATCTGCCGATTCTCTAGGTTTAAAAAAAAATATTCCTGTTGTTTTAGGTGGCGGAGATCAACAATGTTCAGCATTAGGGTTAGGAGTTATCAATGAGGGTCAAGCAAAAGTGACGACCGGTACTGGTACATTTGTAGATGTTGTTGTAGATAGACCTATAGATCCCGCGGGAGATTTCCCAATTTTCTCATGGCCTTCTGTTATAAAAGGTAAGTGGAACATAGAAGGTGTGATTCCAGGAACAGGAACTGTTTTTAAGTGGTTTAGGGAAAATTTTTCACAATTACAAGTAAAAGAAAGTGAAGAAAAAAATCTTAATGTTTATGATATGTTAACTGCAGAAGCAGCAGGAATTCCCCCTGGAAGCGAGGGATTATTGTTTCTTCCATTATATATATTTCGAAAGGGTACTATTCATGGTTTAGGATGGAATCACAAAAGAGGTCATATGGCAAGAGCGATAATGGAATCTGCTGCATTAAGTGCTAATATGTATTTAGGTTTAATAGAAGGAATGGCGAGAGTGAAAACAACAGAAGTGAGAGTGGATGGTGGAGCAATGAATAGTGAACTGTGGACACAAATCTTTGCTGATGTCCTATCTAGAAAAGTTTTCGTGCCAGAAATTAAAGATGGCGCAGCTATGGGTGCAGCTATACTAGGTTTTTATGGGTGCAAAAAATATAGTAATATTGAAAGTGCTATTGATAGAATGGTAAGATTTGTAGATGTTAAAGATCCAAATCCAGAAAATGCAAAAGTTTACAAAACTTTAAAGAGAATATTTATGCCTACCCTGCTTGATGTGTATCTTAAAAAGCGTGTAACGAAAAACTTATAATCTTTTTTTAAAATTAAAACTACTTCTTTTTTAAAGCCAGCAATTTAAATGAAAATAATTCAGTTAATTTTACTTTTCAATTTTTAAATTGTATAATATTTTCAGATTTAAATCCGAATTTTAAATGATGTTCATTTTAGAAAAGTATTTCTTGACTCCTATATTTAAAAATTTAAACCCAAGAAATAAAATTGTGATGCCATGCCCTTCTTTAGAAACCAAGAAGGTTACAATTTGTATTACGAAGACATCAACGGTGAGATTAAGGATCAGACAGAGGGTACCATAATCTTGCTTCACGGTTTCGCCTCCTCAGCTTCATTTTTTAAAGGACAAATAAATATGCTGAAAAAGTCGTATCGTATCGTTGCGTTCGATGCATTAGGGCATGGTAAAAGCGATCAACCTATGAAATTAAGTCTTGATAAGAACTTACGGTATGATATCATAAGAGATCTTGAAGATTTGTTAACTCATTTATGTGTAGACGAAAAATATGGGATTATCGGCCATTCTTTAGTTGGTGGTATGATTGGGCAATTAATCAGTTTAACTCACCCGGATAATGTCAAGTTTCTCATTTTGCTTAATTCAGGGTATATCATGATTGATAATGTAATTAGAAATATTTTTTACAATTTACTTCCATATTTTATTCGCATTAATTTTTTAGATGTGGTTGCTAATTCTGTTGAGGATATCTTGGATAAAATTATTCCATATATTCTAAATTCGTTAGCAGATTCTTTAAATGGAATGAAATTAACGAAAGACGAATTATATATGCTTATTGAAGACCAGATCTTTACTATGATTAATGAAATTAATGAATATGACCCCTCTGGAATTAATTGCCCCACACTAATTATTGCTGGGCGATTAGATAATTTCGCTCCAGAACAAATGTCAGAAGAACTACATAAAAAAATTCCAAATTCTCGTTTGGAAATATTGGATATGGCCGGACATTTCGCACCTGCGCAGCGGAAAGAAATAATTAACGAGTTAATATGTGATTTTATAAAAAAACTTGAGTAATATAACATAATACTTTATTACTATTCGAGTTTATGTTTGTTTATGAATCCTATACCAGATGATGATAATACCTCTGTTTCTTTTTTTAAGAAAGAAGTACAAAAATTTGTTAGAGAACGAAACTGGACGAAATTCCATACACCTAAGAACTTAATTCAGGCGTTGAGCATAGAAGTATCTGAATTATCTGAAATTTTTTTATTCAAGGATATTTCTATTGAAACTATTAAAAATGACATGTCCCTTTTGGAAAATATTTCTGATGAGATAGCTGATGTATTTATATATCTAGTCAGCCTTGTAAATAGCATAAATCTAGATTTAACCAGTGCTTTTATTAAAAAGATGGAAAAGAATAAAGATAAATATTCCTTAGAGGAATTTAATAACGGATCTTATCAAAAACTCTAACTTCCGTAATTTCTTAATTATTTTTGGGGTAATAAGTACTGGATAAAACAGATAATAAGAGTTTTTATGCTTTTTCCTCTTAATTATAACCATGGATTCAGAAAAGTTAGATGAAATTATTAAACAACAATTTGATAAAACTTTAGATAGCACTAATATTTCATCATTAGGGGATTTATATAAAGGAAAAGTACGAGACAACTACATAAAAGGAGATATTAGAATCATAATCGCTACAGATCGTTTGTCTGCATTTGATCGCGTGATTACAACAATTCCATTTAAAGGTCAAATGTTAAATCAAATTTCTTCTTTCTGGTTTGAAAAAACTAAGGATATTGTTAAAAATCACATTATCAATATTCCAGATCCTAATGTTGCTGTCGTTCACCAGTGTGAAATGATTCCAGTTGAAATGATTGTAAGAGCATACATAACTGGGTCTGCGTGGAGAGCTTACACTAAAGGGGAGACTACTTCGGGTATTATTTTACCAAAAGGATTGCATAAAAATCAAAGGTTAGACAACATTATTTTGACTCCTTCCACTAAAGCGGAGAGTGGACACGATATATACATCTCGAGGGAAAAAATCTTAAAAGATAAGATGGTAGATAAAGAGATTTACGAGCAAATTGAAGAGGCTTCTTATAAATTATTCAAATTCGCCCAAGATTATTGTTACAAAAATGATCTTATATTAGTAGATACTAAATACGAGTTTGGAATGAAAGATGGAGAGTTATTAGTAACTGACGAGATACACACTCAAGATTCTTCTAGATTTTGGATTTCTGAAAGCTATAACGAAAGATTTGCAAAAGGGGAGGAACCAGAAATTTTAGACAAAGAGATTTTTCGAGGCTGGTTAATGAATACTTACCCCGATATCTTCCCAAACATCGCACCAAGCCAAGAGATCCCTTCAATATCTCCAGAGATTAAGATTGAACTCGCAAAAAGGTATATGAAGAGTTTTCAAAAAATCACAGGTTTTGAATTTAAACCAGAAGTTTCAGATGTAAAAGATAGAATAGTTAGCAATTTAAAAAAAGCCAATTACCTATAACTAATTGGAAAAGATTTAAATAAGATTCAATAGTATTTTTTTATAATGTTTGCGTTTGTGTTATTGATATTGGTTTTTGGACTGTTTATAGCAAGCTTTTTTGTGGTTATTATGGATTTAACTTCTAATAAAAGAAACAGTAATAGACCAACCGACGAAAAATTACCAAAGCTGGGTAAATATAGCTTTCTGTTTAATCTTTTTGCACTTTTACTCTTAGTGGTTGTAAGCTTTTCATACATTTATTAAAAATATCTACAGTTGATTATTTTAAATTTTAATAGCTAAAAACTCTGTCATTTTTGTCGCATTTTATTGATGAAAATTATTTATTAATTAATAAGAACTATTAAAATTATTACTCACCTTTTTTTTCACAAATGGCGCAAACAGAATATATAATAGAAATCTCACTTGAGAATAAACCCGCCGCTCGTGATCCTGTTGCTGAAACTATAAAAAGGGATTTGCTCGCAAAAAAAGGATATGATAAAGTATCCAAAGTTCGTTCTGGTCAATATCTAAGAATCAATTTGCTGGCAAATAACGAAGAAAACGCAAAGGAAATTGTAACAAAGATGTGTAACGATTTAAGAATATTCAATCCAGTTACACAGAATCTAAACATCATAAACGTGAAGAAATTATGACTATTAAAATAGCCGTGATTCAATTTCCTGGAGCAAATTGTGATTTAGACGCAGTTCACGTTTTAAATGACGTCATAGGGGTTGAAACGAGTTTAGTTTGGCACAACCACTTTAAAGAAGCTAATTTTGATGGCGTAGTTTTACCGGGAGGATTTAGTTTTGGCGATTATTTAAGAGCTGGGATTATAGCAGCTCATAGCCCCGCGTTGGACGAAGCAAGAATCATGTTGAAAGACGGTCGGCCCATTATAGGTATATGTAATGGATTTCAGATCTTAGTAGAGGCAGAATTTCTTCCCGGAGCTTTATTACAAAATGAAACTTTAAGGTTTATCTGTAAATGGGTAAATATTAAGGTAATAAATAATCAGACTGCTTTTACTCACCAAATGAACAAAAACGATGTGCTGGCAATTCCCATTGCTCACGGAGAAGGAAGATATTACACTGACAACATAAAGGAATTAGAAGAAAATGATCAAATAGTATTTAAATATTCAACTGAGAACGGTAATTTCAAATCAGAAGCAAACCCGAACGGTTCTTTGGAAAATATTGCTGGAATCTGTAATATTGAACAAAATTGTGTGGGATTAATGCCACACCCTGAGCGCGCATCTGAATCCATTTTAAGTCCTAAACAGACAATTCATGGAAGAATCTTTTTTGAATCAATGATTGAATTTATAAAACGGAGGTTAACTTAATGACGAAAGTAAAATTAAACGGAGAAGAAGTAAACATTGAAATGACAGAGGATGAATTTGAAAAGGTTAAGGGACTTCTAGAGAGGGATCCTACCATAACGGAAATAGGTGGCTTTGACGTGATGTGGAGCGAGCATTGCTCGTATAAATCGTCTCGTCCGAAACTTAAACTATTTGAGGATGCTGAGGCGAATTACGACTATGTTTTAGCGGGTCCTGGAGAAGACGCGGGAGTTATAGATATAGGGGATGGATACGCATTAGCATTTCGTATAGAATCTCACAATCATCCATCAGCAATTGAACCCTATCATGGTGCTGCTACAGGGATTGGTGGTATCATCCGTGACGTTCTTTGTATGGGCGTTCGACCTATTGCCTTGCTCGATCCCTTGAGATTTGGACGTTTAGCAGGTAACTCGCACTCTCAATGGTTGTTTAAGTATGTTGTTAAAGGAATTGCAGATTATGGAAACTGTACGGGCATTCCTACGATTGGGGGTGAAGTTGAATTTGACGATAGTTTTGAAAATAATTGTTTAGTCAATGTCGCGTGCATAGGTTTAGGCACAATAGAGGATTTTAAACACGCGCCAAGTAGAGCGTATAATCCTGGCGATTATATAATCTTAATGGGAGGTTCTACAGGGAGAGATGGTATTCATGGAGTTACATTTGCTTCTCGAACTCTAACTGAAATGTCCGAAGCTGATAGACCCGCAGTGCAAATTGGTGATCCTTTTACAAAAAAGATGATAATTGAAGCTACTTTAGAAGCTGTGAAAACAGGATTTGTTAGAGGTTTAAAAGACTTAGGAGGAGGAGGACTAACGTGTGCAACAAGCGAATTAACGGGAGATGGGAACACGGGAGCCAATATTAGCCTACGAAAAGTGTTTACAGGAGAACCTGGAATGACCTCTTATGAAATTATGCTTTCTGAATCACAAGAACGAATGGCTTTCATCGTAAAACCCGAAGGTTTAGAAACAGTTCTTAAGGTTTTTAAAAAATACGAAGTGGCTCATGCTGTTATAGGAAAAACAGACGATTCTAAAGTTCTTAAAGTTTTTGATGGAGAAGAACTTGTAGTAAGTCTTCCTGCAAAAGCACTTTCGGAATCACCAACATTTAAAAGGGCTGAAAAGCGACCAGAATACTTAGACTCACTACTCGCTCAAAAAACTCCTGAACCGACAATTAGACTTGAAGAAATCATAGAAAAATTAATTGCATCTGAAAATATATGTAGTAAAGAATGGGTATACCGCCAATACGACCACGAGGTGGGAGTAAGATCAGTAGTGAAATGTGGCGAAGGAGATTCTGGAGTTTTACGAATAATAGGTACTGATAAGTTTATAGCAGCTAGTGTTGGAGTAAATTCAAAACACTGCTATTTAGATCCTTACGAAGGTGCTAAGGGCGGATTAGTAGAGATCTGCGGAAATGTCATTGCTAACGGAGCAAGACCAATGGCAATGGTTAATTGCTGTAATTTTGGAAATCCAGAGATACCCGAATCGTTTTGGTACTTTTCTAAAGCTGTTGAAGGAATGAATGACTTTTGCAGGACTTTAAGAATTCCGATAGTTGGTGGAAATGTTTCTTTTTATAACGAGGATGAAGTTTCAAAAACAGCAATAAAAGCAACACCTCAAATTATGATTGTTGGAATAATAAATGGCGTTCAAAACATAATTACACTTCCATTTAAAGAAAGCGGAAATGACATTCTTATAATAGGAGAAACTGAACCTGAACTAGGGGGTTCAGAGTATCATTCGGTTATTCATGGGCTTGAAGGGGGAATACCGCCGAAGATCGATGAAAAAAAGATCCAAGCACGATGGGATTTACTATTTGAATTATACCAAAAGAAACTGATTAAAGCTAATCACGATGTAAACAAAGGTGGTTTTATAGTATCTGTTGCTGAAATGTGTTTTAAAAATAAGGTTGGAGCAAACCTAGATCTAACAAGTTATAATGTTAATAATTTAAGGGATGATGAGTTATTATTCAGTGAAACTGTTGGAAGGTTTATAGTCGAAACGAATCCCAAAGACTTTAAAGAGATCTTAGCCTTAGCTGAAAAATTCAATGTCAGTGTTAAAAAGATAGGTGTCCTAAACAATACAGCAGAAATCATCGTAAATGGATTGAATCAAAATATTAAACTTGATGTCAATAGAATAAAAAAATT
The DNA here is from genome assembly GCA_013375495.1 of Promethearchaeota archaeon. Next base: position 20,408 of record JABXKC010000017.1, read on the forward strand.
ATACGATTCAACAATCCCAAACCTTATGGAGATATAATCCCATTGTATTTTGTTATTTGTTCGAGTATCACGAACATATTTAAAAAATAAGCGTAATTTAGATATAATCTATAACTTTCCTAATTATTAAGTTTAGAGATTCCTTTAAAGTAGAATTATGAGAGCTCGAGCATGTATTAAATGTAAGGAATATATGGTTATCCATGCCAATAATCCCTTAAACCAAAATAAGATTGAGTTTTTTGAAAGAAAACATCATTTACACACTCTCATTACTGTAAACCTAAATGAAATAAAGGATCAATATCAGATTAGTAAAAATAATGGTTCAAACGGTTCTTCTGAAGAAAATCATAATTCTTATTCTTAGTAATGCTATTCTAAAAATTTTAATTAATTTCAAGTAATTCCAGAATAGAACTTATCGAATCAATAATCTTATACGGTTTAACATCTCTTTCTGAGGATTTATAGAATTTTCCTTTGCCCGTTTTAACGAGCAATCCTCGTAGATTAGCATTATGAGCGCCTTGAATGTCCGATTCTATATCATCTCCAATTACAATAACACTACTCGCTGGTAGATCAATTCTATTTAGTGCTTGAACAAAATATTCTTTAGAAGGTTTTCCAAATATTATAGGTGATACATTTGCAGCTAAAGCAATCATTTGGACAAATGATCCAGTATCTATAACCGGTTCTCCATTCACATCAAGATAATACTTGTTGCCCTGTGTTCCAAGTAGCTTCGCATTATATTTAATAACATATTTAAAAGCGTTATTGAGCCTGTTAACATCCCAATTGTCGTGAAAATCGCTAATAATCACAAAGTCAGGCACTTCATCTCTTTTTATTTGGTGAAAATCTTTAAACTCGTCTTGTACTTCTTCGGTTGCGACTAAATAGACTTTACTATCTAACTTATTAGATAAGAATTCCTTTAAAGCAACGAGTGGAGTAAAAATTTCTCCTTCATTTAACTTAAAACCATATTCTTTAAGATCTTTATAAATACTTTGAGGTGTTTTGCTATCCGTGTTGGTAAAAAATAATAGTTTTATTTCTTTTTCACGTACCCGGTCGATAGTTTCAATCGCTCCCGCAATTGGTTTGCCTTTAAAATAGAGAGTCCCATCTATGTCCAATAGGATTCCTTTTATAGATTCCATTAAAATAACACCAAAATTGTAGTAAACATAAAAATTAATTTAGCATTACTAAATAAATATTAAGAAGAAGGGAAAAAAAGGTTGAATATTAGTGTTATTTCTATTTTTCAATTGATAGCAGAGGATTTGGCTGATTTTTATTACTTACTATATTTTAGGTTTTAAATCATCACCTTCTAATATAATTTTCAGTGGGATCATATTCCCATGCTTAGGTATATAATATAAATGTGGCTATATAAATTTATCGGTCGAAATCTATAAAATTTCATTCTTACTCAAAATTCTTACTCAAAATTTCAAGCAGATTTGAAAAATCTGAACAATGTGTTCAAATTTCGAGATTTTCTTGAAAAAAACTAAAATTCTAAATTACTACAAGGTGTAATTTTAAAAAAAATTCAAACTAGAACCTTAAGTATGGTATCACCAACTAAAGATATTTATAATATTATTACCAAATGAAATATAATGAAAATTGCTATCGACATTGACGGAGTCTTACTTGATATTATCGTAAGATATTGCGAAATTTATAACAAAAGATACGGTACTAATTATCAAAAAAAAGACATAACCAACTGGGAGTTCTTCAAGGATTGGAACATTAGCGAAGAGACAGCTTTCAAAATTTTCTACGAGATATATGCTGACTCTATGAATGTTCCATTTATAGATGAAAATGCGCCGAAAATAATGAAAAAATTAAATGAACTTTATGATGTTGATATCGTTTCTGCACGATTACCTGAATATCGTTCTTCAATTGTAAATAAATTAAATATTCATGATGTAAGGGAAGGGATTCAATATGTTGAATTAATATTATTACATCATAAACCTTACACAATTAAATTAAAACAAAATTTCGATGTTTACGTTGATGATAATCCTAATTTGGTAGAACCAATGAAACAGTTAGAAAATAGAAAGCTGTTATTGTATGACCAACCTTGGAACCGAGAATCGGTTTGTGAGAAGAATGTCTATAGAGTTTATGATTGGAACGAAGTGTATGAAAAGATTATAGAAATATAGATAGAAATTCTATTATTGAGATTCCATTAGATTAGCTCTAAGACTTTTTAAGAAGGAGTTGACTGCAACCCCTCAGATCCAAAAGACAAGCACCCACCTTCCCTGGGTGGAAACAACTATTTAGATAACCAAGACATCCTTCGTACTTTCATGATAAATTATTTGTTTGGAGGAGCATTTGCGATAACAGCTTCATACATGGCATTAAGGGCCCTTATGGCGAAGTTTAAGAAAGCTTTCACACCGTATGCATTTGTATTTGAATGGGGTTTTAATTTGGCTAAGAATCATAAATCTGAGTGTTAAACTAAACTGAAGCTCCGCTAAGCTTTTTAAGGTATAATTTTATTATATTTACATATGAGCGAAAATAAATCCAACCAATTCGTCGTCTTTAACGGGAAAAAAATTCATGTCAAAAATGATTGTTTGTATCTTGTCGATCGTAAGATTCAAAACATAAACGATGTAAAAGGACTCGCCGACCTCTCAGAGTTAAAAAAACTATGCTTAGACGATAATAATATTACCGAAATTAAAGGGCTCGGACCTTTAGAAAGCTTAGAAGAATTGTACTTACGCTCAAACAAAATAGAAGTAATCTCTGGTTTAGATAGACTAAGGAATTTAAAATTGTTAAAGTTGGAGCTCAATAGGATTAAAACAATTTCTGGACTTGACGCTTTAGAAAATCTTGAAAGGTTGTTTCTTGGAGGAAACTTGATAACAAAAATCCAAGGGCTTGGACAGCTGAAAAATTTAAAATTTTTATCCTTTGAGTTCGATGGATATGGTAACCAAATAAGTAAAATTGAAGGGTTAGAAAACTTAAAAAATTTAGAATGGCTGGATTTGAGCAGTAATGATATTGAGACGATAAATGGGCTGTCTCGCCTTATCAATCTTAAAATGTTAACCATTATGGGAAATAAGCTAAAAGATTTTAACGGAGTATCAAATCTCTCAAAACTGGAAGATCTAAACCTTAATAATAACCAGATTTCAGAGATTGAACCCATAACCGGGCTTTCAAATTTAGAAGTTTTAAGGTTATCGCATAATAAAATCAGTCGAATTGGGGATATATCATATTTTAAGGCGTTAAAAGTTTTAAATCTGGGTGACAATTCAATAACAAGTGTTAAAAACCTTAAAGTAGGAAAAAATCTACGAGAAATTCATTTTAACTCAAACCCAGTTTCTATTAAAGATTTAGAGCGTTTAGGCATTAAAAGATATGATAAAACAGTTTATTTTAAATAAATTTTCTATTTATATAAATTTCAATGATATTTTTTCAGTTTATCTTTTATCTTTTTTAATATTTTACAGTTATGGGCAATCTTTTTAGAGTTCGATTTTCGATATATTTATTAAGGTGTGTTCTCTTATTATTATTGATTCGATTTAAGATATATTCTTGATCGAACAAATTTGGTGAAAATTAAAAATGTTTTTTGGCAAACGTTTTAGCGGTCATGAAGGCGGAATCTTCTCAGGTTTAGATATCTTAGTACTTTCTATTATAGAAAATTATGACGGAATCTCTGGATATGATCTCGCTAGGATCATCAACGAAAAATTCAATAAACTGTGGCATGCATCCCCCGGCACTATTTATCCTTTACTAACCAGATTGGCGAAAAGAGGTTTTATTGAAATGGAAGACGTAATCAAAAATAATCGAAATATCAAATTATATCGAATAACAGAGCCAGGACAGATAAGATTAAAAGAGGTTCTCAAAAGTAATTTAGAACCGAGCATAAACACCCTTGGAGAATATCTTAGAACAATTGTCCAGACTTGGATTCCAAACGAGGATCGCATACACGGTATGATGTCGTGCTTTCCGTATCACCGAGAGCATTCAAAAAGAAAGATAGACGTGGAAGATTATTCTATAGCGAACATTGAACGCGTAAAAAGAATACTAGGTGAATTAAAGTTTTCTAAAAACAGAATATCTAATAGATTAGATCACATTGAGAAAAGAATCTCTCATTTTGAAGGATTACTAAATGATTTGAAAAGCAAGCGAAAGCAAAATACAAAAACTATAGAAATTGTTGACGATGACGATTATGATATTTTCGAAAAATCTTAATTTTCACCACCCAATTAAAAAAATTAAAGAAAAGAGGTAAAAAGTAATGTGTGATGAAAAGCATTATGGACCAAGGCATTATAACAAAAGTTGCGGACCAAGGCATATGCATGGTTGCATGCCGTTTAATCCAAAAGACATAGCAAAAATGAAACGAATGGCTCAGCAGTTCATGGGAAATTTCATGGGCAATTATATCCACCACAATATCGAAGATTTAGAAAATGAGTATTTAATTACAGTACCATTACCGGGTCGCACTAAAGACGATGTTACAGTATCCCTCATTAACAAACATTTGAATATTAAAGCTGATAAGCCCAAAGTTCCTGAACACGAAAAAAGTAAACAAGAACCTGAACAACAAGGATTTCCTTTTATGTTTAAAGGATATACTTTTGTAGAAGTAAACATGGATGTTCCACTTCCAGCGGATGCTGACGAGAATAAGATATCTTCTAGAATGACTAATGGTCTTTTAAGGGTTATAATCGGCAAGAAACCTGCAAAACCTATAGATATTAGCGAAGAACCAAACAATTAAAGAGTTCTAAATGAGTTATAAGGCGGAGCACTTTAGAATTAAATACTTTACGACTATAGAGAGTTCTCAAGTAAAAAAATAACTCTAAAGCACTCCTAGTAATAAAAAATTTTTTTCTTTTTTAATCTTGATTAATAACTGCAAATCATATTAAGCTTCATTCAGAATTTCTATTCTTTATAATTTTATTTTATAACAATTCTGGCTAAGTTTTACTTAAGATTTATAATTCTGCAATTTAAAATATTAATAATTAAATTTAATTTACTCTAAAAAATTATGAACAAACAAAAACAAAAATTACCAAGGACACACGCTATAAATTACGTTCTCTTAGGGGTTTCCCTAATTGTTTTTGGAAGTCTAGGGTTAGTTTTTATAACTCAAATGGAAATACAACCAGGTTGGATATGGGAAGAGGTAAGTCAAACAAATTCAATGGAAATGTCGGTCTTAGCAGGGGACGATTTCAATGACGATGGAATATCAGAAGCAATCGCTTATATTGACGTAAAAGAACAGGATTCAGACAATTTCGGAGATCTTAATGATTTGCCTAATTACGGTAATGTTTACGCTCTTGATGGATTAACTGGAGCTAAACTATGGGAAAAAGAATATAATAATCCTATCAAAAGAGTTTATGAGATTATGGATATCGACGACGATGGATATTCAGATTATTTCACGGAAATAGCCTCAGTTGGTCCAGATTGGGTAGTCAATAACCCTGGCGAAAGACCTAGACCCGAAATCATACCAGACGACTATTTCAATATCTTAATTTCTGGAAGATATGGAGACGAGATACCAATTGCGACAGGAGATAATCGTAGTTTTACAAATTTCTTTGTACATGATCTAGTTTCTTTAGATAATCTTAACGATAATAGACCAGATCTTATATTCTTAGAATGCAAGACAAAAGGGAATGATACCTTTGAGTATTTTTACAATGTTTCTAGTTATTTTGTTAATGGGACTAAATATGATTCTACCTACCTTAACTTTGGCTGGATTAGTGAACAAGACATACTTCCTGCGTTACAAATGTTTCCTTATGGCACTGAAGAGCATGTGCTTTTAATAGATCAGACTAGAATATTGTTGCTAAATACAAGTGAATCTAACTTCTTAGAACCAATTTATAATGAAACAATTACAGGGTATTCTCGTGATTATGTCATTACAGAAGATTTGAATGCTGATTTTATTCCTGAAATTTTTCTATTAAACGATGAAGGTAACGTTACAATAATTAGTGGAATTGATGGAACAACTATTAGAGTATTTAATGCAGAAGGAGATTTTCATTTTACCGAAATCGATACAATTATTTCCAATCCAGTAGATATGGAAGCATTTGTGATTATAAAAGGTCATAACTTCGCTGAAGACATTCGAGAAACCCAAATTTTAATATATGTAGTTACAAATACAGCGGAAAATATTTTTCGAGCTTATCATGAAGTAACTCAGGATGATGCAATGGATATATTTCCTTTAGGAGAGGACATGGACGGAGATTCTATTGAAGAAATCGTTGTTTTTGAAAGAATACATCCCTGGTATTCCACTTCTGAAGTTCGTCGTTTTAGCATAGTGAGCTTACCAGAAAACGAAGTTTTAGCTATTGTTAACCTTGAAACAGGCGCTGAACGGATAGTACCATTTCAAGATATTAGCGGGGATGGTAAAGGAGATATTTTATTTTCGTCTCACGATAGAATTGTTGCAGTAGCGTCTTCAAAACCACAAGCAATATGGCAATCTCCTCATTTTCCCTTAGGATTTCCTCTCTTTATCGTTCTCGCTGTGTTATTATGTGTTGGAGTGTTTCTGGCGATACTAAAGGGTCGAAAACTGAGTTTTAGTAGAACAAATGTCAAGGAGCATAAACTCACCGTTATTGTAAACGTAGCTGCTATTGCTCTGATGTCAGTAACTTTTATACTGTTCTTAATACAGCTAAATATTTTTAACAATACATTGTTACCCAACCAAAACATGACAAATATAGTTATAAGCTTTCTTATAGTGATTATTACGTGGTATGGTACATTACCCCTGACTGCAGCATTGTATAACCGATTTGCACCCCGATTTGCATATACATTCGTAAAACTTCGATCTTTATTTTTTAAGATATCTAAGAGTTATAACACAGATATTTTAGTAGTAGATATGAAAGATCGGAAAGAAATTGGCACAGTTATCCAGTTAAAAAGGATAATTTTACCTTTATTACTTTCTATAGCAATAGGTTTCTACGCCTATGGTCTGCTAACTCCAATTCTTGGCTATCCTCAAGATTTTGAGGTATTTGGCTCTACCGAATTTTTCCAGTTCATGAATGGTTATATGCTCTGTTGTATCTTTCCTATGATTTTAACCTTTCTTGTCTTTTCGTTTTTTATTTCAGGAAATTTTCTGTTAGATGACGCGGGAGTTGTATATTTTCGCCAATCTAAAAAATATCGTCAACCAGGAGATATCGAACCAATCAGTATATGGGCACAATCAATGGTAAAAGGTATGGCAGGTATATCTGCGATATTAACGTTAATAAGTTTCTTAGGAACTGTAGATTTTTCGGGATTCTTTACAGATACGGAAAATATCACCGGTTTATTATTTGGATTTTTGATAACCTTAGTTTTCTTCGTAGGGATTCCTTTCTTAACCGCTTTTTCATATGTCTTATTAGCAGGTGAAGTTATGGAGTTCTCAATGGATTTCAACATGCAAAAATTGTATTCTATAATGGAAAAGAAAGGGTACAATACAACTCCAAGAGATATAACCAATATTTATCCTGAAGGTTTTATTGAGAGGAAAAAATCTATCACAGACGATCAAGAATAACTTTAATACATTTTTTTCTTTTTATTTTCTAATCTCAGTTTATACATTAATATGTGCAAAATGATTAACTAATTATAATGCCTTTCACACCATTCCATCTAGGACCGGCATTAGTAATTGGTATTATATTTATTTACTACCTCGATTTCCCTACTTTACTGGTTGCAAGCGTAATATTGGATATAGAGCCATTCCTTGTTCTACTTCTTGATTTGAATTATCCTTTACATGGCTTTTTTCACTCATTTTTGGGTGGAACATTTATTATCTTGCCACTTTCGTATATCATGTTTAAAATTAGGCCTTATTTGAACCCAATTACGGATTTTTTTAAACTTGAGCAGAACTCATCTTTCCTGAATATTTTAGCCGCTTCAATTATAGGAATTTATCTACACATTTCACTAGATAGTCCGCTTTATTTTGATATTCAACCCTTTTTTCCTTTAAATTTCAACCCATTCTTAGACACATCGGAGTTATCAGGAATAACGATATATCTTTTCTGTGCGTATTGTTTTCTTGCAGCATTAATTCTGTATTTTGTACGCTTAGCAATAAAATTCAAAAATAAAAAGAATTAAAAAAATTAAAAAAACGTTATTTAAAACTTATCTGTGAAGTTTCTTCTTTCTGATTATTAAAAAGGTGACTATCGCAACAGCGCTAACAGCTACTATTATTAAAATCAGATAAAATAGCCACTCTGAGTTTGAACTAGTTATTTGATAAATTACATTAGCACTTATGTCTTTTACTGTGAAGGAAGACATCATCCCTTTCTCTCCGTATGAGACTTCAACAGTATAATTTGTTACTCCATAGCGTTTAATTATAAGCATTGATCCACTTACCGTAACATTTTCGCATCCAAGTTCGCTAACTAGGGAATCTAAGTAATCAGATTGAGGTCCCGCGATTGCTAATCCGCTTAATGCAAGTTGCCAAAGAAAATCGTCTGCACTTATATTTGGAAAGCTATAACCTGCCATTTGTATCGCTAGATTCCCATTTAGTTCCGCTGCTAAGATATGGTAATCGTCGAGCATTGTTTTATACTCCAAAGGATCCTGAAGTACTATAATTCCATACCTCAAAGGATCCAGAAGTGTTATAAGTTCGTCTTTGCTACTCGGATCTTCTTCGTATTCATTGGTTGTATAGTTCCACACTGCCCGGAGTCCATACCATAAGGCGTAATCATTTGTATACACTTCGTCCATGGTAGTTTCATTGTATTGAGAAGCCAATAAAACTAATAAGATTCCAATATCCAGTAGACTAAAATACTCAGGTATAAATATTGATGTTAGAACATCGTAGGTGCCCCAGGTGTCAGTTGTCCATCCTTTTAGAGTTACCTTACTCTTTGCATTAGTAATATTTGCTTCTCCTTCAAGCCAATCACTTGGCGTTAAAGATGGATCTACTATGGTTTTCCAATCAGTATCGTTATAAAGATCAACTACAAATTCGTCAGTCCCCTTTTTTAGAGTTAGTTGATAGGTAGTACTAGCGCTAATTGATGTAACAAGAACTCCAACGAGAATTATACTAAGTAGAAAAAAGCTCAATATACTAGTCTTTGTGTTATTTTTCTTCCTATTCATTCTATAATTGCCTCCTTTTAAATAAAATTGCTGCTAGCGCGAAACACCCAATAATATATACAAGCAATAATGTCGTACCCATAGCTACGCTAGGAGTTATCCACTGAGCGAATGTAAAACCTCCACCAGGTCCCATTGGAATTGAAGTCTCTTGATAGCTAGCTGGAAACGGATTTTCCAAAGTTGAAGTAATTAGATTACCCAAATATGCTAACGAGTATAACGGTTCAAACGCGTCTGCAAATATTAATGTTATAATCTGATCAGCTATATTAAATCCCATAAGTAGAATAACTAAAGTAATTATGATTGTAATATTTACGTTTTTCATAAAAGAACTGAAAAGTGTAACAAAACTGCTTAGAGCTATTACATATAATACTGCAAATCCGAAAGAATAAAATATCCGAATATTAATTGGTCCACCATAATATAGAAACCCAAAAAGTCCTAGTATAAGATAATATATTGAAACAATTAATACCACAAGAATCAGATTTCCAAGATATTTTCCTAGAATCAATTTATATTTGTTTATTTTTGGAAAGACAATAAAACCTGTTCTTTTATTAAATTCAGAACAAATTATTCCCGAAAAAAATAAACATGCCGCAAATAAAGTTATAAACGAGATAAAAGTTAAGCCGCCGCTAAAGAATTCTGCTTGGGTATTTGACAAAAAATAGTCCGGGAACAGCTGCAATATATAGCTTAATAACACGGCAACTAGGATTGCAATAACTGTAAAAAAGTATAACTTCTTCTTCTGCTTTTTCATTTCAAAAATGATCGTGTGATATATTGGTGATATCCCAATAAAAGATTTATCTTCATTTCTCACTTTTCTAATCATCTCCTGTTAATTTAATTGTTCCTTCTGGTGTATTATCTTTTACCATTTGTGAGTAAACTCGTTCTAGTTGGGTTGTTCTTGGTTGAATAAATGAGATAACTGTGAAATCTGATTCGAATTCCCTCACTAAAATTTTCAAAATTTCACCTTTAGATTCCTTTTTTCCATCGAAAAACAGTTTAAAACCTTGATGTTCTGGTTTGTATCTTATAGGAATTTTTGAGATGTTTGGATCTAGATTCTGATCTAAATAAGGTTCAAGTCTTTCTACCATTCGATTAAGTAAAGGAGCTAATTTCTCAGCGTCAATAGGATTGAGTAACACGCAATTTATTTCGCTTGTTTTTAATGTAAGGGCAAGATTATCTACCGTATCAAAGCCAATTATTTTACCATAGTTTATTAATGCAATTTTATCACATACTTCAGAAATTTCGTATAACATGTGCGAAGCCACAAAGATGGTTTTTCCTAGTGATTGAAGTTTTCTAATATAGCTACGTATTTCAATGCGGGCCAATGGATCTAAACCCGTTTGTGGCTCGTCTAATATTATGATCTCCGGATCGTGTAAGATTGCTTGAATGATTCCTAATTTTTGCGTCATACCTTTAGAGTAATTTCTAACCCTTTCGTGTTTCCATTCTGAAAGTTTAAAAAGTTCTAAAAGTTCATCGATTCTACTCTCAACTTTATCTTTTGGGTATCTCTGAATTTTTGCATAGTACTTTAGTAATTGATATCCGGTCATGTTGTAAAACTGAGGAATATCTATTAAAAAGCCAATTTGACTAACTGTAGTTGAGACATTTTTTAAGTCCTGCAAATCGCTATGGTTTGTTCTAATTAGTATTTTCCCCGCATTTGGTCTGAGAATTTTCGCAATCATCTTGATAGTTGTCGTTTTTCCAGCGCCATTAGGACCTACTAGACCGATGGTTTCTCCTCGGCATACCTCGAGATTTATGCTGTTTACCGCGGTAAAATTACCAAATTTCTTCGTTAAATTTTCTAGTTTAATTACTGTTTCTGACATTTTTTTTCAATTTTTAATTTAAATTTACGATACCTCTTCATTTCGATTTTTATCTTTCAATTTTGAAATCTTATCTTCAATCTTTTGAAGCTTTTGGTTTAGAACTTCAATTCTTTTTTTTAAAAAAGTTCTCTGAAATTCTAAAACTTGTAATGTTTCATTTTCAGGTTTGTGAACAATTTTAGCGAAGGGGGATCCTTGTTCAAAAAATTCATTCAATTCAGTACTACTTAGTTCGTCCTTAATTCCAAATGTAGAGGTGATAATAGATCTCATAGATTCTCTTATTTCTTGCTCCTTTTTCATCATTATTTCAAGTGTATTCTTACCGTCGTCTGTAATTTCGTAAGTTATTATTTTTTCATCTGTACCTGGAATATGAATCGGTACTATTAGGTTTTTTTCTCGCAAGTCTTTTAGAATTGTATAAATTGTTGAATCTGTGGGTTCCCAACCTCCAAATGTGCGGTCTTCTATAGCTTTTTTAATCTGACGACCGTGCATAGGTTCATTCTCTAAAACCATTAAAGCTAGGGTGCTAATAAATCCCTTTTTCATTGCTTTTTCAAATTTTCCGGCAATTATTTCAACCAATAAGCATCACATTCAAAGTATTATTGATTTTTTTGTTCAAATCGAAAGGTATCAGTTATCGATATTAGTTAATATATCGGTTTCCGTTATAAACTTTAGTTCTCTAATTAATTAGAATTTTGATATTCTGACCTATTAACAATAAGTCTATTATCATTTCTGGTCTCAAATTACAAAATCCAAATTTCTGAAAAATCTTTGTCATTAAATTAAACTAGAATAATACGCTTAGATATATTATTCGTGAAATCTATGAGTGTTTTGAATATATTATTCTAGTATTATATTGATATATTATTCTGTTTTCTCGTCTAAATATTAAAAATAATAGTTTTATCAGTTCATAAGGTGGTTTTAATAAAGCTTATAACATGTCACATTCCAGAGGCGTATTTGAAGGGTATTGAAGAACTAGTAAATATGAACATGTATCCTAATCGTTCAGAAGTAATTCGTGTCGCAATTCGAGATCTACTAAAAATAGAACTTAGTACTCTTCTAAGGAAGGATTAACAAATTTTTTTCCTTTTCTTTATTATTTTTAAATTTGAGAATATATCTATCGGGAGATCTCGGCTATTTTATAATTGTTTTTAAATTTCAATATATTATAAGAATTCAATGTTGAATCTGATTGTCTGGTTAGCATTATTTATAGGGAGTTACGTTGTAATTTATTTTGCTGCCGATTTATTTTTAGATAATTTAAAAGATTTGTGTGTCATTTACAACTTATCCCCTTTCATTATTGGGATGCTGATTCTTGGAATTGATCCAGAAGAATCAATCGCATCCATTATCGCTGCTATCAATGGATTACCTTACATTTCTTTTGGAAATGTGGTAGGTAATTCTATAATTGCTATGACCTTGCCAATTTTTTTAACTGTTTTATTCTATACCTTGAATTTTAAGGCGATTTCTAAATTCTATTTTGTTATATTATACATTCTGTTAATCAATCTTCTATGTAGTTTTATCTTTAGGAGTGGAATGTTTGTATCTGGAATCATTGCGATTGGAATGTATATAATTTATGTATTAAGAAATCTTAAGTATCGCACGCAAGAAAACATGGGAGAAACTTTAGATTATTCCGAAGGTAAGCTAATAGGAAAACGAAATTCATCTAAGGTCAAGAAGATCATTCTAACATCTTTAGGGCTAGTGTTTATTTTCATTGGTGGGGAAATACTAATTTTATCTGCGGATCACATTATGGATATCCTTCAGTTACCTGAAGTGTTTTTTGGGTTTATTATTATAGGTTTTGTTACAAATGTAGAAGAATTAACCTTAATAATAAAATCTGTAAAAAAAAAGGCCGTTGAAATAGGTTTCGGGGGAATTATTGGCAAATTAATATGGAATCTATCAATTTCATTCGGAATAAGTGGGATTATTATTGGGAATTTATTTTATGAAATTATATTACTTTGGAATTGGCTTATTTTATTCCTCATAATTTTATTTCTGAATTATTCCTCTAAGAAAGAACTATTCACTAGAAGAGATGGATTAATTTTAATGAGTTTCTTTGTTATTTTCTTAGCAATAAACATCGTCTTTGCTGCATTTTAAAATGACAATAAAGCAACATCCTTTATAATAATTTAAACATTTGTCTTAATGCTGATGTCATAATATGAGATTGTACTTGCCTAGTTCCTCCCCCAATCTCCTGTAATCTAGAGATTCCTAATAGATCGTGCATTAATGTGTTATCACATACACCTGCACCACCCATCAGATTTGCGCATTCATATACTACTCGTTCGCTTAACTTTGCACTAAGAAATTTTAATTGAGATGCAGTGGTTCCAAGAGCTAAATTGAAATCTTTTGGAAGGGTACCTAACTGCTCCATTTTATCGTCAATCATTTTACATACATTTAGAGTTGCTAAAGTTAGGCTCGTGGTTTGTGCCCAGAGATCAGATAAAGGAAATCCTACTCCTTGATACTTTAAAATCTCTTTGTCAAATTGTTTTCTTATGTTCGCGTAAATTACCGCATGAGTAATGGCATTCCAAGCTTCCGCAGTATTTAAACACACTATGGTTAATCTCTCTAAATTGAGCCCTTCGAATAAATGAGACCTCCCCTCACCAGGTTTACCCAATACACATTCAGGAGGGATTTTTAAATTCGTAAAATATTCTTTAGCTATGTGCATTCTTGGAGTCCACGGAACGTTAATGCGTTCAGCACTCCAACCCTCTAAAGATGTGTCGACTAGGAACTGGGCCATTGTATTTCCGTTGTTTTTTTCACTAACAGCGTACACCACTGCCCAATCTGCTTTGCTTCCGTTAGTCTGATATATTTTTTCTCCGTTAAGTAAAAAGCTACCATCTCCTTGTTCTTCACAAGTGGATTGCATATGTACAGCATCAGATCCTCTTTCTGGTTCTGTAATAACAATAGCGCCTATTTTTTCCCCCGTTATTAACTCTTTGACTGCTCTCAATCGAATGCTAACACCTTCGTTGTGGAGTAAAATTGGATTTACACATATAGCGGTAGCTCCGGTAGACATAGTTAGTTGAGGATCGAAAAAATCCATCGCCAGGATTCTCATAAATTCAGCAGTCATTCCATAATGTTCATAATTCAAATCAATCTCTTCAAATTTGTGTAATCGTGAAATATACCCGTTTCTGCCTAATTCTGGGATCCATTCGTAGAAATCTTCGTTGTGAGTTATTCTTTTAGTTTTTTCAAAATTCTCTAAAAATTTCTGAGTTTGTTTAAGGAAACCTAAGTACTTGGGATCCAAAAAACTCATTAAATTGTAATATAAAAACTTATTTCGAGGAGTTAACGAGAGTTTTTCGAGAATCTCATCATTAATACATTGCACTTTCCCTTTTTTTCCACTCAATTTTATTCACCATTTCATTTAGAAATTAGGTTTATATTCCTCGATCTTTCCATTCTGGTTTCCTTTTCTGGAGAAATGCCTTCGCTCCTTCGGTGTGCTTATCTCTTCTGGCAAACATGGACATGACACCTTCAGTTTCAATAAATGTTCTTTCTTCAACTGTTCGACCTACGCATCTTACAACAGTTTCTTTGTCTGTGCGAAGTGCTCCTTGAGGTAGTTTACATATTGACAAAGCTAGCGCTCTAGCTCTTTCCATCAGTTGATCGTGAGTGACAACTTCGTTAACTAGACCTATTCGATAAGCTTCTTGAGCGTCTATTACTCGACCAGTGATTATAAGTTCCATGGCACGGGAGTACCCAATTACAAGGGGTAATCGAACGCAAAGACCATCACCAGCAACAATGTTCCATCGTCTTTCTGTAGCCCCAAATTTAGCTTTTTCTGAAGCTATTCGGATATCTGCCAAAAGGCAATTTTCAAGACCTGCTGCATAGGTATACCCATTTACAGCAGCGATAATTGGTTTAAAAATGTCAAATTTTTTAGTATAACCGCAAAATCCATCAATTCCATGCACAGCAACTCGAAACTGATCGTAATTATCCAATTTTTCAAGTGCAGCGGCGTCATTAAGATCCCACCCCGCAGAAAACGCTTTATCACCCGCCCCAGTGAAAATAGCAACCAGGGCATCATCGTCGTCTCGAAAAGTTTTCCATGCGTCTTGCAATTCCAAATTTGTCTCGTTATTGATGCAATTCCTAACCTCCGGACGATTAATCGTTATCGTTACTACTTGATCTTCCTTATCATACAAAATATTATTATATTCCATATCGAAATCCTCTAGTTGTAAAATCAATTTATGCTATTAATTATTTATAAAAGCTTTAGTTATTGCTTATTGTTTAAAGCTTTTTAATTTTGAACGTTTATAAGTATTATTAGAGATTACCATTTATATTGATCTTAATGTCAGATGAAAAATATAAAAAAGCGGCACATATTATCGTAAAGGCGGGAATTTTACCAACACCAGTCAATAAAACATTAATCGAGATATTGAAAACACAATTAACTGAAGACGAATTGGATTTCATCAATGCCTTTAGGAGGAAGATCTCCCAAACGATGGAAGAACTAAAAAGAACAAGTAAATTATCCGAGTCTCAAATTTTATCTTTTGTTAAAGGATTAGCAAAGAAGGGGTTTTTATTTAATCAACCAAACTCAAAAGGAGTGATGATTTATAGGATAATGCCACTGTTAATGGTCGGTGCATTTGAATATCTTTACATGAAAAAAATAGAGCATAACGAAGTTGAAGAGAAACTCGCAAAAATGTTTTTAGAATACTTCGAAGAAACTAGGGATTTCATTCAAGCGAATTACGACCAGATATTACCCATTTTTGAAAATATGCTTCCAATTGATAGAACTGTTCCAATCTTAGCTGAAACGCTTCAAGGAGACGAAATTAATTTATCTATAAATGAAGAAATAGATGTTCCTGAAGAAGTTATATTACCTACTCAAAAAGTAGAAGAATTAATAGAAAAATTCGATAACATCTCTGTAGGACATTGCTTCTGCCGTCATCACAGAGATTTATTGGGTGAACCGTGTAAACATACCCAACTTAGAGAGAATTGTTTTACATTCGGCAAATCTGCAAGATATGTAGCAGAACAAGGATTTGGACGATTGGTTTCCAAAGAAGAAGCTTTAGAGATAATGAAAAAGTCTGAGGATGACGGATTAGTTCACAAAGCATTTCATCCCCATTCTGATATCGAAAAAGTAGAAACAAGCATATGTAATTGCTGTAAGGATTGCTGCGGCACTTTGGAATGGTGGCGAATGGGAATAGTCGCTTTAATCAACTCAACTAATTATTTATCACAAATAAATCCAGATTTATGCATTGGCTGTGGAACTTGTGTCGAAAAATGTCCCGTAGAGGCTATAAAATTGAATGATAGTGATGTTGCCGAAGTTAATGCTGAATACTGCATCGGTTGTGGGGTTTGTGCTCATTTTTGCCCCGAAAACGCGATTATATTACTAGAAGGTATGCGAAAAGTGTACGTAGCACCTCCTAGATTAAGATAATTAGCTTCTGTTAAAGTATTAATCTTCAACTTTTTTCTTTTTACCCTAATAATACTAAACTGAGTATCATGACAAACATGCCTATAATTATCCCAAGAATGGAGAAATGTTCGTTTCCTAGTGATCTTGAAGCAGGTAATAACTCGTCTAACGAAATATAGACCATTACACCTCCAACGAGAGCTAGCATCGCACTTAATAAAAATGGGGTGATAAAAGGAGTTAGAACTATCCAAGTAATAACAGCACCTAATGGCTCGCTCATTCCAGAAAGAAATGACCACTTAAACGCCTTTTTTTTATCTCCTGTACATGCGTAAATGGGTACGGCGACAGCAATTCCTTCAGGAATGTTATGGAGGGCTATAGCTACTGCCAAAATAAGTCCTAATTGAATATTTGTGATTGCCCCTATATAAGTAGCCATTCCCTCAGGAAAGTTATGAATGAAGACGCCTAAAAATGTAAAAATAGATGTTTTTACTAGATTGATTTCAGATTTGCGTCCACGTCCATCCCGAGGTTGGTTTCTGGTCCCATCTCTTGGTCCTTGGCGAAGCCCTTGACGAGCTCGCTGCCTTCTAATTTTAGGTTTTTTATGATAGAGGACATGATGTGAATGAGGTTTGCAGGATCCATTGTTGTTTGTTAAGAATTCTATCGAATCTTCGAATTCATACTCATGAGAGATAAATGCATCAATACCGAACATGATCAGCATGCCCAAGAAGAAAAACAGTGAACCCGTTAATAACCCTATAGATTCAATGCCTTCTTGCAGTAACTCCACAAACGCTATCAGAATCATTACTCCTGCCGAAAATCCCATAGCAAAAGAAATAAATTTGGGACTAATTTTTTTTACAACGAAGGCAGTAACACTTCCAATTGTTGTTGATAATCCAGCAAATAGGCTTAAAAGGAGCGCAATTAAAATATCATCCAATACAAAAATCACTAATTTAGGTAAATCTAAATTAATTAATTAATTGTCAATATTTAAAAGTTTTGGTATTTAAATCTTCTAAAATCCCTACTGATAATTAAGATTTATAGATAATTCGTCATGGAATTTGTTATAGCATCAAAAATTTACAAGAGAAAAAGGTTTAAAAAAATTTGCGATTATTTCTATCTTTTTTGATACTATTAATAATATTGATACATTTCAATATTTAATGATTTAACCTTTAACTTAGGATTTTTTGATGCAAAAAGTAAACCAAGACGATAAACTCTTCTTCTTTGAAAAAAGTTTTTTTACATTAGATGGACTCTGGATGATAGAAACTGAAGAAATGACCAACTGGGAGACTGCTTTAAAGATAGATGTAATTGTATGGAAAGAGTTACTAAAAGTCATAATACGTAGATTGAAGAAATATTTACAATTAGCAAAAAACAATCTTACTAATTTAATCGACATTCTTACTTTCCGATGGACCATAGAAGGTTGGGAGTATAAAGTATTAAAGAACGACTTTGATGAAGTTAAAATTGTTGTCAATCAATGTCCTTATAAAGCAGCAATGGATCGTAATCCAGAACGAAAAGAAAAGCAATCTCTAATTTGTAAAGAGATGTGCATTCCCTTCTATCAATCAGTTGTTAAAGATTACAATGAGAATATTTCTCTAAATCGTACAGCATTTATGGGGTTGGGTGACAGTTGTTGTGACTTTTCTTTCTCCTTTGAAGAAAATTCTTTTGATAAAAGTGAAGAAGGTGAAGTCACTAAAGAGATAAGAAAGATTAGGAAGGAAGATAAACTTTTTTACTTTGAAAAAAATTTTAGAACACTGGATGGATTGTGGGTAATAGAAACAGAAAGAGAACTAGGATGGGATGCAGCTCTTAAGCTTGATATAATCGTGTGGCAGAAATTATATAGTATCATATTTCGTAGAGTGATAAAATATCTAAATATTAGGGGAAATACTTTAGAAGATTTGGTTGACATTCTTTCTTTTATATGGAATTGCGAAGGTAATATCCATGATATTTTTCAAGCAGGAGATAACCAGTTTACAATGAGTATCGTTGAATGCCCGTACATAGCAGCAATGGAAAGAAATCCAGACAGGCACAACAGAATTGAGTCTATATGTAAAGATATGTGTATTCCATATTTACAACCCGTTATTAAGGAATTTAATCCTAAAATTGAAATAGAGAGAGATAAATTTATGGGATTAGGCGATTCAAAGTGTAATATTATTTTAAATTTAAAAGATTAAATTCACCGTAGTTTCCAATCCTGAGTTAATCATATACTTTTTTATAAACGCCTACTCGGTTCTTAATGGCGGAAATAATAACATCTCTTTCGTTACTCTCTAAATCATATAGATCAAAAATAATATCTTCAATCTCTCTAATTTTGGATAAAATCCCACCGTTATATATTCCATTGCTATCCATAAGAGAATTAATTATCTTTTGTACAATTTCGCTTAATTTCTTTTTTCGGTTAGAGGGAGCATTTTTAATTGGCAAATGTCGAATCATATACTGGTTGAGATTTATTGTTGTAGTTTCCTGATTGTTAATTCCGTAAAGGCAATAAAATTGCATAAGCGAAGAATTTAGAATTGCGTTGATGTACTTTAACTCGATGTGATCATTACTGATAACTGAATAGATTGAAGATGTAAAACATACATTCTCCTCACTGAAAACAGATTGAGGAAAGATACTATTGTGCTTAATTAATAGTTTGGGGTTAGTATAAAATTCGAAATCATTCCCTTTTAAGATTTTTGGATCTAATCTTTCGATATCGAACGACTTATCTTTTTTAAAATAGTAATAATTAAAATCGCCTTTTGCCTTAATAAAATAACAACTATTAATTGTATTTTGTTCAACGAGATTAAGGACTTGTTTTAAACCTTTATCTTCTTCCCCTCTGATCATGTTTGGGATTCGTTCGATGTTAAGATAATTCAAATCTCCTGAATTTTCAATCTGATTGATAAGATTTAATATTTTTTCATTCAGCTTAATTCTAATACGATTTAAAGCAGTGGTTTTAGAATTACAGTAGGGGCAACTTAAATCAGGTATATAAGCATAAATCTTTTTGATGTGAGTGCATAAGGGGCAGGATTTGTTAAAACATACTCTTAATGAATCGACTTTTTGAGCGGGGTATTTTATAATTGCAGTATTGGGATATTGAAATACCTCGATATCTTTAATCATATCGCTTTTTTTTTCGTAAAAAAGTATCTGTACTTCGTTTGTTGCTTTTGCAAATAAATTAGGACCAATATCATATATTTTAATAAGATTAGCGAGAGAAAAGAGGTTTTTTCTAAATATTACATAGCCTTGTCTTAGCAAGAAGCTTTTAGGAACTAAGTAACCTACAATATTATCTGACCATTCAAGAGATTTTAATAAAAACGCACAGTAAATATCGTTATAAAAAATGTTTTCTGATTTTAGCCTATCTTTTTGATTTTTATCTAATATATTTCCATAGGGAGGATTTCCAATAACGAGATCGTATTTAGAACTCTTTTTACTTATTAGACTATCTTCCAATAAAATGTTCGATTTCAAAATTGAGAATAACTTTGAATTGTCTAATCCATTTTTAGTATAAGCCCATCTAAATAGTTTTATTACACAAAGTTTTCTAGCATAATCGTTAATCTCAGAACCAAAAAGGTTTTCTAAAATATGTTGTTTGGTTTTTGCAATATCCAATTCAGGTTCGAGATTTCGTATAATTTCATAAATTCCATTAGAAGCACTCAAAAGAAAAACTCCTGGACCGCAAGCTGGGTCGAGGATTGAAATGTTCAGTAGTTTTTGCTTGATTTTTGACTTTAAATCGTCATCTAAATCGTAAATATTTTCTAAACTACTAATTTGATTACTTTTAAGATATTTGGACAAATAAAGCATAATACCTTGAGAAATCATGAAATTTGAAACGGATTCTCGAGTGTAATAAGCCCCTTCCTTTTTTCTTTTACTATGTTCATTTAAAAAGTCAGTTTCAATTCTATTTAGATCATTAAAACTCTCAGAAATTTTTTTATTATCTCCAGTTTCAATGGAATTTAGAACTGATTCGAATAAGATATTAACTTTTTGGTGCTTTTCTTTTTCTTTCATATTTTCAAACAATTGAACTTATAGCGTGAGTTTATTGGTGATTTAAAAACTGAAAAATTAAATAGCGTATTTAATTAATTCTTATGTTGTATATTCTTTATCTTTTTATAGTTAAATTTATTTATTATTATCAGAAGCATGACAAATAACGAAGATGAAAAAGATGGAGTAGCTCCGATCAAGCCCATAATAAAAAAATTGAAAAAGGAGTACGATAGAGATCCTACTGATTGGAGAGTTATCGGATCAAAAGACGATCATGGAAACACAGATACTTTCATAACAAAAAAACCTAACGCCTACTGGTTAAAATCCAAAATGCTAAATCCATATTCTTCATTAAGCATGGGTACAATTGTTCGAAACATAGATAGAGATATCGATGAAGCCTCGGGAAAAGGTAAAGCTTTATCACCAGATGAAATGCTTCGATTGTTTGGCATGATTGTTCCGATAAAAAAGGATCAAAATATCGTTGCTTCAGGAATAGAAAAATATTCTCAGCAGCACGGAGATTATTTGAAAAAGATAATTGGGGAACGAGATTCAAATTTAGGTTACCAAATGGTTAAAAGAATCGATGATGAATTCACCAAAAAACATCCTCAAAGAAAGAATTTATATATATAAATGGATTTACGCTTTTCCTAATTAGAATTAATTATATATAAAATTATAAAAAAATAGAATTATATTATTATAAAATTCATTATATCTTGCTTGTTAGAGTTCCAAGTTCGTCTTTACTTTTAATGATGGGTAAGTTTGAGGAATATCTGGACGAATTGTTAATTAACTCCGCTATCACGGCATTAATTTTCTCAGGACCAGGTTTTCCTTCAAGAGTTTTTGCGAATTCTTTAACTAATGGAATTCTAAGATCCTCGACATAAAAAGATACTCCTTTTTCAACTTCTTCGAGGAGAAATTGAAAGGATAAATCTGCAGCTCTCTCGGTAACAAAAAGGGGATTATCTTGTTCTTCAAAAGTATATGATACTTCTTTCCAACGAGTACCACTTGCGTCTACGGGAATCATCCCAAAAATGTAATCACTGGTGTAAATCCAGAATGGAACACCATTATCAAACGATGAATCAACGATAGCTTTGAAGTCACTCATAGTAAATCAATTTTCATACTAAAAAAAATATAATAATAATTGATAATTAAGAGTTTTTTTTAAATGTATAATCATATAATTCTTATTTGAATCTTAGCTTTTTAATAGCTTTTTAAATGAATTTTTAAAAAAAAAAAGATTAATAGACATTATGCGCGAACTCGATTATGAAAAGTTAGTAATTGATATTCAGAACTGGATTAAAAATTATGTAAAGTCTGCTAATGCCACCTATATTGTAGTGGGATTGAGTGGTGGCATCGATAGCGCGGTTACAATCACACTGTGCACGAAAGCAATTGGAAAAGAAAACATAATTGGTATGGGTTTACCTTGCGAGTCTATATCGCAAGATCTCGAGGATGCTAAATTAATTGCGAAACACCTAGGAATCAACTTTGATATTTTAGATCTAACACCGGTTTACGATAAATTCTTAGATATAACAAGTTCCATACCAAGAAAAGACAAATTGGCTTCAGCTAATCTTAAACCCCGATTACGCATGATGGCATTATATTTTATTGGTCAATCCAAGGGAAAGTGTTTAATTGCTGGAACAAGTAATCGCGCCGAATTAGTAATTGGGTATTTTACTAAATATGGGGACAGTGCAGCCGATTTTGAGCCAATAGCTTCTCTGTATAAGCAAGAAGTGAGAAAAGTTGCCGAATTCTTAAATATTCCTGAAAGAATAATAACTAAAGCTCCAAGTGCAGGTCTTTGGGCTGGACAAACAGATGAGGAAGAAATTGGATTGTCTTATGATGTTATAGATGAAGTTCTTTATAGAATTGATTACAATTTAGATTTTAAAGGTATAAATGAAGATGATATAAAAACAGTAAAAAACTTGATGAACGCAGCAGAGCATAAGCTTAACATGCCACCATTTTTTAATGTGAGGGAAAGTAGTAGATAACAATATTATAAGCTGGATATTACTCCTCTAATATTATTAATTCGTAAAGTAATTTCATTTAATTGTTTTTTAAGTATATTATTTTGCCTTTTAAAATCAGCTTCTGATATCGAGCCCTTATTAAAATTTTTCTCTATGTCTTTGAAATTTCTTTCTAAGGAATAACGTCTTCCTTCGAGTGCGATTAATTCCTGATAAAGTGCATCTTTATCATCAGAAACAATGTCCAAATTTGGAGTTTCTAAATCAGGTTCAGCTTTTTCACTGCTATTATTGAAATTTATAAAAGGTGTGATACTAGGGTCTTGCGTATCTTTACTTTTCTTTTTCCTCTTCTCATCCTTTTTCTTTTCTTCTATTTTTGCGGATTTTTCAGTAAATCCAATGATTTTTTGTGGTTTATCAGGAGATTTTGACCCCATGGAAGAAAAAACATTAAATAAATCAGAGCCACTTGACACAATTGATTCACTTTCGATTTCCTCAATTTTCACAGCTGAGATTTTAGGTTTTTCTATTAAAAATGGTTTAAGTTTAGTTGATTCTGAAGCAGATACCTCTTTTGGTTTATCTGGTATAAAAGATGTGATCTTCCTCTTTTCTGTTATTAGAGGTCTGTCCTTTGATTTTGCTTTTGATTCTTCAATAACAACAGTTTCTATATTAGGGACTTTTTTGGGAATAGGAGTTAAATCGTGATCTTCAACAGGTAAAGGTATTTCTTCGGGTTCCACAGGAATAGGAGTTAACTGCTCTTCAAATATGTCGTAGTTTTCGCTAACAGGTGTAGTTGGAGTTTTTGGGATTGATTGCTGTTTAACCTGAGGTGGTTTAACAAGTTTTTTTATTACAGGTATTTTAATTACAGGTGGAGCTAATTTTGCATTTGGATTAGGAGTTATTTTGTAAACTTCCCGTTTACGAGTTGGAGGTTTAACAGATTCGTCCTTCTTCTCCAGTTCTTTCTTAAGAGTGTCAATCGTCCCCTTTAAAGTCTCAATTTCCCCTTTAAACTGATCTGAAACTTTACTAAAGATATCTGTCAGATCAATTTCTGATTCTCCGTTTGCATGTTCAATGGGTGTTTTTTGTATGCCAGTTATTCCTTCTTCTTTAGGAGTTTCAACCCTTGCAGGTATATTTAAAATTTTCATAATATCATCTGGGAGACTTGTTTCTGAAAACCATAGATCGAGCGTATCCCAATCGTCTAATTTCTGTATAATCCCTTCGATAAAAGTAATTTCTTCGGAATATGTACTATTGTTCTTTAATCTACTGAATTGATTAATTAGTTTGTCTTTAGCTTCGATCTCGTCATCTGGTGTGGGTTTACCCTCTGTAAGAAAAGAAAAAATACTCTGAATTTCTTGCAGTGCTGAGTTATAGCTTCCTTGGTCGGTCATAAGAGATATTTGAATAATTTATTTTTAATTCCTAATTAAAGCTTTATACTTATGTATAAAAAACCTTTTCACTAATTTATTTATTTGTATTATATTTCTCATTTGGTGGTTATTTAATTGGAGGGAGTTTCTTATCTATTTTTTATTATATCTAATTTGAGCCAATTTTATTGGTGATTGGCAGATACTCCTTATACCAAGAACAGTTACGGTCTTAAATTTTATCTTCCTCTATTTATTATTTTATTAATAATAATTACAGAAGGTTATGAAAACGATCGTATCTGGTATTCCTCACATGGGAGTGCCGAAGATAGATGGCAAAATGAATATAATAATATATACTATGAAATGAAAGAAAAATTCGAAAAGGAATATTTAAACAAAGGAAAAGATAATAAGAGAGATTAATTCTGCCAGATTGGCAGAATGGGCGCTCTCCTCAATTATACGCGCCTGCCGCGATGTCCGCCTTTACGCCTACAGTGGTCGTGGGATTTCGGGGTTACTTCCTCGATTCGACCGACGCGCAAACCAGAACGGGCGAGCGCACGTATGCATGCTTGAGCCCCTGGACCGGGAGTTTGGCTTTTATTCCCGCCGGGCGCCCTTACTTTAATGTGGATTCCGTTAACACCTTTATCTCTTAGTCCGTTAGCTACTCGAAAACCGCATTGCATAGCGGCGTAAGGATTAGATTCGTCTCGATCAGCTTTAACGACCATGCCACCAGTACATTTTGCGAACGTTTCAGCACCGCTCAAATCAGTAGCCGTAACAATGGTGTTATTGTAGCTACTAAAGATGTGAACGATTGCCCATTTAAGTTCTTCTTTTTTACTCATAATTATTACCTATTAAGTGCTTTCTTTTATTGTGGTGAGTGGACTTTTTGCGACATAGCCAACCATATCCTCTTCTGCTCTTTTTACGATATAAGAGGGTGCGTTTATTTTTTTGCCTTTAACTTGAATATGTCCGTGAACGACAAATTGTCTTGCTTGGTAAATTGATTTCGCTAGTCCTTTCTCGAATACGATTGTTTGTAGCCTTCTTTTTAAGATTTCTTCGACAGTAAGCAACAGTACATCCTCAAATCCTGCGTCTGGACCTAATACGCCGAGTTTAATGAGTTTTTGGATTAAAGTTTGTTGAACTTCTGTAGCTCGTTCTCGAGGTAATGATCTTGATTTTCGCGCTAAGTCTCGCCAATTTCCTAACATAGTTCGCATTTTCCAGAACTCACGCTTGTTTCTAAGACCATATCTTCCTAAGAATTCGAGTTCTTCAACCAGTCTTTCTGTTTGGAACGGGTGTTTTGGTTTTTTAAATTTCTTCTTTAATCTTCTAGGATCTCCGATCTCATATCACCTTATTTTTGACTTTTCAATTTTTTTCTTATTACACCAACGACTAATCCGTGTCGTCCGGTGCTTTTGGTTCTTTGACCTCTTACTTTTAATCCTTGATGATGTCGGACGCCTTTATAACTTCTGATCCTTTTCATTCTATCGATGTCTCTTTTTACAGATAATTCGAGCCGATTTCCTATGATGTGCAAATTCTCTCCAGTGACTAAATCATTCTTACGGTTAACCATCCAAGCAGGAATTCCATTTGTTACTGGATCCAAAATGATTTCTTCAATTCTATTCAAATCTTTTTCAGGTATAGCTCCAATTCTCATATCAGGGTTGATTTCCGCGATCATAATTATTGCTTGAGCGAATCTTTTTCCAATTCCTCTTATTTGAGTTAAGCCATGTTCTACTTTAGCATTCCCATCCACTTGTGATCTTAAGTTTCTAAAAAAAACTTTTTCTCGAAAGTTACTTGGTCTTGTAGTTAAACTCATTTTACTGATAATTTATTACTTAAAGATATAATTCTTAATATAAAATTTAATATTAATTTTATGGTTTAGAAAGAAAGAAGGTATAAACGAGAAAAAAATAGAAAGAGACTATTATCTAATATTGAGGAAACCTTACATTCTCATCTTTTTTCTTTTCGATATGCTTAGTACATTTATTTCTTTTTGATTTTGCTATCCTTTCGAGGAGTGGTAATCCTGGTTTAACGTCAGCTAGCGCTTTTGATTCAATTAAATCGTTTTCAATCAGTTTGCTATAGAGTTCCTTTCCGGTTTCGTTTCTTATAAGAACTGTATTCCACCCTGAGGGAGATCCTATAGAACCAATTGAAATATCGGCAGATTCGGAAGTTAAATCAAAACAAACCTCACAATCTTCTCGAGCTAAATGTCCAATTTCTTTAATTGGAACCGTTAATTCTTCACCAGAATTAGTATACACAAAGAACTTTCCTTTATTAATATCAGTCTTTTTTACATCTTTTACATTTACTTTTAGAATCTCGCAAATTTTTATGAGAGATTCGTAGGAGAAAGACTCCATACAAAAGATACCAATGCGATATTTAATTTGGTTTAGTGAAGGAATACGGATGTTGTAAACTGCTGATTTGAGCAACGCTTGCATCATACACGGAACTCCAACAACAGCTAAATTTGATATGTTTTTATTAAGTTCGCTTAAAACTTTTAAACTGGGGTTATTTACATATTTAGTCCCTGTAGTTAATAGAATATCCTCTTTGCTCCGAAGTATTATTGGTTCCGGTCTCCAAGGAGTATTGCTCATTTTTGCTCCTAAAGCTAAATCAATGGTTTTAGAGTCGAAGAGATAGTGTAAGCAGGTGCTGGTGATTCCTCCATCTTGGCAAACCTTAGCAATGTCTTTTAATTTGGTTCGTGCAGAATAGGCTTCTAAGTAATGGCCAACTTGAGAATAATTCTTAATTTCTGAAGATTTATCTTGAGTCATGTTTAAAACGCTAACAGGTAGATAACTACGAGGACATACAAAAAAGCAAAGACCGCACCTAATACACTTGTCCTCGTCAATTTTACCAAAACCGTTATAGACGTCTAAACAGTTAACAGGACAAATACCAACACACAATCCACATCCGGAGCAATTTTGAGTTTCAAATATAGTTTTAACGGGTTCATAAACTGATTTTACCCTTGATGGATCGACATCGTACGTCTCAATATTGAAATCTTTAAAAGAAGTTGATTCAGGAGTGTTTTCATCTCCTTCAAAAGTATCGTAGATTTTATTTACTTCGATAAGGTTCTCGTTTCTTAATAACTCTAACAAACTTAAAGTCTTTCTCACTTCAATAAAGTTTTCCTCTGAAAATTTCTTAATTGCTTTAAAATTATTAGAACCAGGATTAGATAAATAATTGAAAAACTTATATTTCAAAAGTTCTTCGTCGAACATCTTGAACAATATTTCTTCGTATTGTTCCTCGTTGTAGATACCAGAATCTAAAATTTCTTTCTTAGCATCAATTAATACGCGAATCCGATACGAATCTAAAGTAACGGCTATATCTTTTAAGCCTTTCTTTGAAATTTTAAGCTTGGAACTCATTTTTTTTAACACAATGTTGTTTTATTAATATATCTTTAACTCCGAAAACTCATGCTGTGAGTTAGTTACCTCCTAACTAAACTTTTTTAGAAGGATCATCCTACTTCGGATTAATTTTTTATTTTGGTAGAGGAGGAAGAAGTCCTACTTTATGAGTAATATCTTCTACTGATTTAATGAATTTTTCAACTTCAGCTGCTGAGCAGAAATATTGTTGAATTCGCTCTTCTGCAAGACCTAAGTGTGTGAACAATCTCTTTAAAAACTTAACATGCTCGTAAGTATTCATATTCCCGTTCCCAAATTCACATTCACCTTCTTTTCAAGAGACAATAGCTACTCCATCAGCGCCATTTAGAAAACTCGCCATTATTAAATGGATACCTATTCTTCCTGTGCATTTTACCCTTATTAAGTGGAAATTAGTAGAGTACGATTTTCTCGTAGTGCCCGTTAGATCTGCTGCAGAATATCCTCACTTTTCACATCCAAAAGCTATAATTTTTCGCTCTTTTATATTTTCTGTCATGTTGTATCTTCTCTAATCTTTCTAATTTTCGATTTTAGTAGGTTTTTTTGGTATCTTTTCGATTTCAACTTTTCCGATTCCTTTGATTTCAGCCTCAAATTGACTATCTCGATAATATTTTAGATCTATTGCTCGTGCTGGACATGAAGAAATGCATACTCCACATCCTTTACATTTTAACTCGTCCACTATTGCAATTTCGTTTTTATCAACGCTTATTGCTCCATATTCGCATAACTTTTCGCATCTATAGCACCCTAAACATAAGGTTTCATCGACTTCAGCGATAATTAATTCTTGCGTAATGGTTTTATGTGAGAGTAACGCAGAAGCTTTACTTGCAGCTGCTAGGGCCGTAGAAACGGAATAGGGGATGTTTTTTGGTCCTGTAGCGCTTCCACAGATGTAAATACCCATGTTTTTGGTTTCTTGAGGTTTTAAACAACCATGAATTTCGGTTAAAAAGCCGTTAGGTCCTTTACCTAAACCCAATACTTCGATTGCTTCGATAGTTCCTTTAGAAGGATTCATTCCAGTAGATAAAACTACCATATCTGCCCTAATCTTAATTAGTTCACCAGTTAGAGAAGAATATGCTCGAACCATTAAGTTATGATCCGCATCTTCATTAATTTCACCTACTTTCCCCCGAATCATTCTCACATCAGCTTCTCTTATTTTTCTATAATATTCCTCGTTGCCTTTATCAGTTGTTCTAATGTCAATATAAAATATGATGACATCCATTTCAGGATATTCTTGTTTCAATAATTGGGCGTTTTTGAGAGCGACACTACAACACACCATGGAACAATAGGGGTTGGCTTTTAAAGACCTAGAACCAACGCATTGGATCATTACGACAGTCTTTGGCGTTTTTCCGTCAGACATTCTATATAAATGCCCTCCAGTTGGTCCTATTGGGCTTAACAAGCTTTCTAATTCAATCTGAGTAATAACATTTGGATAAATTCCGTAATTGTATTCATTGGTCTCGATTATTGGATATTCATCATAACCCGTAGCAACAATCACGGCGCCCACTTTAACTTCAACGATTTCAGCTTCTTGTTCAAAATCGATAGCTTCTGCGGGACATTCGCGTTCTCAATTTTTGCAATCAATACAGACGCTTTTATCCATAACAGCGTATTTAGGAACTGCTTGGGGAAATGGAATATAAATCGCATTTCTTTCGCCAATTCCGCCATAAAATTCATTAGGAACTTTTATCGGACACTTCGTAGTACACAAGCCACACCCGGTACAATTGCTCTCGTTAACATACCGTGGATTTTTACGGATCTTAACATTATAATCCCCAGTAATACCACTAAACTCAATAATATCGCTGTAAGTAAATAATTTTATATTAGGATGTTTTGAAGCGTTTACCATTATAGGGGCGAGAACTCATATGCCACAATCGTCGGTAGGATAGATTCGATCTAATTGGGCCATCTTTCCTCCAATCGTAGCTTCTTTTTCAACCAAATATACTTGTATTCCGTGATCTGCTAAGTCTAATGCCGCGTTCATCCCGGCAATTCCCGCACCAATAACTAATGCGGCTCTTTCTACGGGAATTTCTTTGTAAGGAACGTTTTCTAATTCCCTTGCTCTATTTATTCCGGCTCGAACTAAGCGTTTTGCTTTTTCTGTTGCATTATCTTTATCTCCTTGATGAACAAAAGAGCAGTGTTCTCTTAGATTTACCATTTCGAAATAATACGGGCTTAAACCTGCTTCCACTAAAACGGCACGATAAGTTGGTTCATGTATTTTAGGCGTACAAGCTGCAACAACAATTCTATTTAAACTTAATTCTAAGATGTCGTTTTTAATAATTTGTTGCCCAGGATCGCTACAGGTAAAATTGTTTGTTCTTGCTATAACAACATTGGGTAACGGTTCAGCAAAATCTTTAACGGCATCGCAATCAAGGTGAGCACCAATATTAACTCCTCATCTACACACATATACTCCTATTCTTATTTTATCAATGGTCTGCTTTTCAGACAATTAATTCACCTTTAGTTAAAACATCACCATAATAATAATTTGCTTTTACTTCGGTATAATATTTTAATAAAACCCTTTTGTGTTTGGAAATTATGGAAATAATTTATTTTTTCTGGTTAATTTCAACCTTATTAAAATTTGTTACCGATTTAGTCCAATTTTTTTATTGAAAATTAGTTAGTAAAATTTCTTACATTATATCTCATTAACTTTTTTATGGTAAATTCATTATATGTTAGTATGGTGGAGCAAGAAGAAAATAAAAAGGAAGAGTTCGCCAGAGAATTTATGACCGAAGAAGGTTTGAAAGGGAAAGCAAAGCGAATAAAAATCATGAATATTATCGATAAAGTAGGATACAATAAAGATAAAATTAAGGTTGCCTATTTGCGGTCAACTATATCTGAAAGAATTCATCATGAATAACTCATTTGTTTTTTAACAAATTCTAATTATTTTCATAAATTAATTTAATGATTGTTTATAATAGAAATTAGAAATTTTATATTTTATATAGAGAGTAAATCTTGCGAGACATCGAAGAATTTAGAAATAACCTAGAAAAAATCATTGAAACGGAAAAAAAAAGGTTTAAGGATCCGAAGAACGCTCTAAAAGTTCTAGAATTTGATAAACTATGGAGAGGTGTGTTGCAAGAGATTCAAGACTTAAGAATGAAGAGAAATGAAGTTTCCAGCCAGATTAACAAATACAAGAAATCAGGCGATGATAAAAAAGCTAATAATGCAATTATTCAATCAAAACAAATAAAGGAAAAAATTGATGATTTAGAAAAGAAAAAAGATGAATATATAGAGAAGCGAGAAAAATATAGATATTCTATTGGGAATGATTTGCACGAATCGGTTCCGATTGGTGAGACAGAAGAGAGTAATAAAATTGAGAGGGAATTCGGTATAGCCCCTGAATTTGACTTTCAACCATTGTCTCATGTTAGTTTAATTCAAGATATTAATGGGGCTGATACTAAAAAGGCTTCAGAAGTAGTGGGGTCGAGGTTTTACTATTTAAAGGGAGATATCGTTTTACTTAATTTAGCACTAATTAGATTTGCGTTAGACGAGCTGATTAGCAAGAATTATAATCCATTGTGGACTCCGTTCTTTATGAAACGCGAAGTTATGAAAGCAGCAGCAGAACTAGCAGATTTTGAAGAATCATTATATAAGATAGAAGACGAAGATATTTTTATGATCGCTACATCTGAACAAACTTTAGCAGCATATCATTATGACGAAATTTTAGATCCTAATTTGCTTCCATTAAAGTATGCAGGAGTATCAACATGTTTTAGAAGAGAAGCAGGCTCACACGGGAAAGACACATTAGGTATATTTAGAGTACACCAATTTGAAAAGGTAGAGCAATTTGTTTTTTGCAAACCTGAAAATTCGTGGATTATTTTTGAGGAGCTAATATCAAATTCAGAAGAACTTTTTAGGGAATTAAAACTTCCTTACCGAATAGTAAATATCGCTTCAGGGGAATTAAATGATAATGCCGCAATGAAATACGATCTTGAAGCGTGGTTTCCCGCCTCGAATACTTATCGAGAATTAGTTTCGTGTAGTAATTGTTTGGATTATCAAGCACGGAAATTAAAAGTACGTATAGGCAAAGTAGGCTCCACTCAAAAAAAAGAAACCGCTCACACGCTAAATTGCACCGCGATTGCTACAGAACGGACGATTTGTTGTATTTTGGAAAATTACCAAAATAAGGACGGTTCAGTTTCAGTACCAGAAGTCCTTCAAAAATATATGAATGGAAAAAAATTAATAAACTTATAAAATAAAATTTATCTAAAAATGACTGAAATTGTATTAGAAGAATTCGAAGATTTTTATAAAGAACAGCTTGATTCGCAATTTTATAAAGTAAAAAAGGCTGTTAAAAAACAAATCTCCGAAATTCGAGAAAGTTTACTCGAAATTAAAGTATGCACTGACCACTTTATAGAAGCGGGCGAGGGTAATATAGATGAAAAAGCTCTTAAATCTTTACATCTCTTTTCTGACAGAATTAAGAAGGAAATTGATGAAATTGAAGTTCCAGAGGAAGATATTACTTATGACGCAATGCATAATTTGTTAAACTCCATAAAAAAACTCTTTACAAACATTAACGATATAGCAAAAAAATCGCTTCCTAAATTCCAGAAACAAGTGCAAGCAGAAATTAAAGAGTTAAGTTACATAACGCGTAAATTAGGTAACAAACAAAAGGTCATGGATGAATTTTTAAGAAAAAAATATACCGATCTAAAGGATGCTGAACATTTACTCAAAAAACTCCCTAAATTATTTACTTTAAAAGAAAATATTGAACACGCTAAAGCAGATTTAGATAATTTTCAAATGGAATTTGAGGAAAGGGAGAAAGAACAAAAAGAGTTAACACATGCCCTAACCACCATTGAAAAAAACGAATTGTTTAAAGAACTAGATAAAGCGGAAGAGAACTTAGCCCAGTTGAGAATGAAAATCAATAATCAATTTGGATTTAAAAAAGCGTTAAAAAAGCTAAAATTTGAATTAGAAAAAGATAAGATGCATATTCCGAATGTTAATATCTATTTTTTGAAAGACTTTTTAAAAAATCCCATTAACGCATTAGTAAATGAGAGCAGAGATTTACCTAAATTTTTGGCATTACTCGTCCAGTTAAGACATGTTTTAGAGGAGAATAGACTAAACCTTAAAACTGATGTAAGAGACAAAACTATTGAACAGATTAACGTAATTTTTGATGATAAATCAATCCAAGAAGATATTGATAATATAAAAAAACATCACAGTTTAATTAGCGAAATTAAGAATAAGATTGACCAAGAAGGATTAGCTGTCCAGAGAGAAGATGTTAAAAACAAGATTTCCACTAATACTGTAAAATTAGAGCACTTAGAACACGATCTTGATAGAAAAAACAAAGATTATCTACGATATTTATCCTCTCTAAAAAATGAGAGAGAGGAGATTCAAAATTCAATTAACAAAGTTATAAATCAAGAGGTAAAAATAAATATAACTTTTAGTTTTTAAGTAAACCTCATTTATTTTTGCTAATTTTAAAATCGCGGTTATTCTTTAGATTTCTTTTTTGCAATGCTAATTTTAAATTATCCTTTAGAAATTTAAACGTCTCAGTGTGGTTGAGATTAAATAATTTAAGGTACTCGAATCCTAATAATAAATCTTGCTTAATATCGATATCAAAACCTGCTCTGAAAGAATCATAAACAGAGTATTTTAAGTTCCTTTCCTGAGCATCCGCAATTAATGCTACAAATGAAGGAATATTTGGATTAGAAAAATGTGTAGGTAAAATATCAGGGGGACTTCTTCCAAATATAGAAATACCTGCTGAATGAATAGCTGGACAAACAACTAGTTGATTTAATTCCATCAAACTACCTATATCTTTTAAATTTTTTTCAGATATTAGGATGACATCTAAGAATGTAAAAACCGCACTAAGAGCGTTAAACTCATTTATAGCTATGTTGTTGAGATCGTTTATTACTTCATCAAACGATTTTCGAGGTTTGGTGAGTTTTTCTTTTATCCCAATTAATCCGTAACCTTCTGCTAATTCTAAAATCTCGTTATTATGGCAATATACAATTTTCTGATTAAAGCAATCAACATTTACAACTTTGCTTGCTAAGTCCTTGAACATTGCTATGGTTAAATCTTTGAGTAATTCCTTTGGAAAGCAATCTTTAAGACGAGATTTTGTTCTTGATAAAGGAGCGATAGGAATTAAAAGAATACTCATAATGAAATTTAGGCAAAAATAGAATATAAAATATAGTAAAATTAAGGTTTTTTTCCTTACTTTATATTATTTAAAATTTGAATAGATAAACTTTCAAAAGCAATGTCTACATTTTCATTAAGCTTTGCAGAAGTTTCGAAGTATTGAACTCCCAATCTTTTTACTTCAGAATCGATCAACGATTTATCTACTTTCCTTTCTAAGTCAGATTTGTTTCCAACAAGGATATACGGAACATCTCCGCTCAATTCTTTCAACTTAGTTAGCCAAAAGTTAATATCCTGGAACGATGATAAATCATTTAAGTTGAAAACTATAACAGCCCCTACTGCTTGGACGAAATAATATTCTGTGCTGATTAATTTGTCTGGCTGTCCACCGATATCCCAAAAGTATAATTTAAATCCTTTTTCTTTAATATCATTTTTCAATTCAGGTTTTTCTAATTGAATTTTGTCAACGATATTACCTAATTCGATCTCTTTAATAAGGAAATTTGCACCTAACGTTGGAATCGCCTCCTCGCTAAAATTACCATCTACATATCGAGCCAGTAGACTTGTTTTTCCTACATTGGTATTACCACAGAGTATTACTTTCCCCCGGTACGAAATAGTTGTTTAACCTCCTCCTATCATTTTACTAATATAATGCAACTTAATTTTTATTTTATGACATTCGATTTTTTTTTGTTTTCATTTATTCAACTTTGATATGGCGTTTTTACGGGAGTCAACCTAATTTCTTTAGTTTCTGAACTAATAAAATGTCTAAATAAATGTTCGTAACCAATAATCTGGTTCTGTTTGCCGTTCTCTAACCATAATCCTGATGTGTATTCTGGAGCTTCCTTTACTTGGTCAAGAGTAGTTAACAAAAATCCATAATCTGCGATTAATAAACCGAACGGAATTACGTTGTCACCTTCAATAGAATGGATTTTCACGGCAACTTTTAGAAGCTTTTTTATCTCTTCTTTTAATTCATCAGAATACTTCAAGGCAATTACTACATCCATGTTAGAAGAAAATTTTTTATTCCAAATTTCTTTTAAAATCCATTCATATCCACCTAATTCTTTTATCAACAAATCAGGAGTGATAATAAAGTAAATCCTCTTTTCAGACGAACTAATTAAATCTTTTACTTTTTTTCTAATTTTATCTCTAGAGTTAATCGCCCATACTCGGGGTTCTGATTCTTCTTGATCTATCTCCAATTCAGTTATGGCTTTTTCTATTGTTAAGGTATCTTCTATTCGTTTTTTATAATCTTCTCTAATAACTTTAAAGATTTTGGTTAATGGGATAATTTGATAATTTGCTCCTCTTTTTACAGGTTCTTTTTGAATAAAACCTTTCTCTATTAATCGATTAAGACTATCGTAGACTCTTGCGCGGTCAACATCGGAAAACTTAGCTATGTCTGCAGGGCTCAAAATTTTATATTTCGCAAGAGCCAGTAAAACTTTTGAATCATTTTTTGTAAACCCTAATGACTGTAGAGCGTATTCTATGTCAGATTCTTCTAGTTTTATATTATCGCGACTATACGTCAAGATAGGAATCTTAATCCTTTTTAATTTGCATTAAATAACTAATTTTAGCACTATTATTTTAATTTATACATTTTAAAAAAAAAAAAAAAACGAAGATATCTCACCAAAATTCCCAGTTTTGCTAAATATTCTAAATTTTATATGACATAGCTCTGTAGGTTAAACAGATTATTACTTAAATTTCAAATGCTATTTTATTAAAAATTTTGAATTTTGAATTTTTGTATAATATTAAATCTTTAATAATGGTCTAATTAATTAGGTAGAAAATTAATGGAGTTTTTTAAAATCATATTCGAGTGAAATTAAATAATCAAAAAAAATTTATTTCCTATTTAATAAGTTTTAAAATTTTTATGTAATAGTGGCATTTTGTCGGACATATAATTTTTAGCAAATTTTAGATCCGCAATAAATAATTAATAATATTTCCATAAACCATTATTCCGAACCACAATATTTATATAATAGAAATTCGTAGTTATTATTAATTATAAATCTATATTAAAACAATTTAAAGCAAAAAAAAAATAGTGGAGGAATAAAATATGGCTAAAAAGAAAGCTCCTGCAAAGAAATCTGAAAGCTATATCGCGAAAGCACCAATTCGAAGACTAATGAAAAAGGAAGGTGCCGATTTAGTAGCAGCTGACGCATTAGATAAGCTTATTGGGTTTTTGGAGAGTGCTGCTAGTACAGCTACTAAGGAGGCAATCAAGATAACGAAAGCAGATAAAAGAAAGAGAGTTACCGCCGCAGATATTCGTAAAGCTACTCGATAGGAAAATTGGAGTCAAATATTCAATATTTTTTTTCTTATTTTATTATAAATGAGTAATTAGTTTTAGAGAACGCTCTTTACTTGAAGTTTTCAAAAAATTCTTTGTTTAGAAATTTATTTACATGTTGAGTTATTTTTTTCTTCACAGAATCTAAACCCTCGGGGAGAACTCTTGTTTTACCAACGATGTCAATAAATCCTAATTCCATCCCGTATCTTGGAACTAAATGAATATGTAAATGATCAATACTTCCTCCAGCAAAACTTCCTTGATTTATTCCAATGTTGTAGCCTTTTGGGTTATACAAATCGTCGAGTAATAATTGCAAACCCTGTATAGTTCTATTCAAATGTAAAAGCTCTGTTTTCGTTAATTCGGTATATTTTGTAATATGTCTATTTGGAACGCACATGAGGTGTCCAGGGTTGAAAGGATAAAGATTTAACACTACAAAACAGATGTCATCCTCATATATTTTTAAGGAGACTATTTTCTCGTCATTTTCTTTAATTGAACATAAAATGCAACTAACATTCAGTCTTGATTTACCTTGAACGTATTCGAGCTTTCCAAACGCCTGCAACCATCTATCGAAAATTAGATTTCACCTAATAAAGTTCTATATGACTAGGAATATAGTGAAAAATCTGAAGTAAAATCTTTTGATTTAGTAATATCTTCTGGCTTTATCTTTCCTGCACAATACTCGTTAAGGATCATGTTAGAATAGGCGGAACATGTGAATACTTTTCTAATACTTTTAAAAAAGGAATTCTTTGAAATTGTACCATCTCTCTTAAGAAATATCTGATCACTTATTTCATATCTAAAGTTCTGAGTATCAATTCTGAAAAAAACATCTTTAGCAAGGAAAAATTTCCTAATATCCATAAAAAAGTAAATTTTCCCATTTTCTTCTATTGCATTTAATGCGCCTACTTGTTGAGGAGATATTTGGATTGGGTTAGAAATGATAATTAAATCCTTATTTTTTGGTTTTAATACTACCATTTTTTGTGCGATGGGACCGGGTGGAAATATAAATTGAAAACCAAATTCGAGCTTTTTATCATCAATTGGAATTTTGTTTCTTAGGAGCCCTTCATCCAACAAATACTCTTGGATTAGGTGCTTTATGTTACTCTCGCTATCTGTCATTATGAATTTTAATCTTTGATTTGATATAAACCATTTTTTTTTAAAGTATGGATTGTCTTGCTTAATATTTCTTATGATTAAAAATTAGGGTTTAGAAAGAGAGCTATGATAACTAAATAAGTTAATATTTACCCTTAGGTCTTGGTTGAGGTTTTATGCCCGCATTCTTTAATTTTTCAATGTTACTTACCAAATCCTCTGAAGAGGAACAGTACATAACTTGTAGGGTGTCAAAATCTATGAATAAAACTCCAACTATTCCCAATCCCATCAAGACATTATCCTTATCTATAAAAGTATGATCAATATTCATTTTAATTGCTTTTTTACTGTTTTCAATTTCAACCAGTTGAGGTTGGCACGCAGTGTATCCTGTGCCTCTATTTGTTATTAAATAATTACAAATTGCAAAGTCTATCTCGTCGCTAATCTCCCCACTTTCTTGGAGTATCTTTATTACATTAGGAGCGTTTGATGATGACATGTTTAATTATTAACTCAAATTGGAAAAAATGAAAAAAATTGGAAATAAACGGTTAAGTTCTTTTATCAATTTGGACTCGATCGACGCTATGCAAAGCACAATTCATACTTTCTAATTTCTCTTTAATAGCTTCAAGTGATAATTCTTCTGTACCCTTGATCGTTATAAATATCGATGTAGTTTTCTGATCAATCTCATCTGTTTTAATCTGGATAAATAAAACGCCAGGAATTTCCTCTAAGGCTTGTGCTACTACGTAATTCGAGGGAACATGTGGTTTTAAAACGTCCAAGTCAAACTCTATTCGACCCATTATTTAAATTTAAACCTTTTTTGAATTATAATTTCTTTAATAGTATAGAATTATTTCAATAATAGATTAAATTGTATTTATAATTTATTTTTATTCTATGATAAAAATTCTTCAAGAGTTTTTATCAATTCATTTGGAATTTCGTTGAGTTCAATAATTTTATCCGCTTCTTTAAAGGTTTCTCTTTTTATGAAGTTAGGAATTCTTGTATTTAATGCGATGGATCTAGATTGTGTATTCAATGCTGCTTCAATATCTCGTCCCATATCACCGATGACAACTATTTCGTCCAAATTTACATCTAGTCTCTCACATATGTAGTTTAAATGATCAGGATGTGGTTTAAGGTTTTTTACATCGTCACGACCAGCAACTAGCTCAAAATAATGATTAATCCTTGCAGTCTCTAACGATATTCTCGCATTTCTATGGGTATTGTAAGTAAAGACAGCTTGTTTAAGGTGGGTTTTTTTTGCGAATTCTAAAACTATAATTATTCCATCCGTTAAAGTTGCTTTAATAGCTGCTTCGTGTTCAACTAGAATTACCGCGTTATTCACTTTTTTAATAATTTCTTTAATTTCTTCATCAGAAATTCCGAGTTTTATAAATGATTCTCGAGATATTTTAACAATTTCTAAAAGAGGCATTTTAACAGAAAGATTTTCCCTAGAAATTCCGTATTTTCTTAAGACTTTAATGGCTTTCCTTCGAGCTTTTATGGAATTAATTTTAAAATCGATTAAAGTCCCATCTAAGTCCCAAATAATTGCTTTAATAGGTTTTGCTTTCATTCAATAAACCAGATCAGAATATATTGGTCCTTTAGCTGTAAGATCAGATTTTTTTAATTTCACTTGGTCTACAATAAAAGGTCCGAACTCTAAATTTTTATTCTCATTAATTAAGTTTTTTAAAGCACTAAAAGTTTGATAATTTATTTTGTCTTTTTTCAGTCTTCCTATTGTTAAATGAGGTTTGAATTGTGTTCTTCTATCTTTTTCGATATCTAGTCTCTCAGCTAAGAGTTGTTCAGTAGAATTTTTTATTTCTTGTAAGAATTGAATATCTCCGATAAGTTTTACCCATAGTACTGAGAATTTATTAAACTGTCCTACTCCTTTTAGCTTGAATTCGAAGTTCTTTCCTTGGAACAATCTATCATTTATTTCTTCTTTTAATAATCGATAAATCTTTGGGGCTAAAGTTTCAGAAATGTTACCTAAGAATTTTACAGTTAAATGCAAATTTTCTGGTGCTACAACTTTTAATTTAGGTTGATTCTGCCGTAAACGAGCAGAAAACACCTTAATTTTATCAATCGTGGTATTTTCATTTAACTCAATCGCTATAAATGCTCTAATCATGATAAAATCCTGTAAAATTTTAGAACTATCTTACCTTTTAATTTTTCCAGGAAGATAGAAATCATATTTTTTCTTAAAGAGTTTAGTTTTTAGATATCTATCAATTTTCCTTGCATTTTGGAAAATGACCCATATCATCTTATCGTTTTTATAATATTTTTGAACTTCTTCAAATGTAATAGATTCCATATTGAACTCGCTTGCTTCTTCTTTGAAAAATTTGTTTACCTGGCGAATGATCCCTGGAATAAGCTCAGGTTTTTGTTCTTTAAAGAAGTTAGCAATTAAATCAATTGTTACTAACCGCCAATCATAATATCGATCAACAACTTCGTCCAGAAACGCCGCTTTTACAAGAAACCTCAAAAAGGAGGGAGTGCTTTTTAAAAATAATTCTGCGTCCATCGCTTCTATTCCATTTTTTCTAAACATTGGCGTAGAAGTATCGAAGTAAATTAATTTTGTGTCCTCTCTGATCTCAGGATTATTTGGATCATATCCAATAACAGCAAAGTTGGAAATTTGGCCATCTAATCCTAAATCTATCGTTTCGTGATTTTTACTATAAAGCCATACTTTTTTCATCTCCCTCATCGCAAGTAAGATCAGAGTATTAACGTCTTCTTTACTTAACTCATGAATCACTCGATTTCCGACCGATTCCGAAGAGATTTTTTCTTGTACGCAATAAAATTGTATCTTCTCTTCCTCGTCCTTAAACCACGCTACATCGTAACCAGGAAGATTTAATCCCACTTCTTCTATTAATATTCTGTTATATTCGTTGTATGCCCAAATATGCCTATTAACTTGCTTTTCATTT
Source organism: Promethearchaeota archaeon (assembly GCA_013375495.1). Next base: position 61,109 of record JABXKC010000017.1, read on the forward strand.
TCAAAAATTGGGATTCTTTTATAAGCTATTTGTTTTGGATCGCCTACAATCTCAAATACAAGGCTTATTTCTCCATAACCCAGAATTTTAATCGATACTTCCCCTTTTTCTGGGTTATAAGTGTCGATTGACCGTTCTAACTTCTTTAAAATTTCAATATCTATTTTCATTTCGATTCATTCTCTTCTATTATGTTTAAAGAAATTGACTTAGATCTTTAAATAATTAACTTCAAACTTTTAAATTAATATTTTCCTAATTTTTCGACTAATGTTCTAGCAATCCCTAAATTTCTGCTTGCCATAGATAACGGTTCCCAGGGCCATTCACATCCTGCAGCATATTGATACATACCTCCTGGTTTTCCCAATTCAATAGTTCTTTCGATTTCACTGCTTACATCATTAATTGAATAGGTTTGACTTCCTAAAACCTGAGTATTAGTATTTCCTCTTATACAATTATTTTTTCCAATCTTTTCTTTGGCTAATTTTAAATCTACCTGATAATCTAAATCTAAAATTGCTGCGTTTGTACTCGATACTAATTTTAGCATGTCTCTACTTTCTTTATCTATCACGCTATTATCGCCACAAATATGATACAAGACCGGAATATCACTTTGAATTAAGTCAAAAAGTTCTTTCGTTGCTTTCAAGCAACATTTTTCATATCTATACGGTCCAATTTGAGAGATTACTGAATCTCCAGCCCCAATAATGTGAGCTCCTGCTTCAATTTGTAATTTAGCAAACTCTTTTTGGATTGGTAATACTCGATCTATAAGGGATGTTATCCTTTTGTCCCAGTCATCATAACGGCATAATTTTAACACATTGACTAGATCAAATAAACAACAAATTTCAGCAAAAGGTGCTTCAATCCAACCTACAACGCACTGTTCTGCACCTACTTTCTCAGATAATGCTTTTACAGCGTTTACTCGATTGATTATTCTTTGGTTAGAAAGCAAGTCAGGCTCCTCGATCGAATTAAATTCAGATATCGTTAGATGTGATTTTGCTACTGGAGTATGACTAGACCAATCAATTTCTACCCCCCAGGCATTTGCCTCACGATATGCATCCGTTGAGACATTAACATGATCGATTCCGAAAAAATCAGCACATTTTATCTGGGCTTTTGCTAAAATTTCTGGCTTTTGGCAATACTCATGGTTATAATCTACTCCAGATAATGATGCTGCTAAATGCATTATGAATGGATTGAATGGAACTTTTTCTGGAATACCATGTATCGCTGAAAAGGTTAATTCTAATGAATCCATATTAATATGAAACCTCAGGATTCTTTTTTCTAACTCTCTTCTTTCTTGTCTGTTGGAATTCAATGTATACTCCAAAATCGTCACATGTGTCAATATAGACTACTTTTCGCACACCAGCAGTGAGCCCTTCATGAACGATCGAATATCCTCTTTCTATATATTGTTTTACGATAGTATCAACATCTTCTACATAAATTCCAAAATGATGGAGCCCCTCTCTCCCTGAATCGATAAATTCTTTAAAGATACATTCACCCTTAATAAGTTGTATTAATTCTATTTGGACATTTAATGATCTGCTAAAACCAAGCATAGTTTGGACTGTGGTTTCTTTTCCTCGATATTTGTACTTGGCTGGCTTATTTTCCAGATATGCAAATTTTGGTATTCCTAATTTTTCCTCTAATATTTTAGCTTGTTTTTTAATATCTTTATATACATATCCCAATTGATTAATTTTCAGATTTCCCAGATTTAGTTCACTCATTACAACAAAACCAATATCAAATTTTCTTTTAAAATTTATAGTTATATTAAATTTGGATAACTTTTTATTTATAATATTTTTTTTTTTCTCATGGAGAATTTAAGCAAAGCTAACATTCCAAGACCAGAATACCCTAGACCACAATTTGTGAGGGAAGACAATTGGATTAACCTTAACGGAGAGTGGGATTTTTGTTTTGACGATGCAGATATAGGATTAAAAGATCGATGGTACAAAGGAGAAACCTCAGAGCATTTTGATAGAAAAATAACTGTTCCTTTTTGTTTTCAAAGTAAGTTAAGTGGAATCGAAGATAAATCTTTTCATGAAGTCATATGGTATAGAAGAGTATTTGAAATCCCTAAACTAATTAAAAACAAAAAGGTGCTACTACATTTTGGATCTATTGATTATAAAAGTTTGATATACTTGAACGGCGAATATGTAGGCTCTCACGAAGGAGGTTACATCGGATTTTCGTTAGATATTACTAACTACCTTGAAGATATTAACACTCTAGTTGTCAGAGTAGAAGATCCGAGTCAAGATCTTGAGATTCCTAGAGGTAAACAGTTCTGGAAAAGCGAACTTGAGTTGATCTTTTATCCGAGAGTATCTGGTATTTGGCAAACAGTTTGGTTGGAATTTCTATCTCCAGAGTATTATATAGAAAATTTAAAAATTACTCCAAATATTGATAAATCTGAAGTTATATTCGAAATCAATATTGATGGGATGGGCTTTTCAGAGTTATATCTATTCATTGACATTATAATTAAGAATAAAACTATTGCACAAGATAAAATAAATTTGGATTTCATCGGAAAATTCGGTCGGGAGAAGAATATAAAAGTATTGAAAGAAAAGATTGAAATTTTCCATAAGGATATAGGATTTTATGAAAACCCAAATCGCTTCAAATTCAAAGTCAAAATTCCTAAAGATCAATTGTTTCTTTGGGATATTGATAGTCCAAATTTATACGACTTATCGCTAAAAGTACAGAACGAAAAAACAGGCGAGGTTTATGACGAGGTATCAAGTTATTTCGGCATGAGAAAAATATCAATTTCAGATTATAAAGATAAAGTGAGGCAAATTCTGCTAAATGGTAAACCTTTATATCAAAAATTGTTTTTAGTGCAAGGTTATTGGCCTGATACCTTATATACTCCCCCTTCTGATGATCACATAATAAAAGACATTCAATTTATTATCGATTTTGGATTTAATGGTCTAAGAACGCATCAAAAAGCCTTTGATCCCCGATTTTTATATTGGTGTGATAAAATGGGTGTTTTGGTGTGGGGAGAAATTGGTAATGCTTTTCGTTTCTCTGTAAAATCTCGACTTAGACTTATTAACGAATTTGTAGCTGAAATTGAGCGAGATTATAATCATCCCTCGATTATTGCTTGGGTACCCTTAAACGAAGGATGGGGCGTTTCTGGAGCTGAAAGGGACCCAAAAAGGGGATATTATACCTCTGCATTGTACTTTTTGATAAAGTCTGTTGATTCTACGCGATTAATTATAGATGACGATGGATATTGGCATACGGAAACCAATGATATATGTACACGACACCATTATCCAATTAACGGTTCAATACCAGAAACATTAGAGGAAGAACTTAATAGCCATAAAAGCTCAGTACCAAGACCGTACTTAAAACATTACGAATACCAAGGCGAACCTATTATTTACAGCGAAATAGGAGGTTTTGGTTATGATTTTAAACAAAATATTGAAAAGAAATGGGGTTATGGAGATTTAATGAAAGATTCTGAAGATTTGTTTGAGAATGTTTTACAATTACTTAAGAAATTCGATGCAAGAAAAGAATGGATTCATGGCTTTTGTTATACGGAATTATACGATCAGTTCCAAGAAATCAACGGTTTACTAACTTTCGACCGAGAACCAAAATTTCCCCCGCATAAATTAAAAGAAAGACTAGATATCATGTTTTTTTAAACTAATTTTATATTTCTTACCGAATAATAGATAATAAAGTTAGAATAGTTTAGAAATAGTGAGACTGAAAATAGTATGGCAAGACCTCTATGGTTTGTGAATTTATTGGAAAAAACTTTTCCGAATATTAAATTAATAGCTAAATTAACAAGGGTTCCAATAATAGGAAAAATTTTTGATTTATTACTTTTTGAGGGAGACGATATTATTTATTTAACAAAAGATAAGGTAATTTCTCTTAATAAAGAAGTTGAAAAGCAAGCAGACATAGCTTTGCCCTCAAAAGTTTTGGAGCATTTTATAAACAAAGCTAACTATCATTGGGTTATGAACTTCTGTATATGTCGAGAATCAATGCAATGTAGTGATTATCCAATCGATTTGGGTTGTTTATTTTTGGGAGAAGCTGTTTTAGGGATAAACTCTCAATTAGGAAGGCTCGTAACCAAGGAAGAAGCCCTTGATCACATAAGAAAATGCAAAGAAGCGGGTTTAGTTCATATGATTGGAAGAAATCGATTAGATAAGCAATGGCTAGGGGTAAAGCCAGGGAATAAACTTCTTAGCATATGTAACTGCGATCCTTGCTGTTGTCTGTGGCGGATATCTCCCGTAATAGCTTCTAAAATTGGCTCTAAGGTGCAAAAAATGCCAGGAGTGAGCCTAAAAGTTACAGACAGATGTATAGGGTGTGGAACTTGTATGCAAGGCATATGTTTTGTTGATGCAATTCATATGGTTGACAAACATGCCAAAATTAATGAAATATGTAAAGGCTGTGGTCGGTGTGTTGAAATATGCCCTCAAAATGCTATCGAACTCACGATATATAATAAAGAATTTGTCGATGAATCAATCAAACAAATTGAAAAATTAATAGATGTTACCTAGTTTTATATCTTACCAATCTTAATTCTTTAATGAAATGAGAATTAAGGACTTTAAATTAGAAGAATATTTTGCAAAGCATGAGTTTAATGTTGAATACTCTTTATGCTCTTCAGATTGTGAATCATTTAACGTAAATGAATTGTTAACTTTAGAAAAGGATTCCTTAGAAAATCTTAAAAAGGTTTGGTTGGGGTATACTGAATCTCTCGGTAATCCGATATTAAGAAAGGAAATTTCTAAATTATATAGCGATATTAACCCTAAGGAAGTTATTGTGTTTTCCGGGGCTGAGGAGGCGATTTTTATATGTATGAATGTTCTCCTAAAGAAAGATGACCACATAATCGTTCAGTATCCAGCATACCAATCTCTCTACGAAATAGCTAACGCTATTGGGTGTAAAGTCACCAAGTGGGTAATGGAGGATGAGAACCATTGGGAGCTTGATTTACAATTTTTAGAAACTAACATAACCCAAACTACAAAATGTATTGTTGTTAACTTCCCTCATAATCCTACAGGTTACCTTCCTGAAAAAGAAATCTACGAAAAAATTATTAATCTGGCTAAAAGAAATAACATATACTTGCTTTCTGACGAGGTATATAAATTTTTAGAGTATAACGAAGCCAACAGATTGCCTTCTGCTTGTGATCTTTACGATAGAGGAATTTCAATTGGAGTCATGTCCAAATCTTTTGGGTTAGCTGGACTAAGGATTGGATGGATAGCAACAAAAAATAAAGCGCTTTTTGAAAAAATCTCCTCCTTTAAAAATTATACAACCATCTGCAATAGTGCTTTAAGTGAGTTTTTTGCAATCTTAGCATTACGTAATAGGAGTAAGATTTTAAATAGAAATTTAGAAATTATAAATAACAACTTGAATCTCTTAGATGAATTTTTTAATAAGTACAGTAATTTCTTCAAGTGGATTAAGCCTAAAGCAGGTTCGATAGCATTTCCGAGATTGCTAGTAAATGAAAGCGCGGAGGTTTTTTGTTTAAACCTATTAAAAAAAAAAAGTGTGTTGTTAATGCCGAGTACTAACTACGATTATGGTGATCGTCATTTTAGGATAGGATTTGGTAGAAAAAATATGCCAGAAGCTTTACAAAAGTTAGAAGATTTCTTAAAAGAACTATAAATCAACTTTAAAATTAAATCAAAAAAATATTTACTTGTCTTTCCTTCCTTTCTCTTCTACATAATTTGGAGAACCAGGTAAATATCTTAATACCTTTGCAGGAACACCACCTGCAAGAGCGAAGTCTGGCACATCTTTTGTAACGACTGCTCCTGCAGCTATTACAGCTCCTTCACCAATGGTTACGCCACCTAATACAATACTATGTAATCCTAACCAAGCTCCTTTCTTAATTCGAACAGGAGATGGAGGATATCCCAAATCTGATACATACTTTCCGGGTTTAAGGAGATGAAGATCTCTGCTATGTGCCATGATCATGGAATAAGCTGCGATCTCAACGTTATCCTCAAGGAAAATTAAAAAAGGAAATTCATTATCGATATAAACTTCTTCTCCAATCCAAACGTTTTCACCAACAATAACCCCTTTTATCTTATGCAAGCGTGCTCTAAAATATCCACCGGGCATATGTCTTGCTAAAATATTCATAAATCGAACCATGAATCTGCCAAATTGAGATTTTCTCCTCTTTCTTTTAATCTCGGTAAGTTTCTTTCGAAGTTTTAATTCTTGCTCGCGCGGTAATTTAGTCATACTCTTTTTCATTTCTTTTATTTTATTGTCACATATCTAAATTGTTGATTATTTTAATCTTTTGATGTAATCAAAATATGTCCAAGTATCGATATCGCCAGTAATGCAAATAAAATTTTCATTCTGATCTTCCTCGTATGAATTAACTGCAGTTCTAAAATCAGTCAAGATGGAGTTAGAATCCTTGTTCGCAAATTTGCAGATCGCATCTAATGCTGGGAGGAACCGTTTCTGCCCCATTCGAATAGGATGCATGTCGAATATTATCAAAGATCCTTTAGTATTGAGAATTGATTGGATAAATTTTTTAGTGATAATTTTTACATCCCAAATGCCCATTCTATCAATTATTTGATCATCAACCGGTTTTCCCATAACAAATTCGGGAATTTTATGATTAATTGGTTTCCAAGGCAGAGAGCTCTGAAATTCGGAACTTGAACAACTATATCCCGCTTCATGGAGAACCTGATAAAATTTATTTTTTCCGAGATTACTGAATGTATTTACGGCATAAGGGGCTCGAAAGCACCAAGATTCAAGTCCAGAAGTCTCAAAAATCTCCTTAGCTTTCACAATTTCACGAAGTGCTCGATTTACAGAACATTCTCGGAGATTGAAATGTTTATAACCATGAGGCAAGCCCAAATGTTTTGAATTTTTAAAAATAGCTACTCTTTCAGGACGATCTTCAAGAAGATATGATGCAATGAAATATGTCATATAAGAGTCGTTTTGCTCAAGAACTGAATTCATATTATTTATGAGGTCTTCCATTGGTGTTAATTGGAAGTAGAAATTAAGTATAGTTTTTTTAATCAAATATAAGAAATTCCGTCTGTATACGCTGAATAATTGTTTTATGTATTGGAGGTTAATACTCAATAAAATCACCAATATGATGTTTTGATTTTTCTTGACTAACTTAATCCTTCTGGGTTAATAATTAATGAATGATATTTAGATGTTATCGTAATTTTCAGTTAATTTTTAAGGGAGATAAAGAAAATCCTTGATAATAAAGGGGTCATTAATCTATTCCATTCATTTTTCCTAAAACTTTGTATAATCCTTGACTTCCTAGGTTCTCCAAGCCTAATGCCATAGCATACATATAAAATTGATATGCGAGTGCAAGCCCTGGCAAAGCCAAATTCATAAGTTTTGCTTCTTTTAGCGCAATTCCCATATCTTTTACGAAGTGTTTAATAAAAAATCCAGGCTCAAAATCGCCTTTAGCGATTCGAGGCCCTAGATTGTTAATTGACCAACACCCTGCAGCTCCCTTTCCAATTACTTCAATTACTTCGTTTAAGTCATTTCCTGCTTTATAGGCATATAAAAGGGATTCGATAGTGCCTATCATTGTAGAAGCTATGAGAATTTGGTTGCTCATTTTGGTGTGTTGTCCTGCTCCTTCTTTACCCATATAAGATATGTTTTCTCCCATCAATTCAAATAAGGGTAACACTTTTTCGTAAGTTTCCTTATCTCCCCCAATCATAATAGCAAGTGTTCCATTTTTTGCTCCAACATCTCCTCCAGATACCGGAGCATCTAAAGATGACACTCCTATTTTCTTTGCTTCATAATAAATCTTTTGAGCTAGGGAAGGCTCAGAAGTTGTCATATCTACGATAATCGAGCCAAGTTTTATCGATTTTAAGATTCCATTTTCTCCTAAATATACTTCTTCGACATCGTTTGGGAATCCGACAATCGTAAAGACAATATCGCTCTTTTCAGCAACTTCCCTTGGGTTTGAACACCAGTTTGCACCCTTATCAACCAACTCTTTAGCTTTCTCTTTGGTTCTGTTATAGACATAGATTTGATAACCTGCATTCAAAATATGAGCACACATAGATTTTCCCATGACTCCAGTTCCTATCCAACCTATTTTCTTATCCATATATCTCAGCCTTTTAAAGAATAATTTACAATTATAATAACACAATTAAATTAAACAAATTTCTAAACTTTTCCTTGTTTGAGGAAAATTTTATTTATCGCCAAAATAGAGTTCCTTTTTTTATATTTTCAATTCTAGTTCGGTGTTTAAGGGCAGAAACAGCTTGAACTGCCTCTTTAATTGAATGAAAAACGGGAATGTAAGCAAGTTCCAGAGATTCGATAATCAGAGAATATTTTGGAACATATGGAACAAAACACACAACGGGTTTATTTTTAGTTGAAACTATGTTTGCTATCCTTCTTCCGATTTGAAAAGAGATATTCGGTGGATATGGAAGCAATAACAATATTATACACTCAATCCGTTCAATATCTGATAAATATCTTACTACATCTTCTATATCTGTATCAATTACAGAACCCGTTAAATCGATTGGGTTATTAAAAGAAGCTATTTCTCTTGCTGATGGATTCATAAGTTCTTTTAAATCTTTCTTCTCTTGTCGTTCAAGTCGTACCGCATTCAATCCATATTTTTTCAACATGTCTGAAGCTATTACACCGTGTCCACCAGAAACGGAGACAATCACAACATCTCCGTAGGTAATTACATTTTTCCCAAAAGGATTTTTTCGATGAGATAGGACATCATAGACTTTTAAACATGTTAATAGCTCTCTTTCTGAGTTAGGTTCTATTATTTGATTCTGTCTTAACGCTGCACTAAGAATTTTGTAATTTCCTGCTAAACTGGCTGTATGTGATTGGGTAGCAACTTTCCCTTCTCTAGTTTTTCCTCCAAAGAATGTTACGACTGTATCTTCTGATTCTTTAGCTAATTGTAAAAAATCCCTCGCTTTACCTTCTTTGAATCCTTCTAAGTAGAAAGCAATATTTGAAGTTTCTTGATCAACTTTGCTAAAATATTCTAATAACATTACTTCGTCCACAACTGCTCGATTTCCAATTGAAACTGCTGTTGATACACCTATGTTTCTCTCTTTGAATTTTACAAAGAATTGGTCAACTAAGACCCCTCCCGATTGACTTATTAACGCAACAGATCCTTTAGGAGGTTTAGTAATTCGTTCTGTAGGTAAAAAGATCGTGTCAACAGTAGGGCTCGCGTATACTCCTAAACAGTTCGGACCGAGAACTGCGATTTCGTTTTCGAACGCTAGTTTCTCGAGTTCTTGTTGTCTTTTCTTACCTTTACCCCCAATTTCAGCAAACCCTCCTCCTATTATGACGCAAGAAGGGATATTCAAATCAACGCAATCTTGAACGTATCCTAAAGTGTCGTCTGGTCCGACAGCAATGACTAGTAGATCAGGGATCTCAGGTAATTTATCTAATTTCTCGTATAATTGGATTCCTTCAAGATCTCCTCCGGTTGGATAGATACCGTATACCTTTACATTCATTTCGAATTCATTTTTTAACAAAACGATTCTTCCGGGACTCAATGGATTCTTTTTTGATATTCCTACTACTGCCATTGATTTTGGTTTGAACAACTTTTGTAAATCCATTTTGAACCAAACTCTTGATGGTTTTTTGTGATATATTTGTTAAATGTAAAAATCATTTTTATTTTTGTCTTATGTTGGTTCAAACAGAATGAAATAAAAAAATCTTTTAAGGATGTATAAAAATAGGACCAAGTTGTTCCTATAAATGATTATTATTAAGTAATTGAAAAGCACATCTAAATATTTATAAAGACAGAAAAGAAATATGATTATTATCAATTTATTTAAAAGTGAAGATCATGAGCGAAAGTCAAAAAAGCAAATTTTCGTATAAACGCGCAGTCTCCTACAGCATCGGTCAAATATCAGATATCGCGTCCTACCAAGCGTTCACTTTTTTAACTTTTACGTTTTACTTTGCGGTAGTGGGACTTGATATTGGGTGGATAACTCTTGGTTTTATAATTTGGTCAATTTGGAATAGTTTCAACGATACATTTATTGGGTATTTATCAGATAGAACTCACACAAGATGGGGTCGTCGAATTCCTTGGGTTATGGTGTCATTATTACCTATTGCGATTATTCTTTTCTTCCTATTTGTACCACCTTTTTCTTATGGAATTATTGATGAAACTATTAATTTTGTATATTTTCTAATTATAATCATAATTTTTGAGCTCTTTTTTACTATGTACGATATTAATTTTACATCTTTATTCCCAGAAATATTTATTACAGAGGAAGAAAGAGCTAAGGGCAATAATGTAAGACAACTTTTTGCAATTTTTGGGTTAATAGCTGCTTTTCTTTTACCGGGTATATTCATCTCTAGCTATACAAGTCCTGGACCAGGAGAGTATCCTATATTTGCATTAGTTGTTGCAATCATCGTAATTATCCCAGGTTTAATATTTCTAAAATTTTCACCAAAAGGAAGAACAGAATTCAAACAAGAATATAAGGAAGCCCCTAGTTTCTTCAATGCTCTTAAATATTGTATAAAGAGCAAAAGCTTCATGAGGTATATTCCCGCAGAAATTGCTAACTGGTTTGTTTATGGTATGCTACCCGTAGTTGTTCCACTTTATGGTGAATTCATATTAGGAATTGGAGATCCTTTTATGATTTCTCTATTATTAGGGGTTACCTTTCTATCTGCTGCAATCTTTATGACTCTACTTTGGAAGCCGTTAGTCCAGAAAATTGGTCCGAGGAAATCTTGGTTAATCTCAATGACGATTTGGATTATTACTTTAGCTCCATTATTTTTTCTAGGACCTGGTATGGAAGTTGCAGCATTTGCAGTATTCTTTTTAATTGGAATAGGTTTATCTGGTTCATTGTATATTATTGATATCATTATTGCTGATATAGTTGACGAGGATGAAGTAAAGACGGGTGTTCGTAGAGAAGGCGGCTATTATGGGGTAAACATTTTCTTCCAAAGATTTGCTACAGTGTTTGTATTTTTAATTATAGGCCCTGTATTTCTTATTGCTGATTGGGGAGAATTCAGTCCAATTAATATCCCAGATTTTGAATTGAGAAGTTTAATGTTTATATACCCTGCGATCGCTCTAATAATCGCATTAATCGCAATATACTTATACCCTTTAGATGGAGCCAATTTGAAACAGATCAAAACACTACTCGCGGAACTACACAAAAAAAAGAAGTTAAAAATTTAACTCATTTTTTTTTACTCCTAATAATAGTCCTTCAATTTTCTATGAAAATATTTAAAAGAATAAAAATTGATTTAGATTAATTATAATTTATTAAAAATTCTTATTAGATGATTCTATATGAGTGATAAAGAGAAAGGAACTCTTAAAAAAGCGTTTTTTTATAGTTTTGGACAAATTAGTGATCAAACTGCTTATCAATCGTTTATACTCTTAGTTTTTACATTCTATTTTGCGGTTGTTCGAATAGATATTTGGTTAATCACTTTAGGATATTCGATATGGTCACTATGGAATATGTTTAATGATCCAATGATAGGTTATTTATCTGACAGAACCCATACTAAATGGGGTCGACGATTGCCATACATGATTATTTTTTTCGTACCATTAGCTTTTACCATGTATTTCTTATTTACACCTCCTTTACCAATTGGTCCAGCAAATCAAATTGGAAATTTCTTTTATTTCATGGTTATCATAATAATCTTTGAATTGTTCTACACTGCGTTCAGTTTAAACTATACATCACTTTTTCCTGAAGTCTTCTTGTCTAAGACAGAGCGGACAAAAGCAAACAATATCCGTCAAATCTTTACTATAGTTAGCTTAATATTTGCTTTCATATTACCCGGATTTATAATAACAGATTATTCGAATCCCTCACCAGCAGCATTACCAGAATACCAGCTTTTTGGAATTATTGCCGGTATTATTGTTGTTTTTGGAATAACAATTTTACTGTTATTCGGTCCAAGAGAAAGACAAGAATTTAGCGAAGATTATAAGAATGCATTCGGTTTCTTTAAAACCATTAAATTCTGCTTTAAAAGTAAATCATTTAGGTTTTATATAATTGCTGAGCTTTGTAATTGGTTTGTATTTGGTATGCTACCTACTATCATTCCGCTTTATGCAAAATTTGTGTTATTGCAAGCTGATGCATTTATGGCTTCACTACTTTTAGGTGTGGCATTTCTCTCAGCCACAATTTTTGTTACAATCTTGTGGAGGCCAATTGTTCGTAGAATTGGTAATAGAAAAGCTTGGATGATCTCGATGGGAACTTGGATTTTAGCTCTAGCACCGTTAATGTTTATATCAGATTTCACGATAGGATTGATTGTATTTTTCTTATTAGGCATAGGTTTATCTGGTTCACTATACATAATTGATTTAGTCGTAGCTGATATCGTAGATGAGGACGAACTCTCTACGGGAATGCGTAGAGAAGCAGGGTATTACGGAGTTAATGCCTTAATCCTAAGATTTTCGAATATCCTTGTAATCTTGGCAATAGCTACTGTATTTGATACAGTAGGGTGGAAGACTTTTGATGCGGGAGTTGATCCATTGCAGGTTGCTTTTGGATTAAGAGTATTAATATTCGTTTTTCCCGCAATAGCTTTAACGATTGGTATATTAGCAATCTATAAATATCCTCTACACGGGGAACGCCTTAGTAGTGTACAAGAAAAACTTAAGGAACTACACGGACAAAAAAAAGCAAGATTATAAAATACTAGGAATTAATTTTTTTCTTTTTTATTTTGATTCAAATACGAATAATTCAGAGTTGAATTTTATTAGCAATGTATAAAAATAGATAAGAAAATAAAAAGATTAAATAAAAAAAATCAGAATTCGTAGCCGCACTTTTTACAAACATGTTTCTTAGCATACATCGGGATATGGCCTACGTACGATAAGACTTTCGTTTTGTCTTCAATTTGCTTAATTGCGTTTCCAGTGGATCCACACATGGGACATGTAGTTCTTTCTTCGCTAGCGAAACCACCCGTGCCCAGTTCTGGAGGCTTTAATTCCCCTAATTCGCTCTCAACTTCTTCTAAATGAGCGGTTTGAGCATTGATTAATTTTTCTTTGTTACCAAGCTGTTCGGTTAGTTCTTGGGCTTTTGTGTCTTTTTGGAGCAATAGGTTGTTCAATTCCATTAATTGACTATTTAGGGAAGTGTTCTCGTCTTGAGTTATT
>JABXKC010000180.1 GCA_013375495.1 Promethearchaeota archaeon
TCCGAAATTCGTTCAATAAATCCAGGATCTCTTTTTTCATTTTCTCATCTCCTTTTAAAAAGGCGGCGAGGCCGGGAGCGCCAGAACCAGCCTTAAGGATTGTCAGCAAAAGGGGGGTAAATTTTGGTAGGAACGCTCTTTTTTTGCCGCCTAAATTCATTCAATCTTTTCGTATCCTTCAAAGAAAGTGAGCCAGGAGCAGTTTTGAAAAATATGCCTTCTCTTTTTTCTCCTTTCTTAAAGTCAACCGCTCCTGGCCTTCAAAGTTAATCCTCCTCCTTCTCTTCCTCTTCTTCCGTTTCAGTTATCTCTTCTTCCTCTTCCTCTTTCTCTTCCTCTTCTTCTTCTTTCTCTTCTTTTTCTTCTTCTTCGTAAATCATTTGACCTCCTTTAAATTTAGTGCTGGATCTTCTTCCAGGAGAGATCGCTCTTTACTTCTTCTTTTTTTTCTTCTCTATCTTTTTTTCTTCTTCCCCTTGAATTTTTTTTCGGCTTTAGCCATTTTTTACCT
>JABXKC010000181.1 GCA_013375495.1 Promethearchaeota archaeon
TGAGTAAATGCATCGCCTGCCATACGCCAAAAAAGGACACAACACTATATCCTCTTCATGGTAAAAGTGTTTGTGTGTTATGCCTACCATTTTATGAAGGCATGAGTAAAAAGGAATTTACTAAAGAAATTAAAGGGATATAATTATGACCAGAAAAGAATTTGAGAAGGAAACAGCCATTAGTGTAAAATCTATTGGATTAAATAGTAGGGGCAAAGATTATATTATCAAAATCAACAAAACCCAATGGAAGGCATTCAAAATGCTAACAAAGTACCATGAGGCTATTTATGGGGGAGGGGTGGATGTTCGTTATTCACAATTGTTAGCGAATTGTGAGTATGCTGAAAAAGAAAAGACGGTTTTATGTGTGCAGTTTATTGAAAAGTTTACTTGTATGAAAAGTGTAACATTCACAATCACTCGCAAAGGTGAGATAACGATGTCAGGAGGTTTGTAAGACAAAAAACAAAGCCCACACCAATTTGATTGGTGTGGGCTTCTTAATCC
>JABXKC010000182.1 GCA_013375495.1 Promethearchaeota archaeon
CAAACCAGCACGAGCACTATAACTTCTACTCTGCTTTCCCATGCTAGTAGTCTTCTTTATACCACTAGTGCTGCTGCTGCTGGACTTCTTATTACTTTCCTTTTGCTTTTTTCCCATTCTTTTTTTTTATTGCTACTCTAGGATGTTAATGATGGAGTTTTTATCTGGAAAAGGGGAAGGGGGAGGGGGAGGAGATATTGGTGGTGGTGGTGGTGGTGGCGGGGTGGCCCCACCACCACAGGCAGCAGCCGCTGCTCCCGCTCCTGCTCCTGCTCCTGATGATACTGAAAAAAAGTAATTGAATTACAACATCATATTTAATCCTCGCCACAGGTATATACTGGCTTTTTTTACCAAAACAAAAATAAAAATAATAACTAATTAATAATTCTTTCTACAAACAGGACACTTTGGTTCTGGTTGGGCTTTGATGGTTTCGTAGCATGTCTTACATATAATATGTCCGCATCTTGGAACTTCAATGTTGTCTTTTTGGATTGTCTCCATACA
>JABXKC010000183.1 GCA_013375495.1 Promethearchaeota archaeon
AGGATTTAGAATGTGATAGAGTTGCTTGGTGTAAGACACGATTTAAATTTGAGATTGACTTGAGTAGTGGTAATGGTATTTTAAAAGTTAATGTAGAAAAAGAATATAATAATAGTAGTGCTTATGCTCTTATGATGTTAGAATTATATGAAGAGGAAGAAGAAGAAGAAGAGGAGGAAGATGAAGAATAAAAAGAATAATTATTTAAAAAAATAAATATTTAAAAAAAAAAATTGATAAAAATATTTTTTATTTTTTAGATGATAATAGATAATAAAATAATGAATAATATTATCAAATTGAAAAATGAGTGTTCTATTTGTTATAATGATAAAATTATTATTCCTTGCGGTTCATTTAATAATTGTAACGCTTCTGTATGTAATGATTGTTATTATCGTTGTTCATCAAAATTATATTTTATGAGTTTTGAATGTATTTATTGTAAATCTTATAATTATAAAAAAGGATTAATTGATGAATTAAATGAGGTTTTTGGTGAATATAG
>JABXKC010000184.1 GCA_013375495.1 Promethearchaeota archaeon
TACTAGGTACCTGGTTAGCAAATGACAATTTCCCGCGGGCTGTTGAAATACTGGAGAGCAATATACTTAATTTAGAACTACTTATTACACATAAGTTTAATTTAGATGAAATCCACAAAGGGATCAAACTATTGGATAAGGGCGAGGGGATTAAAATATTAATTTATCCCAGGAGATAATTTATTATTATATCGTCAGGATAAGTGAATCAGTTAAATCTAATTTTTTTTATTCAAACAAAGAATCTTGTTTTCTTGATACCTAAAAATTTTTGAATATCTTTTCTTTCTACTTTTTTAGATACCGTGTCATTAAGTCTTTAACTTGGCAATTGTTTAATTTTCCATATCTCTTTACATAAAGCTGCTCCATAGGAATTTTGATGCTTTTTCCAAGCATTGCACCTTGGTTACCAAGTGTATTATTTCCAAAATAATTAATCTATATTTGATTAGTTTTTACATATAATATTAAAAGTATTTTCATGGGAGGTGTATGTATGAATGTCG
>JABXKC010000185.1 GCA_013375495.1 Promethearchaeota archaeon
GTACATCTTTAGCATTGTCTTTATTAACATATAGTTGGATATTATAAGAATTATCCAACGGAAAATTATTGTTTAGATTTTGAATTAAACGATTAAATACTGCACTAGATTCTTTATACTTGCCAGTTCTTCTATACAAACCCCCCAATAATATATTAGTCATAAAATTTTCCTTAGCAATTGATAAAACTTTATCTAACGACTCTTTGGCTTCTAAATACTGTTCTCTCAAGACATAACTATAACCGAGAGCATTTAAAATTTCAATATCCTGAGGGTAGAACTCTAAAATTAGTTTTAACGCTTCACTGCTTCTTTCAGACCAACCTATTCTAGAGAAGTGAAAAGAGGTACTAAAATTTATGTCAATTACTTCAGAAGGTTTTTTAAAAGGCATAGGAACTGCATATAACGGTAAATCTTGGATTCTCAGTTTATAATAACGCTCAGCCCATAAAGAATACGAGTATTCTTGTAATTCTGGGTTCTTTACAAGATGAAAACTC
>JABXKC010000186.1 GCA_013375495.1 Promethearchaeota archaeon
GAAGGGAAGGAAGCAGTCTCTATAAAAACATAAAACAGCCGTTTCGCCTATCAAAAAAGTAGCCTGAATCCCTTTTTAATCCCAGGTTTATGGAAATAATATTTTAATAATCTTTCTGATGTCATCATTGATAACCTGATAAAATATTTCAAGGCCCTTGCGCTCACCTTTTATTATCCCTGCTGCTTTTAATTTAAAGAGATGTTGTGATATGGTTGATTGAGGTAACTCAAGATATTCCTGAATATTGCTCACATTACTCTCTTTTTCTATAAGGCCTTTTACGATGCAAAGTCTTGTAGGGTGGGCAAGCGCTTTTAGCAGCTCGCTTTTTTGGGTAAACTTCAATTTTTCTTCCATATATAATTCACCTTCTAAATTTTTTATATAAATAAATTACTATCTACTGTTTCTGTGGTAGAAAGATTCGCTTGCTTTGATCAGGTCTGATTTTTCTATTTTTTCGTATTGAAAAATGTCCGGATTATCCTGCTTTTGAACAGCCG
>JABXKC010000187.1 GCA_013375495.1 Promethearchaeota archaeon
GGTTTCCCATTTATTGTTCCAATAATCTGGACCATAGTTTCCGTAATCACCCTCAAATTCTTTAATGGGCACATAGTCTATGGTTGCAACCGGTTTTGGGGGTGGTTCTTTTTTAGGGATTATCTTTTTTGGTACATCAGCTAAATCTTTTGATTTTTCAATCCAGCTTTCTACATCCTTTATAGTTGGATTCTTGGTCAAAATTTTAGGTTTTTCCTTATTTAATTGTGTTAATTTTTCCAAAGTACTTTTAGGATTCCTATGAGCAAGTTCTTTAACCGAATCAATACCAATCAAATTTAAGGCGTTTGCAATTTTCGGATTAACACCCTCGATTCTCATTAAATCTGCATGTTCTTGCCATGTATCAATTAGTTGCGGGGAGATTCCTGTCTTTTTAGCTAACTTTTTGATTTGACTACTAGTAAGTGGTAGCAGATCTTCAACTTTACTAATACTTTCTTTTTTTAGAAGCTTCGCATGTTCATCTTCTAAACTAATAATT
>JABXKC010000188.1 GCA_013375495.1 Promethearchaeota archaeon
GCAATAATGATGTAATTTCTACGCTACGTTTGACGCATGCTTTATGGATCGGAAGTTGCCCATAACAATCCGTGACATTCAAAGGAGACCCATACGCAATTAATAATGTGTATAATTCAGATCGAGCTCTTTCGTATAAGTAATGAATGGGAAGATATCCTTCTTGGTTTTTAGTATTCAAAAGACCATAAATAGATGATTCGGAATGTTCTTCAAAATATTTTTTGACGGAGCGTAACATATCATTTTCACACCATACATGAAATGGGCTAGATACCCTAGAATCTTGTGAAATTCTATCAATAACTTCCATTTTATATGTTGCCATACTCTATTTTTTTTAAATTATTTTTTTTTATTTTTTTATTTTTTTTTATTTTTTTTTTTTTTGGATTATGGAAAAATGAAAAAATTCTGAATTTTTTCATGGGGAAAAAATTTTATTTATTTATTTTTAATCATAGAATGTAATGCTTGATTAATAGGATCATCCATAGTCATAGC
>JABXKC010000189.1 GCA_013375495.1 Promethearchaeota archaeon
CTAGAAAAATACCTCCAAATAGTAGAGAAAAATTTTTATATTTAAACCTTTGCTCTTTTTTGTGTGTAAAATTTAAGATGTATGAAAAAAAGTTACTAAAATAAAAAATTCAAGTCAAAAACATTGAAGTTTTTTTAAATTAATTTTATTTGATTTACCAAGATTTGACAAGTAATCTGTAAAATCTTTACTTGCTACAGTCACTTTTGCGCCTTCTCTTAGAAGAGCTTGAACCTTACGCTCACCTACTTCACCGCCACCTACAACAATAACTTGTTTATTGGCGACTTTCATTTCGATGAGCATCAAAATCGACCGAGTAATCCAAGTTACATGAAATGTGATATAAAAAGTTACGAAAATTATAAAAAATAATTTTATAATTTACGATATTCGTAAGTCGACTTCATAATTTCAGTGTGGGTTCTACTCTAACGAATCTTGTAATCACAGAAAAAGTTGCATTTTTAACTCCTTTGAAAGATTTTATTTTATTAATCAATT
>JABXKC010000018.1 GCA_013375495.1 Promethearchaeota archaeon
ATTGGTCCAAAAACTTTCAATATCGACATCTTTTGGTATCTCACCGGCCACTTTAGCCTTATTAAACGGTTCCACCAAGTAGGTTGTAAAAGAGGATTCTTCCTTTCCAGAAGTTTCGCCCCAATCTCCTATACTACTAGGATTTAGGTAGATATACATTAGAAACTTACCTATGTTGATTCCACTACAACCCCAATTAACGGTTACCGACATTAACTCGTTCTTCGGGTTTTTTCGAAACGGAACTCCTGAATGATATGCAATGTCGGCATCACCCGTAGCATCGATAACTCGTTTAGCCATGATAGCTTGCCTTCCTGATTTACTTTCCGTTATAACTCCTTTAATAGTTTGATCTTCCATTATCGTATCAACAGCTGTGCAATGAAGTAATGGTGTAATATTCGCCTCTTGTACGAGTTTGTCTGCTATATATTTAAAGATTTCAGTATCTAGCACTTCGTAGGTGGGTTTCCCATCAACTATTAATCCTTCTTGTTCTAAAACTTTTACCATATCTTTATTCTTTACATTTCCGAATATATTTATGCTTCCATTCATTTTTTTCGCTATTGTTTCGAATTCCAAGCCAATTCCACCCGCATCTACTGTATTTGCGTATCGGTACCAAGCAATGGTTCCAATCATCGCTTGCGTTATAACTCCTCCAAAACACCCGTATCTTTCCACGAGCATAGTATCAACACCTTCTCTTGCGGCAGCTAACGCAGCAGAGAGCCCTGCGGGTCCACCACCTAATACTAAAACATCAGTTTCCGTTAAAATTGGTATTTTTCTTGATGGTTCTTCAATAAAGCTCAAGATTAATTATCTCTTTATGGTGATTTAACTGAGATTATGAAAGATTGAATTTCAAATTTCTTACCTAACTTACATTTTTGTAAATCTTTAAATATCATATTACTATATTTTTCTTTGGTTTTGAGACCAATTTTAAGAAAAATTACATATTTAAGGAGGTAAGGAATATGCCATATATTATTGTAACCGCCTGGATTCCTATTAGTAAGGGAGGCGAATCCGCTGAGAAATACATGGAGGTTAGGAAAGAATTTCCTGTTGATAGATCTCTTACAAAAGAAGTTCTTCAAGGTGCTTTAAAGGTTAAAAGAGATATGATAAAATCGATATCTATATCTGAAGTAAAACCGGGTAAACTTGATGAGGCACTTATCCGTCAACAGAATTCCATGATACCTTTCCATGACATTGAAGGATACGAATACAAGATTGAAGTTTTCTTCAGTTATCCTGAGTCATTTGGGATGATTGGATTGAAGGCACCTGAATAATAAGCATTAAATCCTTTTTTTTTTAATTTATCTCTCTACTGAGAAATTTCAAATTCAATTCAAATCTTTTTTATATTGGAATGTTTTATCTTACTTTATGAGTATCCTAAACATATTAATTGAGATTGAGCTAAAACTTAAGCAATACAAGGTACAATTTATTTTTCTGTTCTTATTTTGGTTTGCAGGCTTTTCTGTATTTCTCGTTATCGAACCAAACCATACTTTCTGGGAATATGTCTTATTCTCTTTAACTGTACGACGTCCCGAGAACGCAGGAGATTTTACAAACTTTTACTCTTTAGTATGGCCAATCTTATTGGAAGTAATTGTGTTTGGATTTATCATGGGCGAGTTATTAGAGAAATATAATCCCATTATAACCAGTAGAATTTTATCTAAACACAAACGAAACCATACTGTTGTTATTGGATTTCATCACTTAACAGAGAGGATTATTGAACATTGCATCGCTTATAAGGAATCGTTTTGTATCATCGAGGATCACGAAGAATTAGTAGAAGACTTAATCAATTTGGGTTGCCCTGTAGTTGTCGGGGACCCAACAGAAACAATCAACCTTGGGTTTGCAAGTGTAGGGAGAGCAAAAGAAGTTTTCATTGGTATCGATGATGCGAGAATTGCTCTAATATGTACGGAAAAAATTCGCAAAGTAAACAACAAGTGTCCAATTTATGTTCGCGCATTTGAAGATCACGTACAAGATTATCTCAAGCAACCTCCGTTAAACGCGATTTCATTTTCTACTTCTAAATGGGCGATGGATGGAATACAAAAGTGGATCAAAGGTAAAAAAGGAAATGTTGTTGTAATTGGACGAGATAGTTTAACGCATCGAATTGCTTACAATGTATCTCTACAACCGGATAGGGAAGTGTTCCTATTTGACGACGAGCACGACGGGATTGAGTTTTCTGTAAACGACCGATTACATTTCGTGGAAGAATTTGCGCGTTATTTAAGTGATTTACAAGCTCACGTAAATTTAGAGGAGGTTACTCAAGCATTTATTTGCTGGAAACGAGATTCAGAGTTTGACGAATCGCTTTATCTTACTTCAAAGCTTAGATTACGTTATCCCCATATAGAGATATTCGTGAGAATTTTTGATGAAGAACTCGTAGATTTAGTTGAAAACTATAAAGCCAAAACCTTTTCAACATCATCCAATGCTTTTAAGAAGCTTCAAGAACTAGTTCCTCCTTTTTCCGCTATTGCTCCTAAGTTCGACGATTGAATTTCAAGATTTTTATTCCCCTTTTTTCTTTTCAATGTAAGAATAAACCGTCGAATTATTAAAAATAGGTAAAAAATTGATAAATTCTACATCATTTGAAAATTTACAAGTTATTAGGAATATTGCCAAGAACAAGTTAAGGATATAAATTATGAGTATGCAAGGAAAAATATGTATTGTAACCGGTGCGAATTCCGGTATAGGTAAGGCAACAGCTATTGGTTTAGCAAAATTGAACGCCACTGTTGTAATGCTTTGTCGTTCCAAAGAGACGGGGGTAGTAGCGCAAAGAGAGATAATTGAACTGACTGGAAATAATAATGTGGATTTATTTTTATGTGATTTATCTTCTCAACAAGAGATTCGAAACTTCGCGACCGAATTCCAGAAAAAATATCAAAAACTGCATGTGTTAATTAATAACGCTGGAGTTATGAAAAAACAGGGAACAGAGTCCATCGATGGGTACGAGATGAATTTTGCTGTAAACCATCTTGCACCATTTCTACTAACGAATTTATTACTTGAAATCTTAAAAAAAAGCGCTCCAAGCCGTATTATTAATGTAAGTTCAGCCGCACATAGAATGGCAAAACTGGATTTTAATGATCTCCAATGTTCAAATAAAAAAATGCGCTTGATGAGTATTTACGGTAATTCTAAACTAGCTTTAACTTTAGTATCATACGAATTGAGCAGACGACTAGAAGGGACAAAAGTAACCGTTAATATAGTTCATCCGGGTATGATTGATACCAATTTGGGTCGAGACATGTCCAAATTCAGTCAGAAATTTGGAAAAGGTTTTTTTAAAAAGCCAGAAGTAGGCGCTGAAACTTCCATTTATTTAGCAAGCTCTCCAGAAGTAGAAGGAATAACCGGAAAGTACTATACGAAAAAGGAGCAAAAACAATCTTCTAAAGAATCCTGCAACGAGGAATACGCTAAAAAATTGTGGGAGATAAGCGAAGAGATGA
Organism: Promethearchaeota archaeon; assembly: GCA_013375495.1. The sequence goes on from JABXKC010000018.1 coordinate 3,549, forward strand.
CAAACCTCTAAATTTTAAATTTTAGTATTTCTAAATTTCATTTTCACTCCGATCGAGTAGTTTTACACCGTGAGTTTCACATTATATATTAATACCTGTTATTATTTGTCATATTTAGTAAAAAATGCACGTAATTAAAAAAAACCTATAAAGTGACTAATACTATAGAAAAAATGGATCAAAATAAAATAATCCAAGATTTTTACGAAAAATTAGAAGTCAAGGGTTATAAAGGAAAAATTGTCTCTGCTAAGCACCTTCCCGTGTTGCAAAACTCTATCAAAAAATTTCACGATCAAAAATTAATCGATCCAGATTTCTACGAAGAATACAAAGATTATTTCGAGTTTCAACCAGAAGCGGAATTTGGAGAGATTAAGTCTCTTTTTATTATCACTGTTCCACAACCTCAATATAAAGTTGTTTTTCATTGGAATAAAAAAGAGGTTCCTCTAATAATTCCCCCAACTTATCTTCACAGTAGGGCTGTAATCAACAATATTAAAGCATTTCTAACAGAAATTTTAAAGCCATATGGTTATAGTGTAGAATTTGCTCTAGTCCCTCAAAAAACCCTGGCAGTACGCGTTGGATTGGCGGAATACGGAAGAAATAACATTACTTATGTACCTGGTATGGGTAGTTTTCATCGACCCTCGACATTTTATACGGACTTCCCTTATGACGAAGACAATTGGCAGGAACTACGGATGATGGACTTATGTAAGGAGTGTTCAGCGTGTGTTCGGAAATGTCCAACTGGAACCATCACTGACGATCGTTTCCTCATTCGCGTTGAACGGTGTTTAACTTTTCATAACGAACACCCGGCAGATGTTCCTTTTCCGGATTGGATCGATCCCTCGTGGCACAACTGTTTAGTTGGATGCATGTATTGCCAAAAAGTGTGTCCCGCAAACAAAAAAGTTATGAATTGGGTAGAACCAGGGCCTACTTTTAGCGAAGATGAGACGAAGCTATTAGTGAATGGAAAAAGTATAGATATACTCCCCACGGAAACTAGAAAAAAAATTGAAAAACACGATTTGGAGAAATATTTGTACGTATATCCACGAAATTTAGGCGCTATTCTTAAAAGATACTAGCCTACTTTCTTACGAATATCGAATAAGTGCCTAGAGCTTTTGCTACAATTTGACCGTCGTTTAGTATTTCAGAATCCAAGGTTGCAACTTTTTTGCCTTGATGTATTACTCTTGTGTTGCAAGTAAGACTCCCCCCTTTTACAGCCTTAAAATAATTGATTTTGATTTCAATCGTTGCACAAATTTCATTTTTGCCCAAATTAGTATACGCAGCTGCCCCCATACCAGTATCTGCCATCGAATATAACACACCTCCGTGGATTACCTTGTGAGGATTTAATAATTTGTCAACAACTTCTAGAGTGCATTGAGAATATCCTTTTTCGAGTTTTGTGAATTTCAAACCAATTAAGTCCCCAAACGGATGAAAACCTTTCATATTAAGGGGAGACTTTTTCGACATATTAAGGTGTAATAAAATAATATTTAAGAATGTTCTGTTCAAAACTGCTTTTTACCTTATTTCAGCCTTCTTTCTTAGAGAGAACAAACTTTAATGATGGCATAACATTTAAATACGATATAGGATAGTACTATATCGAACAATATAATAAAATTAAGCAATGAGAATGAAAATATAGATAGGTGCATGTATTGGGTAAAATGTTATCTTATTGTGGTATCAATTGTACTGAGTGCCCAGAATATTTAGCTACTCAAAAAAATGACGAAAAAGAAATAAAGAAGATCGCAAACCAATGGTCAAGCGATGCGATGAAGTTTACACCCGAGGAAATTTATTGCGATGGTTGCTCTAATGAGGGGAAACTTTTTAATTGGGCTCCAAAGTGCGATAAAAGGATTTGCTGCATAGATAAAAAATTAGAGAATTGCGCATATTGTGGTGATTATATTTGTTCCATTCTAAAAAACAGTCTTGATAAATCTCCGAGCGCTAAACAAAATTTAGAAGAAATTAAACAGAATCTTTAAACAACCTCTAAAAAATAATGATGTGAAATTAATGAATGTGGAAGAAGCTAAAAAATTAGGATTAGAATTAATGGAAGAATCAAAAGCTGCAATTCTAACAACTATAGATCAAGATGGTTCCCCAATAACGAGAGCGATGTTTAACCTAAGAAATAAAGAGCAATTCCCTGAATTTTCAGAACTTTTCGAAAAACAACAAAACAAATTTACAATCTACATTTCAACTAATACTTCGTCAAGTAAGGTTACTCACCTTAGCAAAAATCCTAAAATGTGCGTCTATTTCTGCGATACAGATGATTTTAAGGGATTGATGCTAGCAGGTCCCGCAGAAATTATTGACGATATAGAGATAAAAAAGAAAATATGGTTAGATTGGTGGACGCGATATTATCCAAAAGGATTAGAGGATTCAGATTATACGCTACTTCGATTGGAGCCAAAAAACGCAAGATTTTATTACAAATTAAATCAGGTTAATTTTGAGTTATGAGTGAAAAGATGTCTGATCAGCGTGAAGGTGGGTTCCTCCTAGCAAAAATACACCAAATCACTAACAGAATATTTAAACAGATGTTGAAGGAATATGGGATTAATGAGTTAAATCCAGGGCAAGGACGTATTTTGTTTGCGCTTTGGCAAAGTGATGATATCCCAATCAGTGAGTTATCAAAAAAAACTCAGTTAACAAAATCTTCATTAACAACTATGCTGGATAGACTTAAAAACGCAGGTTTTCTTAAGCTAGGGCCTGATAAGAATGATAGACGAATAAGCAGAGTCAAACTTTCTGAAAAGAGCAAGAACTTGCAGGAAAAATTTGTTGATGTGTCAAAAAAAATGACTGAGGTGTTCTACGGAACACTGAGTGAGGAAGAAATAGATCAATTCGAAGGATACCTAAGAAAGATTTTGAATAACCTATTAAATGCGAGAAAATAAACTTTAATTCTTTAATTACTTTTTTATTTTTTATTAAATCTATTAGAATTTATTACTATGATACTCCTAAGACTATTTTCCAGAATTTTTTATTGAATCTTTTTTTTTGAAAATGGGGAATTCCAATTTTAATAAAACTTAATAAGCAAAATTGTTTTATAGTTGAGTAAGAAAAGAAATTTCATATCGATTACTATGACGAACCAAATTAAAGCTACAAAATTCATGGACAGTATTTCTATTAAACATATAGTAAACCTTTCTATTGTGGACATGATAATGCTACAACTACTTCTAAAACACGAAAAACCCGTAGTTAGGCATATTTTATATAACGAAATTTCTCAATTTTTATCCCAAGAAAAGCAAAAAGTTGTAAAATCAATAAAATTTGATAATCGTTCCCCTGGAGCTAAAGAATTTAAAAATCTTCTCGTTAAAGACAAAAAATTTTCAACATCGAGTTTCTATAATAGTCTAAAAAATCTTGAAGGAAAAGGACTTGTAAATTCTAATAAAGATGAAAACGACAAAATACTATCTATTGAGGCAACTCAATACACAGAAGTTTTAATAAATACAATATCTAAGCACGTAATAAGATTTGGGTTGATTGAAACCGAAAAGAATAAAAATCTACCGGATATAATTAAAGAAGTAATCGAGAAAGAAATTTTAAATCTAAATGATAAAAAAAAATTAGGAACAGCATTGTATGTGTCGTTCGGTGATTATATTAATGCAAAATGCATAAAAAATCTCTTTAAAACGACCGATAACTTATTCCTTCTACTAAAAAAAGATTTGGCTAAAACGGTTTCTAGGATTGGCTTGGAAAACATCCAAAATACATCTATTTTTAATAAGACTATTCGAGAATCAGATAACTTTTTCGATATTGTTATCGTACCTTATCATTTCAAAAATACTGATTTTGAAGATGTATCTAAAGAGACAATTCTAAAAGAAGCGTTCCGAATTATTAAAGACAACGGAGTTGTATTAATTCACGGTTATACCGAATTACCTAATATTGACCATGCTTTGCTAAATATCTTTATCAACTGGATAAAAGATGTTTATACAGATACCGAAACAAGTTCTGAAACAGAGTTTAAAGAAGTATTAATTAATGCCGGTGCTAAGAATGTAAAAATCTTTGTGCATAAAGGCCATTTATTTGGAATAGGTCGAAAATCTAATACCTAAAAATTCGGAGTATATAAACTTAGAATGAAATATCGACAGTTACTCTAAAAATTCCATCACATAACATAGAAAGGTGCATGGAAGTTACGATTATTACTAAAAATACTGTAGAAAGGCTTTTTTAATTTTTTTATAGTGCAATAATATATACAAGCTAAGTAGTAGTATTATTAGAAATGCAGTGAAAAATAACTATATCGTATTAGATATGTCCAGAATAGTTGGATTCATAACTATTCTTACCTCATTTTAATTTGTCACGCCTAGTCTCTTATTTCCAAAAATGGAAACCCAATTTTCCAGAAAAAAAGTAATCTTTTATATATATGGAGAACATATTAATTTTATAACTAAAAATTTATTTATAAAAATTTTAGTAAAAATCGATTAAAAGATTAAACGGATTGATAACAAAAATGACTGAAGAAACAAAAATTAGATCAAAAAAGGGTGGATTTATGGGAGTAGTCTCTCTCATTTTGGGTGCAGCAGGAGTAATTTGTTCTTATCTATTTATCTTTCTCCATTTGGATAATATTGTATCTGCCGAAACCGCCGCCGCCACAGAGTGCAGACTTGTATCTCCCTTTTTCATACCGCTTTTTGCGGTTTTCGGTATTCTGGGAGGAATGATATGGTTAACAGCGGGTGTGGGTTTTTTCGGGAAAAAGGAGTGGGCTTATTCCGTCGGTGTAATCGCCGTAGTTATAACCCTTTTTTCCAGCTTATGGCCAAATATTCCTGCTATGGAAAGTAGAGCAGCGGTACCAGGACCTTGGTTTCTGATTTTTTTCCCTAATTTATTGGTATATTTCATTCTAATAATGAGAAAAGGGCATGAAAGGGGGAAGAAAGCATGGTTTGGTTTGGTCCTTGGCATGGCATTCATTCTGAATTTCATAAACGGAATTGCAGCAACTACCAGAATGTCAAATAGATTACCAGAAATTAATCCCTTGATTGATAATTATGCTCCGGCAAGTATTTATATGCTCACTATGCCTACGAACATGATTGCATCCATCCTTTTTGGAATTGCAACAATAGGGATTTTCCTAGCCAGAAATAAAGAAAAAGTACGAATTGCGGGATTGGCTGGGGTATTGTTGGCAATTTCGGCAGGTTTTCCTTTAGCTTTCTATTCCATGTTCATTGAAAGTGCGACCCCCGCTTTCTCCATGTTCATCCTGGGTCCAGTTGTTAGCCTTGTGGCAGGGATCTTCATCCTGTCTTCCAAAATGTGGAATAAAATCAATGGGTAATACAAAGTGAGTAAAATTTTTTTTTTTTTAATATTTATGAATAAAAATAGCTTTGGATGTGAAAAAAATTGGAACGAAAAAAAATGTATGGCATAATTCTATTTGTAGTAGGATTAGTATTTATTATGTTAAATGTAATTGTGGTTTATCCAAATATTAGTTGCTTTTATGCTCCTTATGCATTTTGGCTTCTCGCAATTGTAGGTGTTACAGGTGGAATATTGTTATTTTTTGATATAAAATTATTCCATTCCGAGGAGAATTGAAAAAAAAAGCATTCTAAAAAGTATTCTCTAAAATCATTTTTTTTTTATTTTATATGTTTTGAAATTTTCTTTCTTACTATCTTCTCAATTTAATTTTTGCCGGATAATCTCCCATACATCCTTTACTTCTAATTGTTTGAAAGGTTTTTTTTTGAATTGAAATTTACAAAGCTCGTATATCGTGCTATTGTAGGGAGCCGAAATTCCTAAATTTTTCGCAAGATTGATGAGGTATCCATTTAAATGTTCAAGCTCGGATTGAGCTTTTTGCCGTATGATGATATCTTGAGTCATACTATTTGGACTAACACCCTTTAACTGATTTAGGACCATCGTTCCTGATATTTCGTTTGATTCTTTAGCGGTCTTTTTCAATACACTCCAAGGAACCAATCCAGGTAATCTATGTTCTTTGAATCCGGTTGCTTCTAAAATGTTAATTCCCTCAACTAGAGTGCTATAGTAAATATGACCAAATTTTGGAGCCGATTCTTTATCTATTTCGGTGTTATTAATTAATGTTAGGATTGAGTTTGATAAATTGAAAACCAATTTGGTGTGTATTGCATCTTGAATATTTTGAGAAATTCTAAATTTCAAACCACCACTAAAGCTATTCTTAATATCTTTCATTTCCGCTTGAAGAGTATTATTTAAAGTACCAAAAATAACATACCCTTTAATTCTATGACCAAATACGCCGGGTTCATTTCTCCATGCGGAGATCATTATAACACCGTATATAACCTTTGAAAAATATTTTGGTAAAATAGTTTGATTCTCAACCCCATTTTGTAGAGCAACTATAATTGGTTTATCTCCAAGTTTTGAATAAATATCTTTTGCTACTTCTTCGAGATCATAGTTTTTAACAGCGATTATAACAATAGTTGCGTTCGGTTTTTCGTCTAAATCTTCAATAATATTAACATTAATTACTTGCTTATTGTCAAGCGAGTTTTGATACAATGTCAAACCCTTAGATTTTATTGCTTGAGCATTTTTTCCTCGCGCCAATAAATAGACTTTATTGTAGATAGGAGTTAACCACCCACAAACAGAAGCACCTATTGCGCCAGCTCCATAAATAACAACATCAGGTAGATTTAGATTTTCTTCCATTGAATTACGAACCTCGTTCTTAATAATATTTAAATGATAATTAAGAAATTGATATATATTTAATTTATGGACAATTTTTCCTATTTGTACCCTAGAATCTAATCTCAATTTTCGATTTAGGCTTAAATTAACTTTTTTAGTCTTGTTTCTTTTACTTTTATAAGATGGAAGGGGTTAACATTTGGGAAAATGCCGATTGGACTATACAGGCACGTAATATTGTTAATGCTGTTTCAAAATTCCCTGAAGATTCTAAAATAATTTTAGTTCTGCGGCATTCTCATCGTAACAATCCTACAGAATCTGAATCGATCCACGAGTTAAAATTAACACCTCAAGGTCATCAAATTGCTCAAATTTTTGGTCAAGGGTTACCCAAATCGAGGCCAATCAGATTGTTTCATAGTGTTGTTGAACGTTGCCAAGAAACAGCAGAAGATATTTTAACGGGATTTGAAAGTGTTGGAGGAAAGGGAAAATTAAAAGGAACACTAACTCCGCTGTTTCATGCGGGAACCGCTCCAAGATTCTTTTTAAACTTATTTAAAAACGGATCTCCGCTCGAATTTATGTATCGCTGGGCAGTTGGTTTTTATTCTCCTGAGAAGATAACCCCATTTCAAACATATTGTCAAAATGCAGCAGATGTTATATGGAAAGGAACAAACAGCGCTCAAGAACGAGGGATAGATATCCACATTACTCACGATATTTTTCTAATCGCTTTAAGATACGGATGGTTTGGATTACCTCCTGACCCGGAATGGGTTCCTTTCTTAGGTGGTGTTGCATTCATTTTAACAGAAAACGAAATAGAACTATTTGATAAAGATCGTTTTCTCTCTATCCCTAATCCTTATTGGTGGAACAATAACATTTCAAAATAGAAAGAGTTTAAAACTCAAACCTGCACTTAGTGCAAACTTTCTTTTTCATGTAAATCCTTCTCGGAGCATAACAAATTATACGGGTTTTGTCATCAACTTCTTTAATGGAAAAACCCTGTGCTCCACAATTTGGACATTTTCTTTTATTTTGTCTAAGACTTGTATCAGTAGGAACAACAGTAGCAACAACCTCTTTTGGTATTCTAATGGTTTCGGCTTGGGGGCTTTTATATTGGACAGGTTTTGAATGTTGCTGCAATTTCTGGATTTGAGCTTTTAGTTGGAAATTTTCATCTTTTAATAAACTTATTTGAAGTTCACTTTTCTCCAGAAGTGCGAATAATTCTGAAATTTGTGTCTCTAATTGGCTAAGTTCCTCCTCATATTCTGGCGGTAAGTCATCTAGATTATTAAACATCATTTATTCATATACCTCGTGGTTTTTACAGTAATGTATTTCTAAACCTAAATAAGACTTATGTTAGATTAAAATATATAGTTTATTCATCCACAAAAAAAAATTATTTATAAACGAGAAATCAAAATATAGAATTATGAAGAAAAAATACTATTTACTTATATATCTAATTCTTACTCTCTTCGCGATATTAGTAATTTACTTATCTACTTGGACACAAGTAGTTAAAAATCTAATTCTAATAAATATTATTGTGTATATAATACGCAAGCCTCTGATTAGTATTACAGCGTTTATCACTAAAAAGCGTTCTTACCGAACTAGTGTTGCTCTTAGCGTAACCATAATCTGGGGTATATTTTTATTCTGGTTTCTGATTGAATTTGATCCTACACTCTTTTTTGCTATAGTGCCGTTCTTAGTAGTAGCAGTTTCCTTAAACTTCAAAAATATAATCAATAATATTGTCTCAGGAGCACTCTTATTATCCTCAGACCAATTTGAAATTGGAGACTTAATCGAGACAAATGAAATTCAAGGAATTGTAAAGGAGATCAATTTAAATTACATGAAGATACGGGAATTTGACGGAGTCAGTATTGTTATCCCAAATAGTAATGTGTATGGGTTTACAACAGTTAAATTTACTCACAATAAATTTAAAATATTCGAACCGTTGAAGAGAGAAGAATTTCGTAAAAAAAGACATTATAGAGAGTATTTAAAACTAATTAATAAGATTTTAACCGCTCAAATAAAAACAACAACTTATGTTAAAAAATTGGAACTTTTAGGAAGCATAGATCCCAATCTACTCGATGAAATGTTAATGTATGTCTTTAAGGTCTACGAACCAATATTTGGAATAATACCTGATTACGCAATCGATACGACAAGATTCGAACGTGTTCGTATAATGCTATATGTGAAATCAAGTAATCCTACAATAATTTTAAACTATATAGATTCCTTTTTAAGAGATATTCTATTTACTTTATACCCTGATAGAATTTATAGAGATTGGGAAAAATATCAACAGCAAATCGCAGAAGCAAAATTAGAGAACGAGGGTGATGAAAAATAGAATCAATATTTGAAACCGATATTCTTGCTCTTATTTTTGTCGTGTTAATTGCGTTTGTATTATATATATTTAATAGACTCCTCTCAATTCTTTTTAATCGTTTAGTCAGAATTCCTAAAGCGAGGAGGAATAAAATAATATTCGCTTTTAGAATTATATCAATTTTTATTTTAATATATTTTATAATTAATGGGTTTCCATCTTTCACTACCCTTCCAACAGAATATACTGCAATAATAACGGGAGCTGTAAGCACGGCATTAGCATTCGTATCTAGTGGCGTCTTTTCGAATTTTATAGCCGGAGTACTAATATGGATAGTAGATCCTTTCGACATCGGAGATGTGGTTAAAATAGGGGGTTATAAAGGCGTAATAAAATCTATAACGCTGAGTAAAGTAGTCATTGAAACTATGGATCGTATAATCGTAGAGATTTCTAACTCTGATGTTGCTTCTTCAATTGTATTGAATTATACGATAAAGCTAGCTTCGAGAAAAAAATATATGCACTTTAAAAGACAAATACGATCACCCCAGGACATAGGAACTGCACGAATAGATATCGATGTTTACAACGAAGAAGTTAGAAAGCAAGAAGAAGCCGATCTCAAAGACTTCTTTAATTTGTTCTCGGAGGCGAATCAAGACGTAGTAGATACCTACAATTTTAAAATGCGAGTACCTTACGCTCATTTCCGAATTGTTGTTGATAAATTTAACGATATTTGCGCGAAATATGGAGATATATTTGGAATTAGACCGAGATTTCATGTTATAGATTACAGCAATGAAATTACGATAAAATTTCGAATTTTAACCTTGGATTCCAATAAAATACTAAAATATCAACCAGAATTTGCAAAAGAGCTCTATAAAGCTATTTTAAGCAAAATAGAGTTATAATAAAGCTAAAACTTCTATATTCTTATCTTTTTTTTATTTATAATTTTTTAGGAAAATCTTCATATAGAAATGTTAATTGTATATAGCGTTAATACACCCTAAAATAACTACAATAAGAGTAGAAAAAAAATGGATATAAATAACTCAACAAAAATACTTCCTTTAATTGATCAATATCCCACAGTTTACGATGAATTATATAAACTTTCTTCTAAAGCTAAAAGATTTAAAAATCCAATCGTAAGAAAGACGATAGGAAAAAAAGCAACGCTTGAAATGGTTTCAGTAATATTGGAAGTTCCTTTGGAAAGAATAATTTCTACTGTTAAGAGCGCTATTGAAGCTAGTGCTGATATTCCTCCAGAAAAAGATCGAAAAGAATTGCTCAAAAAGTTATTGCTTGATATGCATAAAGGTGTCGATGTTGAAACATTAAAAGCTCAATTTAAAGAAGCTGTTGGCGACATAACATCTTATGAAATCGGTCAGTTAGAACAGCAACTTATAAACGAAGGACACTTAGATCCGAAAGAGATCACTAAATTAAGCGATTTACATGTAGAATTATTTAGGGATTCTTTAGATATGAAAGAAGAGTATGACACCATTCCCGGGCATCCAATCCATACCTATCTACAAGAAAACATGGAGATTGCGAATTTAGTACGACAAATCAGAATAGCCTCGGAATCCGATAAAATTGAGCTCTTTCGTAAATTAGGAGAGATTAATTTACATTACGCTAGAAAGGAAAACCAATTATTTCCTATCCTTGAGAAACATGAAATTTCTGGACCTCCTCAGGTCATGTGGGCTGTACACGATGAGATACGACCTTTGCTAAAATCAACGCAACTTGAAGAAATGGAATTAGCTCTACAAAAAATAGAAGATATGATCTACAAAGAGGAACACATTCTATTTCCCATGACATTGGAGTTTTTTAGCGAGTCTGATTGGATAAGCGTTCGCGATGGTGAAGAGGAAATAGGCTTTGTGTTTGGAGTTACACCCGGCGATCAATGGAAACCAATTACTCCTGCTGATCTTCATAAAACTCCACTTGCGGAACCTGTAAAGGCTGAAGTTGCTCTCAACTTAGACATTGGAAATTTAACTATAGACCAAATTAATGTGATGTTAAAAACCTTACCAGTTGATTTAACTTTTGTGAATGAAAATGATGAAGTAGCATATTACTCCGATGCAGAAGATCGAATTTTCCCAAGAAGCCGGGGAATCATTGGTCGAAAGGTTCAAAAATGCCATCCTCCTGACAGTGTTGATGTTGTAGAAGATATCTTAGAGAAATTTAAATCAGGAGATAAAAAAGTAGCAGAATTCTGGATACAAGCTGGTGACGCGTTTATATTGATACGATATTTTGCTATGCATGATGACACTGGGAACTATGTTGGAACATTAGAAGTCTCCCAAGAAATCTCCCGGTTACGATCCCTTGAAGGAGAAAGACGCCTTGTTCAATGGGGCAATTAAATTAAAAAATAATGCTCATGATTATTCTGATTTTAAGAATAATTAGTTTCTTTTCCACAATACGGACATATTTTTGCACCATATTCAATTAACTCTTCACAGAATCGACACTTCATTCTTAATCCTCTGCGTGATAAGATGTTTGTTTTATTAGATAAATCGTTAAGAAAATCTGTCGCTGTATCTTGATTAATAATTAAATAATCTCCATCTATTAAAAAATTAAACTGCTTAGCCCATTGGAAAACCTTTTCAGTAAATAGCTTATCGTCCATATCTAATGCCGTTCTAACCATATCAAGCCTTAATTTATGTGAAACTTCCATCATCGATTTAATCCGATCAATTTTTTCTTTTTCCTCTTTTTCTAATCTTTTCTGCTCTGACGATTTGTATATTTTAGCCTGATTAATTAGCTCAAGTAATCTTTCTGTTTTAGCTCTGTTTATTGTATACCTCCCGATATGTTTTTTAAGTGTTGTAAACGAGTAAAATTTGCCGTCTTTTGTTTGAATTTTTACGGCAGGACTTGATTTTGATGAATCGTTTGAGATATTAATAATATTTAAGATAGATATTTGAGTTATCGATTTCTCTATAAAAGGTTTAAACGATAAGTAATCCTCATTTAGAAAGATTACTCCAGTTAACGCATCAGAAGTAATAATTACCTCATCCGAATCGTTATGCTTGAGACTCCCTATAGTTTCAAATAGAATGGGGCTTTCTTTTTTAAATGTACTGCGCGTCAGTTCCCTAAATAGATCTTCGGTTGCTTTTTTTGAAGTAGTAAGCGAATGTTTCTCTTTTTTGTGGGGATAAAAGGTGTAACTAATACCTTGGACACTTATTAATTCTATAGTCGGAAGTTTGAATCGATTTTTTACCGAGAAATTTTCAATATTGTTCGTTCTCAAATGAAACAAAATGTTGTCTTTTTCGGATTTAAACAAGAATTCCTTATCCGTCAAAGTAATTGTTCCTCTGGACTTTCGAGAAATTAAAGCCCTATATGATGTTTGACCCGAGGTAAAATTACCATACGATTCGAAAAGGATTACCATTTCACGTTCATAATAAAAATTTAGTCATTTATAATTTTCCATAATAACTATGATTTAAAAAGGATAATAAAAAAAAGGGGAAAAATCAAAAACTAATGAAAAGTAAAATTCTCCTCCCGTGAGTATTTTATGCGTTTCTATTATTCTGATGTTTCCTTAAATATTTCTTTCTCTTTTGAACGTTCTAAATTAATTACTAAATTAATTTTTAATAACGTCTTTCTGATCTAAAACTCTGACGCGGACCCTTTTCAACAACAGTTAGATTAGTTGCTTGAGGCCCCTTGTTACCTTCAGTAACTTCAAATTCCACAATGTCTCCTTCGTAAATGATTTTAAAATCATCATCTTCTCCTTGGATAGCAGAGAAGTGAACGAAAATATCGCCAGAACCATCTTCTCGAGTAATAAATCCATAGCCTTTACGACTATCAAACCACTTTACTGTTCCTTTAACCATCGAAAAAACCTTTAAAACATATAGAGTATCTTTCTAAATCAATACTCTTCACCTAAGATGTAACAATCATTTATAATAAACCTTGTTAAATTTGAATATAAGAAAGTATTAGAAATGAGTTTTAATTATGTTCTAAAGAATTTTTTAAAATTATAGAATAAAATTTCTATCTTCAGATTAAAAAGTTATATATGAGATTTGATTTAAAATAATAACTCCCTAAACACAGAATATATTACTATCACCAAATCTTAATGGATGAGTTCTTATGGCGAATTTGAGCGATCTAACCGTTTCTTTATTAGACAAGTTAGCAAAGGAAATCGGAATCAAACTTAACAAAAAAGATAAAAAAGAGGATAAAATTACTAAGATAATGGGCGCTGGTCTTGAAGAACTCCGACTTAACCAACTCATCCAAAAGTATTACGGACAAAAATCCATACCTAAAAGAACCAGTAAAGAACAAATTTCAGAGTTAAAAGGTAGGGTTAAACTTCTTGAAGAACAGGTAAAATTCTTAATGTCAGAAATAAGCGTATCAAAAATATCTTTAATGAAAGAAGACAACGCTGAGATCTTAACCGTTACAACTGACTTAGCTGAAATTAAGAAATTTATTAAATCAATTATATCTCCGGGAGAATCGATTACAATCGATGAGTTAATAGAAATAAATGAAATTCAAAAAATACCGTTAATTACTTTAAAGCACTCGATTTATGACCTTATTGACGAGAATGTGTTTGATGTTGCGGAAGGCAAATCAAGACAGAAAATCGGGGGAAAAATAGGATTACTAATAAGAAAGTAATTAATTATAATGATTGAGTTAATTTATTATGAAACCTATTAAATTATCAAAAAGGTTTTTATGATGAGCAAAAACGAACAAATAAGATTATTAAAAGAAAGAAGAAGTATACGAAGATACGATTCCCGCCCTATAGAAGACGCTATTCTTACTCAAATATTTGAGATCACTGGTTGGTGCTGGAGTGCTGTAAATCGACAACCTTGGAAATTTTACGTAATTCGAAATAAAGAACTTATTTCTAAAGTGGCTAAGGAATGTACGACTGGAACATTTGCAGCTGAAGCACCGGTATTAGTAGCACTTGTAGGCGATGTTGATGCACAACCAAATTGGTATATTCACGATTTAAGTTTTGTTTCATTGCAAATGGCTTTAGCTGCTTGGACTTTTGGTGTTGGAACCTGCTTTATCGGAAATATTAATAGAGATAAAGTAAAGGAGCTATTAAATCTTAAAAAACGCGACTATTTATTAACCGTTCTTCCATTAGGATATCCTTTTGGGGGGATTCCTGAGCCAAGACCTCGGAAATCCTTAGATAAAATTGTCAAATATATCGATTAACCCATAAACTGATCCTAATATATAATTTTTTCCCTTTCAGAAGGATATATTAAATCTACAATGGAATTCGTGAATACTCTCAAAAATTTAGGTTATATTAAAAAGAACCTCAGAATTGACGATATTTTCGATCTTACATTCGGACAAGAAGTACATCCTGAACCGGAACACTATTCTAAATAAGAGATATAAAAAAAATTAATTAGTTATTATTTCTTCTCCATATTAACGATGAGATTAAGCCGATAGAGACTAATAGCACCGGATAAACAATTACTTCTAGTAAAGCAGGATTAGCATTATACCCAAATAGAGCTTTTAACAATGCTCCGATAATTTCTAAAAATTCAGGAGTTGCTGGATTCCCATCGGGAAAGCTTTCTGGCAAAATGTGTTTAATATTCCATACTTCATCAATAATCGGGGAGATTATTCCCGCTTCAATAAATTCGTGAATTCCATATGTAATTAATCCTGCGGCGAAAAGTACTAGCATTATATTAGTTATTTTGAAAAAGGTCCTTAAATTTATCGATTTTATACCATAGAAAATTAAAAGTCCTACTAGAATTGATATTGCTAACCCGATAATTGAACCTAATATGACGCTAAATTGATTTAAAGAACTTATTGATGTAGCACCTGTTGTTAACAAAACTAATTCGATCCCTTCTCTAATTATAATGATGAATGTGGTAATCGAAATCGAAAACACTTTTTGAGTCTTGATTGAATTTTCTACTCTACCTTCGAGATTTTGTTTCATTTTTGGACCTTCCTTGCTAACCCATAACACTAATGTTAAAATGAAAATTCCTGATATGATAAATGTTGTTCCCTCAAATATCTCTTCAAGGATACCAGTAAATCCACCAAATGCCATTGAGAATATTATAGCGAACGCTACACTCACGATTATTGCTAAAAAAATCCCTATATACACATACTTATAATAAATCTTTTGGTTAGTCTTCCTTAAGTATAACAATATTATTACAACGACTAACACTGCTTCTAATCCTTCTCTTAACGCTAAAAATAATGGGATTGATAAGTCAAGTATCAATTGATTAATCATTATATAATCACCATACTTTGTGTTTTAATGTATGTTTCCTATGATTATAAAAATAGATTTAAGATTTAAATATTAGGCTTATCTAATATAATAAAAGAAATCTTACTTGACATAAGATTTTTCTTTTAAATCGTTAAGATTTATGAAAAAAAAGTGATATTTTAATAATTTGCTAAGAGATATTTATAAGACTTAAATTCTTATGAGTTTATCGTTTATTTACACCTTTTATCTAAAATTAATTCCTTTCAATAAAAATAACTTTACAGGTAAAGTAACTAATTTATTTACTTCATTAACATAATTACACACACAATATAACTCATAAAAACAAATTATATGGTGGTAAATAAATGAATAAAACTAATTTGATCAAATGTATCCTCGCAGTTACTGTTGGTCTCTTCATGCTCATAGTCGCACCTATT
Organism: Promethearchaeota archaeon; assembly: GCA_013375495.1. The sequence goes on from JABXKC010000018.1 coordinate 19,591, forward strand.
CTAGTGCAGATCTCTCTGGAGCCTCTCTTAGTCGCGCTTCAAGCTGCAGGACCTCAGTTTAGTAGTGGAATTACACTTTTCTCCTTATTTTATCCTTTGTGGCGGGCTATAGGATATGTGACGGGAATTGTTCTTTTAACAATTGTCCCATCAATCTATAAAGGTAAGGAATGGACTATGAAAGTGGAATTAACTGTTTATGCCGTGCCATCTGTAAGTGGAATGTTTATGTTTCTCCCTTACATAAGTTTCGTAGGGGGTTTTCCGATTCCTATGATAATCTCATTTGTTGGATTGCTGGGTTTCTGGAGCGTATTACTATTTCATAAACACGATAGTCTTCTTGAAAAAATAGTGAACCTAATTACATATACATTTATCGGCATGTTGGCTACACATGCGTTTATTATAGGTATTGGAGCACAAAGAATGTTGCTTACAAGACCTGGCCAACCCGGGTTCGCGGGTTTAGAATGGTGGATTTTATCTCTTTCCGGTGAGGTGAATTGGATTGCAGTTCTTATGCTTTTTGGTTCCATCCCTCTGATGGCAGAGCGTAAGGAGAATGGATGGTGGCTAGCATTAGTTGCGTCATTAACTATTATAACCATCAACATTCCAACACAGATTATTCGAACGAAAACACTAGATTATCTGATTGGAGCACTACTTGCTGCCTGTTTATTAGCACTTCTACTGATTTTCAAAGACCGCTTGATAAGTAAGAATCAAATTAACTCAAGAGATTAAAATTCTTTTTTTTTTTTTCCCCCCTATTTTTAATGCAAATATTAGCATTAACTATTTATTTAAAAAAAATTTATTTTGTTAATATGGTTGTGTTTACCTTTGTTGTATGCGCTGAACCTTATAAATTCGAAGCGTTAGATACGATGCTTAACCTAGGACAGGCAATCCTAAAGAAGGGTCATAAAATATTGGGTATTTTTTTTTATGGAAGCGGTGTGTATAGCGCGAAACGGGAGTTAAATATTAGCTCATCAATGAGAGATTTACCTAAACGGCTCGAAACTTTTGTTAACGAGAATGATATGTATCTATCTGCTTGTAGCACGTGGATAAACTTTACTGGCTTAAAACTTGAGGAGTTAATCGAAAGTGCTTCTCAAGTAGGTTTAGGAGGATTATCAGAGTGGATGGCAGAATCAGATAGAGTAATAGTATTTGGTCCTGGAGGATGATTATATGGTTAAATCAGTAGTAATTTTATGCGAAGATTCTCCCATTGGCAAGAATTCCGCTGTCGAAGCGATCCGCATGGGTGCGGGAATTACGGCAGTAGGAGATCTAGATGAGTGTAAAATAATCTTTATGGGTGATTCAGTTTACTTCTTATCCAAGAATTTTGACCCCGAAAAGGTCAATAGAGAAGCCCCTTCGAATATTTTGAGGTTGATGGAACTTTCTGATATAGAAATTTATGCTCTAGACTCAGCTTTAGAAATTGCTGGCATAAAAGACGCGGACTTAATAGAATATGAAAACATAAAAGTAGCAAGTATGCAAGACATTTCAAAATTTATACTAGAAGCAGATGTAACCTATAGGTATTGATACGAGAGGATATTATAATGGAAAATAAGAAAGATATTGTATATTTATACGGATTCAGCACTAGAAAACAGATGTATATAGACAACTTGTTAGGTATTGTAAGTGAACAGATTGAAAATGAAATTAGTATCGCAATCGTTCTAATTCACGATGGGGTAATTGGAACATCACAAAGTGGTACAATCCCAAGCTTATTAGATAAATTGTTAAACCTCTCAGTATCGGTATTTGCACTATTACCCGATCTATTAGCGCGAGGAATTGAATCAAATACGGTCGATCCAAGGATAAAATGCATCGACTATGACGAACTTGTGGATCTATTAGCACAGATTCCCAAAGTTGCTTCTTGGATGTAATACTAAATTCGAGATCTATCACCTTTTTATTATTAGTTTTCTAATTATTCATTAGTTATTCTATATGAAATCTGAATTGTGAGGAAAAATTGGAGATTATAGATTTAGAAGAAAAATACAACAATCTTTATTTTATGTGCTTAGAAGATTGGAGCGCTGAAATGAAAGAAGCTGGTAACCATAAAGAGAGTTGGTATAATAAGATGAAAAATGAAGGTCTTGGCGTAAAATTGGCATTAAATAAAAAAGAAGAAGTGGTAGGGATGATACAATACATTCCTATCGAGCATTCTTTTGCCGATGGAGAAGATCTATACTATATCAATTGTGTATGGGTACACGGCTACGATGAGGGGGTTGGGAACTTTCAGAAAAAAGGAATAGGTAAAAAGCTGATAAAAGCTGCTGAGGAAGACGTCAGAAAAAGAAACGCTAAAGGAATGGTAGCATGGGGTGTTTCTTTACCTTTTTGGATGAAAGCTTCTTGGTTCAAAAAACAAGGATATCTAAAAGTCGATAAGCAAAGTATGGCAGTCTTACTATGGAAACCTTTTTCTGACGATGCTATTGCACCTAAATGGATAAAACAGAAAAAAAAACCCCAAAAAATACCCGGAAAAGTATCGGTAACATCATTTTTAAATGGGTGGTGTCCTGCTCAGAATATTGTATTTGAAAGAGCAAAAAGAGCAGCTTCAGAATTTGGAGATAAAGTAGTTTTTACAGAAATAGATACGTTTAATAGGGATGTATTTTCAGAATGGGGTATTGCTGATGCTCTTTTTATCGATGGGAAGGAAGTTAGAACTGGACCTCCCCCCTCATACGAAGATATTAAGAACAAAATAGCTAAACGAGTCAAGAAATTGAAATAATTAAACAGCTGTTTGTTAGTTATAATTGAGAAGATTAAATTAGTATAATCAATAAATAATAAATAAATATTTCAAGAAATTCTAAGAAATAATATAAATGAAAATGAGGTTTTATTATGTTATTTGAGATCTTTAACGAAGATTGGGCTCAAACTTTTGGCACCCTTGAAGACATCATGTGGTTCCTGATCTTATACCTGATCTTTCTAATAGTCATGGCGATCTTTCTTAAAATCGCTTTGAGTTTCTTCAGTAGTGCGAGACACACGGAGTTTGGATCAGTATTTTTAACTTCTTTCGTAATTACCGTCATTTATGCCATAACGTTTTTGTTCATAGGTAATTGGGTGGCATGGGTAATCGTTTTAATTGTGGCGTGGTTGATTATAAGTGCCCGTCATCACACAGGAATCTTTGGCGCAATAGCAGTAACAATTGTGGCTTTTATACTCTATGTTATCGTAGCTATATTGCTCGAGTTATTATTAGGTGTAGACTTAATAACTCTACCCTTTTAAATTCTTTTTTTCTTTTATAGAGAGAAAATCAATAAAATTAACAAAGTTCTCCATTTTTTTCATAGCAATCGAAAATACTATCAATGTTATCAATGTAATCAGACATAGAATTGTACCAGCTGTCAAGAAGCTCACGAAGTTGCTGTTTAATCATGTCTAAATTTTTTGCCCCGTATACATATAAATATCCACGTTTATTTGTTTCTCCTTTACCATATTTTTCGCTGTAGGCTTTTAATGATATTGAATTCTTTTCAATAACACCAAGCTCATTAAGTTTTATAAGAGCTCTTTGAATTGAGCTTCGATCTTTATCAAATATTTTAGTTAATTTCACAGTAGTTACATCATTGTGGTTCAGTATATATGAAAAAACGTTCGACTCTATAACATTAAGTCCTAATATACATTTTAATAGCTTTCCGCTTTTGAATACATTATTCTCTTCTACCATATCTTTTAGTTGTTTTGATATACTTTCCAAAGATTTACACCAAATAATTATATATAAAATTAAAAATAAAAAATAAATTAAGTAAACGATCTTAACTTTTCTAAGATTCTCCTTAAATACTCTTCATTTACAGCGCCAACTACTTTATGTATAACTTTATCATTTTTAATAAACAGCGTCGTTGGAATTCCCGTTATTCTATACTCTTGAGCTATAGCACCGACTTCGTCTACATTTACCTTAACAAAGATAAATTCTTGGTAAAGTTCCTTTTGAAGCTTTTCAAACACGGGGGCAAACATCATGCATGGTGAGCACCATACTGCCCAGAAATCTATTATTAAAATCTTGTCTGAGAAATCAGATTTAAGTTGCTTAAATTCTTCTGCCGAATGAATTTTCACTATTTCAGTTGGCATAGATTGGGTTTTTAACAGCATTTCAGCTTTTTTTAGCCGAATTTTATTCAAGTCGTTTTCAGTCATTTTTCTTCCTTTTTTACATGTTTTAAAGTTGTGATAGTAATTCTGAACTATCACACAACTTTCATAATTATGAACATCTCACCTTCTATTTAAAGATCATGATTATAAAAAAAAAAGTTTAGTTTTGTATTCTTTTTGTTCTAAGAGGGTGTGTATGAACTTGCTATAGAATGATGAATGAATAAAATATTAGCCATCCTCCAATCATTATTTCAAATACAATTGACAATATACCAAAGATGGATGATAAGGTTTCATAGACTTTAAAGTTAGGTTTTAAAAGTTTTGCCACATTAGCGAAGCCAATGGCAATACTAGCAGCAATTCCTAACCATCCAATAAAGGGGGGTGTCACTCCATAGGTAACTAACATGATTGAAATCGCGAGAGTACCAATAGCCCAACAGATCATTGCAAATGCGAATCTTGAGCTTTTTCTTTTGAGAGTGATACGATATGAATCAAATAACGAATCTTTTTTCGCACCACTAGTATCTGAGTATTTTTTTGCTAAATCGAGAAGTCCCCAGTAGTCCTTTTCATTATAGACTTGAATTGAGCCTTCTGCTATTCGAAAGACCATCCAAACAATTCCCAATATTATGTTATAAGAACTAAAAGCAATAAACAACATTATAGGAAGAATTATGACGCAAAAATGTTCAATAAGGGCAAACGCAATACTTAATTTAAACTTTTCTGGATTTTTGCTAAAATTTAGAAGCTTTGCATCTGATTCATAATGCTTCGGTGTTGGTTCTAATATATAACCAAATATCGCCATCACAATTTGCAAAACCAAAATAAGCAGATAGAGAAAACCAGACAAGAAGATTTCGATATTCAAAATAAATCCACCATTTTTTTTCTACTCTACTTCATTTATTTACATTTTATTTTTTTCCTGTTCACTGCATATCCGAAAGAAGTGAACACGATTCTATTATTTTTTTTAGTTTATAAATTTTGTAATTTAATGTTTTGTTTATTTTTGGTTTTCTTTGATTTCTCCTACTGTTTCATCTTGATATTTTATAAATACTTAAAAGAGTAAATTTCTTTTATCTTTTTATAATTATATTTCAATATAGTTCAATATGAAGATACACTCCCTTTTTATTTTAAACAAAGCAGGAGCTTGCTTATACAGTAGAAACATCACAAGTGATTTTGAGAACATAGAACCAAATTTGATAACTCCTTTTTTTTCAGCAATTTTTTCGTTTTCTGAGAGTGTAATTTCTAAAGAAACACCTGAAATTCTCGAAATGGGTGGTTTTAGGATTGCTTTTAAAGTAGAGGGAGATTATATTTATGCTATATTAGCAAATACAAGCGCTAGTCTATTGTTTATAGAATCTCGGTTAATAAGTATAGTTCAAGTATTTAAAGATTTTTTAGAGAATAACAAAGTCGAATCCTACGAAGTGATTGAAAATCCCGAATTTGATGATAAGATTGATTCAATTATTACTGGGGATGAGGAATTAGTTTCAAGCCAGCCTTTATACAAAAAAATTATAGATTTATTTAACAGATTAACGCTCGAAAATGAAATCCTAGGAGCTGCTTTATTTTCTATAAACGGGAAAGTAATTTTTTCTTCGTTGCCAAATGAAATTCTCCTATCATCGCTAAAAGAATTAGAAATTAGGCATATAGTTGCAAATGAATATGCCATGACCTTCTACAGCCTGGAAAACGACCAAAAAGTATTTTCCCGAATCATCAATATCCCTTGGAAATTAGATCCACTCTTAATCGTAATTTTATACGAATCTTCTGTCCCTTTAGGAATGGCTGAAGTCAATTTAGAAAAGATAACAAAAGCAATTCAAAACATAATTTAAACCAGACTTCTAAGAATCGGAAAGATAAAATAACCTTTTTTTATGGTTAATGATTTTGGGACTTTATGTATGATTTTATTGTAATTGGTGCTGGAATTTCTGGAGCTACTTTCGCTTATAAAGCTTCAAAATACGCAAAAACGCTTCTTGTGGAAGCTCAAGACTACGCACGAGAAATTCCCGTAAGAACAAACATTTTTGCTGAACATAATAAACCTTTTGTCGACGATGATTTCTGGAACGATGAATCTATATTTCCACGACCATTTATTCAGTTGAATTATAAAAGCGAGAAATATGACGGATTATTGCACTCGAAGGAATTTGGAGCACCACTGGGAAAAATATCTCATACAGAAATATTGATTAAAAAACTCATTGATAAATTTAGGGATCAAGGCGGCACAACTCTTTTTAACGCGAATATTGCTAAAATTGTAAGACATACGGACTCGATTGAAGTTATTGACGGAAAGAGTAAATCGTATTCTACAAAACTTTTGGTTCTCGCTACAGGATCTCGGGGTTTTCCACTCCAAAAATCGTTAGGATTTGGTACCCCTGAATCCTATATGGGAATTTACACCAATATTTACGCAGATCAATCGATTCTAGATAATAATTTCAGTTTTCAATACATGTTTCATCTAAATCCCAAGATTAGCCATAACGGTCCCTTTTTCTTTAACGTTGGGAAAGGTCGAATTGCAACTGGATACTTGGGGAATAGGGAAAGTCCCGCAGAGCTTAAGAGTAAGTTAATTAGAATTCTTAAGAATTATCAAACAATCCAACCGTTCATGAAAGGGATAAACTGGGACGAATCTATTCCGTTTATAAGTGGAGGAATATCAAAGCATCCGATAAGCTCGTTTTCAAAAGATCGCGTAATCGTGTTAGGTGAAGCGGCTGGATTAGTTACAGCTTTTTTTTACGAGGGGATCCTATGCGGTTTAGCGAGCGCTGATATAGCCGCAACAATGCTAGAAGATTTACTTACAAATAATTCTAGTTTCTCGAGAGTCGAATTAAAGAAATATGACGATGATGTTGCCAGAATTTTGTTCACATACTTTAGAAATGGTAATGCGTGCGAATACCTCTTTTATAATGAGAGTTCTTCTTCTAAAACTTTATGGAATTCTTATACAAACCTTTTAAATACTAATAAAACGGTGAGAAAATATGTTTACGAAGCACATATTAACCAGGACTTATCAACACATAATACTGACAACGACAGATGGGTTGGAGAAAGATTATTTGCTACAATTCCCGTCATTTCTAAAATGACGCTCTGGCCAAAGTTTCTGAAAGCCATGAGCTTTTAGAAAAACAAATTGCTCTTCTCGTTACTTTTTAAATCATAGACTTTCAGATAATTAAAAAATTAAAAGTAAAATAAAAATATAAATAAAAAAAAAAGAAGCTAATTTTTGTTTTTTCTTGAAAACTGGCATTAATAATATAGACGCGTTACAGATTCTCTTACTTTCCATATATCCCATAATCTAAATCTCATCGGTTTATATGTCCATGTTTCATATAGTTCCAGTTGATCGTAAGCGTGATTAAATTCGCCTAAATAATTTATGAATCCACTTTGTCCCGGTGGAATCACATTCCATGCATTAGGTGAACTTGTACATCCCCATCCCCTTCTCCTTCTTGGCATTTCTACAATCTGGTTATATGTACCTCGATTCATAGAATGCAATATTGGGCTAGGTAAAGCTCCTTGTTGACTCATTATTGTAATTCTAACGTGTGTAAGCCAGGTGTCCATATCTGGTCCTAAATCTGCAGTTAAATTTCCTACAGTCCATTTTAATACTCTGATCATAACATCTTCTTTGTCTTCACCGTTGAGATAGTCGTAATTGAGAGGAAATGTCGACGCTGGACCGTCAAAGAGATGGATTAATACGCTAGAGGAACCTCCAACTCCGGGTGGGAGGTCATCATCGAAAATTTCATGACGAATCCTATCAAACCAGTCTTGGAAAATAGTTAATCCTGGATCATCATATGTGCCTTCTACAGCGGGATATTGAGGGGCAATTAAATCATTAAAGTAATGATTCCATGATTGAAGATATGGTAGAACCGTGGCTATTTGCAGATCAGTTAAAGCTGCTTCTTCAGCTGCTGTTAGAAGATGTGTGAGAACTTTTTTAGTATTTATTCCTCCCTGGTTATGATGATATCCTGCTCTCATATTAATGGTATTCATGTCGTCCCAAGTTAATTTTCCTTTAGTTGCTAGTAAGTCTTCTACTGTATCCATTATTTCGCTAACACGGTGACCTTCGCCCCATCCAGCGTCTGATTCTCCATAAGGCCAATCAGCCATTGGTTTATTGTTCCAGTTAGACATCCAACCTTGCTCAGGGTTAATGCATACTGGCATCTCAGAGGGTCCAGTTACTCGTACCCATTCTTCTTGCCCAGTACCCCATAGCGGTAAACGATCGTCAATCGGTCTGCCATAGAGTCCAGTTTCGGGTTTTACAGGAAAAGCTCCAGAATGCCAATAACCAATATTTCCCTTCCTATCAGCTAGAAAAAAGTTATGGTTTGGTTTTACTAACGTACAAGCTTCATGAAAATCTCCGAGATCTTTTGCTTGTTGAAATAACGACCACCCTTCTTCAGCGCCTAATTCGTCCTTAAAGTAAGGAGTTTTCATTGAATAAGCTAAATGGTTGTCTAAGTCCCATGCGATAATTGGTCCATGAATAGTGCGATACACATCTCTTTCTTCGTAGAAAAGCTTACGATAGCCATAAACTCGTTCAATCCGTTTTTCCATGTCAACCCATCCGCCATTAAACAAATATTGAGAACTATTCGCAGGATTTAAGACTTCGATGTATGTGTCCATTACGTCAGAAGACCCTGTAGTTGATGTCCAAGCTCCATAGGTACTAGCACCAATCAAAATTGAGGGTGCATGAGGCATCATCATACCTACAGCATTAATTCCAGCACCGTGTAATCCAACTTCGAGAACAATTTGAGGAATTGATAGCCCCATTTGAGGGCCTCCTAATTGAAGCGCATTTCTTGTTTCGGAATTTTTTGGAGCAACAATAAGCGCATTACTCCCAAATTTGGTTGGTAAACCCATCGATTCGTATAGCTGAGTTAATCCCATCTGTTGCTCTTGGTATTCATGATATACCTCCTCTATATTATTAGGATATCCGGAAGTAATACTCGGGTTCCAAGAGTTAATGCTCCACACATCTGGCCATACAGCTTCTTCACGAGGTATTGTTACTTCTGCACCTGGATCATTTTGAGGGAAGAGGTCGTTAAAGATATCCCATCCTATTATGTCCCCATCTATTTTGTTCCAATGCATTTCTTGTAGTGCTTGTAAAGCCGTCGCATATTGAAGTTCATTACCTCCAGTTCCACCAAATCTCCATGCCATCATCACAACGATTGCGACTGAATCCTCTACTGTCCAGGGCTCAAGAGGAAGCCCATCCGGCGTTAATGCTCCCGGAAGATATTCAACAGGCATGAGTGATACATCTCCTTGAGCTGCTGCTGTCAATGCTTCTTCGATATATAAATTTATACCATCTACATATGCTTCCATCATCTCCTTAAGCTTTGCTTTAGGATCAGAAGGTACCCAATTGTCAAAAATTTCTCTTAGTTCTTCTTTGCTATATGCTATACTACGTTGGTAAAAATCTGCATTGATAGATGCTAAACCAAATTCAGCAAGACTCCCATAACCTTGCCTTCTATATAGATCTGCTTGCCAAAGCCTGTCTTGAGCCATTGCATAGCCACAACCATATGCTAAACCTTCCTTTTTATTCGCAAACACGTGAGGTACTCCGAAATCATCTCTAATAATAGTTACTCTTTTTCGACCTTTTCCTATACAATTTACTTCTGCTTTTACATCTGTAGTTTCATCCGAATTGTCTATTGTTGTTGATTCCACTAGTGGAATAAATGAAAGCAAAAAGATAATTGACAGTAAAAAAGCCCAATTTTTTTTCTTCATTTTTTTTATCACTTTTTTGGATTTTTTTTTACAAAATTGTTGTACTTATCATTTTTGATTTTTAGATATTTAAACTTTTGTCAAAAAATAGATATCAAAAATGGCAAAATTGAACAATTTTCGAATCTGTTGATTTTTGGTACACTACACAAATTTAAAGCTAAGGAGTAGAATTAACTAAGGAAAGTAGCTGGGTTAGTTACAGCTTTTTTTTTGAAGAAATCATAAATTGGTTTGTGTGTAAAAATCTAATTATGTGCTATGAGTATGAACAAAAATTGAAAAAAAATTTTTTTTATAGCCTTATTATTACAACAATAATTAGCAATATTTAATTTTGACAAAAAAAATGTTAAAATATTAAAAAATAGTGGTTGTCTATGGCTTCAGATTATAGCGTAATATGTAAACTCGGAGGATATGTTAATAGCAATCCTGAGCTAATTTCATCTTTTCCTTCGCTAGATCAGTCATCAGAGTCAGAAGTCCTTTCAAAATGTTTTCCTATCGGTTCAAAATACGGAGAATTCATCGTTGACAAATATCGCAAATATGTTGTATTATCTTACATTTTTAGGGTAAATCAGACAGTAGATAGAGACGATCTCTTCTCTTTATCGGTATTGCTAAATAAAAGAGATAAAACTGAGATATATATGCCAGCTTTGAAAAGTTTAATTAATATCCTAGACGCAAATAGTATATTAAGTCAGGATATTTTAACTGAGTACCAACAGGTTATATTTGAAGGGATTAACCAAGAAAAAGATATTAACATAGAAAACGTGTTAATAGATTTCTCGAACATTTTTAAAGAAATTAAATCGAAGGTTCTTAAACAAAAACCTGAATTAAAAGGGAGTTTTTTATAAATGGCGGAAGATTTATTTGTACACGGGCTACAAAACATTGGATATTTATTGAATGTTATTGTAATTCCCTTAGCAACGATCATCGTAGGGCGGAAGCTCTTAAAGGAGAAAAAGGCAACTGGAAAATTAAATGATATTCGTGCTATAATATTTTTCATATTTTTTAGTTTTTCAAACCTGGTTATACTGGAATTCCTCATTGGAACTCAATTTTACGATGTAGCAACTAGAGCATTTCTATCAGGATTATTCGGTGGCAGCGTTAACGAATTTAATTTATATTCATTAGTAATTGGGATAATCGCATCGTTAGGTCTTATGATGGTTGCTGTGGCGAATAGATGGGACTTTTTACAATATAGTTCTCTCTTCTTCTTTGGAGGTATGATCCTACTATATGTGTTTACTGGTTTCGGTGGACTTTTAGAGTCTTACATATATTTCGCAGGAGCAGCAAGCATCTTTTTCTTGTATCTAACAGCATTTCGCGTAAAAGATAATGGCGCTCTAGCACTAGCTATTTTCTTTACAATAGCATTTGGTACTGTCATTTTCGATGTAGCTCTGATCACAGGTTTTGGAGTAATACTATACAACATTGTTATCCTCATCTTTTCATTCGGATGGTTTAAACCATTTAAACAGGAGGTAGTTGCTTAAAATGGCGGAATATGGTTTTTTAATTGTTGAAATCGTTTATTTTGCATTAGGTATAATGACTATTTTAAAGACATTAAAAGATTGGAAGGTAAACAAAAATAGAATGCTCATTGCTATAAGTGTTTATATTACGGCTATTCTAGTGAGATCTCTCATCGATATTGGAGTTTTCGCCTTCGGGTTTGATGTGGATATCAATATAGTGGGAGGTCTCGATGTAGGTATGACCATGGGATTCATTTTATTTACTATTCAGTTGGAATTTATGTTTTACCTTATGGATTTACCCAAACTATACACTTTGCCGGTTATTATAACTTTTTACTTGATGATAGGTAGAATTCTAGTTGATGTGTCGATGCCCTTTATTATCTATGCTATGATAACAGGTTATGGGTCCGCGTTCTTTCTTATAAGAGACGGAAGAAAAAGCCGAAACGGATTAGCAATCGGAATGGGATTGTTTTTTCTCTTTTGGGATCTCGGATCGACGTTTCAGATTGAAATTCTTTTTGTCTTTTTGAGATTATTGGCAATGATAGCGCTCTTTCTAGGAACAAAAGGTTTTTACGAGAAATATGTTTTCGTCAATGTCGAAGAAGAACAGAAAATCATGGGAACCTGGATTGCAAAATTAGTAGTAAAGGAATAATAACGTTTTTTTTTTAATTACTTATGATATTAATCAGATCATTAAGAGTAGTAATATTTTAACCTAATTTCAGCTTATTATTTTTATAGTAAATTCTTTTTGTTCTACTGAAAAATTAGAAAATAGATTCAATAAAAAAATAATTCTGTGGCAACATAACAAACAAAAATCTAAATCATTCCGTTTTTAATCATAGAGTTTTACTATAATTTCAAGATATAAATTGTAGAATTATTTATAAAACAACTTATGACTGAGTATAATGGGAGTTAAAGATATTTTAAAACGAGTATTTACCAAAGAAAAAAAGATTGTTATTACTGGACTTGACAGTGCTGGTAAAACTACCATGGTAAGTTTTCTACAAAACGGTACTTTCATGGAACATGCACCCACAATGGGTAAAGAATTAAACCAAATTGAAGTGCAAGGAATTCGTATAAATGTCATGGACATGGGGGCTCAAAAAGATTTCAGAGATTTGTGGATTGGGGAAGCTTCGACTGCTGAGTGCGTTATATTTATGATAGATGCATACGCGCGAGAAAGATTCAGCGAAGCTAAAGACGAGCTATGGAAGTTATCTTCCATTTTTAAGAAGAAGCCCCTGATAATATTAGCTAACAAGTACGATCTTCAACCCGTTGCATCAATTAGCGAAATTATAGCAGCTTTGAACTTGAAAGACTTACCCTCTTTTGAAGTGATACCGATATCATGTAAAACAGGATACGGAATAGTAAAAGCATTTATGAAGATATATTACAAATTAACTGGTAAGCAGCTTACACAAAAGACGAACTTAAGAGCGATCACCGTTTTTGATCAGGGCGGAATTCCCTTAACTTCATCTTCAAATGAAGTTATATTACAAGGTGGATTATTCACAGCCATTCATAGTTTTGTCAAGGAATCTTTTAATAAGGAACTTGATCAACTTAAAATGGGAGGTCATCTTATTCTTTTCAAACGATCGAAACATCTTATGGGATCAATAATCGTTCATGATAATGATAACGTCGATGTCAAGGAAGCGGAATCAGGATTAAACGATTTACTAGCCCATTTAGAACATATGTGTCCTGAACTTGAGAAAGAACAATTGAATTCGGATAAAATCGAATACTTAGTTGAGCAATACGCTTCAAATCTTTTATAAATCTTTATCCAAGTATTATTTTTTACTTACTTTTTATTTTATAAACTAATTATTTAATAGATGAGTTGATTTTGAGCTACAGTTCTAAATAAGAAAAATTATTTATTAGTAAACTTCTCTAATAAATCTTTATTAAGGTTCTCTATCGAATTTTTAATATTTGAAATAACAGATTTAATCTCTTTTCCCAGATCGGGATTAATATTTATTGCCTTATCGAGGTTTTGGATAGCGGAATAATAATCGTTTTTATCTAAATACGCATATCCCATAAAAAGCCAAGCATGTGCGTAATTCGGGTCTATTTCTGTTGCTTTTTTATAGGATCCAATTGCGTTATCCAATTGTTTTTCTTGTTTATAAGCGTTTCCTAAATTGTAATTTGCTAAAACATACTTAGGTTCAAATCCCACTGCTTTTTTATAGGAATCGATTGCCTTATCAAGTTGACCTAATTTTTCATGACTAAATCCCATATGGTTCCATGATTTCGCGTGATTTGGGCTGAGATCAATTGATTTTTTGAAATAACCGATTGCGGTGTCGTACTCGTGTTTCTTGTTATTTGCAATCCCGATGTGGTAATAAGCGTCTATAAAGGTGCTATCTAATTCTATTGCTTTATTGCAATCTTCGATTGCAATATCGTAGTTTTGTTTTTCGATTTCTAATTGCGCTTTATCTATCAATTTTAGCTTATATTCGTATTTGATCGCAATTCTGTTTTTAAATTCAGGGCTTTTTATTGACTCGTTAATCGTAATAGCAGCTTCAAAGTTTTTGAAAGAATCTTTGAAATTTTTACTATCTGCCAATTGAACGCCTTGTTCGACTAATAATTTGATTTTTGAATGAAAGACTTCATCAATAGATTTCTTTATCTCTTCCATCTCTTGGAATTTACGGCTTGGATCACCTATAGTTTTAGCATAATCCATTTTTTTGTTGAGTTTTTCAAGCTCTTTTTCATATTTCTGAAGTTCTTCAGATAAGTCTCCCCGATCGACTAAGTCTTTTAGTTCAGCTTGATAGACTAATCCTTTAATTTTATTTATTTCCTCTTCCATTTCGTGAGTTAGGTACATTTTATTGGTCATCTCTAATGCTTTATTAAAGATTTTTATAGCTTCATCGTAATCTTTCTTTTCTAATTTATTTACACCGCCACTAACAACTTCCTCAATCTGAGCGAGATATACTTTATTTACCGTGTTTTTTAAGTCCTCTAAATCTTCGTTATCTTCTTCAGCAATAGACATCCTTTTGGCAACGCTGATTGCAGCATAAAGATCATTAATTGCCCTACCATAATCACCCTGCCCAATTTTTTGAATGGATTTTTCTTTAATATACTTAATCCGAGTTTTACATGTTTTATCAATCAAAGTAGTGATTTCGTTTAGTTTCTCACTTTTTTCTTTTGAATCAGCCATAGTGTTTGTAATTTCTAGGGATTTTTCAAATAAGTCGATTGCTTCGTTTACTATACTAATGTTCTCCTCAAAGTTATCTTTGATAAGCAATTCCTTTCCTTTATTCAAAATAGGATTCATTTTTTCTAAATATATAGGATTCAACACTCCAGAGGCAACTGTATTTATTTTTTTAATCTCTAATTCCTTTTCTTCGGTGTCATACATTTTTTCAGAAATTTTTAAAGCTTCCTCGAAATTTTTGGCTGCTTCGTTAAATTTGTTTTCGCCAAATAACTTTTGACCTCTTTCGGTGAATGTTTTAATTTTATTTGAATATATATGGTTGGAAAGATTTTCTAAATTTTTCTTGTCTGATTTTTTTAAGTCAGATTCAAAATAATTATCTACTAATTTTAGAGCGGTTTTATATGCTTCAAGCGCACCATCGAGATTATCACTTTCTCTTAATCCACTGCCTTTTTCAACCAAGATGTTAACCTTTAACGAATAAGTTTCGTTGATAGAATTCTCAATTTTTTTAATCATTTCGTCCTCCAGATCTTCCATATAGAATTCTTTTGCTGCATTTAATGTGTCTCTAAGCATGCTAATAGCCTTATCAAACTCTTTTCTCTCTTTAATTGTATTACCCTGAAAGAGAGATTCCTCGATTTTCGTTTTATTTATCAAATAGTTAATTTGGTTTACCTCATAGTCTTTCATGTCTTTATCTACGATTTTATCAGCAATTCTCATTGCTTCGTCGAAAGTGTTAAATGCAGAGTTGAAATCGACTTTATCGATAAAATTACTTGCGGTTTCAATAATATCAATGATTTTAACAGAATATATTTGGTCTATCTGAGACTTAATATTTGTGGTCTCATCAACACGCTCTTCTGGCTCTTTTATTCTTTCTTCAATAAAACTTAAAGCTTCTAAATACTTTTCAACAGCTTTATTGTATTCTTTCAGATTTTTAAACTCATTCCCTTCTTGCATGATTGAATTTAATTTCTTTAAGTCAGATTTCTTTACCATATTCTATTCGCCAATTTAAATTATTAGAAATATTTCATTTTTAATATTAATCCTTAGAATTAATCTAAATTTTTTAAACTTTTCTTATAAGAGTTGAATCTAAAACATCATTTGGATTAAATGTATTAATATATAGGTGAAGTTTTAAATTAATTCTATGCGAACTTTAATTAAAATAAGAAAAATATAGGTTATTTTTGGTGATCGAAAAAAACTTTGAAAAGAAAATCTTTTTTGGGGGACCGATTATAACCATAAATGATAAGCAACCAATAGTTGAAGCAGTAGGTGTTATTGGAGAAAAAATCAATTCTGTGGGAACTTTAGAATTTGTTAAAAATAGAATGAAAAATGATTATAAATTAGTTAATTTAAATGGAAACACTTTATTACCTGGATTTATTGATTGTCATCTTCACCCTATAAGTTTTGCATTTTACTTATTAAATCCTGATTTATCCAAAATAAAAAGTCTTGAAGATTTAAAAAAAGTACTTAAAAATGCTTCCGAGACTAAGGACGAGGATGAATTAGTAATAGGATTTAATTTAAAGGAAGAAAATTTTGATAAACCAATTTTACCTACCAAGTGGGATTTAGATGACGCTTGTTCGACTAAACCCATTTTCATTATGCGGTATGATGGACATATTGGGATAGCGAATACTAAAGCATTAAAATTAGCAGGTATTACCAATGATACTATTGCTCCCGAAGGAGGAGAAATACGAATAAATGATAAAGGGGATTTAACGGGGATAATATCTGAAAAAGCATTAGAATTAATATTATCAAAAATCTCATTTCCGGAACCTAAAGAAATCAAAGATGCTGCAAAGCAAGCCTTCAAAATTTTAGCTGAAAAGGGTTTAACCTCCCTTCATGGCGTTCTTAGTACAGATACAAAGGGGGAGTTTGGTGGAGCAACCGCGGTTGAATTATCTATATATAAAAGCTTGCTTGAAATTATTCCTCAAAATTTGTATACTTTAATTAATACAGAAAGGCCAAAGAAATTAATACGATTAAAAAAACCTCCACTAGACGATAATTCTAAAGAAAGTAAATTTAAAATTAATTGTTTAAAATTATATTTAGATGGTACATTTGGAGCAAAAACAGCCTGTATGTATGAACCATTTTCTGATGCCCCAAATATGTGTGGCTTCTGTGTTATTGATGAACACGAGATCTATGAAAAAATGAAAATTGCTCATAACAATGGTTTTCAGATTTGTATTCACACAATTGGAGATAAAGGAAATCGTATTGTAGTTGATTTATATATAAAACTTTTAGAAGAATTTCCTAGAGAAAACCATAGACATAGAATTGAACACGCTTCCATGTTAAAACAAGATGTAATACAAGACATGAAGAAATATGGAATAATAGCATCTTGTCAACCACCATTTTTAAACTCAGAGTTTAATTGGTTAGAGAAAAGACTAGGAAAAGAACGTCTGAAGTACACTTACCCATTTAAATCAATTATAGATGCTGGGGTGATTCTAGCATCGGGTTCTGATTGTCCAATTGAGGATCCTAACCCTATACTTGGTTTACATGCACTTATTAATCGAAATGGATTAGTAATAGAAGAATGCATACCTGTAGAGGAGGCTCTGAAAACATACACTCTTAACGCCGCCTATGCTGCTTTTGAAGAGGACATTAAGGGAAGTATAGAAGTAGGAAAATTAGCTGATTTTACGATATTAGATAGAAATCCACTAGAGATACCAAAGGATGAAATTAAGGAAATCAAAGTATTAGAAACTATTATTAGAGGTAGAACTGTTTTTAAAAAAAGTTAGTAATTATCAAGTTAAAGTCTAGTCCGTGAAGTATAGATGTTCGTCAAATCCTGTTTCGCTTATGAGATCTTGCCCTAATTTTTGAATAGCTTTTTTAGTGGGGTTTTGTAATATGCGCCTACTAATATTAACCACTTTAGTTAATTTGCTATCGGAAAAATCTCTTATAATATTATCGTATCTCGAAAAATCTATTCCGGCCGTATAAACTCCTGCGCTGGAGTGGTCTGCCGACGAGGAAACTTGCCAATGCTCTACTTTCAACTCAATTTTTGAAAGTAGTAAACTATCGGTAAACCATTCGATATATAAACCCATTCGTTTCGATTTTCTTTTTGTAGTTTTAAGCATTTTGAGCGCACGATTTAATCTATCGGGGTGCATTTGTCTAAACACTTTTTCTTGAAGTTCGGATAGGTTTTCTCTTACATAGGCTTTTATTTCTTCGAGAATTACATTAACCTTTTGTGCTCTCTCTTCAGTAATATCTTGATGAATAGTTTTTATGTGCTGAGCAATTGAGTCATTTAAATCCTGACTTTGATCAATTGAGGTTTCTTGATGACTTTGAGTTGATGTAGGAGGTGAACGCTGTATTTCGGATGGCACATTATAAATCTCTCTCTGTTGAAGGTTGAACAATTGCTCTAATTTTGCCGGATCTTGTCTAACTTCATTAAATTTCTCTTGAATTTCTTCTCTAGAATAGCCCATATTCATTAAGTAAAAAGCCGCACTAGCCAATTGGTTTTCTAAAGCTTGAGAGGCATTATATCCTCCTGTTCCCCCAAATTGTTCTCTTAATTGATCGTCCGCTACAATGCTTATTTTTTCTTCGTTGATTTCATCTATTTTGAACGAATCTATTTTGGTAAGTAAGTGATCTACTTGATCACTACCTAAATAACTTAAATTTCCAATAGGCCCAACCATGTAGGATATTTTTTCCATTTTTTTTAAAAGATCAGCAACATCTTGCTCCGATTTACCTTTTGAAACTGTTAAAAAGTGTTCTAAGAAGTTTTTGTTAAAACCCGCAACAATTTTAACGTTATTCTCGTCAAATTTATTAATGTGATTGTTTAATCCATCGCCTTGATACTCAGGAGGAAGGTTAATGTTATAAACCATTGCATTATCTAAAATCATGTGAACATAATCAGACTTATTCATGTGCGCTCTGAAAAATTATATATTCTTAGTTTGTATTCATTTAATGTTGAATACTCTAGGCAAACTTACTAAACTAATAAAATTAATATAATAAATACTTTACATTATCGAAATTATTGATATTTTTTTGCAATTTTTCTAGCAAAATCCATCTGTTCTTTAGTTTCAAGACTGCATGGTCTGAATTTTCTAACCCATTTTACAGGGTCCATGTCTTTAGGGATATATCCGTTTTTTGCTCCCCACGCTACAAGAAATTGCCCAGTTCTCCCGCACCCTGCGACGCAGTGTACTACAATTGATTCATTCCTCAAAATGTGTTTTTCACAGATACCTAAAAATGTTTCAATTTGCTTTTCTGTCGGTAGTCCATAATCAGGAACATTAATATGATAATATTGAAACGATCCTTGAACATCTTTCCGATTATCGAATTCAGAACAGTTAATAACGGTTGAAATTCCTTGAGTTTTGTAGGTTTTAAGTATTGGGGTATCTGGCCACCAACTTGCCGCTATTTTCCCCTTAACTATCCATGTAAACGGCTCGGATTTGTATGGCATTCCGTGATTAGGCCAATAGGAAGGTCTCACCATAGCGATGCATTTAATAATTTATTTAATTTGAATCTTTATAATCTTTCAAAGGTATTAATAATTAATAAAATGTAAAACTTGGTGAAAATGGTCAATACAAAAGGTTTAGAGAGGTTCACTAACCTCTTGAATTTATTATTAAAAAGAACCCTATAAATTATCAAATAAATTGGATAATTTGATTTTAAAAAAATAAGAAAAAAATTTGTTAAAATAATATGTTTAGGTTTTGATTCGTTTTTTAACGAGTATTATAGAAATTACTCCTATTATCCCTATTAAAATACAAAGATTATATCCGGGAATATCTCCTGATCCTGATGTAACTTTCTTTATCTCAAAATAATCGCTAAAATCATAGGTATCAAGATTAACTTTATCAGTGATCTTTATCTGGTACTGATCAGAAGTTGCAAGCTCTGTAGGTATTGACCAAGAATATAACCCGTCATTGGGAGTTTCTGAGGTAATTTCCATTACAAATACATCATCCTTGTAGAGTTCAATTTTTACATTTACGATAGTACCCTGCGAGGTCCAAGTGATAGATTGAGGAGTACCGGGTTTCCATGAGCTAGAACTATCTGGGATATTAATAGTAACAAATGGAGAAAATATCTCAAAATATTCGCTAAAATCGCTTATTGAAGGATCCGTCACATCACTAATTTTAATTTGATATTGATTAGAAGTAGTAAGTGTGGCGGGAATTGACCAAGAATATACTCCGTCATTGAGAGTTTCTGAGGTAATTTCCATTATAAATACATCATCCTTGTAGAGTTCAATTTTCACGTCTGGAATATTACCAGTTGATTCCCAATAGATGTACTGAGAAGTAACAGTTTCCCATGAACTAGAACTATCAGGAAGAGCAACAGTGAGAAATTTTGCGAATGCATTAGTATTAATCAATTCAAAGGTATAATTATACACTCCGCCATTATAGAAAAAAGTACCATTCATTAGAGTACCTGTACTTTTCTCATAGTAAGCAACCCCTCCTGGTAAAGTTAAATCCTCCAAAACCCATGCATCCACATTTCCATAACCAGGAAGAGAATAATTTAATTCATCTGACACCATAAAATTATGGTCCCCCTCGGCATCCACAGCAATGGGGATTACATCACTTAGTGATATTTCAGTAAAGATCCATAAGGGAGTATGAGTTCCTAAGCCAAAAGAAAATGCTCCAAGAGAATTGTACATGACTCTTGTTTGACTATCAACATCCCAATAGCCTGTTGAGAGGGGACTTAAGCTGGAGTAAACTATATGATCAACATGAAAGATTCCATTTGAAAGAGATGAATATAAGTATTCTATAGTATAATTTTCGTTATATATAGTAAAAGAATAGTTCATGAACATTCCATCAAAGAGATTTATCTTGTGAAGGGGTATTATTTCTATTCTCATATTGTCTATTGTATAAGTTTCTCCTATTACGGGTGGAGCATATGCTGTGAAGTTATATTCTCCATAACTAGTTGGTGTCCATGAATAATCAATAGTCTGACTTGACTCAGATGGAAGATTGGATATATGGAGTGATTCTATTATTATATCATCCAAATAAAGGAAAAGATCTACATCATTTTCATCGTTGATACCTGTATTGATTATGGTAGCACTAATTGTATAAGTGTTATAAATTTCACAATAAGATGGGGCATTGATATTAACCCTTAAATCGTGATTGAATATTAACTTATCAAATGCTGCATTTGTATTGATGAGATCTAAGATGTAATTAATGAAACCACCAGAATATACGAAAGTACCACTTAAAAGAATTCCTGTACTTTTCTCATAGTATGCAACCCCTCCTGGTAAAGTTATATCCTCTAATACCCAAACTTCAACAGGTCCAAAATCAGGGATATCATAGATAATTTCCCCTGATACGAAATGGTTATGGTCACCCTCACCATCCACAGCAATTGGTACGGTATCTCCGATTGAAATATCAGTGAAAACCCAAAAAGGAGTGTGGGACGCATCACCAAAATTAGCGCTTCCACCGCTATTTTCCATAATACGTGTTTGTGCGTCCACATCCCAATAACCCGATAAAAGAGTTCCCATGTAAACTAAGTCCCAATTTACGCGAAACAATGATCCTAAGAGATAATTATATGATATACACGAAGGAAAAGTAATACCTTGAGAAGTATATGTATAATTTATCTGCAATCCATCAAACAAATTGATTTCATGAAGAGGTATAATTATGGTTACTAAGTTATCAAATGTAAACTCTTCGCTAGGTACTGGAGGAGAGTAAGCAGTTAAATTATATTCTCCATAAGTTGTTGGAGTCCATAAATAATTAATTGTTTGACTTGAACCAGATAGTAAAGTAGAAATATACAACGAATCGACCATTATATTATCTTCATAAAGGAAGAGATCTACATCAGATTCATCACTCGTGCCAATGTTCATCACCGTTGCATTAATAGTATATGTATTAGAAATTTCAACATTTTGCGGAATTTCCAAAGAAACCCGTAAATTGTGGGGTATATTTACACCCGTGCCCATGATTGCGACATCATCTACTAGCCAACCTCTATAATTATTTGCGATTTCATCAATAGTATCAAAATCAAATCGTACTTGTACTGAAGAATTCCCAATATAAGCAGAAATATCCAAAGAAACTTTTTCCCATGGTGTGATATAAGGCTCATCTGTTTGGTAAATAAGATCCCAGTTAATGCCGTTAATCGAAATATAAACATACGATATATCCCAACTATAACCCTCTCCTTCTCGCCAATGAAAAAATTCTAAGAATGCTGCCTCTGTCCCAACTAAATTAATAGCAGTTGATACTAAATCCCCTGTTTCTATCAATCCCGTGTTATAATCTCCGGTAGATTCGTTTCCAAACCACATCGAATGTGTAGGAGAATGATAAGGATCTGGCCATACACTGCTATAATCAGTTAGATGCCACAGTCCTGTAATGGATGCCCACTTGGTTAAGCCACTTTCGAAATCGTCGTGAAAAATAGGTCCCAATATATATAATATTTCAGTATCATAATTGTTCGATAGATAGAATTCTCCGGAGACTGGTGTAGCGTATGCTGTGAAGTTATAAGTATCATATTCTGTAGGTGTCCATAAATATTGAATTGTCGCATTTGCTCCACTTGGAAGATTAGGTATAGTAATTGAGTCAACTGGAATGTCGTTAAGGAGTAAATCAAAATCTACGCTTGTTTCCGCACTAGTACCGCCATTTACAACGAAAGCCTCAATTTGGTACGAACTATGTATGATAGGGTCAGTGGGTGTCGTTAATCTCGCTTTTAATTCGTGATTAAAAATCATAAACGTAGCAATTACATACCCTGGTGTATCTTTGGGTGTATCTGGAGATTCTTGAGAGATTTCTTGGAGGATTCCGCTCTCATACCTTTCTAGCTTAAATGAAGAAATTGTTCCTGTTATGTCTGATAAATCAATCTCTAGATAGAAGAACACATCGTTATTTGATGAGTAATAAGAGTAAAAATCTGTTAGATCGAATGTCATAAAATCAGGAAATAGGTTGTTAACATCAGCATCGTAATGTGGAATTGACACATTTAAAGGGTTGTTATGAGGTCCTACTCCAAATGAAATTATATCACTCATTCTAGTTGGTGCAGAACTAAATTCCCATGCAGCTATTATATTAGGATTATAGTCTATTCGATCAGTTAAGAAAAGGATTTGCTGACCACCAACTGCTCCGAATTCATGGAACGCATCATATGTTAACCAGTAATATCCATTATCCATCCAACTTTCTCCCCATGAATTAACTACTCTAAATGCTCCTAGATCACCATCCTCTGAAATAGAATCGTCGTATCCCACAAAACATTGGGCGTGGTTTAGTGATGAAGAATTATCATATTCAGCAGAAGATAGTATATAATCACTTGTAGGATCATCTAAACCATTTGAATATTGATAAGCGTCAATACCAATTGTAACTGGCGTTCCACTATCAAGTATACTTTTGATAACACCAATTGTAGAATAATCAATATACGAAATTAAAGTATAATCAAGGGGTTTATGATAAGGTGCCTCTCGCCATGCAGCTTCATCCCCCCAGCTATCGACATCTGAATCATCATAGGGCATAGTATGTAAGGTTGAAACACCCCACTCTTTTATAAGTTCAGCAGTCTCGGAAGGAACTGAACCATAATCATATGCAGAAATTTTATTATATGACCATGCAGGACTTAATAGATATTGTGGATCTCCTGAACTAGCATCCCAACCATAATCTTTTGCTTCTAAATACCCAAAGGCATAATATACATTTGCCCATGAGGTACAAGAACCTTGCATACCTTGATCTCCAACAATTGGAAAATACATTTCTGTAGAAATGTCTGCTGTAGCCATATATCCCTGTTTGTAATCTGATGTCAATTCTAATAGCGATATTTTTCCTACAAGAGATTCCAAATCTTCTTTTGAAGGAGTCGAATATCCAGTACCATGACCGTCTATAACATTATCGCAATTTTCCCTTTTATCCTCAATATTGATATCTTTTTTCATATCCTCTACTTTTTCTTCTGTTACATACTCTGCTAAATATCTTTTACCGTTTAGAGTATAGATAAATGTATGTCCTGAATACTGATTGGCAATATCACCTTTTAGATTAGAATTTGGTTGTGTTTCAGAAAAAATCGAAGATTCTGCTCTTACATCTACTACATAAAAAAGAAGTAAAGCTATACTAAATACAAGAAAGATAATTCTATTTTTATTATGTTCAATATATTTCATTTTAAATTTCGCCTTTTTTATTAAATTTTAGTAAAATTGTCGTAATATACAACTTTATTAATTTATTATTCCACCATGTTATTATTTATACCTTTCTGTAAAATCTTCAAGTCATTTTAATAATTACTACTATTTTAATGACGAGTAAATTCAAATAATCACAAGTAATAGCTAAATTCAAACGAGAAATAAATTATAAATTTGAAACATAGCACTTTTTCAAATAAGAAATTCTCTTTTCTTTTCTTCTTTATTTTGAAAAACTTTTTTAGTAAGATTCTTTCTTCTAATAACAATTTCTTAATACGCTTTAAAGCAAAAAATCCATTATGAGTGATTTCGAGAAATTATTTAATCCCAAGAGTATGGGCCAATAAGAAGGTCTCACCATAGCGATGCATTTAAGAATCTAATTAACTTAAATCTTTATAATCTTTCAAAGGTATTAATAATTAATAAAATGTAAAACTTGTTGAAAATGATCGATAAAAAAGATTTAAAACCCTTTGATTTAAGGAAGTATCCTATCGTTCCATTAGTAGGTGTAGGGGTCTTGCTAACCCGGGATAACTCTTTATTATTAGTAAAAAGGAAATTCGATCCTGATGCGGGATATTGGGCTATTCCGGGTGGACATTTGGATCTCGGTGAAAGAGTAGAAGATGCGGCTGAACGGGAAGCTTACGAAGAAACAGGTTTTATAGTGAAAGTTTCCAAATTAGCAGGTATAATTGATAAAATTATGTATGACGACAGTGGAAAAGTCGAATACCATTATGTTTTAATTAATTTTTTCGTAGAACAAATAGATAGTGATCATAACAAACAACCAGTACCAAATTCTGACGCATTAGATGCAAAATTTGTACCTTTTAATGAGCTTAAAAATTATAACCTTACAGATTCATTAGTAGAGCTTTTAAGGCAATTGAAAATGGGTTATTAATTATAATTCTCTTTGTCTCACAAAAAAATAAAGATTTATATATTTCTTTATCTAATTTAGTTTCACAACGAAATCTAATTTAATTAAAAAAATAATGTGATTAAAATAACAATCTTAGTAAATCGTGTTTGGTTTCCAGCGGATCAGTCAAATAAAATAGCAAAAGCATTTACAGAATTCCTAAAAGATAATCCTCCCGACAAGTCAATTGAAAAAACCCTCGTCATTGCTGTCGGTTCTGACGAAAATGGAACTCTTTTAACTTATGGTATTGGCGAAATAATGAAAGGCATGGAAAAGGAGGCACTAAAGCGTTCAACTAAACAAAACTTATTCATGGCTTCTAAAATTGATGGGCTTAAATATAAAATAGAAATCCTTTTGGATTTTAACGAGGCTTATAAAATCTTAGGTATGACCGCACCAGAAGTATAATATCAATTCCAGATATTCAAAATAAGATTAAAGCTATTTTAAATATCTTTCAAATACTTTTTTTTCCTATCTTTATGGACGATTATATTTATAACAAAATATTTCTGAAGTGCTATCTTATTATTATTTATTAAACAAAACAATTTAATTCACTTAGAATTAAGTTGATATAGACATTTGATACTTTATTATAAGTAATAATATAAAGAAATTACGAGAAGGTTCTAAAAATTGTCTACATTAATGAAAATCGCTCGAGATGGTAAAATCACAAAAGAAATGGAATCAGTTGCGAAAAAAGAACAAGTTGATGTTGAATTTATCCGTAAAGGAATCGCTAAAGGACGAATTATCATACCAAAATCTAACCGACGAGATACCGAACCTATAGGTATAGGGGAAGGGTTATTAGTAAAAATCAACGCTAACATTGGTTCCAGCAAACGAGTATGTGATATTGAAGAAGAATTAGAAAAGGCAAAAATAGCTGTAAAGTTTGGGGCAGATACAGTTATGGACCTAAGCACAGGAATAACTGAGGTAGATGTTAATAACATTCGAAAACAAATATTAAATGAGATTAAAGTTCCAATAGGAACAGTTCCGATCTACCAATCCGCATTAAGAGCGTTAGAGAATAAAGGAGCAATTATAAATTTTGATGAAGATGATCTTTTTAACGTAGTGGAAGAACAAGCTAAAGAAGGGGTTGACTTTTTTACAATTCATGTAGGGGTGACTAAAGATATTGTTAATTACTTAAAAGACCATCCTAGAACTATGGGGGTTGTTTCTCGCGGTGGAACTTTTTTGGCCGCCTGGATTCTCGAAAACGATTTAGAAAATCCGTTTAATCGTAATTACGATTATTTATTAGATATGGCTAAACAATATGATTTTACTCTTTCTCTTGGTGATGGGATGAGGCCAGGTAGTATTTTTGATTCGACTGATTATGCACAGATTCAAGAACTTATTGAAATCTCTAAATTAGTAAAGAGGGCTTGGTCACAGAATGTGCAAGTTATGGTTGAAGGCCCTGGACACATACCTGCAAATGAAATTGAAAGAAACATAAAAATAATGAAATCTTTATGCGATAACGCTCCTTTTTATGTATTAGGGCCATTGGTTACTGACATTGCTCCTGGATATGATCACCTTGTAAGCGCTATCGGTGGTGTGATGGCAGGCTTAGCTGGTGCAGATTATCTCTGTTACGTTACTCCTTCTGAACACTTAGCATTGCCTAATAAGGAGGAAGTAAAAAGAGGAGTAATTGCTTCAAAAATCGCAGCTCATGCAGTAAATGTAGCTAAATATGGCAGAAAAGCATCAGATTGGGACTACAAAATGGATATAGCGCGAAAAAATCTCGATTGGGAAGGGATGATAAAGCATTCAATCGATCCAGAATTATCGCGGGAGATTCATTATCGTAATGGGATATCGGATGATGATGTGTGTAGTATGTGCGGGGAATTTTGCGCGATTAAGATTTTAAAGGATGCCCTTGACAAAAAAGCATCAAAGAAAATACTCTAATTGAAAATCGAATTTATTATTTTTTGAAGTTTATTAACTATATTTTCTGCATTTTTGCCAAACAACCTAATCATCGGTTCTTTTCCGATTGATCCTTTATCCCAAATTATATCTGGAATTCTCCCTATTTCTTTGATGCTCTTTTTAATTAACCATTGCATAGTAGATTCTTCCTCTACCATTATTTCTTTAGGTTGATGTTCTCTAATTATCTCTTGAAATTCTAAATCTGTTTTTTCCTGAAGTAATTTAATCCAATCAGACTTATATTTCATGTTTAAAACAAAGTTAATAGAATTGTCAAATTTTTTAGCTTCAAGTATTAATCGGGCGGTATGATTAGAAATACCGAATTTTATTTCGCCTGACGCTTTAGGATATTCATCTACGATTGTAATTCTTCCTTCAATTCCTGCTATTTCTTCTTTAGAAACTGCATTAGGGAGCGATCCCGAAATGTTCATTCTTACTTCTGGTATTAACATACTAAATTTTCTATTACTGGAAATAAAGTTATAAATCTCCTTGATTTGATTAACAACCTCGATGTGTTCCTGATCAAGCGTTAAATCTAATATCCTTCCCTCTTGGGGTAGTTTGATAAAATTAAGAAATCTATCGCCAAAAAACAGTTCTGCTTTTTCTATTGATTCTAGTAAAGTATTCCCTAGTGATAGATAAGCAGTAATGGCTGAAGAAAAAACACACCCAGTTCCGTGTACGTTTCCCTGGAGCGATAATTTTGGTTTTTTAAATATTTTAAATTTGAGATTCTCTTTACCGTTTGTTAATTTACTCACGCAAGCAAGGTCAAATATGCTATCATGATCAGTCCCTGCACTTTTAATAACAATTGCTTTCTGAATTTCGGAGATTCTTTGATCTACGTACATTTTTTTAATGATTGTTTGCGCTACATCTTTGAGGAGTTCTAAGTCATCTAAAGTTTTGTTTTTAAGTTCTTTATTGGCGTAATAACTTGCTTCTTCTAGATTTGGAGTTAGAACAGTTACTAAAGGAAAAAGGTTTCTTTCAATTTCCAGTTCAAAACCTTCACTCGATAGTCGTTCACCAACGCTAGAAATATTAACGGGATCTAAAACAGCGATTAAATTATAAGACAGAATCGAGTGTTTTATTAAATCTAAGGATTTAATATCAGGGATCATCCCTATTTTCACATATTTGATGGGATAAGCATTTAAAATCGCATCAAGTTGCTTACCTAATTCCTCCGAAAGAGATTTAAATCCGTAGAATTCTGTGGCTGTTTGATATGTTATTGCGGTAATTGCCGAAAAGGGGTGAATTCCAATTCTGTCAAAAGTTCTGATATCTGCCTGAATTCCGGCACTAGAGGTAGGATCAGAACCCGCTATTGTTAAACAAAAAGGTTTCATAGTATAATATTAGTAAAAATAGAAGCTTATTTAACTCTTTCATACGCCCATTTTGCTTTATCATCTAAACCTAAAGCGTCGTATGCCTTTCCAAGGTAGAGAAAACCCTCGGGATGATCATATTTTTCTTTTACTAATTTGAATAACTGATTAATTGCCAGATCATAACGACCTCTCATGTAATTAATCTTCCCTTTAAAAAATAAAATATCGTGTTGCTTTTGGATTGAGGTACTACCGTTATTATGCAAATCTAAGCGTGATAGGGCGTACTCGAATTCTTTTTCTTTAATTAAAATTTCGATTGATTCAAGAAATTTTAAAAAAGTTATTTTAGAAGCGACTTCCTCTATTTTTTTTAGTTCTTCTTGTTTTATTTCTTTCTCTAGAGCGACTAATTTTTCAGTCTCTTTTTGGTTAATAAATCCTTTAAACTTGTTAATTACTTGATCTGGATACGGTTCTCTGCAAAGAGGACAATTTAGCGAATGAACTAGCCATTCTTTTAAGCAATCCGTGTGAGCGAGATGACCATTAGGGCATTCTTGGGAAGAATCCACTCCTTTAATTATACCCAAATGACAAATAATACATGTAGCCATTTCAATCAGTAAACTATTTAATAAATTATAAAATAATCACTTTTAAGTATATGTTGTTTTTAATAATACAATCTAATATATTCGTATTATGTAAGAATCGATTATGTCTGTAAACAAAAAAAGGCTTTTTAACGAGCTTCTCACTAAATTTTTACTCAAGTATGAAGATGTAGATGCTCTTATTGTCTCCGATCACGAAGGTTTTATCATAGCTGGACAAAAGAGAGCAACGGTTGATATGGAGTTAGTATCGGTATTAACCGCTCTAATAAATCCTGTTCTTGAAAGAATACGAGATGAGTTCGCGTTTAAAAAGTTTGGGTCTGCAAGTTTTGACACAGAAGAAAATCGATTACTCTTTATTTCAATTGATGAAAACACAACACTAAGCGTAGTTTTAGATACTATGGCGTCTGTTGATAAACTTAGCCCCTACGCTTACTTTCTTGCAGAAAAAACAGCTCAAATTATTAATGTCAGCGACGAAGATACGATTCAAATAGATATTCCTAACTTTGGAACGGAGATTGATACTGTGAGAGATGAAGGTAGAATCAAACAACAGATATATCAGATGCGTTTAGATTCCGGGGGAGTATATAAATTTAAATTTATAATCGTGGGTGATAAAGCAGTAGGAAAATCATCAATTGTACGAAGATTTGTAGAAAACAAATTTTCTCTCGATTACCGCTCTACTCTCGGATTAAATGTTCTTACACATTCAATGAACTTTTACGGAAACGAAGTTAATTTTATGCTTTGGGACCTTGGAGGGCAGGATTATTTCAAACGCTTTAGAAAGACTTATTATATGGGTACCCAAGCTGCTTTCATCGTGTTCGATGTTTGCGAACGAGAAACCTTCGCAAATGTGAACGTATGGTACAAAGAACTCGAAGATTTTCTCGATAACAAAAATATTCCCATAGTTATTGTAGGAAATAAGATTGATTTGTCCGATCAGAGAATTATTCAATACAAAGAAGGAATAGCGTTAGTTGACGACCTTTTACAACAAAATTCCGATGGAGATTTTTCTTATATTGAAACCAGCGCTTTAACGGGTGAGAATATCAGAGATGCTTTTAGCTTAATAGCATATCATTATATAACAAAGAGTAAAGATAGAGAGGAACAAAAATTAAAAGAAAATCTAATGGTTCAGATCAATTCGATTTTAAATAAAAATCAGAAGTTAGAGATCACATTCATAACCGAAAATCCGTTTTGGAGCCCAGGATTACAAATTTTAAATGAAGTTAATAGCTTATGTGATTGTGATAAGTTATTAGATAATAAAGAAAAAAGATTGTATCAATACTCCAATGGATTGCTAGTAAAGAATTATCTTTTTGATAGCATAGATGTTGCAGAATCTGATGGTGTTTTTGCAATCTTTGACGCGCGAAACAGGAAACATATTGATCCTAAGTGGAAGGATGTAGTTATTAATATTATTAGTAATTTAAAAGAAAATAAGGTAATTCTAATTGGTATAAGGGTTTCTGATGACCTCGATTGGTCAGATATTATGGAAGAATTTAATGTTAATGAATATTTGGAAGAAAAAATGGTTTCTCTTTTGTTTTTTAAGATAGGTTTCGAGTATCGTTTGGAAATCTATGATGAACTCGAAGTAATGTTTAGTACCATTATTAATTCGTAGAATTCATTCTTAATTTATCCTTCAAAATCTAATATTTTCAAATGACTACTTTTAAAAATAAGTGATCTTATATGTACGATAAGAATATTTTCTTCTTGATTAAATTCAAGTTTGAAGGTGCATTCCAGTGGTAGTAAACAGAAAACGATTATTTAATGAGATTTTAAACAATTTTCTGGAAAGATTTTCTGAAGTAGAGGCAATTATTGTATCAGATATAGAAGGTTTGGTAATTGCTGGTGAAAAAAGAAAGGATACTGAAAGTAATATAGAAATTGTATCGGTATTAACTACTCTCATAAATCCCGTGTTAGAACGGATAAGAAACGAGTTTGCCTTTAAGAAATTTGGAACGGCATCATTTGATACAGATGAACATCGATTACTCTTTATAACAATTGACGAAGAGAGAATTTTAAGCTTTATTTTTAATAACATGGCATCTGTAGAAAGAGTTGCGCCTTATACATACTTCTTAGCTGAAAAATCAGCTCAGATTCTTAATTCACGTGAGGATGAAACAATTCAATTGGAGATTCCTGATTTTGATTATGAAAAAGAAAGACACGAAAAACTAAAAGAATCAATTTTTCAATCAGAATTAGGTGAAAGTGCTACTTATTCCTTTAAATTTGTAATTGTAGGCAATCATGAAGTAGGAAAAACATCATTGATCCGTCAATTTGTAGAACGCAAATTTTCCCAAGATTACAGAGCAACAATAGGTCTAAACATCTTTGCCCATAATTTCGACTTTCAAGGTAACGAGCTCCTCCTCCAACTCTGGGATATTGGAGCTCAACAATATTTCAAAAGATTTCGAAGGATATACTACAACGGAGCGGAAGCTGCATTTATTGTGTTCGATATGACTAACAGAGAATCGTTTGAGAAAGTTACGGATTGGTACAAAGAACTTATAGAACTTATTGATGAAACTGATATTCCCATTGTTCTCGTAGGGAATAAGGACGATTTAGCGGGTCAAAGAGTAGTATCTACTGCTGAAGGAGAAGCATTAGCAAAATCTTTGTCAAAATTCGGATTATCCTATATAGAGACGAGCGCCCTAACAGGAAATAACGTTAAAGACGCCTTTGAATTAATTGCTTATCATTATATTGTTAAAAGTAAAAAAAAGGAAAAGGATCGAATCCAAGAAAGCTTAACCGAAACGATTCTTTCAACTTTAAAGGAGCTTGTTATATTGGAATTAACATTTATAACAGAGAATTTGAATTGGAATCCCGGATTCCAAACAATAGTGAATATAGAAAAATTAGGTGAATTCTCGAAGTTAAAAGACGACTATAACGAGAAATTGTATCCCTACAAAAATGGGTTGATAATCAGTAGCTACACATACGAAGATTTCAACCTCTCTAATTCAGATGGTGTTTTCATTATATTTGATGCTCGAGGAAAGGAACACATTGACCCAAAATGGAAAGATACTCTTATGAATATTATCAGAAAATTGAGGAAAAAACGAGCTGTTCTTATAGGACTTCGAGTTTCCGACGATAAAAACTACCCAGAACTAATGGAAGAATTTGTTATTGACAAGGATTTAGAAGAGAAAGTTGTGTCAGTTCTATTTCTCAAAATTGGTCCAGATTACAGAGAAAAAATATACGATAACATTAACCTTATGTTAGAACTCATAATTAACACGAGAAAACTAAAATAAGCACTTTTAAGCTTTTAATCTACTTTTTAATTTACTAGCGATCAAATCTCCCATTTCTTTGGTTGAGAGCGTTTTAAAGCTTTCAGTTTCTATATCTACAGTTCTCCCTTCCCGCAATGCTTCTTCTACAGCAAGATCGATTTCAGTTCCGATTTCGAGAGAATTAAAAGATTCTTCCATCATTAGTTTTACGCTTAAAATCGTACCGATAGGATTAGCGACACCCTTCCCGGCAATATCAGGAGCTGAACCGTGAATTGGTTCGTACATAGAAACCCTACTTGGATGAATATTGCCACTTGAAGCCATTCCTAAGCTCCCAATCAAGAACGCTGCTTCATCACTAATTATGTCACCGAACATGTTACCAGTTACTACAGTTTGAAAGTTATAAGGTGCTCGAATAAGCCATTGACAAAAGGCATCAATGTAAATGTCTTCTGTTTTTAGATCTGAGTAATTTTGACTAATTTCGTGAAATATTTTTCTCCATAACTGGCTTGGTTTTAAGATATTAGCCTTATCAACAGATGTTACCTTACTATGACCCTTTCTTTTAGCAAACTCAAATGCATACTTTATGATTCGCTCGCACCCTTCTCTAGTGTAAAGCATTAGGTTCTCAGCAGAATCTTCTTCCAACCTACCTATATTTTTATAAAGCCCCTCTGTGTTTTCTCGTACAAATGTAATATCAATCCCTTTTCCTATAAACTCGTCTTTTAAAGGACAGATTTCGCGTAGAACTTGATATAATTTTACGGGTCGCAAGTTAATGTACAAATCTAATCCTTGCCGAATCTTCAAGATAGCACTTTCTGCTACCCCGGGTTGTAAATCAGGTAAACCAATAGCGCCAAAAAGTAAAGCATCAGATTTTTTTATCGTTTCAAACGATTGGTCGGGAAGGTTGTTGTCATATTTTTTCCAAACCTCACCTCCCGCTGGTGCGTCTTTGAATTCAAATTCATAGTTAGTGAACTCTGAAATGATCTTGAGAATTTTTATTCCTTCGTTCACAACTTCGGGACCGCATCCATCACCACGCGTGATTGCTATTGTTTTCTTCATACTTATTCCTATCTTTATTTTTAAAAATTTACTTTATATTTAGAATAGAAGATTTAAATACTATTCTTAATTCTACTTGTTTAAACTTATTTTTAAGAGGAGAATTATGTCGTCACCAGCTGACAGTTTTTTCAATATATTTTTTACACTGACATTTACGGTTGTCTTCATCGGAACTTTAGTTTTAACAGTTGTCGCTCCAACAAACATTTGGCCCGGTAGTCTTCTTTATCCTAAATATAAAGTAGTATGTGTATTGGCGTGCGAACTTGTTGAAATTCCCATTAATGGTATCTGGGGTGGACTGATAAATGGTGTTACCTATGGGGTATTAGCAACTGCAGGACTTACGGCTATTCGTTTGATCAAGAGAAAATAAAAGAAATGAAAAAATTAAGCATTGATTAATTACTTATTTTATTTTTAGTAAGAAATTGAATATACTGACTACTCTAATATATCTTCATAGTCTTTTATCTTCTTTGATATGTAGAATTTGAACTAATTTTTTACTTACTGCTACTAAGATTTAAATATATAGTTCTGTATGGTGAATTGGATTACACCATGGAAAAAAAACATATTGTTGGTATTTTAAGTGCTATAGGTGGGGGTGGATTAGTATATGATGCCATTCAAGTTTTAATTCGCATGAATGAATTGGCTTACAACTTATCCGTAGGTTTCGATCTGAATTTTGGAGATATCGGTTTAGAAGCTATTGTTTTTTATATCAATTTTGTAGTTACATTACTTCTTGGATTGATTGCTGTAATATTTACTGTACTAACTTTCCTAGAACATAAATATACAAAATACCCATTATTCCTTCTAGGTGTTTTAGCCTTTGTTTGTTTCTTTATAATTATAAGACCCGTACAAAGTTATAACATTGCTCCGAATATAAATATACTAATTTCTGCTATACACCTCTCTACAAATGGTAACACCCTTAATCCGTTTTTATTATTATTGGGTGGAATTTTCGCAATAGCAGTTAAAGAGATAAAAAACAATTCAAATCAATAGAATAGATAAACACGCTAATAATTATAATTCAAAAAAGAATATATTTTTTAGTTATCAAACTCAAAAGTAAGTTAACTATCAAGGAGTAGAATAAAAATGGATTTAATCGTCAAACCACTAAGACCTGATTTACTCGAGGATTTTTTAAATTTTTTTGATAATATTGCGTTCTCAGACAATCCCGAATGGGGGGTTTGTTATTGCCAGTTTTATCATTTTGCTGGGAATATTGAACACTGGAAAAAAGCAACAAAGGAACAAAATCGGAATGCCGCGAAGACTTTAATTACGGAGGAAAATATGAACGGGTTTTTAGCATTCATAGACAACGAACCTGTAGGATGGTGCAATGTCAATTCAAAAGATGTTTATGAAAAAATTCCCATTAATAGTGAATCTGAAGATAATCTAGAAGGAAGCTTAGCCTCGATAGTATGTTTTTTAATAGCTCCTGCTCAAAGAAAAAAAGGAATAGCTCGAAAACTTTTAAAACACGCTATCAAAAGGTTAAAGGAAGCTGGGTTCGATTGGATTGAGGTGTATCCGAGAAAGGGTGATTTGTCAGATGCTCATAGCTATCACGGTCCAGAATCTTTATTTGATTCTGAAGGGTTCATAGTTGTAGAAGAAGACGAGCATTTCTTACTAATGCGTAAGCGCCTCGGTTAAAATTAAAACAATTCCCCTTATTTTAGGAATAACTTAATTTTCATTTAATTTATTTTTAGCTCTCACAAATAAAATTTTACTAATGAAGAGTTTATAGCGTCAAATTATATTTGTATGGGATTTGAGCGATCAAAACATTTAAATATTCTTTTTATTTTATGTAACATAGATGTTGTCAACCACAAGTTGACATGATCCAATTAACAAAAATAAAAAACTAAAAAAAATGGAGGTAGAATGTATGTCAGACAAAGAAGAAATCGAAATTAAAAGTAAAGAAGAAACTCCTCAAGAAACAAAGGACGATAAAAAAACAAGGGAGTTAACCGTGAGACGTGAAAGTCCATTTTCCTTATTTCAGGAAATGGATCGTTGGTTTGACGATATTTTCGACGACTTTCTATGGCCCTTTAACCGAAGGCGACGCAACCCTTTTAAACTAGTAGTACGCGATATCGAGCCAATCTTTCGGACACCTTTAACAAACATCCATGAAACAGAAGAACATTTTAACATTACAGCAGAGTTACCTGGAATAAACAAGGGTGATATTGAACTCACAATTCAAGATGGAAAGTTAGAAATTAAAGGTGAAAGTAAGGAAGAAAAGAGCGAAGAAGTAGAAGGGGAATCAGTCAGGCGAGAGTTTCGTTCTTCAAAGTATTATAGGGTTTTTAATTTACCAGAATACATAGAAGAGGATAACATCGAAGCTAACTTAGAGAAAGGGATGCTAACAATCAAAATTCCAAAAATAAAACCATCTGAACCAGTTAGAAAAAAAATTGAAGTTCAATCTTAAAAATATTTATTTTTCTTTATTTTTTATTCTATTCAATAACTTTAATTAATTATTGTTAACTTATTCTATTTTTAAATAGATCCTTTTTTGATATCTTTAGTTTTATATTCTTATTCTCAAATATGGAATATAATTATGTTGAATTTAGCATTTTCGCATTTAAAGTTCAAAATAAAAAAAAATCTCTGATCTAAGCGCTCAGCAGTAGCCTTATCGCTTTTCTTCTCTTACATCGCAATTTTGTCGATCGGGTGAAATTATTAACCGAAACATATCCTATCGAAAAAATTACACAACTTTTAAATATTTGAAAGAAGTATTATAATATAATAAAGTTCAAAGTAAAATGTACGAACTTTATCAAAAAACAAGTAAAAATTAAAAGTGGAGGAATAGAAAAATGGCTAAAAAAGTATTTGCCTGGTCACCCGTTAGAAAGTTAATGAAAGATAACGGCGCTGAAATGGTCGCTCGTGAAGCTGTTGACGCCTTAATCGACTATCTTGAAAAGGTCGCTAAAGGAGTAACAAACAAAGCTCTTGAAATGACTCGTCACGCCGGTAGAAAGAAACTAACTGATAACGATATGGCTTTGGCAATGAAGTTAATGTAAAACTGAAAATTTTTGGATTTCAAATATTTTTTTTATTTTTTTGTATAATATAACATATACTAAATTCTATAAGAAACTCACTTCGAACTATCTCGAACTCTGGAAACATTAAATTAATAACAGATGGATTCTGGTTAACTCTATCCGTGTGATATCTCGTGAGTCAAGAAGAACATCAAAGTAAAATCTCAAGAAATATTTGGAAGTTCTATTTATACGGATTTATATTTGGGATTCATACTGTTCGGGGAGTGTACTATCTATATATGACTGAGTGGGGAGGCTTAGACATTAT
Organism: Promethearchaeota archaeon; assembly: GCA_013375495.1. The sequence goes on from JABXKC010000018.1 coordinate 56,703, forward strand.
TGGGATTATGCTCCTACAGAGTTATTTTATGTTTATGATTTTTATTTTAGAAATCCCCTCTGGAGCTATCGCTGATCATTTGAGTAGAAAAACCGCTCTAATATTGTCGTCTATATTCGTTGTTTTAGCCGCATTTACTTACAGCATTTATCCAAATGTATTTCTATTCTTCTTAGCCGAAACATTCTGGGCGTTTAGTATTGCCCTTTCATCAGGTTCAGACGAAGCATTAATGTATAGCACCCTAAAAACAACTGGTGAAGAAGATAAATTGACAAGGGTTTTAGGGAGAACTCATTTACTGCATTTAATTGCAAATGTTATATCTGCACCATTAGGATCGATCATTGCAGAATATGTCTCATTACAGTTTACTATGACTTGTTTAGGATTGATCTATATCGGGGCATTTCTTACTTCTCTTACATTTAAGGAGCCGCCATTTAAAAAAGAAGAGAAAACCAAAGGATATTTAACGATTTTAAAGGACGGCTTCAATGAACTAAAAAAGAATAAGGTTTTAAGAATCCTTTGTTTTGATAGATTATTCATACAAATTTGTATAGGTCTTTTATTTTGGACTTATCAACCATATTTAGTTACTGTAAGTGTCCCTGGTTTATGGTTTGGGTTTATATTGTCTGGTTTGAATATATTTAATGCAATATTCAACGAAATGATTCCTAGATTCTTGAAAAAAGTTAGCAATAAAAAGAGTTTGTTGATCACCGTAAATTTAATTAATGGTTTCGCATTTATTGTATTAGGTATTGCTTCATTTCCTATTCTGGGTATTTTGATGCTCTTCCTTGTTTATGGTTTTGGATATACTCGAAGATATATTTATGTAGATGGGATTAATAAAGAAATTGAGTCAGAAAATAGAGCTACTGTTCTAAGCACTATTAACATGTTTGGTAGCATTGCAATGGCTATTATATATCCATTTGTTGGGTTAATAGTCAAATGGAACATTTTTGCTATGTTTCTTATAATAGGTATCATGATATTAATACTTACGGCGCTAACTAAGGTAAAAAGTGAATACCTTTAGATTATATATTTTAATTAGTTTTTTCCTAATTACATCTTATTTATTCATCTTATTCTTAGTTTTTTAAAGAAAATTGGTAAAAATTCAAGAAATAAAAAAAAAAGGAAAGAAAAAAAATAAATAATATTTAAATTTTCATTATCCTCCTGCAAGAGGAGGGAAGATCGCGACGATATCACCATTTTTGACTACAGTTTCTTTCTTTTGGTGTGGGGTGCCATTTATTAGAATTATCAATTTTGATTCTTTTGGAATGCTAAACATATCTAATATTATGCTTACCGTACTTCCTAAAGGCAAGGTAATTACCTTCTTCGGTGGGGCTATACTCCTTAAATTAGCGAAAAATTTTACCGTAGCAGTTATCTCGTCTTGCTCAATCATCTTCATTTTTTGTGAAGTACCATTTGTATAATAAAGACATATTCTTAGGGAATAAGCCAATTCGATCACCGTCTTTTACCCTTTTATTAAATCCTGAATATGTTCCATTAACAAATAGATGACTTGTTTCTTCCTTATTGATTTTATATTTATCTAATATGTCAGCAATAGTATTAATACCATCGCTTTCAATGTGTAAATTTAAGGGTAATGAGTTTGTGACATTAAACCCTTCAATTTTTTTCCGTAAGTCTCCAAAAATTTTCACTAAGATAGTCATATTTTAAGTTACTCGCCCCAAACTTTGTCTAACTCTTCGTCAGTAACACCAAAAACTTCGTTATGAGGTGCTAGTGGTTCCTTTAAGAAAAATTCTGGTAGTCTATCGTGTTTATCTGTAAATCCTGCTGCTTTATTAAACTCTCTTTCTGTTTTTATGATTTGCATTCCATAGCCAGGGACATCAGCTACCGTAAGACTCGTTCCTAAAACCCCATTTAACGTGTCAACGACTCCTTCTAATCCTTCAGGAATATCTAATATCGCAAAAGCTATGAAAAGACAATACCCCGTAGCGTCAACAGCTGCAGTAGCAACTTGTAAATTGCGTGACAAATCTGCTTTTTTAGTGTCTTTAGGATCTGCCGTTCCACCAACACCCATAATTTCAGTAGCAATAGCATATCCTGCTGTGTGATCTGCTCCCATCGGTGTAGTTGCGTAAGTTACACCTATTCCTTTTATTGCTCGCGGATCGTATGCGGGTAAACTCTGCCCTTTAACAACGGGAACTCTGGTTACTCCGAAAGCTTTGCCTACATATGCGGTACCATTAGCTAAAATTCTACCTGTTGGAGTTCTATTTTTAACTTCTTCCATTAATTTTAATGCTCCTTTACCATTTCCAAATTCTGTTAAACCACCTTCCATTGCTACTCCAATCAAACCACCCGCTTCAATTGTATCTAAACCTAAATCGTTACACGCTCTGTTTAATTCTCCAATGACATCTAAATCGTAAATGCCACAATTAGGACCTAATGCCCATACGCTTTCGTATTCTAATACACCAACGGGATCTTTTCCTCCTGGTTTTGTCCATACTTCAGAACATTGGATAATACATCCGGGACTGCAGAAATGAGGGCGAACACCCCCTCGCTTCTTAATTTCCTCAGCTTTTACTTCTCCAGACACTTTTTCGGATCTATCGTCTTGACCAGACGAAAAGTTACGTTGTGGTAAACCACCAGCCTCGTTAATAATGTTAACAAGTACGCTAGTACCAAACGAGTTAAGCCCTCCACCTGGTTTAGTTACATCATGGCTCGTTAGAGCATTTCTTAGTTTCCTCACCCCCATATCGAAAGCTTCTTGATTTAGAATTTCTACTCCTGGTGCTCCAGTTTCATCAACTACCATAAACTTTAATCCCTTTGAAGCCATAACGGCCCCAAGTCCTCCTCGTCCTGCGTATCGACTAGGTAATCCTTCGGGATCGTTAAAACATATCCCCGAAGCAGCTCCCATTATTTCAGACGCAATACCGACGCCACAAACTCCTACTTTATCTCCGAAATCTTTAAATAATTCTTTATAAACATCGTAAAGTCCCTTGTTTAACCACTTGTTGGCATTTACAAATTCAGCGTTATCCATTGTTATTTTTAACAGATAATAATCGTCTCCTGCGTGTTTTCCTTCAACAACTATTGCTGCTATCCTCATTCTCCCCAATTTTTGAGAAAAATTAGTTCCAGCGTTGGCTTCTTTGATGCCCCCTGTTAATGGAGATTTTGCTCCAACAGAAATTCGCCCCGAAGTTGGAGCTTTTGTTCCAGTCACCAAACCAGGAGCAAACACGAGTTTGTTGTTTGGACCTAATGGATGACAAAGTGGATCAACTTCCTTCGCAACAATTGTAGATGTAAGAGCGCGCCCACCTAGAGCTACGAAATCTGCTGGTAAGTCCTCATATTTCGCTTCAAGTTTTGTCATATCTACTCTTAATATTCTTTTTGACATAATTTCACCTCTATTTTTAGGCATTTAATGTATGTGATACGCTATTATAAAAATATACGTTATGTAAAGATAAACCAGACGATATGTTCATTATTATGTGATTGCAATTCGAAATTATAATATGAGCAGGCCCGAGGGGATTTGTTCAAGAAGCGCGAAATACACATCTCTTTGAACCCCCGACCTTCTGCTTTCTCCATACAAATTGTGTAGGAGGCAGCTGCGATATCCATACTTCGCCACGGGCCTATAATTAAAAGAGTGGTTATTATGATCTTAAAAACACAATAAAATAAAAAATTACAGATAATACGGTGATCTTTTTAAATATATTAGAATAAATAAACAAAAGGTTTTAATTCTGAACTTCAATTTAAATTATTATATTATATTTTTTTGAAATAGTTTTTTTTAGTGTTAAGAGAAATGGAAAGGAGAAATTACCAACAGGGTAGACCTAATAGACCTATAGATTATTTGAAGAATTCTATTAATAAGGTCATTTTGATAAAAGTTAAGCGAAATCGGTTGTTTAGAGGCATGCTTATGGGATTTGATGAACACCTTAATCTATATCTTGAAGGAACTAGTCAGTTATTCGAATATATGGATGAGGATGGAGCCATTAAGGAAGAGCACGAAGACCTTGGAAACATCGTCGTTCGTGGTGATAACGTAATATTTGTTAATCTACATTAACTTGGGCCATCAAACACATAAAAATCGTCCCTAAACTAATAAATGAAGCAAAAAATTTATCGTATTTAGTGATCGCATTTTGATCTTAAACTTAAGAAACTTTTAAGTTTCATTTAGATCAAATAAAAACTTATTAGGCCTTGAGTCTTCTTAAATAAATAGGAATTTAAAAGTTAATTGAAGCTTGTTGAACTTTGATTGAATCTGAGAGTATTCGACCTAAAAATGCTTTACTGATTAGCCCAAATTTGGGGCATCCTCTATTTTTAAATATAGATAGTAAAATAAATAATAAGGAATTTGAAGTAAAATTATTATTTGTAAGCAATCTTGACTCATCTGTACAGTTTGAGGAATTTATCAAGGATAATATATACTTAATTCCTATTCTTGAATACAAGTGGAAATTGTTAGAATATCTTAAGACAGCGAAAAAGAAGCGCCTTTTAAAGCTTGAAAAAGGAAAAAAAAGAAGTATTTGGAGTAGGTTAAAAAGTATTTTTGTTAGGGATAAAAAGGAGAAGATTAAAGAAGAAATACCGATCGTAGGAGAACTTATAGATTCTAAAGGAGATAAATTTGACATTATTCAGTCTGAAAAAATAAAGAAATTAAGACCACGCGCTTTTCGGGGAGATGTGATTAATCCAATTGTGCTAAAAGTCGAAGTAGCTAGTTTTTATGAAATTGATAATCCAAGATATGATAACTATTATAACCCTCAAAATTATCTTAACAAGCATGAAATATTTGGAAGCTTAAATAGGTATTACATAGCGACGATATATTTTAAACTAACTAATGAAATTACTAAATTTTTAGAAAACTTTAATTTTCTCATGTTTGATATTGTATTCAAACGGCCTAATAAGAAAGAATGGATTAATTATCATTCTATAGTTGTTTCAAAAAACGAATGGATAAATTTCAAATTTTTTCACGCAACTGATTTACATCTAGCTGAACGCAATGATAGGATATATGAAATTGTCAAAAAATGGAAAAAAATGGTAAGAAAATCAGATACAAGCGAAATCATTGCTCAAAGTGCTAAAGCCCTTTCTTTTTTCCAGCGATTATTGATGAGAAAACCAGCGGAAAAAGCTAAGACAATACCACCTCTCCACAAGCGATATATTAATCCTAATAATAATTTTAGAAACTTCATTAAGCTTGTCAATAAGCAAGTAATACAAAACAATTTAGATTTTATAGTTCTTACTGGGGATCTTATAGATTTTTCAGTACTCTCTAAAATTGATAAGGAAAAAAGAAAAAATATGGATTTCGATTATGAGTATAGTAATTGGAGGATTTTCAAAGAAATAATTTTAAATCAGCCACAAGAAAAAAGAAGAGGAATGGTTTCTGGAGAAGAATTGTTATGTCCTATATTTACAGTTCCGGGGAACCACGATTTTCGTCCTTACCACTACGATCTTCGCTGGGGTAATTTATACAAGAAAATAGGTTTAACCGGAGACGAAGCAATCGCTTTAAACGACGAATTATTGGCAAATCCAATAAGTTCAATCACTAAAAGTTTTCGATCCCTAAAAGCTTATTTGAGGGAAATTAATTCCTCACTAGATTATTACCTGAAATTAGGAGAAAATAATTTCATATTCTTAAATTCAGGCTCTGACTCTTTTAAAAATATAATAGACTTTGTCAGTGGGCATCCTTCAGTTACTGGACTTACGAACAAACAAATAAAATATTTAGAAAATATAGCTAATAACGAAATAAAACCGGGGAACAACACATTTCTTCTGATTCATGGCCCTCCAATTAATCCTAAAAAAACTATTGGCTCTTTTAAGCGTTTTTCGTTATTACGAACTCAACAAGACATTTTAACTACAATTGATCAATTTAAAGAGTCTTTCCTTGCTAAACTAGGCAAAAAAGGTTCCTCAGCTCGAATTGACGACAAATTTGATTTAAAGTATGGAACTATATCTTCAAATTGGGCTAAACTTCTAAAATTTTGCCTCGATTTTTGTATTCTTACGCTCTCGGGACATACACATCAATTAAAGGAATTTCGATTAAAGCCTACTCAAAATACAACTGAAAACACCTTGAAAACACCTCCGTATCGTATTGAAAAGTTAGAAAATCCAGCAGAAATTTTTTACGATCTTTATTCTGAGCAACATGAAACACAAAAGGAAGTAGAACTTAACGCACCGTACATTCTGCAAACCCCCGCATTAGGTCTAGGGAGCTATTTTAAACCAAATCTAGCGGGAACTTTTCGGGAAATTATCGTTGAAAAAGGAAAATTAACCTCGTTTAAAGTTGAATACATAAAGCCCTAGCTTTAATAATATAAATAGATTTAGTTATTTAATTCTATGGGTTTTGATTTCTTGTGAATAGCCATACTAAAAACATCTTCCATTCCTTCGAGAACCATTTCAGATAATGTTAGATGACTGTGTATTGTTTCAATATTCTTTAATTATGATTAAATACTTATATAATGAGATAGATTCTACATACAATATTAATTTTAATTTATTATATAGACGAAAACATTATAAAAAATATTACTTCAATAAGTTCGTGCTTAAATTTGTACGTAAAAAATCGATTACAATTAACTCCTAGCAACATTAAGGAAGAATCGTTATCGTTACGAAAAATAGGATTGAATTCTTTAGAGTTAGCTCTTAGTTCAGTTGAACCAAAAAAATTAATACAAAATACCGTTAACATTGTTAAAAATAATTTCATAATTCGCAACGATACGTTTGATCTTAATACCTTTAGAGAAATTTTAGTTATAGGTGGTGGGAAAGCTTCCGCACAAATGGCTCTAACCATCGAAGAACTTCTAAAAAAATACCCTAAGATTAATTACAAAGGATTGATCAATATCCCAAATAGTCTAAACATAAAAAGTCATTCTGTTTCAAGTAAGATAAGAATGAATTTAGCTTCTCATCCAATACCCGATGAAAGTGGATTTACTGGTACAAAAATTATGTTTAACCATATCGAAAATACAACTAAAGACGATTTAATTATATTTTTATTATCTGGAGGCGGTTCTGCTCTATTAACTATGCCTGACCAAAATATAACCCTAGCAAATTTACAAGCAACTAATTCCCTATTACTAGCCTCCGGAGCATCAATTCACGAAATTAATACTGTCCGAAAACATCTATCCATCTTTAAAGGTGGAAATCTCGCAAAGAAAATTTATGATAGTAGTAAAGCGACAGTAATAACTCTTATAATATCAGATGTAGTCGGGAATAATCTAGAATCTATTGCATCTGGTCCTACCATTCCCGATATGACAACTTTTAGGGACGCTTACGATGTTTTAGAGAAATATCACCTGACATATAAGGTTCCTTCTTCGGTTAAACAACTTTTTGAACGAGGAATGAACGATCCTACATTAAATAAGCCTTTAGACAACCCCAATTACTTTAAGAATGTTCACAACTATATAATTGGAAGCGTCGAGTCAAGCGTTAATGAAATATCTGATTACTTAAAGGAATTAGATTTTGCAGTTGATTATTTCTCAAAAGAAATTGAAGGAGAAGCTGCTATTTATGGAAAAGAATTATACAATTTTATTTTTCATAAATTACAACATTTTGTCGAGAACTCCAAAAAACAGAAAGTTGCTTTGATAGGAACAGGAGAATTAACCGTAACAATAAAAGGGAAAGGTATTGGAGGGAGAAACCAAGAAATGTTATTAAATTTCCTTAATGATGTAAAGGATAAGAATATTGATTATAACTTTCTAATTATTGGAGTAAATCTCGATGGAATAGAGGGTAACAGTAAGGCTATGGGTGCTTTAGTAGACAATGTTCTCCTGACCCAATTAATTAAAAATAACCTTGATTTTGAGAGATATCTAAACAATAACGATTCAAATAGCTTTTTTAAAATTCTGAATGGCGAAATTATAACCGGGGCTACGGGTATTAATGTAAATGATTTACTTTTTATTTTAATAGATCTTAACAATAATACCAATTCTACAAAAAAATAAAAATTTAAACGAAAATGATTATAAGTTTATTGATAAAAATGAGTTCTAACCTTATGAATACTTGCCCAGTATGCGGATACACTTTTCGGAATGAAAATTTGAAACCAAAAAAGAAGAAAATTGTTTGTCCTATGTGTAATTATCAATTTAAGGAACCCAACATACCTCCTGAAGGATTAGATGAGTTCCTATTTTGATTTTTTAGCGACAAAAATGTTAAAGAAGTAAGTTTATAATCGTTTTAACTTTTTGTAAAAGAATCTTTTTTAACTATCGAGAGTTAAATTATTATTAATCCATAGATATAAATGGATATTTATGAAAATTTAAAAATATGGTAATCAAACATGGCACGTAAAAAAGAAAAAAGGACACGAGAAGAACCCAAACCAAGATATGGTTTTGCTGCTGAAGAATTAGCTGAGGAAAAGCTGGCTGAGGGTCTGAAAAGGTCTGAATTAGACGAGGGTAAAGTAACATTAGTTGATCGAGATATTTCTACTCCAGTAATCGAAACCTACGACGCAACTACAGGTGAATTAGAAGGGTCAATATTACTTAAAAATGGAAATCGCGAAGGTTTAACTGGTTTAGTAAAAATCGTTGAAAATGTTGATGTAGAATTAGATCACGATTCTAATATAAATTCCATTAATTTTAAAGGAAAATTAAACGTGGAAAATCAATCTAAAAAAGATCGATTATGGGACATTGATTTATCACTCAAAAATATCGATACAACAAGTCTTAAATCGAAAGACATTAAGATAAGAGAACTTGGAATTGATAAAAATACCAATACTTATTCAGAAGATTTCGTAATTAAAGAAGAAATCAAAAATCTCCTTTTAATTCAAGAATATGTTAATACTCTTCCTGAAGCGGATGGTGTTTTAAACATTAGAGACATTGAAACTAATTTATTACAAGCTAAAGACAAAACCAGTAAAGCTGGAGCTAAAGTGAAAGAAAGAGTAGCACCTGTTGAAAAAGAAGAAGAAGAAGAGGAAGAGGAAGAGGAAGAGGAAGAAGAAGAGGAGGAAGATGATTCCTTTGAAGATGGAGGAACTTCCTCGGATGAGTTTTCGTTACAATCTTTTGGTATCTCTATTGACAAAGAGAATACGGTTACATTTGCAATCGCTATGAGAAGTTTATTCGAAAAACCAATAAAGAATGTTAAAGTTGTGAAGAATATTCCTGGCGATTTTAGCAATCCGGTTATAAGAGATACTTCAGTAGGGCGCGCAGATGTCGAAGGGAAAACAGTTGTGTGGAATATAGAAAAATTGATGCCAGAGCAAACTGCGTTATTAAAATTTACTTGCAGCATCATGGTAACTGACATTACAAAGAGAAAAACAGGTACTATAGATGTAACCTATGAGGCAGCATCTTCTTTTGCTGAAGGTTTAGATATCGATAAATACGATGCGTATACCAGAAACAAATTTTATGTTGATACAGTAGAGAGAGACGAAGAACCTGGTGTGTGGGATTGTAAACTGGTTTTTGAAAATCCGTCTGAATTTATCATTCAATTATTTAACGCAGATGTATATTCCCCAGAAAACGAATCAGTCAAATTTGTTGACATCGATCCGAAAGATGTTCCATTATTACCTGCCGGCGCACAATGGCATTCTAGAATATGGAAGTTTGAATCCGAAGAATATCCTGCTTTTAGAAAGAAACTTGAATTTCGAGTTATGCCTGATTTCCAAACTTCAGTTTATGGAACTGCTACAATTTCAGATGTAATATTAGAAATTGCTAGCATAACTGGTGACATGGAATACGATATCGATCAAGTTCCTACCTACAAAGAGAAAGATGTAATTGCAACCTTGAAAATGGTCAACAATGGTTCTGCTCCCTTGAACGAGGTAACAATTGTTCAACAGTATTTCACTAACGAATATCAACCTCCTAAGGCGAATGAAATAAAATTATTATGGGATGGAAGTGAAATAGACCTCAATTCAGGAGCAGTTAATTTCGACGGAAGCGTGTTTAAAATCTCACTTAAGGACCTTAGAAACTCAAGTAATGGAATGCTTATGCCAGATTCTTCTTTAGAATTTCAGTATCCGATTCATTGTGTTAATCCTGCCCAAGATTCTAAATTCGAATCCGAAATCGTGTATTTTACTAATACATTCCCTGTTTCACAGGAATTAGAGTTTAGACCAGAAGTACCTGTAATAGAAGCTCTACACCTGAGAAGAAGATTCAGAATTGGAAAGGAAGTCCTTCCAATCGGTGCTTTAGGCAATTATGAAATAATTTTAACATTGGAGAATATTGGTACTGCACCTCTTCAGAAGCTTGTTTTGATGGACAAGGTCCCAGATAGCTTTGAGTACTCTGATTATTCAATGAAACCCGAGATCACAGACGAAGTAGGACAAGATACGCTCAAGTGGACAATTGACAAACTAATGGCTGAAGAAAAAATCGAAATCACTTATAAAATTAGTGGTACTGGCGCTTACAGTCCAAGCGACGCCCAACTTGGTTTATAAAAATTTAAACCACAATTTATTTTTTTTTCTATTATTTTAAATTATCATAATCATTTAATAAGCTTGAAAGAACTTCTATATTTAAGATTAATAGAACATACATATGTATTTATTTGAATTAAATTCATAAAAGTTAATAGTTTGTGAGAATTAACATGTCAACGCTTAAAAAACGCTTCAATTTGAATTGGATGTTTGAATGTCCTGATGCTGTTTTAACTTGTTCAACTCTAAAATGTGGAGAAAAATCGTATATAGTATTTGGGGGGCACGATAAGACATTATACTTGATGGACGAAAATTTAAGCATTCTTGATAGTATTACTTTTGATGGATGGGTAAGAACTACGCATGCAGTAGATATCACAAATGATGGTTGCGAAGAAATACTCGTAGGTGCTGGAGATGGCAATTTCTTAGTAGTAAAACTGGTAAAAGGAATAGATAAATTAGCGGGTATTATGAATTATAAATCTAAAGGTAAGGTTCTTTCCGTTATTGCTGGAGATTTTACTCGAGACAAAAACATTGAACTGATTTATGGGAGTGAAGATAAAACTCTTAAGATTTTTGAAAATATAGATTCAACTGAACCAAAATTCACTCTCTATTACGATTCGTGGGTGACAGCGTGTACCTTAGATTATTTAAAATTACCTGATGTTGATACGCCAATTTATGGCTTATTGGCAGGTACTAAAAATGGTATGCTTCAATTAATTGAATTTAAAGAAGATAAACCTGATATAGTTTGGCAAAAAGAATTAGGTTCCCAAATTAATACTATCGAAGTAGGCGATGTTTCTAATGATGGATATCACGAGATAGTGATTGGAACTGACGATTCCTTAGTAAAAATATTTAATAGTAGTGGTGAGGAGCTAAAAACAATAAAAATCGAAGAAAGTCGCCCGATTTCCTTAAAAATTATAGATATTGATGATGATAACGCCAAGGAAATTATTGTGGGATGTGCTGACGGCACGCTTAATATTTACCATAATCCTAAATTAGATTCGTTAGACATTGATTTAAAATGGAAGGCTTCTGCTTCAAATTCAATAAAAATGGTATCATCAATCGTCAATCCAGAAGATGGTAAGATAAATATTTTGTTTGGAGGGTACGATCGAAGTATAAGGTGCATAAGTGACCTCGAATGCGGTGAAACACCCCCTTTAGAAGTTCCAAATAATATAGCTATTCCGGAAACTCAAACAACAGGTGCAGAAGAAACGGTCGGCAAAGCAATCGTTTTTGAAACAGTACCAACAAACATTAGAGAATATATTTTCAAATATCTAATAGATAATAGAATTATCGAGGGAATTGGAACGGAGTTAGAGAAAAGAGGATATCTTACCGATAGTGTTGTCGAAGAATTCCAACGAATGATTTCAGAAAAGGTTGATTCTTACGAAAAAATTACCTACTCTGTCTGGACATTACCAGAAGATCAAGTTGGCGAAGGTGGTACCACCGGAGCACCAACTGAAGCACCCGTGAAAAAAGGTAAGAAAATTAAACCAGTTGTTATTGAACAAGAAGTTCCAACTCAAAAAGGCGGAACGTTAATCAATGCCTTGAAAATGGATGTTAAAAAAGAAAAAGGCGATTCCAAGAAATCAGTAGCAGGTACTGCAGCAGAAGTGAACATTAAAACTATAATCATTGCTCATTTAGAAAAATTCAAATTAGTGTCTACAAAAACTAAACTGGTAGAAGACTTAGTCATACTTGGATATGATAAAGATGTGGTAGAAAAACAAATAGATAAGTTACGAATGGAAGGAGTGCTCCTTTATTCTCGATCAGAACCAAAAGGGTGGAGTTTAGGGACTCACTAATTTTCTTTTACGCAAAAATAAACTCTTTTATATCATTTTGAAAAGATTCGAATTGATTAACTTCTGAAAGATCTTTATTACCATACCTAGAAATAAATAGAGTTAAAATAGGATCGATTTTTTGAAGAAATTTTTTAACAAACTTATCGGCGTCTTTCTTCTTTTTATCTACCAATCCATATAAAATGATTGGCTCTTTATAATCACAATCAGCGTCTTGTATTTCATAAGCCCTGAAAATAAATAAGATATTACTAGATTCTAAATATTCTAAAGATAAGTTGTTGAAGGCATTCTTGGCAAACATAGTAATGGCTGAAATAAAGCTCCCTCTCAAATCTTTGTTAGCTTTGTTAAGTTTTTCGTCATTTTCAATTTTCTTAAACTCACAATTGACTAAAATAAATCCACGAAAAACAATACCAATCTCGTATAGTTCTTTCATTTTTACTTCTTTGATATTTATTAGAAAGAGTTCTAAATTAACCCTAATAAACTTATAAAAATATACATATTTATTGTTAATCTAAAATTTCAAAAAAAATTATGATCCTCCATAGTTTTCAGGTTTGTTTTTTAGAATAATAGCTTCTTCAGGACATTCTGAGACGCATAAACCGCAACCAAAACAATAGTCTTGATTAAAATTTAACTTATTATTAACGAGTTTCCTTGCTCCGAAGTTACATCTGTGCTCACAAATTCCGCAGTTAGTGCATTTATTCAGATTCGTATGAGCGTTAAAATCGCTTTTTATCATCTGAGGGGATCCACTCTTTAAGAATTTGTTCATAATAACACAACAACATGGACAACAATTACATACTACATAATAGAACAATGGATTAGGAAAATAAACAATCTGGTGGACTAATCCTCGTCTGTCGCTTTCTTCTAAAAGCTGTTTTATCTCACTTTTTGATACTTTAACTAAATTTTCGGATTTATAGGGAATTTCGCGCAGTGATTTTCCAAAACCTATATGGATACAGGTTTTAATCGGGTGGTCGCAATTTGGTGTTTCTGAATGTTTTCTTTGCGTTTCTCTACAATAACAATTAGAAATACCGGTAACTTTTGACCTGCTTAGAAGCGCTAAAATCTCCTGGGATGGAAGGAACTTAGTTTCAATATCTAAGTTTGCATTCAAAGGAATAACTTTTCCACCCCATCTACTCTTAAAGATGTATCGATTCGCTATTTCAAACGAGTTGATGTTTAGCTTGGTGTCAAAAAACCTCAAAATTTCGAGTATAAAATATTCAAAGACTCCAAAAATAAACGATAGAATTTTGCCTATAGTGGGTACTCTGTCTAAAAGACTATCAAATTTAGCGTGGAAATATCTATAAGGAAAAGTTGCCATATTAATAAATCGAAACTACTGTTAAATTAAGGGAGAGAATTATGTAACCAATTTAATTATTATTCTTTGATGATTTATGATATAATAATATCGATAGAATTGTAGATTTGGAATGAAACCAATTAAGTTATATTCTAATAGAGAGTCAAGGAATCAATCAAGTGAAAGAACTTCTATAGAATTTATGTCCCAAAATATATCTCGAAGAGTGAGAAAATTTCATCAAAGTTTTCCCAATTATCAATCAACACCTCTTCATTCTTTAAATAATTTAGCTAATCAAATCAATGTAGATAAAATTTGGGTTAAAGACGAGTCTTTTAGATTTGGATTAAATGCGTTCAAAGTCTTAGGGGGGTCCTATGCAATTGGTTTTTATATAAGCAGTAAGATTGGAGTAGATATTAGTGATTTATCATTTGAGTTGTTGAAATCTCCAGAGTATAAAGAAATTATCGGACCTATTACTTTTGTTACGGCGACAGATGGGAATCACGGGCGAGGTGTTGCATGGAGTGCTAATGAACTAGGGCAGAAAGCGGTAGTGTTCATGCCTAAAGGATCCTCGAAATTCAGAGTTAATAATATTAGAAAAGAAAACGCAAAAGTTATTGTGACAGACGAATACTACGACGAAACAGTTAAAATGGCAGCAAACTTTGCGGCAGAAAACAACGACATATTGATTCAAGATACTGCCTGGGAAGGTTATGTTGAAATTCCTACTTGGATTATGCAAGGGTATTCTACTTTAATTGATGAAATCCTAGAACAACTGAAAACGCAAGGAGATTTAATGCCAACTCATGTGTTCTTACAAGCTGGAGTTGGTTCTTTAGCTGCAGCAATTCAAGGATACTTATCGAATAAATTTGACGATGAAAGCCCATTATCGATTATTATCGAGCCTCATAACGCGGCATGTTTGTATAAATCAGCGAAAATAGGGGATTCAAATCCACATTCGGTTGAAGGAACATTATCTACCATAATGGCAGGTCTCGCTTGCGGCAAGCCTAACATCATTGCCTGGAATGTGTTAAGAGATTACTCTGATTTTTTCATTTCTTGTTCAGACGAAATTGCTGCAAAAGGCATGAGAATTTTAGGGAATCCCCTATTAAACGATCCTAAAATAATATCAGGAGAATCGGGAGCAGTAGGATTAGGTCTATTGGTCGAAATACTTAAGAACGATTTATATTACGATCTTAGAGAAAAATTGAACTTATCCAAAGAATCTCGAATTTTAGTTTTCAGTACTGAGGGTGACACCGATCCAGATCATTATAGAAAAGTAGTATGGGATGGAAAATACTCTTCTCGTTAGGTTAATTTATATAGTGCAAACTGATAATTTTTTAAACAAATAGTATTTTATTAAACTTATTCTAGATTATTTTTATTATATTTTTCAAATGTGATTAGACTTATGTCTCAAGAAAGTGAAACGCGTTTTTGTCCATATTGTGGTATTAAACTCAAGCATCCATATTGGGAGCATATTCAATCAGAACACCCCGAACGATACACGCAAAAAGAAACTTGGGTAAAACTTTATCAAGATTATAGAAATCTTGGAATGGACGAGAAAATTTCGTTAACTGTTATCTCTGAATTGTTTAATGCAACGATAGATGAGATCAAATCTTTCTTGAAGGACAAGAAAGTTCTTTAGTCTTATTTTTAATTCTTGAAACTACAAGTAATTAATATCTTATAAAAATAAATTGAAAAATAGTAAAAAATACTTTAATAATAAACTGTTTTAATTAGAATTCTTCCTCGTCTTCTTCTAAGAGTCCAGCTTGTTTCAACAAATCCTCAACGCTATCCCGCATTTTCATAACTTGCTCGTTTTCTGTCAGTTTAAGATTATCAATAACAGTATCAGAAAATCCCATGAATTGTTTGATCGATTGGCTAGAGAATTCTTTAATTTTCTCTGATGTGTCTTCAATGAATTCCTTACCGCTTTCACCAAATGCCCCTCCAACGAAATCTACAAATGCGGTATTCAGTTTGTCCAAGAGATTTTCCTTCTTTTCTTCTTCACTCATTGCACTTTACCTTCCTTTTAATTGATTCAATATTTATTTCATTTTATTAATGATTATGCTTTAAATAATTTTTTTAAATTCTTATATATATAGGTTATATTTTAACGAAACTAAGAACCTAACACTTTTTTAATTTCTTATTTAAAATTTCAAAAAGAATATGAAAAAATGTATTAAAAATCAATATTTTGACCAATTCCTTCTTTTAGAGCTCTGTCATAAACTAATTTTCCAACAGCTACATCTTGCGCGCTAATTCCGACAGATTTAAACACAGTAATTTCTGATTCCAAAGTACGGCTCTTCTTTTTCCCAGTTATAATGTTTCCTATTGAAATAATATTGTCTTTAGAAATAATTCCTTCTTCAATTGGAATTATAAAATCACCGGCTTCAGCTAAACAAGCCTCTTTTAATCCGGCTACAAGTAACGACGCTCTTTTAATTGTTCTTGAATCCAATTCCCGAGCATCCGGGGCATGAGCACCAATAGAAGAAATATGTACGCCTTCCGGGGCTTTATCACCTGCGAATATTGGAGTTGTACTAGTAGTTGCTGCTACAATAATATCAGTTTTAGAGAGTAGATCATCACCAGAATTAGTAATTTCAACTTCAATTCCTAATTCTTTTTCAATTTCGTTTTTAAAGCTTTCAGCGGCGTCGTTTTTGAAATCAAAAACTTTACATTTTTCTAATTTTTGGTTTAATCCGTAAAATACCCCAGAAACTTGCTTTCTTGCTTGAACGCCCGCGCTATATATACTCATCGTAGTGCTATCTTTTCGAGCTAAGTATTTAACAGACACCCCTGTAGCAGCTCCAGTTCGCATTGCCGTAATAAGGCTACCATCCATAATTCCAACAATGTCGCCAGTATTTATGTCTTGAATCATCACTTTCGCCAAAACAGTAGGCATATTGTATTTCTCCGGATTTTTTTTATAAACAGACACTATTTTTGTCGCGAGAGCGCTCATTTCACCCCCAATAATACCTGGCATTACTAAAGTTAACCCTGGAGCGGGATCAGTAATTGCTATTCGTTGTGGAACAAATGCATTCCCGAGTGTTAGTTGTTTGTAAGCCTCTTCTACATATTCTAACGCATCTGCCATATTTAATAATTCTGCTACATTAGTTTTTGTTAAAATTCTTACCATTTTTAAAATTTCACCACGTTTTAGATTTAAAAATAAATAAAGTATTATTCTTGAGCTATTAAATTTATATAAAAATTGGGTTATAACCGTAATTTTAAAAAATTTTTCCCAAAATCAGATACAACTATTTTTTTTTTGTAATTTAAAAATTAACTTTGTTTTTATGTGAGATTTTTTTATGTCAAATAGGTCCGTTTATGAAACATATTATTCAAGATTATATGATACAATCCAAAAATATGTCAAAAATTTAATCTTAAGATTTTTAACTTTATTTCCGATAGTTTCGCGAATTTCTTTCTTAG
>JABXKC010000190.1 GCA_013375495.1 Promethearchaeota archaeon
TAACACGGAAAATATAAAGGTAAGGTATATAAGAACCATTGGTCTTATATTTTTAGACAAGAAGGA
Source organism: Promethearchaeota archaeon (assembly GCA_013375495.1). The sequence continues at coordinate 67 of JABXKC010000190.1, forward strand.
ATCGGACTTCATATCCGACTCCCATCTCGCTGTTACCTGGTCTTGAGCATCTTTATCTGCTTGCTCTAGCAGTTCTTCAATTTTTAGTTTAGCCGCAAGCCTTTCTTCATCTGTAGTTGTTAAGTTATCTATAACTTTACCAACATCTTTAATGAGACCTCCAGTTATAAGTTGAAGAATTTTTTTCATATTAAAGTAATCTATCTTGACCTAAACGAGTTCTAGCTCTAACTCTTTCGTGCTTTGTACTAAGAGGGTTTACTCCTCTTAAAAAATTACCAACTTTAGAATAAGTTTTTCTTTTTTTCTTTTTTCTTTTAGTAGGTAAAGCACCTCCACCGTCAGAGGTATTATTTCTAGCGCTAGCAGTTACAACAACCTCTTTTAATTCACCGCCTAATCTTTCTTCAAAACCAGGAACTACTTCATAGTCTTTA
>JABXKC010000191.1 GCA_013375495.1 Promethearchaeota archaeon
GGCATACACAGCGTATGTCCCACTGAACTCAGTAAGCGTCTGGATTGCAAAGCTTATACGTGGCTTCACACAACACCGTATACATCGGCATTGTCAGCCCTTCCCAAGCAAGAACTCGATCTCGCTTGGTGCATATTAAACATGGACTCGCTGGGATTTGAACCCAGGGCCTCCGCCTCGCAAAGGCGGCGCTCTTCCAGCTGAGCTACGAGCCCAGAAACGCCCTTGGAGAGGCCCACCTATTACTAGGTCGATTTCACCCAGCAAATTGAACGTTAAAGTTAATTTTCCGCTCTGGCGACTATTCGGCTCCGACCGACACTGAAGCACACTTATGCACATTCGTGCATGTCGTTAGGAGGTGATCCAGCCGCAGATTCCCCTACGGCTACCTTGTTACGACTTAACCCCCCTTGCGAAATTCAGGTTCGAACACGGCACAAAGTCCGTGCCCTCACCCATACCTCACTCGGGTGGTTTGACGGGCGGTGTGTGCAAGG
>JABXKC010000019.1 GCA_013375495.1 Promethearchaeota archaeon
ATAATCAACAAACAAAATAAAAATTTAGAGTATTTAAATAGTATTAGAGGGAGATTAAAGGAAATTCCATCAATTGATGACGCACTACATTGTATTGTAGTAGCGGGATACCCTAATGTAGGTAAAAGTAGCTTCGTAAAACAAATTTCAACCAACAAAAAAATTGAAGTTCAAGAATACCCATTTACAACCAAAAAACTAATAATGTCTCATTATACTATTGAAAAACGGTTTAATCAAATCAAATTACAATTACTAGACACTCCAGGAATTTTAGATCGCCCTATGTCTAAAAGGAATAACATAGAGTTACAAGCAATATTAGCATTAAGACTAATATCAGATTTAATCTTTTTTGTTTTTGACCCAACTCCCGCGTGTGGTTATTCAATAGATTCACAGTTGGATCTTTTTTACGAAATTAAAAACAAGTTTACGAAAGAAGGAGAAATCCAGATTGTAATAATATTTAATAAAATGGATTTAGCCAGCCCAGACGAAATTAAGTTCCTTAGCGATAAATTAGATATAAATGAAAACCAGTATTTTTTAACCAACGCACTATCTGGAGAAAATTTAGAGTTACTAAAAGAATTTTTAACAAAGCGTTATGGGATTAAAGAATAAAAAAACAATCTGTAAATCATCTTTTGGGATTAAGTTTTTATCATAGAAAAGCAATATTTAATTCTCTACGAGAATATTCATACTAGAAATTTTTATATGTTTTTACGAAGAAAAGATATTATGGAAGAATTTAAGATTAATTTAGGCAATTTAAAAGTCGATCAACTAGGATTTGTGTATAAAGACATTGAAAAGCAAGCAAAAATAATGGAATCCATGTTTGGGTTTTCAAAATTTATCTTTGGTGATTGGGAAACGAAGACCATAAAATTTCGAGGCAATATTTCAGAGGTGACTTCTAGAATAGCATTTAGTCGATTAGGCAGTACCCAAGTAGAATTAATACAATGGAAATCTGGAGATTGTTCATATAATGAATTTCTTGATAAGGGTAATGAAGGCTTTCATCACATTGCTTGCTATATTGAGAATACGGATTCATATATAAAAGAATTCGAGAAAATTGGAATAGGAATTTTACAAGAAGTTGAAGTTTTATATACACGATGTACATATATGGATACTCGAGGCACTTTCGGTATTATTGTAGAACTATTAGAAAAAATTAAACGTAGAAAGAAATCGAAATAGAAAATTAAAATATGAAAAATAAATTCATTCTCGGTTTAGATATCGGAGGAGCAAACACAAAAGCCGCACTCGTTGAATTTTATAATTCAAAAATTATTCATTCTTTTTCCTATATTGAATATTTTCCTTTTTGGGAAAACACTTTAAATGATATCCCCAATATGTTTAAACGAATTGTAGAAAATCTAATCATAAAAAATAATTTAAAATTAGATGATATTAATTATATTGCTATTACCATCACTGCCGAGCTCTCAGATGCGTTTCAGACTAAGCAAGAAGGAATTTTTACTATACTAAATGCTTTAGATCAAGTTTTTGAAAAGGGAAAATTGTTTTTTGTAAATAACAAAAAAGAATTTATCAGTTTCAATCAAGCTAAAACTGACCCAATTTCTGTAGCAGCAGCGAATTGGGTATCAACTTCTCTATTTTTAGGTAGATATGTTCCTAACTGCGTATTAATTGATGCAGGTTCAACAACTATTGACATTATACCGATTCTAAATTCAGTACCCGTTGCTAAGGGAGAAAACGATATAGAAAGAATTATTAGCCACGAATTGGTTTACACAGGGGGTCTAAGAGCGACAATTCCTTCGATTACGCATTTTGTACCGTATAAAGGAAAGATGGTTAGGATTTCTTTTGAGAAATTTGCGCTTATTTCTGATGTTCATCGTGTATTAAAGAACATTTCTGAAGCAGAATACATTAATGATACTGCGGATAATCGCTCAAAATCCTTAAACAATTGTTATGCTCGTTTAGCGAGGATGATATGTATGGATTTAGACTCAATTTCAATAAAAGATTTAGACTTGATCGCACAATATATATATAACAAGCAAATTAAGATTGTTTTAAAGGAGTTTTTAGAGTTTTTAAAAGGATTAACTGCAAGATATCCCGTTTTTAACAGAAATCCTCGATTTGTCTTAACTGGATTATCCGCTGATTTTCTTATCAAACCTGCATTAAAAGAATTAGGATATGAAAAAATTTTAAATTATGAGCTTATAACAAATATTCCTGATAATATTAGTTCTTCTGCTTTTGCTGTTGCAGGAGCATATTATTTTCAATCAATTAAAAACTAGAGCGATGAATTTAGATATAGCTATTTTTAAGATAGGGGGACACATTTTAGGGAACCGAGAGTACCTTAACTCGACAATTTCCCAATTAACTAGTCTCTATGAGAGAAATCATATAAGAAAAATCGTAATAATAGCAGGTGGTGGATCTTCTGCGAATTTAATAAGAAAATTAGATAAGAAATTTAATTTCGAAAACACCACATCCCATTTGATGGCAATTTATACCATGGACTTAAACGGAATAAAAATTAGCAACTACTTCCCAAAATTGTTGAAAACAGATAATCTTAATCATATAATATCAGCAAGCAAAATTTTTACTGTATTTTTACCATATGAATATCTAAAGGAAACTGATGAATTACCACACAATTGGGAAATCACATCAGATTCAATTACACTTTACTTAGCTTATAAATTTAAAATTGAAAACTGCTTTCTGATTAAAAATGTTGATGGGATAATCGTAAAAAATAATAAAATCGTTAAAGATCTAACCACAAAAGAGTATATCGCTCTTAAGGAATCCGGTAAACTTGCTAACCTAAATCTTGATGATGAGAAAAAAGAGTCTAGACCAATAGATCCTTATCTAATCAAATTAATAGATGAATTTAGGATTCCTTGCGTCATTTTAAATGGATCTTACTCAAGTCTGAGAATTTTGAAGTATTTTAAGATATCAGATAATCAAAAAAAGATCTATACAAAAATTAAATTTAGTTGATCTCTTTTCTAAAACAATTAATTAAATTTAATTTGTGAAATCATTATGGATATTGAAGAAATGAAAAAAAATGCGGCCTTTTTAATAGAAAATGTAAAAGGATTAGATATTCCTGGATCTGCTTCATTTGGTATAAGATATAAGAAGTTAGTTGATTTTGCTAAATTATATGGAATAACCGACCCAAAATATGTAGGTTCTGAGGAAGATGGCATAATTGCATGCCATGGGTTTGCCAATTTTTTTACTATTAAAGCGGTATATAAACTGCTTATTGGATTCACCGTAGTTCAAGATGGAAAACCACGAGGGATTATGCTCGATCCTGGATATTTATTACATACTGCTAATGTATATAACTGGGAAGAATGTATCAATGTAAAACCTAGTGATAGATTAACAGCGACTGGTAAATGTATCGATGCATGGCTAAATGAAAAGAATATGATGTTATTCTATAAATTTTTAGTAAAAGTCGTAAATCAAGATGAAGAGATTGTCTGTAAAGTGACAATTACAGCAGGTGTCAGGAAAGGAGGTTATTAAATTGGTAAAAATTTCAGACCATAGTATTGATTTTATTATAAAGGATGAGTTTGAAGGGGTAACAAGGGAGTTATTAAAGAGTTATGCTAAAGCTTCAGGTGATACAAATCCTATTCATACCACTGATGCGATCGCTGAACGAGCTGGCCTTAAGGGTGTTATAGCACATGGATTATTCTCAACTGGATTAATTACTAAATTATTTGAAGCCCATCTTGACCAAGGAAGAGCTGGTAACTTATTAGAAGTGAATATCGAAATGCGAGGGATGGTGCGTTGTGGAGATCGAATAATTACTGAAGCTACTGTAAATAAAATCGAAGGGAAGAGAGTATATTTCGATGTTTCACAGAGAACAATAACAAAAGTAGATATAAAAGATAGTAATGGAAATATTGTAGAGCAATTTGAAGCAGGAGAGAGAGGTTATATCTCTGAAAAAGACATCGAAAGGGGTTTAGTTAAAACAAAGGATGTTCCAGAGGGCATTCTTACCTATCGGGAAAGAATTTCTACTCCCGGAACTGCAATAATTGAACTGTTTGAGTGATTATTAATCTTAAATTTTAAAATTTTTTAACCTATTTTTTTTTGTTTCTCATCTCATTAATTTTAAAATAACAGAATTTTATGGTATTATTGAAAAACATTTTTAAATCTTAACAACAAAAAGATAATTGGTTAAATAATAGAAATACAATATAATAGGCTCTTAACTATTGACCATTCTAACTCTAGATGTAAAAAAAGTTGAAGATTTAATTTTAAGTGGTAGCTACGAAAAAGCAGCTGTTGAACTATTTGAAATAATCGAACACCCTGCGAATTCTGATAAAGAACTAATTTACGATAGTCTGACATTATTGAATAAAATCTGTGATAAATCTCCAGCAATATCGCTAAGAACGGTTAAAAATTTAGCAAACACGATAAACGATCTTAACTCCTGGGTTAGACTAGTGTCGTTGGAAATTCTTTATCAAATAACTATGTATCGCCCGAATTTACTAATTGATCTTATGCACGAAATTAGATTACGCTTATTTGACCAAGAATCTTCTATTAGACGTTTAGCAGTAAAGATTATGGGAAATTTAATTCTTTCGTTACATATAGATAAAGAAGAATTACAAACCATAATCAAAGAATTTACAGAGAAATTAATGGATAACGACTGGAAAGTGAAGCTACAAGTAATTAAAACGCTTAAAAAAATCTTAAATCAAGATTATACAAAGATTCGTGAATATGAACCATTATTGTCTATTGTAATAGTAAACTTAAGAGACGAAGATGACGATGTTGCAAGATCAGCAGCAGAGCTCCTAAAAATTATTGGTACGTATTTTCTATCCAAAGAAAAAATAACTTATGTTCTGTTAAATCTTCTTTACAATGAAGAATCGCGAGTTAAAGAGCTGATAATCTGGTTATTCGGAGAAATTGGAAAAGAAAAATCATCTGAAATAATCCCAATTATTCCAAAGTTGATAAATCTTTTAAAAGAGAATAACTATCGAATCCAACTCCGCGTTATTGATTCTCTTGTAACTATCGCGGAGAATAATTTTGATCAAATTTGGGCAAACCTAATTACTGCTCTATATACAGGTGACTCTGAATTCAGAAACATAGTTATTAACGCGCTATATCATTTATGTCAAAGTAATATTATGGAAATTTTCAATTATATCTTTGAAGAATTTGAAAATCCATCAGAAAATGTTAGAGACGGAGTCGCACTCGTTTTTAAACGCCTTTATGAAGAGTATCAGGTAGAAATTGAGAATGAGATCACAAAGATTTTATATATATTGGAATCTAAATATTGGCGCGAACGTAAAAAAACCATAATTCTACTCAGAAATATTTGCTTTATCTTAGAGAGTAAAAAAGTTGCAGTCTGGATTTTTATTGAATTGGAGAAAAATTTGAAAATTGAAAACGATCCAGATGTAAGTGAAGAAATTATCTATACTATAAAAAACATTAAAGCAAACTTTCAAGATATTGACGAAATTATCGAGGAAGTTAACGAAGATCTTGATATATTTCTTAAAAAAATTCAAGAGTTCCAAAAAATACCTGCTCAATTTCGAGAAAAAATGAACTTATACATAAAAGAATTCAAATTTCATCAAACTGAAATAGAGTTAGATAAGATTTATCGTAAAATCCTAAAAAAAATAAAGAAATTTAATAAAAGATTAAACAAATTCGAATACAAACGGTTAGCGTTTAATTTAATAGAAGATTGGGAAGAAACTAAAGTCACGATAATGGATGAACTCGGCATTATTAAAGCTTTCATTTCAGAAGTGTTTGAAGAGAAGAAGGAAGAATTTACTTTAAATTTAAAATCAAGAATTAAACTTTTAGAAGATCGTATTAGTATCTTGAAAGCTCAACATGAAGATATACAGGAATACAACTTTCTTGGTCATTTGGATGATTTAATAATAGATAAAGTTGAAGATAAAGAACTTGAGGAAAAATTCACCCAAATTACGCAATTAAGAAATTATATGTTTAAACTAGACGATGATATTCGTGATTTATTAGTTACAAATGTAGAATTCAACGAGATTTTTAAAACGCTTTTAAGTAAATGGGTTGGTTTCAAAATTGAACTTCAAGAATTTCTAAGCGAGTTAGATCGGAAAATAAGATTTACAAAAGACCGACTTGTTGAAGAAATTCAGCGCTCAAACGGGACCGATGAAACAGAGAAATTAAACTTGTTATCTTCAGTATTATTTCAAGGCCATATTCAATCAATAATAACACAAGGAATTGAAGGTCTTAAAAGATTCAACGATAACTTCGATAAATTGAAAACGAAGTTGGAGACTCTACTTAAGAAGTGCGAGTTCTCAGACGCTAAAAAGCTTATAGAGATGAACACTAATCAAATTCAAAATTATATTGAAGAATACGAAAATCAAATTGACAACCTTATTGGAAAAGTAACTGAAGAGAATGATGTATTTAACCTTTTTGCGAGACCGTCAGTTAATAAGTTCATTCTGGCGAAAAATATGTTAATAAACAAATTAAAAACCTTCACCCAGAGGAGTACCGACGAAATTATTTTAGGTCAAATCAAGTACTATCTTGATGTTATAAATCCTATCAAATTAGAAAGTCTCGCTTCCTACATTGACATGGATATCAACCTTTTGAAAGAAAAGGTTGTAAAATTCGTAAATAAGAATAAGCTCAATGCTAGAATTATAAAAGATGAACTCTATTCTCCAAAAAGAGAAGATATTATTGAACCGAGAGATATCCTATTTTTTAAAAACATAAAAACTCTTGGAAATAAGTTATACTTCAATTTTAAATTAAATAACCCTACAAATCTGTTATTTTCAGATTTACAAATCTCCTTCAAAACACCTGAATACCTCGTCTTCATTCGTAATGAAAGTTTCCCTAAATATCTCTATCTTAACGAATTAAAACCCGGAAATGTGTTTAAATTTAATTATGTCTTAAAATTAAAACATAATATTAAAAAAAATTTATCAGATCCTTCAGTTGACGAAGTAAATCTTAATATTTATTATAAGGATCCTTTTGACATCACCCGTAAAATTACAAAAAAAATTGATCTCCTTCTACCATAATATTTTATTTAATTTTCTTCAAAGTTGATACTAAAAATCGTTTATTTATCGAAAAAATTAATAATTTATAGCGAAAGAATTAATATAACCTTTGTATCTTTAACTTTACAAATAATTAAGGTAGTAAAATATAGCTAGAATTCGTGAGGTGAATGTTACAAGAAGAAGAGAGTTATCGACTAACGCTCCAAACGAAATTATTCGGATGAAACTGTAAACTCGATTCCAAGAAATTAGACACGCTTTTGGCTAATGCTGGGTTGAAAGGGGATATCGAAGATTCTGCTATAATACCGGTTCCTAATACTGACTTAGTGATGGTAAAAAATATTGACATCTTTACACCAATTATCGACGAACCAGAAATAGAGGGCGAAATAGCCGCAGCTAATGTAACTAACGATGTATTCGCGTTAAATGTTCCAGAGATCTCGGGAATGCTTGTATTTCTCGGGATGAAAAAGAACATGCCTATGTATGTCGCAGAAGGAATATTGGTGGGTATAAGAAATTTTATCGAGAATAAAATTGATTCGAAAGTACTTGGTGGTCATACAATCTACTCAGAATGGCCTCTTATTGGCGGAGAAGCATCTGGTTTTATCAATAAAGACAAAATAATTAAAAAGAACTGCGTGAAAGATGGGGATAAATTAATACTAACAAAACCCGTAGGAAACCAAGCAATCATGGCAGCATATCGGTTACAAAAAAATAACCCTGATCTCTTAAAGGCTTTTTTTAAAGAAGACATTGATGAATCAATAGATTTAGCCATAGAGTATATGACTATGCCGCTTCAAAGCGTTGTAAAAGCAATCCATTCTTATGAAGATATGTCTTTCGTGCATTCAATGACAGACATTTCAGGATTTGGGTTGAGTGGCCATTTAAAGGAGATGCTTCAAAATTCAAATTTATCTGCTTTTATCAAGAAGGTTCCGATATTTAAGCTTACTAAGGAATTGGCGTACGAATTTGGATACAAATTTGACGAATTAGAGATGCCTGAAACTGCGGGTGGAATGCTACTTTCTGTGGATCGTGATTATGCGGAGGAGTTCTCAGAACGACTAAACAATGAGTTTCATGTGTCTAATTGGATTATTGGAGAGATCGATAACATAAATGAACCTAGACATGTTCGTGTTTCAAAAAATGTTGAATATGTCGAAATAACTGATATTTAACGATGTTAATGATGTAGGCAAAAACACTGTAAGTGAGTGCCTATGGAAAATTCCGTTGCACAACGGCATCGAATCGTTTGTCCTTATTTTTCCATAAATTTATTTTAAGTTTTTGTTTTTTGTAAATTTCGTTTTTTCCACTCTTTTAAGTACCAATTCAAGAAGTCATTTGTGACTCCTAAAGAGTTTTTTTTTTGATTTTGGAAATCTTCCAATTTTTTCTGTTTTAACCGAAAATTAAACATAAAACAAGATTGAGTAAGATTTACTTAGATAAACTCAAAATCAAACCCTATTTATAAAGTGATGTAGCACAAGAATACTATATTTCGAATTGAAGTCTATACTATTATTACTTATCGAAAAAAATCATAATTATAATCGAAAAAATTAATAAACATTAATTCATATCAAAATCGTATTAGATTTAAATAAAAACGAATTTCGTAAAAAGTGTGAGGTGGATGACTGAAGAAAAAAAGGACTATCGATTGACAAAGCAAGTTAAAATCTATGGTTGATCATGTAAACTTGGTGCTAATCAATTAGAAGAATTACTGGAGAAAACGGGGTTAAAAGGATTTATCGAAGATGCTGCTATTGTGCCCATTCCAAATTCTGACATGGTTCAAGTGAAAAGTATTGATATTTTCACACCTCTCGTAGATGAACCAGAAATAATGGGCGAAATCGCTGCTTGCAATGTTACTAACGACATATTTGCAATGAATGTTCCAGAAGTTTCAGGAATGCTCGTATTTTTAGCTATCAATAAAAATACTCCAATGAATATCGCAGAAGGAATTTTAAGAGGAATTAAAAGGTTTATGGAACAAAAAATAAATTCTAAAGTATTAGGAGGGCATACGATTTATAGCGAGTGGCCTCTTATTGGTGGAGAAGCATCTGGTTTTGTAAATAAAAATAATTTAATCCGGAAACACGGAGTGAAAAAAGGTGATAAATTAATCTTAACAAAACCAATCGGGTTACAAGCTATTATGGCAGCATATAGGTTACAGAAAGATTCTCCAGAAATGTTGGAAGAATTATCTTCGAATGAACTCAACAATTCGATAAAACTAGCCATAAACCTTATGACTACATCTAATCAAGGCGTAGTAAAGACTATTTACACATACAACGACTTCTCTTTTATTCACGCTATGACTGATGTCTCTGGATTCGGGTACGCAGGACATCTAAAAGAGATGCTTCAAAACTCTGGACTATCTGCAGTAATTGAAACAATCCCATCAATTAAACTCTCAGGAAGCCTCTCTGAAGAATACGGATATGCTTTTAACGATTGTTTATGTTCTGAAACGGCTGGAGGTATGCTTTTAGCTCTCGATCCGAGCAAAGTAGAGGATTTTTCTAACGCACTCTCCAGTCAAGGCGTTTCTAATTGGATTGTTGGTACTATTGATAACAAAGAAGCTGAACTTGTAAGGATATCGAAAAAAGTTGAACAGCTTGAAATAACTAAAATATAAGGATGTCAATGAAATAGGCTAAAACACATATGTGGGTGCTTATTGAGAATATCGTTGCGCAACGGCATCAATATTTTACCAAACATCGTTTTCTCTCATTTTAATTAAACTGAAGATTAATCTATATTGATTAATTTTTTAAAAAGAAATGTATGAAAATACCTTTAGATTTAAAATTATTAGAGGTAATAATCGATAGTAACTCGACCTTAAGTTTATATTTCCTCATTATCTTCATATAAAAAAGGAAGAAGAATTATGAATATGGAAAAGGATAAAGAATATTATAAAATTCTCGAAATCGAAGAAGACGCTTCCGAAGAGGAAATTAAACTGGCTTATCGGAGATTAGCGAAAAAATATCATCCCGACCTCAATAAGACCGATCCTAAGGCTAAAGAGAAATTTATTAAACTACACGAAGCCTACGATACACTAAGCGATCCTCAGAAAAGAAAAATTTATGACCAAGCAGGATACAATCCAAGAAATATAGACTTAAGTGATATAATTTGGCGTAATAAATCCATCCGGTTTAGAGAAATTTTGAGACAAATATACGCGAATTATAATAGGGCTCCATATAATAAACCTCCTCCTGAAGGAATGTATACCTAATCTTCTATCTAAAAGTATCAAATGCTAATTTTAACTATGATTTTTTGATAAGTTTTTTAGAGTGATAAACGCACTTCCGATTTGAACGCGGACTTTTTGTACTTCGTCTCTTTCAAATCCAGCAGAAAAGAATTTCTCTCCTCCATAAAAAATAACTGTTCTAATTCGTTTTTCTTCTTTGAGAGAGTTTAGAGCGTCTATGATTTCTGAACGCATGTCAGAACTAAGGGCATTTTTTTTATCAGGACGATTGAAAGTGATGATACAAATACCCCGTTTAAACTCTAAGTTAATATATCTATAATTTTTAGATTCAATAGAATCTATAATGTAAAATCATTAATAATGCTATTTTCTCTCCCTTATCCTACCATTTAAGCTTAAAATTATTTCTCTTATTTCATCTAAAGCTTGTTCTGCTAATTCTTCTCCATTTTCAACGTTAAAAGCCGTTATTGAGATCTCTACTTCTAATGAAAGTCCAATTCTAGGATGAGTTTTAACCCATAGTCTGGGATATTTCTCCTCGAGTTTAGTAGTATAAGGAGCTATTTGTGATTCTCCAATACCCATAAAAAATAAACCTTTTTCGACAAATTTTCCTCTCTTCTCTTTTAAAATTGGTTTAATAACATTTAGAAAAATCGCTTTCATTTCTGAAGGAACACCTGGTAGTATGAAAATAGATGTTTCTCCTTCTTTTAGTTTCACACCCGGGGCAGTTCCTCTTATGTTTGGTAGTGGTATCGATCCTTGAGGAAGATAACTCATTTTTTCTCTTTCTTTTGTCATGCCTTCTAGTTTTAGAATTCCTCTTTTATACGCGTTTTCATAAGCTCCCTTAATAGAATTATAGGCGTGTTGATTTAACTTTAATTCTCGGTTTAATCCCTTTGCTATGCCCGCTAAAGTCATGTCATCAAATGTTGGTCCAAGCCCTCCTGTGGTAATTAGCATGTCTGGCTTACGTTCTAGAATGGTTTGCAATGTTCTAGAAATAATCCCAGTGTCATCTTCTATCGTTGTAATTCTTTTTAATTTGTGTCCGTATTTAACTATTCTTTTAGCCATCCAATTTGAATTAGTATCGAGTGTTTTTCCGATGAGTATTTCATTTCCAATTACTATGATCTCAACTTCCATTTTTTCATCAATTGAATACAGATTGGGTTTATTATTATGGTAATCGTTAAGTGTTCAAAGGTAATTTAAATTATTCTTAATATCATTATATAATCAGTAATTTTAATAAAAACTTATGAATACAAGACAATGACTATAGAAATAGACGATAGCGGAACTGGTGATTTAGTTGGAGACGCATTTATTGGGTTTTATCGTAAGGATATCAATAAATTAATTTTTAAGAATCTTTCCGTAGATTTGTTTAAGGGAGAAAACTGGAAGAATAAAATGCCCTTAAAGAAAACTGTCGATCTTGTAAAAGAAGGTTTAGAAGAGCTAAAATTTGATAAAAAAAGAGAAAAAGTTTTGCTCTGCCGTGGAAATATCTTCGATGACGTAAGAGCTTACTTTATTGAGGAAGGAATTTTATACGAAGACGCAATTATTGAGGGAAAACTTCAAGATGCTGTCGAGTGGAGATTAGTTAATCATTTAAGATACGATTTAGGAATTAGGTCAAAAAAATTAACTATTAAAAGCGGTGCAAAACGCTACTTTGTTCTTTTCAATTGGATATCTTACGATTTTTATAAGAGAGAGAAGTATGTTAAATCGGGATTCAAAAAATGGAATACTGTTTGGCGAGAAAGAGCTATTGAGAAGTATGAAGAAAAAAACTCAAATAGGAAAAGAAATAATTATTAATTTATTACTTATTGTCTTAATTTTTTCTTTAAAATTATGCTTCTTGTGATACCTACTACCGCAAGACTTATCAAAACTCCACCTGTTAAACTCATACTTAATTGAATTGTGTTACCTAATGATGTTGAGTCCATTATTAAATTCATTTCCTCCTGCGCTAAATATGGCATCACATTGTTTCTAAATTTAGGTAGCCAGGAAAGAATCATTGCAATTTCGTCATCCTCTAATTGATTTGCCATCTTTAAACCAAAGTTAGTAGCTGAATCAGGGTTTTCCACTGCGTAAAACCATTCTTCTAATCCCTTTTTATTGACGAGTGAAAATTCATTTGAAACATTCCAAAGATATCTAGCTGACTCAAGAGATATATTAGAGGGGATTACTGACATGTGTTGATTTTGATATCCCACCTCAAATCCATACACCGTAGTAGTTTTTAATTCTAGAGGGAACCCATAGGGATATAATGACTTTCCATCAGCAGTACCGTTTGCCCAAACTTCTAAGAAGATAACTTTAGCATATTCGCTTAAAGGCATTCCTTCCCCGTCTGGAGGGGGAAGTGTGATTAATACAGGTACAATGTCCCATTTAAACGATTCATTCCACAACCAATTTAAAATCATGTTAATTTGGTATTCTTCTAAGCTAAATTCTATTCTTAATTCTTCCTTGATTGTAATATTTTCAGCAGCTGCAATCCAGTAATTAATTCCGGAATCATTCGTGAGTGATTTTTCATTATTATCGTCCCAAAGGGCATTTATTGAGAATCTAGAGATATTTGATGGTTCTAAGCGACCAGCTTCAAATCCATAAAGAGGATCGTCTATCTCATCAAGAATCTCGCTGAAATCGTATCCATCTTCATAAACTGTACAATTAGCCCATTGGTCATAGAAATACATTTTTGTAATATCCTTCGTGTCCATTCCAGTATATTCTGGCATAACGACTGACATATTTGCGACAATCATTGGAATTGCAATGGGGACAAAATAATCATTGTAATAATCAGCTAATTTAACTAATTGATTCCATGTAGCATTATACCCTGTAACTAATTCTTGCTCTAATGTTGAATTTCCTGTAGCCTTTTCGCACAATTCAAGGAATTCTAAAACGCCGGTGCCCATCGTATTATTCCCTACCAAACCTGGAAGCGTTTCGGTTCCTTCTATTATACGAAATTTCGCAGCTCCATACCATAGATTTTGCTGATAGTATTCAGATATTCCCTTAATTGGGGGATAACCCATCCCATTAAGTGAGGAACTGTAGGTAACAGGAATGATTAAAACCCAATGTATCCATTTATCAAAAAGCATCGTTAATGGAACTACTCCTAACACGGGTTCAGTATGTAACGTCATATTTATTAAAAACATGAAGAATGTCGCGTTAACTATTGTTTCTAACTCGGAAAGTCCTTTCTTTCTGATATCTCTTAACGCTCTTGGAATCCCTAACTCAGCGATCATAGATTCAACTAACGGAAGCGCTTCTTCTTCAATACCTAATAGACCTTCATCAACAGAACTCTCAACCATTTCATTAATAGAAGTGTTAACTAGCATTCCACTAGGTATTAAAACACCCCCTATTGCAATTAGAACTATTGAAGATACTATAATTTTTTTCGACATTATTCTAATGGATTTAATAATTATTGATCACAATTATTGATCAAATATATGCTATCTTTTGATAAATTAATATATAAATATTTCTTTTGAAAGATAGCATATCAATATTGAAAATTAGTAATAAGGTGTTAAACTGTTACAGTAAACAAAAAAGGTCCTATAAATCACGAATTTAAGATTTTAGAATGCGTTAGAGATAAACCTGGAGGAGTTACTGTTTCAGATATATCAAATTTTACGGGATTTTCGAGAAATACGGTTTCTAAATATGTGTCTATATTGGAACTTAAAAAGCAAATCTTTAGCAAGAAGATTGGGGCTTATCGATTGTTTTTTGCTACGAAAAGAAATTACATCCCCCTTGAGTTAGCAATTTCTTATTATAAAGCTCTCATCTCTCGTTTTAAAAAGCACATCCCTGACACAGGTGGTTTAGCAAAAAAAATCGGTAAAGAAGCAGTAGCAGACATAAAATTCACTTTTGGACCTAATGTATATAAGCAAATGAAAAGTTTAAAAGATAATCCTATTTCAAGAGTCCATTTGGAGAGTTTTAGAAGTTTCTATCCCGTATACGACCCATTTTCCCCTGAAATTGAAATTTCAATAGTGAACATCGATCCCAAAGGAAAAAGTGCTACTTTCCGGTTTAAGAATTCCCCTTTCCTAAGCGATACGAAAGATTTTGATTACCATATTTATATAATATGTGGAATCACTGAGGGTATACTCGAAAGAGAACTAAAAACAAAAGTTTCTTGTGAGATTAAAGAAATTCATCCTTCAAAAAAGAAGGAGGATGCTTTTTTTGATGTTATTATTAAATTGACTTAAAATACATTCTAATTATTATTTTAAAAAAATGTGAGATTATGAAAATAGTTGTATTTGCACCTCATCCTGATGATGAAGTTTATGGAGCAGGAGGATCTATATTAAAATGGATGGAAGAGGGACATGATGTACATATTGTATATGTTACAGACAATCGCGCTTTAATAACATGGGGGAAACAACACGATCAAATAATTGAAGAAGAAATTGGGGATTATATTAACCTAAATGAAGAAGAAATTGGTAAAATCGGATTAGAAGAAGCTAGAAATGTTGCAAAAGCCTTTGGTTTTCCGGATGGTAATGTTCACTTATTTGAATTCCACGATCAAGATGCAATGAACCAAATAGATAACGGAGTGAAGTTATCCAAAGATATTATCAAAGATGCGGATAGGATAGTTATACCCAGTGATAATAATAACCATCCAGATCATCAAGCTACACATACTATAGCTAAAAATACAGCAATAGAACTAAACCTTGTAAATACAGAATTTTATGTATACGCAATATATAATCTGATGAAAGCCCCAATGGATAGGCAAAAAAAAGTAAGAATCTCCGAATACAGATTAAAAGTTTTTGAAATTATGAAACTTTATAAAACTCAACTATTGTTTAAAGACACTAGACTTGGTTGGCAAACACTAACAAGAAAACGATCTGAAAGATTTGGTGTCTTTTCCTTAAAGGATGTGGGAAATTTTTATAATTTTTAGTAAGAAGAAACGACCTTTATTTTAAATTAGTACCGCAGCTGGAGCATACTTCAGAATTAGCTGGTATCTCACTACCACACGCAAAACAAATATTTTTAGTCTTATCTAAAGGTTGATCTGGCGGGGTTTGACTCTGATCTTTCACTTCTTTATTGTCATTAGTAAATATGCTCATATCATGATCTTGATTTAGTATTTTTTTAACATAATTTTGATCGTGTGGAGTTATAATTTTAAAATCTTCTGGAGCTTCAATTTCTTTAAATCCTATAGGTAAGTTTTTAATTTCACTGTTCTCAATAATTTTAGCCTTATCTATATCGCTTAAAGCTTCTATATCACTAGACAATTTTGGATCTTCAGATGGTTCAGAATGTGAAATTCTTGGCGGAGGGATAACTTCTTGTCTTGAAATCTGTTCGCTCCCTTTTTGGTCATATAATTTTGATTTGAGATCTTTAATGTGGTTAATAATTTGTTTGGTTTTTTCAATAATCATTGATTTATAGTACACTTCTATATTTGGTGTTTTAGAAGCATTTAAAGCCATTTCAGAGATGTCTAACCATAGATCAATAGCTTCTTGAAATCTTTTATGTTTTTCTAACCCATTTGCCTTAGCAACTTTGTAACTTAGTTCTTGGTTGAATTTTGCGATATCCATTATTAAAAAAATTACATTTTTTATTAATTCTCAAAATTATCAAGTTAATTCAACTATTTATAGTTGCTAATATAAGGATATGTATAAAAATTAATAATTGGAATTTTTATTACATTATTAAAGGAAATACTTTTCAATCATATTACATGTCGTTAAGACCTTTCTCTACTACTGAATTAAATAATTTAAAAGAAGCGATTGAACGAAACGGGTTTAGTCTAAAGGGAACTATCGAAAATTATTTTAGATACAGCGTTAAAAAGAACAAACTAATCCTTTTTACGATAAAATTTCCGGTTTCGTTGCCTTTAAGGTTAAATTTTCCATTTGAAGTAGTGAGTTTTCGTATTTCTCTTGCTTTTAAATTATGGGATTTAAATCAAAATACGAATAAGGTCATTATTTTTATACTGAAAATGTTGCGAGATTTAGCCCTTCAGATCTCCCTAGAACATAATTTTCCAATCAAAGGTAAGGAGACTCCTTTGCTTGATCTATTAAATCAGCTTATGCCCGAAACTATCACCGATGAAATAGACAGTAGATGGCTAAATCGTATCCGAATATCTTTAATGAATAAACAGGAAGCCTTCAAAGAACTTGATAGTTTATATACAAACAAGATTGTAAATGTACTAGATAATACTAGGTTAAAACCTACCTTTAAGCTACCTTGGGAATTAAAAGATGGTGTACCTAAACTTAGAACTTCAGAAACACTATTTTTCTCTAACGATGAAGAATTTGACGAGTTTTTTATATTTGAAAAAGGATTTTTCACGTTTTTCAAGGATTTAGAATATAATAAATTTTATATCAGGTCTTCATTTGATTGCTATACGCCTTATATTTTATTATCTTTATTTAAAGACACGGATTTTAAGCTTGAATCTTATGTCGAGAACTGGATTAAATTCTCTAGAATGATGATTAATTCCATATTAGAAATAATTAGTTTGGCAGAGATTAACCAAACCGATTACATCCAATTCAATCCTAAAAATGAATTAGACACAGAAGATTTTGAATTTGAAAGCAATAACTTTCCTTTTTCTGCTTTACATTACGAAAGCTTAATGTCAAAAGGAGATTTATATCAAATCCACAACGATTTATTTAATACACCACCTTCCAATTTTGAAGTAATTAAGTCTATTAATTCCTATATCGACGCAGAAGAATTAATTAAAAATTATCGATTTGATGAAGCTACTCTATTATTAAACAATTCTTTAAAAATTTTCAATAAAAATCGCCAGAAAAAAGTTGTTGTCTCAATTCTTTTAAAGCTAAGAGAAGTTGCGTCTCTATTAAATCAGGATGAAGTTGCGTTTAATTATTTACAAAGTGCATTAGGAGTTGCCAAATCTGGAGAGGTACCAATAGAGTACATCATAAAAATTCACTATTATTTAGGGAAAAGATTTTATCAGATTGAAGAATACGAGAAAGCATTTTCGCACTTTGATATTATCGTTAACTTTTTAGAAAACGAAGAACCATCAATTAATAAAGATGAATTTCTTGGTATGGCATACCTGTATCTAGGTTTAATAAATATAGAACAGAATAAATTGGCTGATTCTAAAATTAATTTTAAAAATGCTCTTCAATTAGGAAATAATTCTACTAAAGTAAAACTGAATTACTATCTAATGCGAGCTAAACACTATAAATCAAAGGGCGCTTTATCTCAAGCCCAAAAACTCTTGAAAACTGGTATTGATACAGTTGGTATAGAGTATGAGAAAAAGGAATTCGCTCCTATTCTATATGATCTAGTTTTAGAATTAGCGGAGTTCTATATACATCATAGAGTTGATTCAAAGAAGGCGTTGTACTTAATGAAGAGTATTGAAAAACGACTTTCTCTTAATTTAAAGAAAATTCATGGCATACGGAGAGCAATTCGATGGAGTTTATTAATGTGTGATTATTACGACATACTAGCGCGTGATAGCGATAAATCTACTCACTATTATCAACAAAGTCAAGTATTAATTAACCAATTAAATAAGATTGGAGTAATTGCTTAAATTTTTATAAAAGAAGTTAGCGTTTATAGCTTGCCCGCTTAGCTCCAAGAGAATCTTTTTGTCCTCCGTATTTACTTTTTATAATTCTCTGTACATAAAGTTGGCGAAATCTCATTCTTGGAGGCTTTTTCTTTTTTGAATTTACTCCAGTTCTTTCAATTTTAGGAGTTTGTTGTTTTACTTTTCCAGCTTTAGTTAAACTTCCATGAGAACCTGGCATTTCTTATATATCTCCTTTTAAATGTGTTTTTTAAATTGTATACTTTAATAAATTATAGACTATAATTTCTAAAAATCGTAATAAGCACTTAAATTTTGTCATTATCAAGAAAAAAAATAGATTTGAAGTAAAAATTGGACTCCAATATTTTTATAGATTCATCTTAACTTCTATTTTATTGAAGAATAAGTAAAAATAATTATTTATACTTGGACTTATTATGCCAGAAAAAGAATTTACAGAGGAAACACACAAAATAGCGAAAGTTATAGATAAGAAAATCCAATACGGAGAAAACGAATACACATGCTTCGCCTGTGGGGAAAAAATTAAAGTTGAAACGAAAGTTTGCCCTTATTGCAGTACCTTACAAGATAAAAATGAATCAATATTAAAATAATAAAATCTTACTAAAAATAGAAACTAAATAATACAAAATCAAAATATTATCAAATGAGTATCCGAGATTACAATCGCAAGAGTTTTTCCATAATCACTGGATTTCTTGTGTTTCTAACTCTTTTATTTTTAACTATTGGACTATTTTTGGAAATTGGCATCATATTGCTGATAATTTTTCCTCTAATTGTTTTTACTTTAATTGGTTTATTAATATATCGCTATTCTGGAGGATCCAAAAAGTATTGTCCTCGTTGTAACATCCCAATTAGTATTTATACTGAGTATTGTCGTAATTGTGGGATTAAGCTAATAAATAAGTGTCCAAACTGCAACATCTACACAGACGGAAAACTTAATTATTGCGATAATTGCGGGTATGAGTTTCCGAAATATGAAGGAGAGAAGTTACCGTTTGAGTATAAAGTTCATGAAAAAGGAGAACCAGCTCCTAAAAAACCAAACTTTTGTCCTACTTGCGGAGCTACATGGAAGAATGTTGAAAATCTTAGATTTTGTGAATATTGTGGCTCGAAATTATCTAATAATTAGAGTTCAAAAAACTTTTTAATCCTAAATTATTTAGACATTTCATAAAACTGAAATAAAATGAGTAATTAGAAAATTTAACAATTTGTTGATATTTAAAACAAATTATTTTACGCCACATCTTTTTAATTTATAACATGGGGACGTGGCGAAGCCCGGTATAACTTAGCCATTTCGGTTCAAAGTGCTGATCGCGGCAGGCTCCAGACTTGTTGGTCACCGGTTCAAATCCGGTCGTTCCCATTTTTTCAAAAATTTTTTCTTAAAAGAGTAAAAAATATCTTCTGAGTGATATATTTGTGCGTGAAAGACTTGTTTCACGAATAAATAGTCATACTTGAATGATGCATAAATTAGATCTAACTTTGATTTTCTTGATTTCATCATCAAATCTTATTTAGTTATAAATATTAATGACACATAACATATACTTAAATACTAAAAATAAAAAAAAAGATACATAGGATGGAGAAATATTGGTTTTAAGTGTGGAAATTCGAGATGCTACTTATTTAACCAATTTCCTCCTTTTTCTGTCTTTCAACCATCTTACATTTCCCGTTTAGTCTCCTTTAATTGGATTTCTAATGATTTTCTGAATCTAATGAAAATTTATGGTACTTACTAATACTATCTCAAACAGACCTTGGAGGTTATAATATGGATTAGGCCCTGTATAGTCTTCACCTACTACAACCATATGGCTAATTACATGCATTTTTGCTGTGTCTCCCTCATCCCAACTGTCGTGTGGATTTAGAAACTCGCCTGATCCATGGCCACATAAGAAAACTGATTCTAAGGTGAAAAGTTCCCAAACATAATAGTCCCATGTATGATATATAATGTTTCCTTCCTCATTATAGTCATCAGGTCCAAGTGTATCTAAGTCAATAGTAAATTTTAATTTATAAGTAAAATCCATAACTCCTTTAAATATAGGTATAGCACTAGGTATTGGTACCATATAAGATGTAATATGGAATGGAACATCTTTTGCACGCATTTTGACGGTAACTAGTAGAATATTATTTTTTAGTTCCCTTTCAATCACACAACCTTTAGGATTGTAATCCAATGCGGAAGCAAAATGTGGAATTGATGGCTTATCAAGAAAAGTCCATATGATTAGACCATCATCATAATCTGGCATTCCTCCTAGTGGATGAAATATAACAGGAGCTAACCAATCTTCTATTGGTCTTGTTGTTACCCTACCATTCCCTGCATCCGCCACAACAAATGGAATACAACTAAGAGTTAAGATTCCTATTATGACCACTAATGTTAGTTTTGTGTTAATACTCTGTCTTTTCATTTTTTTTCCACTTATTTTTTTTTTAATTCTGTTTTTTTTTTTTAGATTATATTGTCATGGCACTCGTTAATCACACAAAAATAAAAAAAATGTAATATAGAATAGAGGGGTCAGGGTATAGGTGTGGATATTCAAGATATCATTCATCTAAGCTTTTTCCTCCGTTTCTATATTAAAATTTAGAGCTTTTAACATTTAATTGGCTATTTTCTGTTACGCTTAATTGTTCCCTAATTCGTAAATTTCAACCGTCTCTATCGGCCATAAATCACCGTAATCTGGATCATATTTAGGGTGGTCTACTTTGAAATCGGGTTTGTAAAGGGAAATTTGATGATATTTTAGCATTCCCATTGCACCAGGTGTAAATCCTAAATCAGCGGCGTGGTCTGTCAGTATTCCATATCCCGTGCCAACTAAGTTTAATGATTTATAATCTTCAAGGGCATCCCAACAAAACGGTAAAACATCTCCAGGTGCTTCGATGTAAAATTTAAAAACCATTTTATAATCTATGTAGCCATCTGCGTACGATCCTAAAATCGCTGAAGGTCGAGGGATTTCCCCCCAAAGATAATCAACGTACTCAGAGAAGACGAATACCGTTAAGGGAGCATTGGTTACTGTTAAATGCACTGTTATGAGAACTCGTCCATCTTTTAACACTCTTTCAGTGATATGACCACCAAAAGTAGTTTCTCCGATCACCAAGCTATCTTCATCTGATAAAATAAATGGAAAGGGGAATCCCGTCTTTGCTATTAGGTTTGAATCAAGGCTTAAAAAATCACACATTCCCCAGTTTTTTACATTATATGGTAAAACAGCATTCCATTGAGCATCCAACCAATCTTCAATTGGTCTTTTTGTTACCGTTCCATTTCCATTACCCGCTGCGACAAATGGAATAAAACTAAGAAGTAAGATTCCTATTATAGCTAATAATGTTAGTTTTTTGTTAATTTTGTGTCTCTTCATTTTTTTTTCAACTTTTTTTTAAAATTGTGTTTTTTTTTAGAGTTATGACACATAGTATAAGAGCTAAATATGGATTTCGCACCCTCAAATTCTCTCTTATTACATATTTTATAATGTGATATTAACATCGTGCCATTATTGTATAAAACAGAACGTTTTGTATTTAAACATT
Source organism: Promethearchaeota archaeon (assembly GCA_013375495.1). The sequence goes on from JABXKC010000019.1 coordinate 21,896, forward strand.
TCGATCAGATTTTTATATTCGAGATCACTATATATTATGTAGACTTAAAAATTAATAACATTCCTTACTCTAAATATTGTATAATCTTTACGAAAATTGTTACATATCGCTATTATAAAATTAAAATAAGAGTAATGCTAACAATTATAGTTATTTTATAAAGAGGGTATGAAAATTTCGTCAGTTGCAGAAAGTAATTATGAATTTGAAGAAGAATGGGATCAATTAATAGCTAAACATAAAATAAGGTCTGACATATGGGCTTTACTTGAACTTCATAACGAATTGAATGTTACTCAAATTTCTCATTATGTAGACCAAGGTAAAACAACGGTTGCTAGGCACCTAAAACTAATGGAACAAGACGGGCTTCTCCTTTGCAGAACACCAAAAAAAGTCATAAAAGGAAGAATCCCCCCCAAAATCTTTAGAATTAACCCGAAATTTAAAAAAGAAGAGGAAGAAGAGGAGAATTTTTACAAAAGAGTAATTACTCATTATCGCAAAACGGGATTTAATGTAAGCAAATTGTTGAGTTATTTAGATCCACTGCTAAATCTTCTTGAAAGCAAGCTAGATGATCCTGAGAGCGCTAAAACAATCTACGACGATTATTTATCATTTATCCCTGCACCTGTTGTGTTCTATCTTGATAAAAAGCGAGCCGAAGCACTAGTGGATATCCATGCGGAATATATTTTAAAGTTGCAGAAGTTGGCAATGGAGGAAGATTTAAATACTGAGGAGGCTTTTGTTTATTTTGACATCTCTTTACCCCTCGCTGCTCTCTTCGAACTAAAAAAAAAATTAAAATTAAAAAAATAATCTTGAAGTGTCTTTGTTTAGAGGAGCTTAAAAGAACAGTACTTAAGAAATGAGATTAGGATTTACATGTTGCCAATAATTTATAACCAAAAATTAAAACAGGCAGAAAAATTCAAAAATAATTGGAAATCCAAAGAAGCCCTCAATATTTTGAATACTATTGATGTTAATAAAAATCTAACTACTCATGAAAGATTTCAGTTTTATTTTTTGAAGAGTTCTATTCTTTTTGATCTTTTCTTTTCTAAAGAAGCCATGAATTACGCTGAACTCGCCTATAAAGAAAGTAAAGAATTGGAATCAGAATATGAAATCATTAATTCTCTCATGTTAAAAAGCCACATTTTTGGTGGTATGGTTGAATCAGATAAGTCTTTGAAAGTGATTAATGAGGCTGAAGAAATTCTTGCAAGGAATAATCAAAAATCATCACAAGAATTCAAAATGATGAAAGGAAATGTTTTATTACGTAAAGGTTGTTGTTATTTTGGTTTGGGTGAACTTAATCTTTGTATGAAATTTCTTGGTGAAGCTTCTCAGCTTGCCAAAGACATTAATGATAAAAAGCTAATTTTGCAGACTACTAAATGGTTAGGCTTCACGTATGGTATCAAAGGTGAAAGTGATCGTGCTTTAGAATATCAAAAACGATATTTAGCACTAGCTATCGAACTAAACGATAAGCAAGAAATTATTGGAGCTCATAACACTTTGGGAATGAAGTTTACAGAAAAGGGTGAATTTAAGCGAGCAATACAACATTTGGAAGAAGGTTTATCGATATGTGATGAAATTAGCAGTAGGAAGACTTTTGTTGTAAGTAGTTCTCTTTTTGAAGCCTTTATAGCAGAAAATTCTCTTGAAAAAGCTCAAAAATGTCACGATCGAATGGGAATACTTGTTAAACAAGGAACCTATAAATTTAACGAGCAGATCTATCGTCTTCAAGAAGCAATATTACTCAAAAAAAAAACCAATGAGAATTCTCATTTGAAAGCAGAAAAAATCTTCAAGGAAGTTGCCGATAAACAGATTTCATTTGTAGAGTTTAAATTTGAAGCTTTAATAAATTTATGCGATCTTTATTTAACAAGATTAAAGGAAACTAGCAACTTAAAAGAATTAGACAAGATACAACCTTATATTGACGAAATTCGGTTTATCGCTGAAAATGAAGGAGTTTTTCCGCTCCTAGTTGAAATGAACTCATTACAAGCTAAAATGCGGTTAGTTACTTTTGAATATAAAGAAGCTCAAGAGCTATTAACGAAAGCTTTGAATGTCGCTGGTATGCATGGTTTAAATTTGCTAGCTCGACGAGTCGAAAATGAACAAGCTGAATTATCAAAAAATTATCTCAAATGGGAAAAACTAAGAACATCAGGAGGAAAAATATCAGAACGAATGGATTTAGCTCGCGTAGATGAACAAATTCAAATTTTGCTCCAGAAGCGTAATTATTTGAAGCGAATTATTAGTAGCTGATTTTATTACATTTTTATTTCTATTTTATTCCGCAAGTTTAAAACACTTAATTGGTTCTAACTTTTCGAGTTTATAATTTTTCAAGTTCGAAGTTCGATGGAAGTTCGATACTTTAAACTATAAATACTAATGTTCATTGTTTTAAACACCTTTTAAGAGATTATTAAAATATATTTTACGGAAAATATATTTCTAAAAATTATTTTTCAACCCTTATTAATTTTAAACTCTTAGTTAGAGGATGTATAGATGTTTACAAAAATTAAAAGTGTATACAAGGAATATCCAGATGCATTTAAAGTCTTGGTCTTGGCTACATTCATTGACCGCTTGGGAGCTTTTATATTATTTCCCTTTTATTCACTCTACATGACCGCGCATTTTGGGGTGGGTATGGTTGAAGTAGGAATCATGTTTTCAATTTTTTCTGCGGGAAATATTTTTGGTAGTACGATCGGAGGAGCCTTAGCCGACAAATACGGTCGTCGGGCAATGATCCTCCTTGGTTTGGTTGTAAGCGGAATATCAAATGTGTTCATGGGATTAATCAATGATCTCAATATTTTTTATCTAATTGCGACATTTTCAGGGTTTATAGGAAATTTTGGAGGTCCTGCAAGACAAGCAATGATAGCAGATTTACTTCCAAAAGAAAAACGGGCTGAAGGATTTGGGATTATACGCGTGGCATTTAATCTTTCAGCAGTGATAGGACCCCTTCTTGGTGGTTTTTTAGCTACTCAATCCTATATGTTATTATTTATTTTGGATGCTGTGAGCAGCATAATTACTGCTATTATTGTGTATTTCGTCATTCCTGAGACCAAACCTCAAAAACTGGGCGATGAACCCGAAGAATCCATGATAAGAACTATAATAGGATATAAGGAGGTGTTAAAAGATTGGATATTCGTGTTATTTCTATCAATATCTGCCATAGTTGTGCTAGTATACATGCAAATGAATAGCACTTTGTCGGTATTCTTACGGGATGTCCATGGGTTCCCAGAGCAGGGTTATGGTTGGTTGCTGAGTATGAATGCGATTATGGTGGTTTTCTTTCAATTCTGGATTACAAAGAAGATTTCAAAATATGCTCCCATGAAGATGATGGCTTTTGGAGCGTTGTTTCTTATGATTGGTTTTAGTATGTATGGTTTTATTTCTGAATCGTACTTGTTTTTCGTTGCTATGGCAATTATCACAGTAGGAGAAATGATTGTATTTCCGGTTGCACAAGTTGCAGTTGCGTCTTTTGCTCCCGAGGATAAACGAGGCCGATATATGGCAGTTTTTGCTTTTCAATGGGCTATTCCAAATCTATTTGGGGTTTTGGCTGCTGGATTAGTTATGGAATTGATTGGTCCTAACTGGGTATGGTATTTTGCAGGGATTCTATCTATACTTTCGGTAATAGGATTTTTATTACTTAATAATATTACTAAAAAACGCTTTACAGAAGAAATATTTCCTGTAGATGAGGTTTTAGTTGAAGTATGAATTTTTCTTCCCCATTGAAACCATTGAAACTTCAGGATTTCTACACTTATAATGTTTCACGATCATAAATGTCCTAAAATCTCTCATATATCCTAAAAACCAGCACACCCTCTTTAATTTATAGTGTTTATGTTTATTTAGATTTATGCTTGAAGCTGGAAAAGACGATAAATTCGTTGAACAAAGATTAACCGAAACTGCTTATCGCTCAAATAATTTTAATCTGATCCCTCCGATTATTGGAATAATTATTGCGGATCAGTATGGGAACACTATTACGGTCTTTGAGTATGACTCAAATGACAACGATAAATATGGACCAATAAAATCTTATCTATCGAAAGATCACCAGAATTTTTTAGAGATTGACTTGGTTTCTATGTATTTAAGCTCGTTTAAGATTTTTGCCGGGCAAGCCAACATTAAAAACCTTTCTCACCTCGAAATTTACGGTTCCAACATTAAAGCTCAAATCTACTTCTTGCTTGAGAAATTTATGGCTATCATTTTTCTTAATTCCAACACAGACCTCAATTCAAAACAGAGAGCTCTCGTCATAAAGTATTGCGAAGATAAACTAATTAAGTATGATTCTGAATTTGGAAACTTTAACGACACAAGTTCTAGAGAAACCCTATCGATGCTTGAACAAAAGGGTAGAAAATGGTTGAAAAAATTCAATATCAGCTATATTCAGACTTATAAGAATTTATATTTAAGAAAACATGAAACAACTGAGGAATTAATGAACCAATTGGGTTTGATAATTGAGAGTGAGATAAATGAATACCTTAACTATGTTCCGGATGATATAATTAATAATTTTTCTAAGGAATTAAAGAATAAAATACAAGATAAACTCTTTGAAATAAACCTAAATGAACCTGAGAAGTATAAGAATGATTAAAATATTGAATTTATTATAATTGAATATATAAATATAAAATAAAGAATTTCAACCTTGAAATCTTAGTATTAGTGCAACCCCTATACCATCAAGAATTTGCTGAAAGCGCTCATCTTCTATATTTCCTAATTCATAATAACTGGTTCCAATGTTCTTATTGAGAGCTAAAATTTCTTCGTAAGGCACAACAGTTTTATTTCCCATAGCTATAAGTGCTACTGGTAGAGAAATTTCCTTCCGAAATTTTCCTTTGGTTTTAAATTTTAACCCTGTGCTTTCTTTAAGTTCATTATAATATGTTTTAACCATATCAAAAGAATCTCGGTTTTCTTTATTAAACACTAGAATTGCCGCTGCTGCTCCCTTATAGAATTGGGGCCTTAAAAAAGCGAATCGTCTCTGACTTGTAACATCCCAGATCTGAAGTCTTATTAGGGATTTATCGTAAATTTCAATTAATTTAGTTAAAAAATTAACACCAATCACATCTCTCTCAACTGCTATGAACGGTTTAGTTAAAGCACTAGGAAGATACTCGGATTGTTCTTTAGTTAGACCAAGAATTATTATTTTCAACTCGTGATCATATTTTGTTCGCCATTCTCTAAAATTATTTAGAAATTTCTCATATCTCTGGATTTTTTTTCTTAGATCGTATAATTGGGTGCGTTGTTTCGGTGATAAAGGTATTCCCATAACTCGACGCAGAACTGCTTCTGATTGCCCTGGGCTTATTGTCTTTTCATATATATCACTTATTTGAGAGGAAACCTCTTCAATATTAAACTCTTTAGATATTTTTGTGGTAGGAATACCGATTTTCTTAAAAAATACATTTAATTCATTTAATTGTTTATCGTTAAGTGTAATTATTTTAGAATTCATTTTTACGCTCCTTTTTTCTATTTTTTTCCCCATTATTATTATTGACGTCAATTATTATTATTGACGTTTATTTATATAATTGACTATTAGATATTTAAATGTTTGTATAAAAAAATCAATGAAAAATAATATTGTTTATTGCAACAGAGTCATTTAGTATCCAAAAAAGAAGATTTGTTACTAATTTCAAGTATAAATATACTTAATAAAAAGTTAAAACTGATAATGGGGTTATTAATTTAATAAATAATTCTTAAAGTAATTGGTTTTGACACTTTACGAGCAATTCAAGAGATACTAGATTAAATACATCATCAAATTCTTCTGCATTTATCTCTTTTTTATCAAAATATCTCGCACCTAATTCAATTGCTAAATAGGGCCCACCTTGCGAGGACATTATTGGCTTCTCTCCTAAACCTACAAGAACCACTGGTGTATCAATTTGAATGTTTTTCATTTTCTTTAATTTAAACTTTAAGCTTGTTGCTTTTTTAAATTCCTCGTAGTACTTCTTAGTTAAAAGAAGGGAGTCTTTATTCCCTTTTTCGTAGATTAGGATAATAGCACTAGCTCCTTTATAATAGTGTTCTCTCAAGAACTCATATCTTTTATCTTCTGAGATATTCCAGAAATGCAATGTCGTCAGTGATTTATCGTAAGATTCTAATGTTTTTATATAAAAATCAACCCCTAATGTGTCTCTATGTCCCGATACTTTAGGGCGGAGAAGTACGTCAGAAAGTTTGTTTGATTGTTCATCGTTCAATCCAATTATAATCACTTTGAATACCTGATCAGGTTCTTTACCCCATGCTCCAAAATATGTTAGGAATTTTTCGTACCTTCTAATTTTTTTCCGTAATTCAGACAGTTGGGTACGCTCTGTATTAGCTAATTTTATTCCCAGAATACGTTTTGTAAGTGCTTTAGCTTGTCCTTTACTAATAGATTTTTCATAGTTTTTAAATATAGTAGACGAAATTTGGGTTAATAACCAATTCATATTAACTTTTTGAATAGCAAGAGGAAGATTGTCTTCGAATTCTATTACTTTATCAAATTCAACTAATTCCTTATTTAAGTCAGTTATTAGTTCTTCTTTTGGATAATTAATTTTCTTTAAAAAATTTATTAACTTTGTTGCTTGAGAACCGTTTAGAGTCATGAAATTTTGGTTCATTTCAATTTCACCTTTAATAATTTTTAATTTCTCGTATTCGCCCATGCTACAAGTGGGCGCCCATAACTAGAATGAATGTTAAGATATTTAAATCTTTGTATTAAAAAATTTTCTCTGGAAAAAAAGCAAAAAAGGAGGCTTTCTCATCTAAATATTATCTATAGTAATGAAAAAAACTATAAATAGTTTAGAAAATCTAGAAAGCTTGGAAAAACTTGAAAAGCTCTACGTTTTGTTTCTAGGTATGAATCCAATAGAGGGAGAAGACAAGCAATTCGCTAAAGATAATATTGAACGAGAAGAAGTAAAAAAATTGCTCCAATCTTACAGGGAATTGATGAAAGAAAAAGAAAGAGAGTAATTATTATTTCTATTTAAGGGGAAATAGGATTTCTGTTTGAAGTTCTTCGGGAGCTACCTCAGCAGGATCATTTAAATATATTTCGTAAGCAATTCCCGTTGCTTCATATCCTTTGTCTTGAATAAATTTAGCTAATGTTTCATACGCTGGCCTCATTTCACTATATGGCCCTATATATAAGCCAGACGCATATTTTCCTGCTGGTATTTCACATGCTTCAATTTCATGCTTAGGAGGAATCTTCTTAGGGACAGGAACCCCAATCTCTATATCTAAATTTGCCATGTCCATGTTGTAATAGGCAACAAATGGAGGACCACTCATTTCTTCATTTAATTGACCGAGGTACTGCATGATTGTCCCCCAGTTCTTACCTAATACTTGGGGTAAATTCTGGACAGAACTAGTAGTTCTTATCGATAGAGTATTTTGAGCGACGCGCTCAATAATTTTACATTTAAAACTCATACAATTAAACCTTTTTTTATGATAGTCTCTTTTAGTCTAATCTAATTATTATTTTTTGTTGTGATAAAAACTTTTTTAATTATATCTCAGTAATAAAAAAGTAATTTTTAAGTAAAAAAGTTAGTCCTTGAAATATTTTGCCAAAAACCATACTTCAATAACCAAACCTACTAGCCCTACAACAAAAGGAGCAGTGTAATTTATATTTTCGGCAAGAAAGCCTCCAATCGCTCCAGTAGGCAACATACCAATTCCTCTGATAAATGTTACAATTCCATAAGATAAAGCTTTCCTGTTATCATCTAAATTAGTTAATGTCATCTGCTCTGAGGGAATAAAAGTAGTAACTGCAATTCCAAAAAAGATTTGTCCGATGATCAATCCCGGAAAAAGGAATATTGTAATTCCTTGAGACCATAATATCGATGCTAAAATGTTCATGGAAAAAAATACCATTCCGAAAAATTGGCTTATAATTAAACATTTTTTTCTGCCAATTTTATCTGCAATTCTCCCAGCGGGAATTTGAGATACCATGTTTGAGATTTGAAACCATAGAGCTATAAATGCGATATTTGAATCTAAGAAGTTATAATTAGCTTTTAGTCCAGCGTTATAAACAGATAATACTATTCCCCATACAAAAACATCAAAAGCAAAGAAAAAAGTTGCTACCTTTATTTTCGGATTTTGAAAGAGTCTAGTTGATTTTTTTTGATTAAAATCTATTGGCTTAGCATCCTCTCGTACAGAGGTAACATTCGAGGAATTTGGAGTTCTAATTATAAAAATCAGGATAAACCATTCGATAATTAGAATGATACTAAAAATCATAAAATAAACTCTGGAATTTAAAACGAGGTTCAGCATTACGAAATACGTACCTCCAATAGCTCCTCCAAAATATGCGAAAAATATAAGCCCGTACATAATTCCCTTCTTAGATCCACCACTGTTTTCGGATACGAAAATTTGAAAATTTAAACTATTAACCATAGCTCCTAACACATAAATAAGGACTCCTACTATAAGAATTGGGATACTATTTGAGAAAACTAATATTGTTAATCCGAACGCAAAGATCGGAGGACCAAATAGCCAAATTGTTTTAATCCCGTATTTATCAGATAGTTTACCTATAAGAGGCATAGGTAGAAACTGCATTATGTTTGAGATCGAAATTATAATACCGGTGTAAAAAAGGGATTCCCCTGTAAACTCATATATAAAAGGTTGGAGAACGACGTTAAATGCACTAAATCCAAATCCATGAATTAGATTCATAATGATCTGGGACCATAGATTTCTCATTTTTACCCCGTTTGATTTTTCCGATTTAGGAATGCTCTCCGATATTTTTTCTCCACTTTTCATTAAATATTTAAATAGATTATAGCTTAAATCGTTTGTCCTCTGCGAAGTTGGACAAATTCGATTATATGTACATATTTTTCAGTTCGAAATAAAAAAGTTAATATAAATGAAGTGTTTAAATTTAATTTAAAACTGAAGGATTGAAACTATTATGTATCAAATTGAAAAAATTAATGATACCTGTTTTTATATAAAAGCAACTGGCACCTTTCCGCCTCCTGTAGCAGAAAGATTTATAAAAGAATTTGGGGATCTAACGAATAATATTCCCGATAAATTGAGTATAATTGTTGATGTAGCTGATGCAATCCTTTTAAGCATTGATTCCATTGAAATAATCTTAGAACTCTTAAAAAGAAATAATGAAAGACTTTTTAGATCTGCTTTTATAATCAAAAAAAATCCACCTTTAAGCGAAGAATTTAAATATCTCTTAGAGAGTGCGAAATCTCCTAAACGAAAAATTGTATCCAATATTGAGGAAGCGAAAGAATGGATTGGGATTGAAAAAATCGTGTTTAAGCAGTAATGCTGAGATATTTTTATCTTCTGGATTAATTATCGATTCCTAACCTTTTCTTGCACAATTCAATAGCCTTTGGATTATTATCTATCCCGATCCATTTTCTATTTAATTTTATAGCAGCGGCTATAGTTGTTCCAGATCCACAGAAGAAATCGGCAACAATATCCTCCTCTTTAGACGAAGCCATAATAATTCTGTTAAGTAATTTTTCTGGTTTTTCGGTTGGATAACCATGATATTCTTTAGATCTTGTGATAGTTTGATATGAAAAGATATCGTTCCAGACATCGCCAACTAAAATTCCGGGACTTTCGTCCAAATACTGCTTTCCTTCTCTTCGTTTTCTATAGAGACGTCCATCTTCGTCTTTATATCTAAACATTTTTTTAATATAATCTTCTCGATAAGGTAGATATTGCTTATTAAATGTGAAATCGTCTGATTTCGAGTAATACAGAATTGTATCATGCTGACGCACCCAACCCTTCACTTGACTTTTAAAACCCGAAACGCTACCTACATTCCATATAATTTCCCTTCGAAAATTTTTTCTTTCAAAAATGTCATCACATATCAGTTTTAGATCGAATACAGCATTAGCATCGCAATGTAAGTAAAAACTGCCAGTCCTTTTAAGGATTCGATGTATTTCTTTAATTCTTAATGTCATAAAATCTAAATATTCTGTTAAAGAGCTCCATAAATCAGAAAATTCTTTATAATCGACACCACTATAGAAAGGGGGATCAATATATATAAGATCGATTATTTCTGAATCCAACTTCCTCATAAATTCTAGATTTTCTGCCAGATAAACAGTATTTAATTTCATGCGAGAATTATATAAGAATGAACATTAATATAATTATAATGAAGAAAGAAAGGTTAAATAAGAATTTCTTGGATGAGTTTCAAGAATACAACTTCTCGATTATAAAGGAGACTAAAATCTTTTTAGTAGGTTCGATTCGATTTAAAGAATATTTTATTAAATTGGAGTCGATATTACAAATTATGTACAAAAAACTTGTAGGAATTTGTTCTGTCGATGGATTGTTAAATAAAGATAAGTTTAGTGAAGAAGAATGGGACAAATTACAAGAGATAGCTTTAATGAAATTAAACGAGCAAGAAGCAATTTTAGTCATTGATGTTGATAACTATATCGGGGTTCAATCAAGAGAAGAAATTGAATATTTCAAGTTCACATTGCATAAACCGGTATATTATTTGTCTGGACTTAAAAATGATTAATTTCTGTAATTTAATATTTAGAATACCCTAAAATACTAATAATCTAACTCTCAAAAATCATTAATTTGGTAAAGTCGTAATTTATTAAAGGTTAAAATAGATTTTAATCATAATTAAATAAATTGGAAACATTAACGACCACACTCACGGGTTAAAACTAAAATGGAATTGTTCCAAGTGTTTTGGGACGATCAAAAGAAACTTTTTTTAGAATTCGAAAAGAACGATGAAGAGCAAGTTCTATTTCTTCCTGAAAAGATAAATAGGTTAAATATCCGATTTGAAATTTCAAAAATAGTCAAACAAGAGATTTACTTCAAGCAATCTCCATCGTTAGTTTCCATTAAAAAAATTTATCATTCAAATGATTATTTAGGTTTTTCTATCGAATTAGATGAGATTCACGGATATACAGATATCCAAATTAAGATTTTAAGATTAACAATTTATTTATACTCCGGTCAGAGAATTGAGTATACTTTTTCAGAAAAATTCAATGTATCTGATATATGGATAAACGATGATTGCTATGCTGGTTTCCAATTCGTCGATTTAAGCTTACCTAAAAATCAGAGAAAAAAAATAACTCGAGAAAGAGTAGTTCAAGCAACAAAAACGGATTTTAATCAGAAGAAAGAAGAGAAAACAGTTATTTATGAGAAGAGGAGTGTTGAAAGCATTCCAACGGACCAGTCTGTAATTTCAATGATGAATGAGAGTAACATAACTTTAAAAAATATTGAGAAGCATTTAGCAAGCCTTGCATTAACCTTACAGAACATGCCTGCCAATCCAATTTCTTACGGCCCACCCTCTGGAGTCCCTCAGAGAATTTCTGGGCCTGGTATCGAAAGAATTAAAGGACCAGAGGTACAATCGCTAATACAAGGTCGGGGATCCTCAGCCAAACTTCTAGTAATAAAGGAAATGAAAACAATTTTCAGAGAAACCACTGAGAAAAATAGTGGTTTCAGTATTAAGGATATTCTAAAACCAATGGATGAAAAAGAACTTCAATCCATTACATTAAGCGAAGAAGAACTCATTAAAAAGGAAGAAGAATCAATTAATAACCAAATTAAACGATTTAGAAAACAACAAGAAGAAAAAATCAAGTTAGAGCAGTTAAAAGAACCCAAATAATCTTTTCAACCTTAATTCTTTAATTTCTATTAACGCTAATCATTGTTAGTTTTATTATAAATCTTTAATTAGCTTTAACTATTAAATAATAAATGAGGACATAAAACTCATTAGAGTTGAGAAAAAGATTTTATTAAATTACTTTATAGGGACAGCTGGCAGTGGCAAAAGTTCTTTAACCGGTTTATTTAAGGATTATGTTACAAACCGAGATCCAGAAATCTCAGCAATAACTGTTAACTTAGATCCTGGTGTTAAAGTAATGCCATACAATCCAGATATAGATATTAGGGATTTCATTGTTCTTGAAGAAGTAATGAATGAATATGGATTGGGTCCAAATGGTGCTATGATCTTAGCATCTGATTTAATGGTTAATTTTTTGGACGATTTAAGGGACGAAATTGACGAGTATAATCCTGATTGGGTCTTTGTAGATACTGCGGGACAGCTTGAGTTATTTGCTTTTAGAGAAACGGGACCATTGATAGCTAGTACATTAGGTTTTGGTTCGATTCAGCGGGCTGTATCTTTCCTTTTTGATTCAAATTTTGTGCTAAGACCGAACGGTTTTATATCAACTCTACTATTAGCTGCCTCTGTGCAATTTAGATTTAGAAATATATCCCAAATTAATGTACTATCTAAAGTAGACCTGTTAAGCGAAGATCAAATTGAAATGATAATAAATTGGAGCCAAGATTTTAAAGCTTTAGAGGATTCTACAAATGAAAGAGAAAGTGGACTGATAAGAGAACTATCTATGTTAATTTCAGATGTATTTACTCAATTGGGATCCACTTCTGAATTAATACCATGTTCAATAAAAGAAGAGAGAGGATTAGATCTCTTATTTGGTTATTTACAAAGATTATTTGATTCAGATAAATCAAAGTTTTATTGAATTAGTGAATTTATATATCAAATAAGTTAATATAATATTGGTTTGAATCAAAGTATGAAAATTATAGGTCCATGTGCCGGTATAGGGTCGAGATTACGCCCTTTTACGTTAAGTAAGCCAAAAACATTCATAAATGTTGCTGGAAAGACCGTTTTGGAACATATTCTTAATAAGTTTAGCGATACATTTGATTCAGACACAGAATTAATTTTAATCGTCGGTTACAAGAAAAGACAAATAACAGAATTTGTCAAACAGAAGTATAGTGATAAATTTAAATTAACATTTATCGAACAAGAGCCTCGTGGATATAATGACGATGTACCATTTTACTGGGGTTTAGGAGAAGCCGTTTATCTAGCAAATACGAGTTTTGAAGAATCTAGTTATCCGAATAAAAAAACAGATAAGCGTGATGGGTCCTTAATTTTCTTAGCAGATATGATACCTATTGAGGAATATTCTTATTTAATGTATCGATATTATGAATCTGATGTAGATGGAATAATTACTGTAATGGAAGTACCAGAAGAAGATGCAAGCTCATATGGTGTGGTTGTAGTTGATGAGAATTTATTAATTCAGAAATTAATTGAGAAACCCAAAGATTTCGTTTCAAATTTAGCAATTGCGGGTATTTATGCTTTTTCTAACTCCGCTACTAAGGCTCTCTTTGATATTATAAAGGGGTATTTAGATAAAAGAACTGAAGGTTCTAAAGAAATCTATCTGACAGAAAGTTTACAAGATTTAATAAAAAGTGGTTTTAAAATTGTAGCAATTAATTTAAAAAAGGGAATTTTGGATTTCGGTAGACCTTCTGAAGTTTTGAAGGGGAACAAGTATTTGTTAGAACAACAATCGGTAAAAGTTGAAGAGTATAAAAAATTCAACATCACTTCCGAAAAGTCGTATATAAAAAATCCAGTATATATTGGAGAAAATTCTAAAATTATTAATTCAGTAGTGGGGCCGTTTGTATCGATTGGAGCTGAATCAGTACTAGAAAACTGTATTTTAGAAAATTGTGTTATTGAAAGGAACGCTAACTTGAAAAATGTAATCTCTGAAAATTCTATAATTGGTAGTAATGTAAAGGTTGAAAATATTAGTAAAAACAACCTAATTATAGGAGATAAAAGCACTTATTGATAACTCTTTCATTTAACTGATAAATCATATTTGAGAGATTTTAAGAAATTTTAATTAATGTCGTAAAATATATTTTTAATAGAATAAAATTATTTATGAGGAGATTTTGAAATATATGCCAAAATATAATATTGCATTTGATGTAGCACACAAACCTAGAGGTAAAATCGACGAGAATCTCACAGAACTAAGAGATTTCTTAAATTCAAATGACTTTCTTTGTTATAACTTCTTGGAAACTCCTATTACTCAAAATTCATTGAAAGCGTTTGATATATTGGTATTTGTTTGTCCGGACTTTGCTAGAATTACATCTATGGAAATTACTGAAATTAATAATTGGGTTAGACAAGATGGTGGTGGTTTACTGCTCTTATCTCATGCAGGTGGCGATAGAGGAAGGAATAGCAATTTGAGTGAACTTAGTCAAAATTTTGGCATAGTTTTTGAAAACGATCAAGTCCTCGATGAAACTTATAATCTAGGTATGGAAAATATGCCTATAATTACGGCATTTATACCACCACATCCAATTACAAACAGTTTAAATTCGATATGTTATAGATCTGGTTGCTCACTTAGTGTATTAGGAAGTTCGATTTCAGTCGTTTCTTCAAATGAGACTTCTGAACCGTTCTCATCTGCATTGGTTTGTGTTTCTGAGCCTGATAATGGTCGAATTTGTGCTATAGGAAGCTATGAAATATTTAGAGATAGAGTAGGTGGTGGATTTAGTCACGATGAGCATCCCAATTTTGGGTATAACATTTTTTCGTGGTTAATCTCAGACTATAGGATGGAGTTACATTCGAGCGGTGCAATTCCCGAAATTATACCTCAAGAGGAAATAATTGTTCAACAATCTTCAGACTATGCTTCATCTCCTACTCAAGCTGGTTTAGGAGATAAACAAAAAATAGATATCAACTTTTCTATGAACATATCAAAAAAGAGCGAGCTAGTAGAATTACTTAAAATATTTCAGAATCAAATTGATGTGATAAAAAATACTATTGACAAACTAATTAAAACAGCTGTATCATCTGATAAAGATGTTACTGAGTTTAAAAAGAAGCAAGCAAAATCTAATAAGCCTTCAAAAGAGCAGATTAAAAAATCAATATCTAATGGATTTGATGATTTATTAGCCCCACAAGAAGAATTATCTGATTTACCCCCAAAACCTGACAGTTTAAAGACGAAAAGCAGCGATGGTCTTATTGGATTACCAAAACTTGGCGCAGCAGATAAGTTAAAACCCGTACCAAAACCGAAATCTGGTAAGAAAAAAACAAAAAGAGATTTGATCGAGCACAAGAACGCGTTAGAAAATAAACGTGATTCAGTTAAAAATCTAATTGACTTTATAGAAAAAAAATACGCTTCGAAGCAAATGGATAAGAAATCTTACGAAAAACGTATTAGTCAATTGAAGAGTGATTTGAAAACAACGAAAGATAAAATTGACGATATCGATAAGAAATTATAATTTTTCTTTTTTTGGTTTAAATTCTTCAGAAACATATGGCTGAGCGTATTTATTCACAATTTCGAAAAACTCTTTGTCGCCAACACCTTTAGAGATTTTATCCAATTCTTGCTTTATTGTATTAAACGATTTCCTTAATTCCTTCTTTGAAGTCTCTTCATGTACCCTTTTTACTTCGGAGACTATTTTTTTAATGATATCTTCAGGGATATCTAAATCCAAGACTTTAATTTTTTTTTGTAAAGCATGTAAGACAGATTTTGAACCCGAAAATTTACCTAAATAAAATTTTCTTCTTCTTCCTACCATATGGGGATTAATAGGTTCGTAAGTTAAGGGATGTGCTAAGATTGCAGCTATATGCAATCCACTTTCGTGAGCAAAAGCGTGTTCTCCTACGATAGGTTTATTTAATGCTAAAGGTTGGCTAAAGTATTTTTCACAAACTTCACTAATCTCAGGTAATCGTGTCAAATCTATACCAGTGTTAATACCCATCCGTTCCAAAATTGTTACTACTTCTTCTAAAGCTGCATTTCCGGCTCTTTCACCATACCCGTTAATACAAGTGTGAGGATACGTACAACCTTCAAATACTCCTGTTATAGTATTAGCAACAGCCAAGCCAAAATCATTATGAGTATGAATGCCCATAGGGACTTCTTTATTAAGAGGGATTATTATTTCATTTTTAATTCGTTTGATCAAGTGTGATGTTGAGAGTGGTGTTAAGATGCCTACTGTATCTCCAAGAACAATTCTTTCAGCTCCCGCTTCAATAGCCGTTTGGAAAACATTTGATAAATGCTTGAAATCACATCTCGTTCCGTCTTCAGAAACCCAGTTCACTTTAAAGCCATTTTCAATTGCGTAATGAATAGCAGCTTTTATCATCTCCAATTGTTCTTCTGGTTTTTGCTTTAAGGTTTTCCTAAAAATTGGTGAAATCGGCATAAAAATGACGATTTCTTTTAAGTCTGCTTCTATACACGCATCAATATCTTCTTTCTTAGGACGTGCAATTCCCAATATAGCAGCATTAAAATTCTCGCTAACGATTGTTTTAACAATTTTCTTTTCTGATTTTGAGACTGCTGGAAAACCGACGGCAATCATTTTTACTCCGATTTCGTCCATTAATTTAGCTAAATGAATCTTTTCATCCAAAGTAAGATATACTGTAGGACTTTGCTCGCCATCCCTTAAGGTTTCATCCCAAATACAAACTTTCGTTGGTATGTCTGATTTTTGTTCTTTTAAAGCAACCTCATTGTAATCGACTAATAATTGGGATAATTCCTCTTTAGTAAATTTATAGCTCATTTCTAGTTCTAAAATAGTCTAAAATAAATAAATTCAATTATTTCTTTAGATTTAAAAAAGGATAAAAAAAACGATTTTAATCATAAAACATATGTTTAGTTATGCTCGCAACCACACCCACATTCGTGAGCCTCTGGTGGATCTAGTTCACAACCCGTTTCTAAAATTTTTATTTTAAAATGAAGAGTTTTTCCCGCAAGTGGGTGGTTCATATCAAGTATAATAAACTCCTCATCTACTTCTTTAACCCAAGCCATTGAGTGAGTCCCGTTAGCGTCACCAACTCCGAGCATCATTCCTTCCTCGGGATCCAAATCTTCCGGTAGTTGATCCATACTGATTGTTTGTACTAGGAGGGGGTCAATTTCACCATATCCTTCAGAAGGGCTTAGCGTAATCTCGAACTCGTCCCCTATATTTTTACCGACAACTGATTCATCAAATCCTTGAATTAACATTCTTGCGCCAACTTCAAATTTAATCGGGTCTCCTCCCTGAAGTTCTGTTGAATCGAATATGGATCTATCTTCTAATCTACCTTCATATTCGACTTTGATGATATCGCCTTTCTTAATAGCCATAAAATCCAACCTTTGCTTATATTATAAATTTTATAAGATTTTATAAAATAATAGAATTATTGCTTATTACTTAACTGTTTATAATTTAGAAATTCTTAACCTGTTCTTGGACTATATTGACTAAATCTATTTAAAAATGAATTAGAAATTTTTCTACTTTGTAAATCTTGAAATTTTTTCAGATGTCTTGTAGGAGATTTATGGAAAGCAGAATCGATGGCTTTCATAAATTCAATTCCGTCTAAACAGAAGCTGCCTGGTTATCAAAAAAAAGCACATTCTACCCAATAAACAAAACTGAACAAAAACAATACTCTCAAGGAGCAACAATTATTTGCACAGATCAGTGTCCTTACATAACTGATCTTGTGGAAAAATTGAAAGATATTGATAAAAACGGCAATCTTAAAGCAATTAAGATTGATAAATGTAAGGAAGCGCAGCAAAATGGAATTTATTCCTATGGAACATATTGTATTATATGTGATGGAGAAAAATCTCTTTATAAACATACAACAAAAAAGGAACTTACTACTATATTAAACAGCTGAAACTGTATTTTGAATAAAAGATATTAAGATACAAAGATATATTTAGAAAATGAATGAAAGGAATTTTCAATTGTTTTTAGAAGAGAAAGAAATCGACAAAGATACAATAAGAAACTTTCTTTCAAAACTGAGAGCTTACGAAATTTATCTAAAAAAAGAAAACCTGAATCTAGATTCAGTAAATCCCAAAAAACTAGTTGAATATACTGAATATTTGGTCTCTAAGAATAAAGATTCTGTTCTTGATTTTTTAAGATCCATCTTGAGTTATGCTAATTATTCCAAGAAGTATGATTTTATCACTGAAACAATAGATATTGTTGAATCTTATAACGCTATGGATAATCTGTTTGCAAGAGTCGCTGAGGTTTATGGAGAACAAATGAATGACGAGATTTTTAGAGATTTATCTATTCCTCCATTAGGAGTGCATCCAGAAAAAAAACCTGATTTTACTAAAAACATTATGAAAAGATTGGAAGATAATCTTGGAAATGAAAAAACAATCGCACTTCTTTCACCTTGCCTTCATGGTCGTCCCCCTGACGATATTGAGGGAGATAAAAAAATTATCGCAGAATTAGGAATTGACGAATTTTTACAAAAAAAACACCAGGACTTAATAGAAAGGCTTGAGAGGCATAGAGTTGAAGGAACATTAGAATTTGCGCAGATTGTGGACGATCAAGTAATCGAATTTGTAAGAAAGGACCAAATGATGGGTGCAGGAGTAAGAAAAGGAAAACTCATTTATATCAGCAAGTTGCCATATCAAACTAAGAAATTTTTAACTGCAAGGGATGAAAAAATGAAATTTTTTTATCTCTGCTACTGCCCTTGGATTCGAGGTGCTTTGAAAGAGGGAACTGATAATGAAATATTAAAAGATTTCTGTCATTGTAGTGCAGGTTGGTACAAACTTTATTGGGATCAGATTTTTGAACAACCCATCGTAGTTGAACCCGTTAAAACCGGTTTAAATGGAGATTTAGAATGCACATTTGCAATCCACTTACCTACAAATATCAAAACCTAAGTCATATGAATTTATGTCATCTGTTCAAATAAGGCTTGTAATTCCTCTTTCACATCAGTTAATCCTAAATCTTTTAGGAGCGCCTTAGAGCGTTCACTTAAAGAATAAAACGATCGTGGTTCAGAACGTTTATATTCTGAAACCTTCTTATTTTTAATGAAATCATTCTCTTTTAGGATCTTGATATGGTAATTTAGGTTGTTTTCTGGAATTGACGGTAAAAGATCTCTTAATTTACTAAAGGAAAGTGGTTCTTTTGCTAAAAGCGTCAGTATTATTTTATATCTAGTTTTCTCAGATATAAATTCCAATCCTTTTCTTTTATTCTCAAATTTTAATGGAAGTTTCAAATTATCTCCCTCCTATCATTTATATTAGTTTTTTCGTTTAGTTCCAAGGTAAATATATTTAATCGTATATTTAAATCTAACTCAAATCTAATAGAGTCAATTATCATTGACATATAATAATTTATAACATAAATGAATTTCTAATATGTTTAGTATATCTTAGGGGGAATTACATGGAGATCTCACACCATAGTGCATGGGATGAATTTTTAGATGAATTCATTAGCGTATTTTCAATTTTCGATCTTTTAAGGAATAAAATTTTCATTTGTGGGTCATACAGTGATGATACATTCGCTAATCTTCAGGAAGTGCAAAAAATAATAAACGAGAATGAAAATAATCTTGGATTTTTTGAAAAAGAATTTAGACGCACTCATCTTGAAAATCTCATTCTAAAATTTGATCTAATCGCGAAATTCTCTAATGAGATCATTATGATCATTGAACATGATAAGGGTGGGCATATGATTGAGATGGGTATAATCCTCTCCTTTAAAGAATATTATGAAAAAACAAAGATATTTGTTCTGAAAGATGTAGAGATCACTGAAGTTTTAAAAGGAGGAGGATTACTAACTCCGTTCTTTAAGGAAAATATCAGTTTATTTTATTTTGAAGATTTGGACCAATTAAAAAGATATATTGATGAAATTTATTAATTTAATAATTCTTAACTTTTTGAGAATCCTCCATGATGGAACTCTATCTTGTAAGTGAGTTTCAGCTTTTTACAGTAAGATTCTATCTCAGACTCAATTAAATCCCATAGAGAAGGGTCCTTTCTGAACTCTTGATAAACAGATACTAGGTCAGGATAGTGCTCTTTAATCACCTTAAGGATTCTGGGAACATTGTGAGGTCTGAAATTTAAATTTTCAAACATAAACGAATCAGCGAAGTCAATTGTCTCTTCAATTATAGCTTTATAGTCAGTAATCTGTGGGAAAAATGGTGAGATAAAAATATAAGTTTTGATTCCATTCTCGTGAACTTCTTTTAACGCTTTTAATCTTTCATGAGGTCTTGAAGCCCCTTTTTCAATTACCTTCGCAAAATTCGAATCTAAAGTATTAATTGATATCCCAACTTCAAGGTTTTCAAATTTTTTAAAAAGATCAATATCTCGGGTAACAAATTTAGATTTAGTTAAAACTGAAATCTCTGCTTTTGTACCAACGAGTCTTTCGAGAATCTTTCGAGTGTTTTCATATTTTAATTCTAACGGAAGATAAGGGTCGGTTACAGAGCTAAAAAGTACTCTTTTTCCATTATACCTCTCCAGTTTAATTCTATCGAAGTCGTAAGTTTTGATATCCAAGAATTCCCCCCATTTATCACCCTTATGACCAGTAAATCGTATCATAAATTCAGCGTAACAATAAATACAGCCATGCTGACAACCAATGTAAGGATTAATAACAAAATCAATTTCAGGTATGTTACTTTTCGTTATGATACTTTTCGTTTCTCTAAGATTAATATCCATTCTTTCACACACCAATCTTCTTATAGTCTAAACTTCCCTCTTTCCAGAGATCATCAATAAATTCTCATAATTCTGCTTAAAACTCATTATGTTTTCTTATTAAGTATTAATTAATTGAAGCACAGTTAAAAACACTTATTTTATACAATATTAATAATTTCGAAATCAAAATGTATTTATTAAATAATGTAACTAGAAATAATATACAAAGCAAATCAAACTTGGTTTTTTGATGCCGATAAGACTATTAAAAAATGAGAGAACTAATAAAATCCTCCTTTATATTATTCTTATAGCTCTTATAATTACTTCTGCGATTCTCATCTCTATGATACTCTATCATTATATCTCTCTCGAAGATACTGGAGGAGGAGGATGATCTATATCATGCAGTATCTTTATAAATATATTTTTAACTTTAATGTAAAAAGGATGATTTTTGCGAGAAAATATTAGTCGCAAGATGACTTACCCCGCACGGGTTAAAAAATAATACGAATAATAATATATATAGTATGTAGCATTAAGTACTATATTAATTAACAAAATTCTTATAAGTGTTTAAAACCTCTTTAAATACACAAATTTGATTAAAAACGCTGAATCATGTCGAATGAAACTCCCGATAATGTTAAGGATGCTTTACGCGCAATTGGACTTACCGATTACGAAATTGCTATTTACTTAACACTAATCTCTAAAGGACCAATGGATGCAAGGGAGCTTTCAGATGCATCATCGGTGCCGTATTCCAGAATCTATAACATCTTGACTCAATTAGAGAAAGAAAAGAAGTGGATTATCAAAGAAGAAGAATCTAGGCCTAGTCGGTATTTCGCAAAAAGTCCTGACGAGGCATTGATTATCGCAAAAAAGCAATATAGTGTTCGCTTTGACAAACATTCGAATAATATCATTAGAAATTTAACCCCTATTTATGAATCGCACGATACGCCAATAAAAGTTGCCTTATATATTCATCGTGGAAGAGATGTCTGCATAAATCGAAGTATGAATATTATTGAACACGCTAAGAATTCTTTATATATCGTTGCACCTTATTATGAATTTCTAGAGCTTTTTTATGATGCAATCAAAAAAGCAAGGGCACGCGGAGTGACGGATATTATACTATTAATAGAAGAGGAAGCCCTCAAAGACGAAAATTTTGAAGAAATCATAAAAAAATACTCAGATATCTGTGAAATTTGTTCCCGTGATCAAGTATTTGGAACGAGTATAGTAATGGATGAAGGGGAAGAAGCCTTCATTATTTTAACACAAGAAATTTTTAAAGGATTGAGTTATTTCGGTGTAGATACCGATCACATAGCGTTTGGTCCCGCTAGCAATTTCTACTTCAATTATCTCTACAAAACAGCTAAACCTTTAAAATTTGAATAAGATTATTTTGGGATTATAGTTAATCTTATTCATCTCCCACAAAAATAGGGAGTATCAAATGAGATGGATGGTCTTTATCATGAAATACCGTTTGAGATGCAATTATATAATTTTTTTCACTTTCCTTACCAGCAAGGTTAGAGTTTACGTCAAACCGAGGAAAATTACTGGATGTTATTTCTAACCGAATTTTATGGTCCTTAGGAAAATAAATAGCAGTTGTACCGATTACAATTTCAAACTTATATATTTCATTTGGAATAATTAACTTGGGATTATTTAAATCACCGTTAAGATAACGGGTCCTAACTCCTGAATCTATTATATTTACCGCTTTTTTATTATCTGGGTAAACATCAACCAATTTTACCATAAAGTCGGTATCTTCCACGGTGGTAGAAGCAAATAATATTATTCTTATTTCACCTATAACTTCTAAACCTCTTTCGAGAGCTTTTGTGGTGTATACTAAAACATCATCCCTTTTCTCGATATTAGTCTGATCTTGAGGCCCACATAATAAAAATAGGTTTCTTCCTCCTAGTGTTATTACTGGATCAGAGGGATCAAATTGATATACATCGTGGAGTTCTTCCTTAGGATATTTATTGGAAAGTATCCCATCTCCAAATAAACTATTACTCTTCCCATTTGAGTGAAGATATAACTTAAATTCCTTAGATGAAGGTGGCCATTTATTGAAAGCCCTCCAAATGTTCTTATTTAATACAAATGCACGAATAGGAGGAATATTTGATAAATCTGACTCGTCTCTTTTCAAACATAATTCGTACCACCAAAATGGAAGTACATTTTGAAAAAAAGTTAAATCATCTCTTATGTGTGCGTATTTTAAAGGTTTGATGAAAAACTTATCCATATTAATATGAGACCAGGGACCTATAATCATTTTAAATTTGTCTTTAAAAAAGGATGGAGCAGCATCTTGAATTAGTTTTACATCTCGCATCATATGCTCTATGAACATATCATACCAACCTCCAATAAACAACATAGGAGAATTAAACTCATAATTAAGTCCAAAAGCGTATGGAGATAAATCGTGATTATGGAATAAATTTCTTTTGTAGAAAATCTCTTTGATCAGTTTTAAAAAAGAACCCTCATCCATTTTTGATATATCAACGTTTGTTTTATATACGCTATTCATCATTTTCATCGAATATTTAGGATTCTCTACACTTGCTAAGTCTGATAACTTCGGTATTTTTGAGTTTAACGGTTCGTTGTAAATGCTATTTGATGGATTAAAATATAGTTGTCTATAATATCCATTTTTATCCCATTGATCAAAATCCATTGTCGATAGATTTTGCATACTAGCCGTAGATATCATAATTAAATACAGAGCACCTGACAAACCTACTGGATACAATCCCCCTGGATGCCAAAAAACATTCGAATAAGAACTGTGAATAGGACTTAAACAACTCAGCAAATTTTCATTATTCCATGATACAGCGAGTTGTGTAATGCCTAAATATGACAAACCCCACATTCCAATTTTCCCGTCATACCAAAAACGTTTAGAAATCCAGCGTAATGTTTCTAATCCATCTTGTCGTTCGTACATATAAAGAGAATTAGTTCCATATTCAATCGATCGTCCACTACCTCTAATATCTTGTATAACAACTACATAACCTTTAGAAGCTATGAAATATCCTAAAATACTTAGCCGATTTTTCCAATATGGTAATCTAACTAGGATAGTAGGGGCTTTACTCTTATTTTTGTAAATTTCTTTAGGTAAATAGATGTCTGTAGCTAATTTTCCTCCATCTTCAAGAGGAATTAAAACCTCTTTTAGTCTTGTCGAAGCATTTTCGGGTAATATGCTAATCCTTTGGAATCTGCGAGAACGCCCAATAATCTCAAATATTTTAAACAAGGGCGTATAGATGTAATCAACAAAAAATGCCATTCGAATAAATATTGAATTAAGGGGAGCTAAAAGGGTAGGTAACTTAAGACCAATTTTTATATCATTAGGATTAAATTTTCGTTGCATTCTTCAAAAATAATATAAAGTTAAAGATTTTTGAATTTTACTGTTTAAAAAGTAATTGTTATTGCATTTTCGGGGCAAAAGTGTCTTTAATATGGCGAGTGGGTAATAGTAAATAATACTATTTCTATTTTGCAATCGCGCCCAATTACAACTTTAGCAGATAAAAAGCTCTAATTCCTTTCTAAAACACATTATTTTAAAAAAGCTCTTTTTCCTAAGAATATAAAAAGTTCGCCTAATTCAAAAACCGTGAGTGGAAATATTAGGTTCGCCATATCGTTCCTTAACTCTTGCTTATCTTTCCCGGAGATAATTAATTTCTCAATATCTTCAACAAAATCGTCCATATTCAGGAAAAGAATCTCAATTTTATCGCAACCAGTTAATTCTTCGATTTCCTTATCTAGATGCGTTTCAACTTGATTTAATAATCCTATTTTTAACTTTGGATCTAATTCATATTTAGAGATAAGTTGGTTTATTTCCTCTAAAATAATATTTATCGTTAAATTCCAATCTTTATTGTCCTTATATTTTGGAATCAATACTTCACTAATTATAGCTTCATAAAGACTAATGGGTTCTTGTTCGTCAAATTCAACATCTAACCCATTCCTTAATTTTATTTCCTTGACCATTTCCAACCTCAACTCAATAATTATTTTGCTTCTTATATATTAATAGACTATTTTTTTATAAATTTTATTAGACAGTAAAAATCTCAATTTAATAATACAATTTTAGAAATTTAAAAAGAATGAAAGAAACAAGAAGGGACTATTATTTTTTTTATAATTCCGATCTTTTTTACTCTCCAATAAAAATTTGGACAAAAAGAAGTAAAATCGGAAACCAGGACGTTCAAAAATATAAAAAGAGGAGACGTATTTATCTAATAACAGGGTTAAGGGTTGAGGTATTGAGTCCTTAGACTCTTTAGGTATAAGAATATATTATGTAATCATGGTTTCCAATTTTTTTTTTCTACTGTAATATTAACTGCATAACTATTTAAAGATATCTATATTTTCACATGACAAAAAGGAAAATCTAAACCGTGCTCAATTCACTTTATTAAATAAAGATTTTAAAGGAAATTACTAAAATATTCTTGGATATTTGAATTAATACGATTTTTCGTGAAATTAATCAATTAGAAATCCTAAAGTATCATTTTTTGAATTTTTCTTATTATCTTCCGACAAAAATCAATTTTGTGTCTATTAATTAATTCAGTAATAGCATAATAAATCATATATTGCCCATATTTTTTCTCAAAAGCTCCTAATATTGCTTTAATTATTCTTTTTTCCTTGGTTTTCGCTTTTTTTTCCTTATAATAAATGGTAATTATTTTTTTTTTCAATACACTCTTTAAATTTTTATCGTAGAATCGAGCAATCTTATATCCAGAAAATTCTGTGCATAATAAGTTCCAATTGGGAATTTGAATGAAGACGGAATCTCTAAAAAAATAGCTGTCGTAGCGAGATTTGAAAATTCCTCTCAATTTCTTCTTAAATGGTTTTGAAAAATGAAGTGCAAATGGAGTCTGAAGAGAAGCTTTATTTTCACGAATATCTAGGTTTACATAATAAACACGCCCTCCGTAAATACGGTGTAAAATATTTTCTGCCAAACTTATCTTTACGAGCTTAGAATCATTTGGATATTTTGGGGATGCAACACATTTCCCTTCCCCATAAAGAATCCATAAAACATATACGCCTTGTTTATTGTAATCATTGAATCTATTGATTATTTCTTTAGGCGATATTTTAGAATTCTGAACTTCTATTGCGATTTCTTGACCTGTTTTAAGTTTGAAATATACATCTGCGAATCGATTACCTAAGAACTTTTCAAGAGATCTTTTTTCGATCCTATTATCATTTTCATAGATGTATTTATATAAGAAGAGTTTAATTGCTCTATGGGAGTAAGACTCTGCGGGAGAGCTAATTAGTGAGATTTCTTTCATTTGGCAATAAATAAGGAAATGTTAATTCTTTTCATAGTAATAGTTTCTTAGATTTAAAATATTCAAACAGTTTGACAGATTCTTGAATTCTTAAACCATTTTTTCTTTAAATATGATTAGAATATTAAAAATTCATTTAACTGTATACGATAAAAAAGTAGTTTTTACTATAAGAGAGTGATAAAAATGGTAAATAAACATAGCCAAAGTTTTTTTGGGCAATCGACAGGGCTTACACTTGTTAGTTCATCAAAAACAGAACCGTTTATATTTTTGAAGTGTATTAAGAAAAAACCTGACGGTTCGTGGGAAAAACCGTCTTTGGGAGAAGGAAAAACAATTAAATGCAATCTAGACGAAATAGTGATGATTTTAGAGGTTTTAAAAAGAAAAAAAGATTCTTGGTCGAGCTATCATAATTTTAAAGACATAAAGACACAAATTTCCTTTAAATGGGAAGATGATACAAAGCAAAAACTTTTGATTTATATTGGTAAGTATTCTAAAATGCTAAATTATGCCCAAACTGAAATCTTTAGAATGTTGTTAAAACATATAATAAGAGAAAAAATCGAATTTGCTACAATCTCAAATTTAACCCCAAAAAAAAACCCTACGGAAAGTTCTAAAGAAAATAGCGGTAAAAGTAAAGTACGGAATTCAAAGGAGCTTCCGTCTGTTAAAGAATCTGTAGAACACAACGAAAATGAAGTTAGTAACATAAATGGTGTAATTGAAGGAGAAACGGAAAAAGCTTTGCTTATCCAATTTGATAGCAATAAAGAAGTCTGGATCCCAAAGTCAGTAATCCGATCTAATTACAATTCAATTAATGAAATTGCTCAAAACTTCATAATTGATAATTGGATATTAAAAAAGAATAATATCATTCAAAATTAGTATTTTTTTAATTATTGAGAAATATTTGGAATGAATTCATTATCGCATAGAGCTTTTAAGCTCTTATTATAATCAATCATTTTTTTTGTTAATTCTGGATGAGAAAGGAGTTGTACTTCAGTTCTATCATCTCTATCCCATAATAAATAAGGAACTTCTTCTTTTGGGGCTTCTTCTTTAACTTGCTGTATCCATTCGGGGGGAAGATTATTTTCTAAATTAACATCTAACATTCGCGCTAGGAATATAGACCATGCTCTAGGCACAACCGTCATTAAATAACCACCACCTCCCACAGCTATCCATCTATTTTTACAGTAATCGTGAGTACAAGTGTAAAGCGTTTGGGCAATATCTTTGTAGGCTGATATAGAGACACCCATTTGAGTGAGTGGATCATTAAAATGCATATCTACACCTAACTGGGTAAATAAAACATCAGGAGCATAAGCTTCTAAAATCCTAGGTACACAATATCGGAATAATTTAACAAACATTCTGTTACTCGTATTAGGAAGTAATGGGAAATTTATTGAATAACCTTTTCCAGGACCCTCACCAACCTCATTGGAGTGGCCTGTACCTGGAAATAAAAAATTTCCACTTTCATGAAATGATATTGTTAGAACATTAGGATCGTCGTAAAACAACCATTGTACGCCATCCCCATGATGACAATCGATATCTAAATAAGCAATTCTTATATCTTTCTTTAATTGCTTAAGGTGATGAATAGCAACTGCAATATCATTGAAAATACAAAATCCTGAAGCTCTTTTCTTGTTGGCGTGGTGTAATCCTCCTGCGGGATTAAAACCGATCATAATATCGTCGTTTTTCCATACTAAATCAGCTGCTAGTGTACTTGCCCCGCACACTAAAGCTGATGCTTCATACATCCCTTTAAATATCGGATTATCCCCCGGACCCAATCCATATAAATATGGTTGAATTGAACTGTCATTCGGGTTTTCACTTAATTTTTTAACAACTTCTACATACTCAGGATCGTGTGCCCGTTCTATTTGTTCTCTGGTAGCTATGAGAGGTTTTTTTATATCGATCCTTTCGTGCTTTAAAAGGTTCAATTTTTCCATAAGGTCATAAGTTAGTTTTAACCTAAGAGGACGAAGAGGGTGATCTGGGCCAAAATCGTATTTTTGGTATTGATCCGTATAAATCAAAGCGACCTTGTCTAGCATAATATGAATAAGAATTAAATCGACTATTTATTTTTTGTAAGGATATTTTATAAATTAGTTAATTAAAAATTTTAAGAGAAAATCCTTTAGAATACAGAAAAATATATTATTGGAGTATCATATAAAGAAATATACATATTAGTAAATTGTACTAAGTAAATTATTCTTTTACTTTAAAAAATGAGCCAAAGATTTAGAAAATTCGTAGAAAGGGTAGCAAAAGACAACGAATTTAAACCGCTAAAGAATAAGCTACTATACTTTTTACAAAAGGAAAGCGAAAATAAATACAAAAATTATCCCCGACTATTAGAACTAATGGAATCTTATTGGCCAAAATATAAAGAAGGTTCTCGAATTTCCTATTTACTCAGAGACCACTACGAAGAAATTTTCACTTTTTACCTTAACACGCTTTTTCCATTCAGAAAAAGAGGTTTAATGTTGACTCATCCTGAGGCTCCTACTCCTGTAGACTTTAAACTCGTCTACAATTACCATTATAACTTAGCGGAAATTGAAGTAGTGCAAGATGTTATGAAGAATTTAAATATCAATGCTAAAGTAGAAAATATTTTGAAAAGGATTCTAATTTTTGCAGTAAGTTCATTTAGTCCTATGATTCAGCAAATTTTCGGAAGACCGTTTGCTTTTCAATTTTCAAATATTGACGCAAACGCATTTAACAACGGAGAATGGGAAGTAATCGCTATAATTTCTGCAAGAGAACAATAATTTTAACTATAAAGAGGACTTAATACAAGCTATTTAGTTAAGAAAGATCCCAAATCCATCATTTCACCATCACCTTTCTTAACTTGGATCTTTCCCTTTATTCCTTTAACTTTTCGTTCTAAATAAATAATTGCGTCTAAATGAATCTTTCTTGGTACACCACCTTGACGATTAATAATAGCTATTAAGTAATCTATATTATTTATAACATCAGGGCTAACTAACTCATTAAAAATTGCTTGATATACCATTGGTTCGTTCGATCTTATCTTCTCTAAGTAAGAAAAAGCATTTGGTGCTAGAACAGCCTGCAATATGTAAACAATTTTATCATTAATCGAAATAACTCTCTCTTGTGTTGCTTGTTTTCTTTTTTGAGCGTCCACCAGAGCTTTCATTTTCTTCAAACGCAACTTCTCTAATTCGTGCTGTTCACTATCGTCGTTAGGTTCTTCCATCACTAGTACCTCATCGTTTTAAGTAAACCATAGAATTAAGAATTTACGATTTTTAACGCAATATCTAATGCTCGGATACCATCATCTAAAGTAACATATTGTTCTTTTTCGTAGAGAAAATTATTAATCTCTCTCTTTAAAGGCTCGTCTCCTCTTAAAGGTGTAAAAGTAGTATCTTTCGTTATTGGATGTTCACCTTGTAAATCAATTCCAGTTCGTATATTTATTTGTTGAGAGATAAAATCTGCAGAAATCCCTCCGAATTCACCATTAACGTACATTCTCCTAAATTTTGAGGGTGTGAGCCAATTTGATTCAATCTGGCCTATTGCAGTGCCGAAATCTAATATAATAAATGCCGCATCGGCGTGGATTGTGTCTTTATAACATTTTTTGAAGCCAAACGCGTTTTTAATCTTAATGTCTCCAAAGATTTTCTCCTGTAGATAAATATCGTGAATAGATAAATCTAATATTACACCCATATCCCATTCTCTTTTAGGATACAATCCCACGCGTTTCGAGGCGACTGAGATGATCTCTCCAATTTCTTTAATATGATCAAGTACTTTATCAACCACAGGATTAAACAGTTCAATAAATCCCGGCATTATTCTAATGTTATCGTATTCTTTGAAAGCTATTAAATCTTCCAATTTTAAAGCCATCGGTTTCTCCATTAAAATATCTATTCCTGCTTGCGCAAATTTCTTCGCAATTAGTGGAATCTGTTTTGGAGGAGTTACAATGCTCACAGCGTCTATGTTTTCGTTTTTAATCAAATCATCTATGTTGTTATAAGCATTAACTCCTTCATATTCCCCAATTAATTGTTTTAATTTGGATTCGTTAGTATCGCATATACCTACAAGATCAGAAAGGTCGTCGAAATTTCTTATGTGTGCCCGACCAAACCATCCAGCACCAACAACAGCTGTTCTTTTCTTTTTCATTTCTCTCAATCAAACAATTTATATAGGAAAATAATGCTGGTCAAAATAAGAATTTTATCAAGTTATTAGAAGTGCCTAAAAACATTTATCAGTTTACATAACATAAAATATTAATAATAGGTGATTTAAAGAAAATGAAGAAAAATAAGATTCTGATTTTCGGGCTATTAGTAACTATTTTTCTAGTTAATTGTGGGTTCAGTTCAAATCTATTTTTAACATCTAAAATCCCCCAAAAAAGAGATAATCTTAATTTAGATATAAAAAACTCTGATGGTATAAATATTAATCCAAAATTAGCTCAAATTAGTGGAAATTTTTCAAAATATAATTTATCTGCAATCATGGACGAAGCAAATTCATTGGTTGAAGGTAATTTAACAGTGGATTTCTATAATAACGATAATGTAAATTTTACACGAATTCCTTTCCATATTTATTTGTCAGGGATGAATTACAGTGCAAGACAAGGGAGTATTATAATTGTCAATGTAACTGATGTAAGCAACCCCAACATTTCATTCCCTTTTGATGTATATCCCCTTTCACAAATTATGTGGGTAAACCTTTCAGAAACGTTAGAACCTCAAAAAAGGGCACAGTTCATAATTCAGTTTAATGCAACCCTTCCAGATGGAGGAATTGATAGAGCCAATTCTCATGGAAGTGATGGAGCCCAATCGCGTATGTATAAGTTTACAAGTTTTTATCCTATACCTTGCGTTTATGACAACGAAGACGGTTGGAACACTGATTCCTATTTGACTACGGGCGATCCCTTTTATTTTGATATGGCTTACTATAACCTTTTTATCGAAGCCCCTAACGGAATGATAATAGCAGCAACTGGAAACTTAGACGAAAAACTAGATAAAGGGGCAACAACCTGGTACCATTTTAATCCCGTATATCCTGTTCGAGAGGTCACCTTTTCAGCCTCGCGATATTTTCAAATACAATCAAAAATTTCAAATAGCGTAAATGTTTCAACTTACTTCCTTCCAAAAGACGCTTATTTATGGAACAATTATGCCTTGAATCACGCTGAAGCTTCCTTACTTCTATATAATAACTCTTTTGGAATATATCCTTACCCAACACTTAATGTTGTAGAAGAATACACGGATTTTGGTGGAATGG
Organism: Promethearchaeota archaeon; assembly: GCA_013375495.1. The sequence continues at coordinate 53,487 of JABXKC010000019.1, forward strand.
AATATCCCCTTCAAGTATATATTTCGGAAGCAATTGATAGCTGGGGGTATCCTCTCGATGTAGATAGGAGGCTCTTAGAAAAAATAATTGCTCACGAAGTATGCCATCAGTGGTGGTATAACTTAGTTGGAAATGACGAAGTAGATGTAGGATTTTTAGACGAAGGGCTAACTTGTTGGTCAAATGATTATTACGGAGAGTATTATCATGGGGACTGGGAATTTTTCCAATATACGCGCTATATTGATGAAGTGAGAGTTTACTATGCAGAATATGGATTCAGTTCCAAAATAAATCAAACAGTTTATGAATGCCTAGCTACTGGTACTGATTATTGGTATGTCGCCTATCATAAAGCACCACTAATTTTTGAGAAATTACGCCAAACAATCGGACTTACAGACTTTTTAGACGGATTAAAGTTATACTTTGAAAGGCACCAATTTGAGCTCGTCCTATTATCAGATATTCAGCAGGCATTCGAGGATGTAGTAGGGCAGTCGTTAGATTGGTTCTTCTTCCCATGGTTCGATAACCTCTATCTTCCAAAATATTCAATTACAAAAAACACTTACAATTCTGAAACTCAGACTTTAGATATAACTATTGTAGATCTAAACGAGCCATGGAACGATTACGAGTACTCCCAACAAGTTCCTTTATATGTATATGATGCTTCAAATTCTTTGATTTCTAGTCAAACAGTGTGGATTAATGGAACAACCGAACTGTCTTTTAATATTTCAACCCGACCAAATCGAGTAAGCTTGAATTATAACAACTATGTCTTGGTTCAATTAGAAAATGAATTCGATCTTGGCTTGGATTCACTCGTTCAAAATGCCGATCAAGCTATACCTGGCTATGAAATGGAGTTCTTACTGATGCTTAGTTTAATTTTAATTGGTTTTGTAATAGTTGACCATAGAAGGAAGATTAAAAGCAAAATTTAGAAAAAAATAGTCCCCCCTCTCGGATACTCATTGTTTCCTAAGTGGAAAACCCATTTGAGCCGAGGACCTCACGGTATCGGCTGACAATACTTCATAGGCAAAAACTTACCTTAGTATGCGATATTGATCTACAGCCGCGCGCTCTGACCAACTGAGCTAAGGGGGGTAGGACTTGATATATTTTTTAATTATTGTAGTAATATAATTTTTTCGATTTTCTTTTAGAAATCACATGAATAAGGGCAATTTATAATTTTTAAAAACAAAACTTTTCAATCTTGGTAGATTTTGCATTATGTTCTATTTATAATAAAAATCTAAAATAGCACAAATTTTTTTAAAGAAAACCCTAAATAATATTTAATATAATTTAAAAAATTCAAAATTAAAGTGAAATTTCATGAGAGAAGAAACCGATTATACTGAGGCTATTGAATCGTATAAAAGCGATAGTAATGTAATCATCGAACCGTGGGGGCGAAGTATCGACCATCTCCGACTTACAATCATTGGAAAGGAAGGAACTCCATATGCTAAAGGTAAGTTCATATTCGAGGTGAAATTCCCTGAAAACTATCCATTTGCGCCTCCATACGCTTACGCTGTTACACTTATGTGGCACCCTAACATAGACAGTAGCATTCCTCCAGGAAAACTTAATATTTGTTTAGATTTGATTAATCCGGACCTAGTTGGTAAGGTAGATGCTTCTACTGGTGCATCAGGCTGGACTCCTTCAAAAACCTTAACCAATATAATAGAAGCCTTAAAAGGTATGATGCACGTTGAACCTCCCTTCTTTAACCCAGGAGACCCTCTTAACCACGAGGCGGGTGAGCAATATTTCAGAGCTCAAAAGAAGTTTGAGGCAAAAGCTAAGTCATGGACTGCTAAATATGCCATGGATTAGGATTAATTACTATTTTTTATTCCTTATTTTTTACTACGATTACTACGATTGAGTCGTACTACTATTGATGATAAAATATACGTAATTTGGGGTTCAGAAGAAAAATTTCTGATTTTAATTAATACAGCCTCGAATATCGGTTAAAAAAATTATATTGTCACATCAATTGCGTTGAGATTTGAGACAAGATTAACTACAGCTTGCTCTCTATCATTTAAAGCATTCAATGCAATTTCTAAATCTTCAGGATCTTTAATCCAGCCTTTAGCATCATCGATACTTTTATGAAAGTGATCTGCTAGATTTTCTAATATTTGGATGTACCAGCTTAAATTCTCGATAGATCCTGGATAATTAACTTCAGTGTTATTATGTATATCATACGATAATTGATGTATTTTATTGTCAAGTTCCGTCATGACTTCAATACACTTTTCTATTCTCATCCCGCATCTTTTTGAAAACGTGCGATTCATCCACTTTCTAGCCATTATTCCTAAATCGCTTATTTCAATTTGGATTTTTTCTACAATTCCGAGCACCTTCTCAGAATAAATAACAGTATCCGAAATTTTCTCTTTAAAATCAATTTTTTTTCCAGGTTTAAGGTCTTTTGAACCGTTCCTTTTTTTCGGTCTTATTAATCCTTTTTGAAGGAGCGGTAGAAAGGGCTCTCCAACTTGACCATGATATTCTTGTGCGTTCACAATGCAATAAGCCCATCCAGCTGCGCAATGTTCTGCCGGCATTAGGCCTTCATATCCTGGATTGACTCCTTGAGTTTTGAATTCATGTTCTGTCATTCCGTATTTGGGAGCGAGAACTGGAATATATTCTTGCAATCCTGGTGTGTCAATCATTCCGGGAGCAAAAACGAAAACTGATATATTTGTGTCATCTAATTCCGATGCTAGTGATTTCCCTATCGACATTAGAGCAGTTTTTGTAGCAAAATATGGTGCCATATAGGGCCAGCCTTCGGCTGATGTGACCGTATTAATAACCCCTGCATTTTGCTTGATCATGTATGGCAAAAATGTTTTGATAGCAAATATTGCCCCGCGAATGTTAACCCGATATACTTTATCCCAATCTTCCATTGAGATATTAAGAATTTCACCCGCCGATCCAACATATGCGTTATTAATCAGTATATCGACTCGTCCGAAGGTGTTGATAGCAATTTCTTCAAGATTTTTTATGTCTTCTTCATTTGATACATCGGTTTTTACGAAGAGAGCATTTCCTCCTTCTGATTTGATCAAATCTTCAACATTCTTTCCATAATCATTAATTTCAGCTATAATAACTGTAGCTCCCAACCAAGATAAAGTTCGGGCTAACTCCTTTCCTATTCCTCTACCCGCTCCTGTAATTATTGCCACTTTATTTGCAAGTAAATCGCGGGAGAGTCCTAATTTTTCAACTAATATAATATTTCACCTAATTTTTTTTCAAAATGACTCTGTGACCAAATCGTTTTGAATAGTCATTAATCACAGATAAGATATATTAATATGACTATTTAAATATTTCGGTCAGAGAGTCAGAAACCTTAAAAAGAACAAACTGCTAGTTATAATAATAATGCCAAAATCTTTTACCCCAGAAGAAAAAGAAATTATTATCAACAGTTTAATTGGAAAGGGAACAGAACTATTCGGAACGTATGGATTAAAGAAAACCAACATAGAGGATCTAACCAAAGCAGTGGGCATTGCTAAAGGTTCATTCTATAAATTCTATAAATCAAAAGAAGAACTGTTTTTTGAAGTATTAAAACACTCCCAGGATAAACTGATAAAGGAGATGCAAGATATAATATCAAAAATGAAGGAATCCCCCAAAGAGACTTTCAAGGAATTTTTACGATTTCATTTTCGAGCTCCTAAGGAACATCCGATAATCAATCAAATAGCAGATAAGGTAACTAGAGATCATCTTATAAGAAAATTGCACGATAAATCCGATTTAAAGCAGATGTTGCAAACTTACGAGTATATTCCTCAATTCATCAAAACTTGGCAGAAAAAAGGCTGGATAATAAAAAAAGACCCTAAAATTTTGGCAGGAATGCTAAAATCTTTATTTACAATAGGAATCGATGAAGAAACCATCGTTTATATAGGGAAAGAAAACTATCCTGAAATATTAGAAAATCTTATTGAGGTCATGGCTGATTACATGATAATATTGGAATAAAAAAAAAGAAGTTTTAATGTTTATAATAAATTATTATATCAAATAAAATGGTTTTGATTTCATATAGATTTTTTAGATCTGATGCATCAAGAAGATTTTCTGCCTTATCGGGGTTATATCCCGCATTCATGGAAGTTTCCCAATAATATCTCATAATGGATAATGTGGTTGACAAGTATTACTATTGGATGCTGCGTATGTATAAAGGAGTGCCCCTTTATAAAATAGGTAATAAAGCTGTATATAACTCTCGATTATAAACCGATTAAAAACCTTTTACAAAACCTTAACTTCGATAATTTCTTATCTTAACTATTTATAAAGCTTAGTTTACTTGAATTATGACTATAATAGATGTCTTTTCCCTTAAAAGCAAGAAAGTGATTGTGTTCGATTTAGATGGTACGATTGTCAGATTAGCGGCAGATTGGCCTTCTTTGTTAAAAGCATTAAATGCTCGCTATAGTGAAAAGTATAAAGAAAAAGGTCAGTTTAAAAGTATATCTAATCTTCTAAGTGATATTGTTGCTCGAGGAGACGAAGAGGAATTACAGCATAATTTTAGCATCATACAAAAATACGAACTCAAAAAAATAACAAGGAACGAGCCTATTAAGGAAGTTATATATTTTATAAACAACAAAGAATTATTTGGGGTGAACTCGGCAGTAAAATTAGCTATATTTTCTCTCAACACGAAAGCTACTATTATCAAGTCACTACAAATAGCAGGAGTAGTTGACAAATTTGAATTCTGTGTAGGACGAGAAGATGTAAGAGCATGGAAACCTGAACCAGAAGGTTTATTGAAAATTTCGGATTATTTTCAAGTACTCAATAAGGATATGATATATTTTGGAGATTTAAAAAAAGATTTATTAGCAGGAGCAAACGCTGGAGTTGAATCGTATTTTATATTTGCTCTTAAAAGACTTGTTAAAAAAGTAAAATTGAATTGAGCAAGAAAAGCTTAAGGAGTATTACATGTAGGTTATTATTACGTTATATTTCTTGATTTCTGAATCGATCTTTGCCTGTCCTAATGGATTAAGAGTGACAATATCGTTACTTTTTATTTTAAGAGCTGTTAATTTTATAGTCGGATCTTTAAATTCTCCACTCATATAGGGATTCCAAAACATTTCTTTATTAACTGGATTAGTAATCATCCACAATATAGGTTCCAATTCGTAGCCTGTTATTCTCATAGCTTTGAATACGTAGCCTATATCAGCATCAAATGGAACTACTATTTGTACATTCTCCTCGCCTTCAATTTTCCCACAAGCAAGACAATCATCTCTTTTAATAATATCTAAATGATCAAATTGACCATATACGCCATTATAATTAACATAAGGAGGATCCATTGGAGGACCGATATTTCTACCATGCAATCGAAACAATAGTTTTAAGGCTTCTTGGGATTGTATGCTAGAAATAATAGAGCTGACAGATTGGATGGCTGCAATTTTATTTCCTAAGATGTTTTCCATCTCTTCAAACTTGTAATCAGCACCAAATGTTTCTTTAATATTTTCTTTCCACTCTTGAATCTCTTCTGTGCTAAGGGTTTCTAATTTTTCCGGAGATACATTCTCATTAAATACTCTTGTTCGTAATTCTTCGAGTTCCTTCTGTGCTAATGCCTTTAGTTTTACTACATCGTCATCTACATTCATATCCGGTTTGAAACCGTATTCTTTTTCAAAGTTAACTTCTGCTTTTATAACGCAATGGTTTCTATTCCTTGGGAGTCCTTTTAAGGTGCACGCGGCCACCAATTTATCGTCTGCTGGGGGAATAGGAACCAAACAACGATAGCAAGGAGTAATATCCAATAAATCATTAGCGTATTTTTTATCAAACTCCTCTTCAACCTGTTTTCTAACAAGTTTTCTAAAGGGCTCTAGTTTTTCTATTCTCAATCTTTCAATTAGATATTCTAACTGTTCTATCTCTTTTTGAGCATCCAAATATTCTGGATTGTCAAATTCCCACATTTTAGTGTCTACAATTTTTTCGATTTCAGCTTCTCTATTTTTGTATTCGAGCTTAGAGTCTTCAGGAATAACTACTTGAACATGCCCTTCAAATCCTACTGTTCCACCTTCTACCATGGGTTTTTTTAGTCTTAGACAAATTTTATTTAAATCTAACCTTGCGTTAAAGTTATCCAGAGCAGCAATGACAACATCACATTCTTCGTATACTGACATTGGTAATTTTTGGAGTTTTTCAAAATAAAAATCAACTTTTAAAAAAGGATTCATATCCTTTAGCCTTTCTGCAGCGACTTCTGCTTTAGGACGACCTTCATCGCCCGGTTTGAAAAGCATTTGACGCGAGAGATTGGAGGTTTCAATAGTATCTAAATCCACCAACACTATTTTTCCTATTCCCATTAAGGCGAAATCCTTAGCAATTTCGCAACCTAATGCTCCAACACCTACGATCATTATGCATCCTTCATTAACGATTTCTTGATCCCACCCATCTATTAACTGCTGTCGAGCGTACATCCGGGATTTCTTGATTTCTTCCTTGTTTGCTGTCATTTTAAATATCCCTAAATTATATTATATTATATATAAATTATTCTTCAAGAAAATTTAAATTCTTTTAGTGTTCCTTTTTGAAAAAGCTATTTATTATTTTTTTCGTTATCATCGCGCTTCCGATAACCCAATTTGTATTTCTTGCCACCAGCAATTATGAGATTCCTCAATTTGTTGATTTAATTCATAACAGTTCAAATAGAAATAATAATTTAGATCAATTTCTAAATGAAATAAAAATTAGTTCGGTTTACAATGCACAGGATCATATTGGTTTGCAAGATAGTGTATGGGAGAACGGATTGACAGGAAAAAATATAACTGTTGTTGTGATAGACACCGGTATTTTTGGAAACCATAGTGCTTTTACTAACGATGGAAAATTAAATTGGTCAGATCGGATTATTAAATATTTCGATTTAATAACAAACACATCAAATATCCCCCAAGATGATAACGGGCACGGCACATGGGTAGCTTCAATTTTGGGAGGAAACTGTAGCGATTATCAAGGTGTAGCGCCTGGAGTAAACTTAGTTGTTTTAAGAATTTTTGATAGTAGTGGAGAAACAAATAGTTCCGTTTTTGAAAAAGCTATCAATTGGGTACTTCAAAATAAGAATATTTACAATATTAGGATAGTCAGCATGAGTTTTGGAGCAAAACCGGAGGCGGACAATTTACTTCAAATAGCATATCTCCAACAAATTGTTAGAAAGCTCGTCGATAACGGAATATTAGTACTAGCTGCTGCCGGTAACGATGGTAGCACTTTGGAATCTGGTAGGGACGGAACTATTAATACTCCTGCTTCAGATAAAAAGGTAGTTGCTGTTGGTGGAGTCGATTATGATGGAGAGATGTATCAGTTTAGCTCGGGAGGTCCAAGTTTTGAATTCGCTAAAAAACCTGATGTATGTGCTCCAGCGGTAAGTATATATGGTGCTGATATTGACTTTCCAGACGATTACGCATTTGGATCAGGAACTTCAGGAGCTACTCCATTTGTAGCGGGATTAGCAGCATTGATGTTAGAGAAAAAAGAAACATTAACTCCTTTGCAATTAAAAAACATCCTCTCCTTGACTTCATATAAGACTATAAATCCGAGAATTTATCAAGATAATATTCAAGGATGGGGAGTTATTCAAGGATACGCCGCGTTGGAATCGTTAAATTCTCCTGTCTTAATAAATGATAGCACAGAAATTGCAGTTTCTCTAACTCAAAACTATACTGTGTTCTGTTTGCCAATTAGACTTAAGCCAAATGACTATTATTTTGAGCTACTTCAGTTGAATATAGCACGTGCAGAGATGTATTTGTACAAAATGGAGCCTAATGAATATGGAATGCCGAATCTAGTCTCTCACACTGTCAATCGACTAATTCAAGAAAGTTCAGCAAAAAGAATGGGGGCATTTACTGCTACTGAACAAAATTATTTCTTAGTAGTAAAATCAATTCAGAGAGGAACAGGTAGTTTTTTAATAAGATTAGTCATTGAATATAGAAATTTTATTTTTATCTTTTTATTTGGGATTAGTCTTGTGAGCTTAGTCTATATCGGAAAATTGAGTATAAATTTAAAAAATAGAGAAAAATTACAGTAATTTAGCAGGATTATTTCTTTGATATATCTTTGAGCATTTTCTTAATTTCATCTGCTTTTTCTTTGTCTTTCGCTAATTCGAGCTCTCTTTTTCGCTTCTTCTCCTCTTTCTTTGAGTCTGACAGTTCCTTCGTTAGCTCTTCTTTCAAATTAATTAAATCTTTCATATCCCGTTTAAATTGTTTAGACTCTGAAATTAGTTTTTCTCTTTTCTGTTTTTCTTTAATTAAATCTTGAGCTTTTTTAATTTTGATAAGTTTCGAGACTTCACCTGCTAAATCACCTGCTTCTTTAATGGTTACTTTTAATTTACTTTCCTTTAACTTACTTTGGCGTTCTTCCTTTCTTTTTTTCGCTTCTAATTCTTCGTGTATTTTTTGGATTTTAATATTATTCTCTTCTACCTGTTGCTCATAAAATTTAGTGTTTTCTATCTCTTTCTGAATATACTTCGTTTGTTCGCTCCAACCAATCTCATTAAATTTTTGAATCGCGCGGTTAAACTTTTTATAAGCTGCTTCAAAATCATATTTCATTGCTAGTTCCTTACCGTCATCTATTAGACTTAAACCTTCCTCCCTAGTTATCGCAGCATATTTTTGATCCTCATACAATTTCTTTAATTTTTTCTGTTGTTCTCGCTTTTTAATTTCGTTTTCCAATTGTTGTTTTTCAACTTGTTGTCGAAACACTTCATATTCTTGCTGTCTTTTAATTCTGGTTTCTGCTTCTAACTTTTTCTTCTCTGTGTATTTAGCCTTTTCTTGAACTAAATCATTAATTATTATATTTAAGTTATTGATCTCGGGCTCCCAACCAATTTTTTCAGCTAATAAATTTCTTGCTTGTAAGTATAAAGATATTGCTTTATCGTAATCAGGCGGTCTTTCTTTAAGAAATCTTGCTCCATCTTCAAGAAAAGAATAAGCAGCCTCTCTATAAGTAAGTTGATCCTGGATTATTCTTTCTCTCTGCTGAAGTGCGACCTGTTGAGCGATCTTTTTGTCTCTCTCTTGTCTTCGCCTTTCTTCTAATATTGCTTCTAAATTTTTTTCTTCTTTTAAATGTTCAAGCTCTCTTTTCAATTTTTGTTGTTCTTCTTGTTCTTTTTTCAGTTTAAGATCGTTTACTTTTATTATCATTTCGTTAAGTGAATCAGTTGGGAATTGGATTTCATTTAGAATTAGCAATGCTTTTCTATAACTCACAATAGCAAGTTCAAATTCAGAATTTTTAATATGGCGCTCTGCTTCATCTAAGATTTTAAAAGCCTCTTCTTTTTTCCTATTAATATTTTCTAACGATAATACTCGCTTTTCAACAGCTATTTGCTTTAATTTTAAACGCTTCTTTTCTTTAATAAAGTCTCCAGCAATTTTCCTCTGGAATTCAAACTCTTCTCTTTCTTTTTGAAGTTTAGTTTCGAGTTCTTTTTGTTTCAGCAATTCTTCTCTTCTTTTTCTTTCATTGACTTGAACAATTTGCTCTTTAATGGAATTTGTTGGATAATTTATTTCATTTAATACCAATTCAACGCTTCTATAGTATTCAAGTGCCTTGTCGTAATTTCCTTGGTTTACTAAATTATCGGCTTCATCAAATAAATCAAAAGCAACTTCTTTCCGTTTTTCCAGGTATGCTTTTAGGTCTTCTTGTTTTTTAAGTTCGATTTGTTTAGCTCTCAATTGTTCGTCCTCAAACTTCATTTTAATTGTAATCGTTTGTAGGAAAAGTTTTTCTTCTTCTTCTTTTCTAAGTTTAGCTTCTAACTCTTGTTGTTTTGTTATATCTGCTTTTCTCTTCTCTTCTTGTATTTTGCTAATTGCATCTTTAACAAGATCTGTTGGAAAATTGATCTGAATTAAAATTAGTTCTGCTTGATAATATTTACTAATAGCCTGTTCATAATTCCCTTGTTTTAATAACTCTTCTGCATTCTCCATTATTCTAAAAGCTTCTTCTTTTTGCGTTTCAGCTATTTGTAGCACTTCTTCTCTCTTAAGAAGATCAATTTTCTTTGCTATCATCCTCTCTTTTTCTTTTTGAAGGTTCTGGGCTACTTCTTGCTCGAATTTTCTTTCTTCCTCTAATTGTGTTCTTAAGTTTTCTTTCTCCCGAAGAGTTCTTTGTTCTTTCTCTTTCTTTTTGAATTTGACATTCTGAATCGAATCTTCTAATAAACTAATATAACTACCAGTCCATCCAATGTTTTTTAAGAGATTAAGAGCCTTCTCGTATGCCCCTAAGGCTTCTTCAAAATTATCCTGTTTTAGATAATCATCCGCATCTTCAATTATCTTAAATGCCTTATTCTGAATTGCTAAACTTTGTGCACTAAGAGCCCTCTTTTGTTCTATTGATTCTTTTGTCTTCTGGATTTTGATTCTCTCTCTTTCTCGCAGTATTGTAATGTTATTAAGAAATTCTCTATTCTCTGCTTCTTCTTTGATTATCTGCTGAAACTCTTTTTGCTTTCTAAATTCCTCTTCTTTCCTTTTAGCTTCAATTTGATTAATAGTTTGATTGATTAATGGTATTTCTTCCAACCATTGAATTTGTGCGAATATACCGTTAACTTCTCGATATGTTTCAATAGCAAGATCGAATTTTCCTAATGAAAGATAGTTTTGAGCTTCATCTAATGTCTTAAAAGCCTCTTGTTTTTGTGTCTCCCTAAAAGATATTTCATCTTCACGCTTCTTCCTTGCTACTTCTCTCTGTTTTAATTTCTCTTTCTTTAGTTTCATTTCACTAATAATTTTTTCCTGAAACTCTCTGTCATCCCTTTCTTTTTTTATTTGGTTTTCAATTTCTCTCTGTTTTTTAATTTCAGCATTTCGCTTCTTATTTTCAATTTCAATAATAGCATTACCAATTCTTTCCATTTCATCATACCATTGAATACCTGCAAAAATATTAGTTACTTCTTGATATATTTCTATAGTTTTTTCATAATCTCCCTTTTCAAGGAAAGTCTGCGCCTCGTCTAATATTTTAAAAGCTATCGCTTTTTTATTCTCTCGGTATTCTAGTTCTGCTTTTTGATCTCTTAATACTATCTCTCTCTTTCTCAATCTCTCCCTTTCTTGTTGAAGTTGATTGGACATTTGTTCCTGGAAATGTTGTTCTGTTTTATATCTCTCAATAGATTTCTGCATTTCTTTTTGATTTGCAATTGATTGCTCCTTCTTCCGAATTTCAATTTTTCTTATGGAATTTTCGATTAAATGTAATTCATCATTCCATTGGATACTTGCAAAAATATTGCCAGCCGTTTGATAAGCCATTATTGCTTTATCTAAATCAGATCGCTTGACATAATCTTCTGCTGCGTCCAAAGCTTTAAACGCTTCTTCTTTTCGCTTTTCTCTGTATTCAATCTCATCCCTTCTTATTTGTAAAACACTTTCTCTTTGTTTTATTTTTTCTCTTTCCTTAGCTAATTGGATGGATGTTTGCTGTTGAAATTCTAAATCTAACTTTCTGCGTTGTTCTAATTTCTTTTGGTCCTCCAGTTCTTTTTCAATTTGAGTTTCTTGTAACTTTTTTATACTTAAAATTGTATTTTTAATCGTAGTAGCATGCGATTCCCAACCAGCTCCTAATTCTGTGAGAAGATCCAATGCTACTGTATATTTCTTACTAGCTTCAGAAAAGTCTCGATTTTCTTTTAATAACTTATCAGCCTCGTCTAAAACTGAAAAAAAATGCTCTTCTCTTCTTACTTCTTCTCTCCTTTTTTGTTCGTGTTCTAATCTTTTCTGATCTAGTTCCCTGGCAGTCTGTATTATTTCTTCTCTTTCTTTTAAATAAATTATGTCTTGAAGATTTTTAAGCTCACTTTCTCTTTTTTGTGTCAATTCTTCAGCTTTCTCTTCATTTTCCTGCTTTTCTTTTACATTTTTGATAAAATTTCTAACAGGCTGAATGTATGAATCCCATTCTATGGATTTAAATAATTTTATCGCTTTTTCAAAATTCCTTATAGCTTGTTCGTATTTTTTTTCTCGCTCCAACTTCTTCCCGATATCAACCAAGTTAAACGCTGCAAACTGTTTATTTTCATCGTCTCTTCTGATTTCTTCTAGTTCAATACCTGTTTTTTTACTTTTTTCTTCAATGATTGTAGGTTCTGCCAGCTTTTGCTCTTTAAATTTTTCATACTCAAATTTTTCTTTTTTCAATTTGTTTATTATTTGGGTGATATTCTGTGTTTGATCTTGCCATCCTATTGTTTCTAATAAATTCACAGCATTTTCGTAATTTTCTATCGCCTTATCAAACTTCTTATCCTTTTCAAAGAATTTAGCATTATCAATGAAAGTAAAAGCCTCGTTTTGAATTCTTTCTTCCTGCTCTTTCATTTCCTTATACTTCTTTAATTCTTCTTCTTTAACAGCACTTTTTTTTTCTCCAAACGCACTCGAAACCTGAGGTTCAACGGCTCTAGACAAATTTGTGTATTGTTGGATTTCACCATCTCTTTGGTTTTTACTTAATTTTATCTGTTCTACCTTTTGTGCCATGTCAATTAATTTTATCTTCAAATTTTCCAATTGGGCTTCAGACCAACCTGCTTGAATCAATAATTTGATAGCTGACATATATTGATTGATTGCATCCTCGAAAAATCCATCAGATTCAAGTTTTTGAGCTCCATCTAATAAGGAAAACGCTTCATCTTGTATTTGTTCAACTTGACTTTTTGCACTAGCTTGATTATAAATCACCTCTTGTTTAGCAAATTCTTTTAATTCTTCAATTCTTGAATAAATATCGCTAATTTTATTAATCATATATCCGCTAGTTTTGAGATAATCCGCAGCTAACTGATAATTTTCTATAGCTTTTTCAAAATCCCTCTCCTCTTCAAAATTCTGAGCTAAAGTTAGATACCTTAAAGCTTCTTGAGCTAATTCTTCTTTTCCTTCCATTTTAATCTAAACTCCTTATTTAATAATTGAAATATGGAATAAGGGTTAAGTGAAATTATTCTTACTTCTTACAATAAATTAAACCGATTTATTAATTAAACTTTTTATATTTTAATGATTACCCTTACTAATAAAACCTAGCGATTAAAAGTCGTTTTAGTAATATTATAAATAATTTAACTTTATTTCAATTTTTACTAGGTGTTATAAAGAGCAACTAATGATGAGTAATAATTCTCCAATAGTTATTGATTTTGAACCGATCTCAAGGAGATTGTACTATAAAAAAAATGAAAGGATTTACCAATTGTTAGTTAGTTCCGGTATATGTGGAAGATCACTCTGTGGTGGTCTTGGAACGTGCGGGAAGTGTAAACTATTGGTCCAACAAGGAAATAAATATCTCAATCCACCCACTGACTCTGAAAAAGAACTGTTAACGAAGGAAGAGATTAGTGAAAACTTCCGATTAGCATGCCAATGTTATATTTTAGAAGACCAAATTGCTCTCATCAAAAAACATCCACAACCTCAAATCAGAATATTTTTACCCCAAGAATTTTTAATTGAAGATTTTAAGATTATGACTTCTGGTTTAAATAAGGGTGTTAACCTAAATCCGAATATTAGGAAAGTATTTATTGAAGTGGAAAAACCAAATTTAGAAACTCCTATTCCTGATTTAGAAAGAATTGTGTCTGCTCTCTCGTCTACAACTATAATAAATAAAGATCAATTAGAACCTTCGTTCGAATTCGAGACTTTAAAAAAAATACCTTCAACCTTAAGAGAAGACGATCATCGTATTACATTAACTCTGTATGAAGATAATAAAATTATTGACTGCGAAGCGGGAGATAGTTCTACAAATAGTTACGGAATTGCTTTTGACATTGGAACTACAACCCTAGTTGGTTATTTAATTAACTTAAACAATGGAAAAATTTATTCGATTGCATCAGCTCTTAACCCACAAACTGCGTATGGCGAAGATGTAGTTTCCCGTATTACCTATATTAATAATAACAAGGAAGGGCTCCTAAAGTTAAATGCTGCTGTTTTAAGCGCTTTAAATGCAATTATCAATGAAACTTGTACTGAAGCTAAAATTTCGCCATCTCAAATATATGAAGCTACATTTGTAGGTAATTCCGTTATGCACCACATCTTTCTAAATATTGATCCATCTTATATTGGTTTAAGCCCTTATGTACCCGCATTTAAGAAAGAATTGAATGTGCAAGCCAAAGACATAAATATCAAAATCAATCGCGGAGGTTATGCATATGTACTTCCTTTAATTGCAGGGTATGTTGGAGCAGACACAATGGGAGTAATTTTATCGTCAGAAATCGATAATGAATCAGAATTAACTTTAGCTATTGATGTAGGAACAAATGGTGAGATCATTATAGGAAATAAAGATTTTCTTGCCACAGGGTCTTGCGCAGCGGGTTCTGCCCTAGAAGGGGCTCATATAAAAAACGGAATGCGAGCAGCAGCGGGGGCGATTGACACCCTAAAGATTGACCCTACAGATCTAAGTGTTGAATACACAACAATTAACAATAAGAATCCAATAGGAATTTGTGGTTCCGGAATAATAGACGCTGTAGCAGAAATGTTAAAGTCAAAAATACTTACCAGAAGTGGTCGATTCAATCAAGAAATTATAGATCACGAGAGATTTATTAAAAATGATAAAAATATTGAGTTTATGTTAGTAAAAAAAGATCAAACTTCAATTAAAAGAGAAATTACAATTTCTCAGAATGATATAAGAGAGTTGCAAATGGCGAAAGCAGCATTTTATTCTGGTGCTCGTATAATTTTAAACTGTTTAAATCAAGTAAATGATCCTAAGCTCAAAATAAAACAGATATATTTAGCCGGCGCTTTTGGAAATTATATCAATAAAAGTAATGCTAAATTTATTGGCATGTTCCCCGATATTTCAGACGAATTTATCCATCAAATAGGAAATGCTGCAGGAATTGGCGCTCAAAATTGTTTATTAAATATTAATTTAAGAGATAAAGCTCGAAAATTAATCGAAAAAATAAAATATGTTGAAATCGCTGTAGCACAAGAATTTCAAAAGGAATACGCACAAGCGATGTATTTTCCACACCTAAATCTAGAGCACTTTCCTAGTTTAACAGAATATAATGATATTTCAAAAAGGTAAGTCAGCTTCTTTATCGCATTTCCTTCACCCAAATACCGAATATATCGCGAAATCAGCTAAAGAAAACAGAAAATTTTACAGAATTTAATGTAAACTACAGAAACCTTTAATAGTATATATATAATTATTGAAAAAGAGTATAAAAGTATTTAAGAGATAAATATATTAAATTTTTATCAGAAACACTATTAACTTTTTCAAAAGAAATAAATAAATAGAATTTAATAATAAAGATAATATCATATATTCAATTGAAATTTTTAAAAATAATAGAATATTATTCAAGGTAGAGGTCTTCTATGTCGAGTTTTAAGTTAAAAGTTTTACTTACGGGAGCTGCTGCTGTCGGAAAGACGAGTCTCGTTCAGAGGTTTATCAAAAACCGATTTGCCGCGAATTACAAGCTAACGGTAGGAGTAGACATCCTCACCAAAGATGTAGAGTTTAAGCCGGGGGAAGTCGCTACGTTATCGATCTGGGATATTGGTGGACAACAGCGATTCGAGTTCATCCGATCCACATTTTACAAGGGAGCCGCTGGCGCTTTATTGGTCTTTGACTTAACAAGGGAGCAAACTTATATTGAAACGAGGAAGTGGCTTACAGAAATCCGGCAATTCAGCAATGAGAACATCCCTTTTGTATTGATTGGAAACAAAGTAGACCTACTCGAGGATGTAGGAGAAGTTATCGATCGAGAAGAAGCACGTGCCTTTGCTGAAAAGGAAGGCAGTATTTACATAGAAACTTCAGCTAAAACAGGTATTAATGTAGATGATGCCTTTACTGAGCTCACTCGTAGAATAATCGAATCTAGGAGTCAGTAGATTAAAATTAATCTTTTTCTGATTATTACTATTTTTAACATGATTCCCTCCCAGCTTAAGCGATCTTACTCAAGCTCAAAATCTTCGCATAAATCATCGTGAATGATGTTAATGGCATTAATTACATCCTTTCTATCTATAACTAATGAGAGATTTAATTCTTCAGTACTTTGAGTCAACGCCTTTACATGGATATTTTTTTTCTCTAAAGCTTGAAAGATTTTGGCTTTGGTTAAATTCTCTAATATTTTAAAACCAGTTATATTGATGATGGCTACCTCTTCAGATTTGATTTCAAAAAAGTCAGAAAAATACCCTGAATTGTATAACGCTTCAACTGCTCTCTTGGATTCTTTTTCTTTTACAATATATGATGTACTAATTTCAGAGGCACTTTGAGCCACTAAAGAGACACTTATCTCATTTTTACTCATAACCTTAAAAATCCTTCCTAAAACTCCCGGAACATCAACTAAACTACCTGAAATAATGGTGATGATTACAGCATCTTCTACTGTAGAAATTCCTTTGATCTCGTTTTTATCGGTGTGCTCTGAGATTTCGGTAAACTCAACTTTTTCTAAAGGTTTGTTAAAATTTCTTAGTTCAAGAGGTATTTTTTTCTTCTCGATTGCTTCAAGGCATTTAGGATGGAGTATTTTAGCACCAAAATTGGCTATATGTTTAGCTTCTTTGTAATCTAAGTTTCTAATAAGATTTGAGTGTGGTATGTATTTTGGATTAATAGCCAACAAACCATCTACGTCCTTCCACAAGATTACTTTAATATTTTTCTCTTCTGCAGTCTCATATATTGAATGGGCAAGAATTGTAGCTGAGTAATCGGAGCCACCTCTCCCTAAAGTGGTAGTATACCCAATTTTATTTCTTCCTATGAATCCCGTTATACATATAATTGTATCTTTCTTAGGATTTTCTAGTAGAGGTATCAATAGTTTCTGTACCCGCTGATTTGTAAATTCGTAGTAGGGATAAGCGTTGTTAAACTCGTCATTCGTAATAATTAACTTATTTGCAGGAATATATACTGAATCTAATCCCTTACTTAAGATATATTGATTTAGTATATATGTTGATAAAATTTCCCCAAAACTTAAGATATAATCTTGGTAATAGGGTTCCAATCCAAATTCTTTAATATCAGCAAATGTGTCTTCTAATTCGCTAAGTTTTTCGTCAACCCAAAGTTTTGCTTTTATGTATTGTTCTGAATCCTCCTCGAAGATTTGTTCTATGGTACTAAAATGCTTATTTTCTAATATTGCCATATTGTCATCAAGAACTTTTGAATTGTTGACATTATGAGCTGTGTTAAGTAGTAAATCTGTTATCCCATTAAATGCTGAGGCGACAATTATTTTTTTAGCATTTTTATATATATTTAAAATATCGAGGATTTTATTAAAAGCGCTCTTGTCTATTAAACAGCTTCCACCAAATTTCATGATTACAGTTGTCAAAACATACACCTAAAAAACAAATTTTCTTAAGAAAACTTAATTCTCTAAACTTTTTAAGGAAAAATAAGTAAAAAATCTTTTTATGAATGAAAAATATTCTACATTCACTTTAGGATCTTTAATTATTCTTAAAAAGAACAGTAAGTTATTTATTTCCCTAACATTTTTTCTAAGTCTTGGATTTGTTGATCGATATTAGCTTCAATCGTTTTCAATTTCTGCTTCTTAGTTTCAAGTTCTTCAGGTGTAATTTCACCTGTAAGTTCTTTCATGTCAAAGTTTAACGACATTTTAGTAATATTAGCTTTCTTAATCCTTAAATCCATTAATGATTTTTCAATTTTGGCTTTTTGTTGTGTGTCAACAGCCCCCGAAGGAGCTTGAACTGGAGGTTTTTCTACCTTTTGCGGTAATATGGGTGGTGTTATCGAAGTTGGTGCTTTAGTAGATTTTACCGCTACCTCTTGTTCTTTAGATTTTATAAGCTTTGTTGAACTAACAGGAACAGGAGGAGGCACTGGTTTTTTGGGAATTTCAGATGATTTATGCATTGGAATGTTAGGTTTCGTTTTTACTTTTGGTTTTTCACTTTTGCTGGGTGGTATGAAGCCTGAAGGAGTCTTTTTATTTACCAATTCTATAGGTGAAACAGGAGTAGGCATTTTAGGTACCACTGGATTTGAAACATGGGCAAACGGTGAAGTTTTTAATTTGTTTTTAGCATCTTTCGGTACAGTTGTTACGGTTTTAGGGCGTTGTTTGACCATGAAGTCTTCGGGGTTTAGATTTAAACCTACCTTAGTGTGTTGGATTTTAGGTTTGATTATAATATCGGGTTCAGAAGGTTTCTCTTCTTTCGGAATCTCTGGTTGCTTAATCACTTTTGGTGGTGAAGGCGTAACAGCCTCGATAGTATCCTTTTGTTTACTTATTGCTTCTTGATCTATAGGTTTCGTGAGAATTTCTTGTTGTTGTTCTTTTTCTACCGCATCTATTTTATTTGGAGGACCCTTTGGTGGGGGGACTGCTATGGGGATTTGCGGTTTAACTAGACTTTCAACTTTAGGAGCATCGGGCGTTGGAGGTTTCTTAAGTATGGGAGGCTCTTTTTTAGGTACGGGGGGTTCTTCTTTAGGTACGGGGGGTTCTTCTTTAGGTTTAGGGGGTTCTTCTTTAGGTTTA